>JADEXA010000038.1 GCA_015207365.1 Vacuolonema iberomarrocanum LEGE 07170
GGATCAAACTGAATTTCTTATTGAGAATGGCGCTAAGCCCTACGCAGCAAAGAATAGCGTATTTCGTGGGCGAGGAATAATGACAAGATAAATGATCGCGCCGTGACATTTTATCTGATCTTTGACACCCAGTTCCCGCTGCCAGCGATCTCAGCCACTGGCTCACTCACGAGAATTTGCCCTCTCACGTCGAGGTATTGGGATTCGTAGAAACCAGCCCGCGTTTGACCCGCAGCCAAAAGCTGCAATTTCAACTCAAAGCCTTTCAAATTTCAGGCACTCAACAACCTCAAGATGGAACACCCTTGCCCTTTGTGGCTGCAACAACAGGGCAGGCATATGTGACCATCCCCTTGCTCTGGGGAACTGGGGTGTATCCAGGACAACTGGTGAGCATCAGGGGACGACTGTATGCGCCCCAACCTGCAGATAATCCTGGAGGATTCGACTTCCAAGCCTACTTGGCGCAGCAAGGTATTTTTGTCGGTTTGGGTGGAGAACGGGTGTCTTTCCCTGAAAACGAAGGGCGGTTTGTGGGCAAGCGATCGCCCGTCCAAAACCTCCTTCACCCTCTTCAACACTGGCTTTGGAACATTCGGCAGCGCATCGTTCGCACCCATGTCACCGGACTGGGCGTCCCCGCAGGTCCGCTGATGAGCGCTATGCTACTGGGCAAAGGCGGCGTTGATGTGCCGTTTCCCGTTAAGGATGCATTTGCCAATGTGGGCTTAGCCCATGCGCTAGCCGCGTCCGGATTCCAGGTTTCCCTCTTGGTCGGCATCATGCTGTGGCTCACCCAGTCCCTCGGCACAGGACTGCGGGTCGGCATATGCGTGGGAACTCTGGCTCTTTACATTGGATTGACGGGATTGGAAGCTTCGGTCATGCGAGCGGGGTTGATGGGCTGTGCCGTCTTGCTGGCCACCGTGTCTGAGCGCAAGGTCAATCCCTTTGGTTCGCTGCTGCTAGCAGCTGTAGTCCTCTTGGCAATGAACCCACTTTGGGTATGGGATTTAGGGTTTCAGCTTAGCTTTGTGGCAACCCTGGCCTTGCTGGTCACCGTTCCTGCCCTGATGCGCCGACTGGATTGGATGCCCGTGGCGATCGCCTCCCTGATTGCTGTCCCCCTTGCCGCCTACATCTGGACATTGCCGCTGCAGCTACATGTATTCGGGGTCATGTCTCCCTACAGTATTGGCTTGAACGTGGTCACATCCTCCCTCATCACGCTGATTAGCGCCGGTAGTGCGATCGCAGCGCTCCTTGGTTTTTTCTCCATAACGCTAGGCAGTTGGGTCGCCAAGCTGTTCTATTTCCCTACCCATGGGCTCATTGGATTAGCCGAATGGGTATCCAGCCTCCCCGGCAATAATTTTTCCGCAGGCACCATTACCCCCCTCCAAGTGATTACGCTCTACGCTCTGTATGTCCTGGTTCTAGGCATCCATCGGTTGCGTCGCTCCTGGTGGTTGGTCGGGGTTCTCTGTATTGCTCTGGTTGCTATTCCTGCAGCGATGGCAACAAACCAACGATTTCAGGTGACGGTATTAGCAACGCGCGATCGCCCCCTCCTCGTTTTGCAAAAGCAAGGCGAAGTTGGCATTATTGGCACTCCCAATCCCCAGGATGCTCGATTCACCGTTGTCCCTTTTCTGCAAAAACAGGGCATCAACGCCGTCGATTGGGCGATTTCCTTCTCCCCGCCCGCCGATAATGCCGGGTGGCAGACCCTCACCCACGCCCTGCCACTTCACAATTTCTACATTCCAGCAAGCGCAACCAATGTACAACCCCATTTTTCCATCGCCGATAGGTTTCATCCACTGCCGCTGGGTGAGGCCATTCCGGTCGGTTCCACCCCCGTGCGCTTGGTCAGCCTAGAGCCGCTGGTGTTGCGATTTCAGGTGGGCGATCGCCTCTGGCTCCTCATCGATCCCCTCGACACCGATACACTGCCCCTATTGCAAGCCAACGGTCGCCTCTCCGCTGCCCATATCCTCTGTTGGTCTGGGGAACTGGAAACGGCGGCTGGGCTAGACATCGTGCAACCCGAAGTGGCGATCGCCTCGACTCATCCCCTTTCTCCCGCACTTGAGCAATGGTTTCAGCAGCATACCGTCACCCTGTTTTCCACCGAACGCGATGGTGCCGTTCAATGGACACCCGATGCCGATTTCTATCCTCTTTTGTCTGCCGATGCCGAGTAATGTCCATAAAAAATCCACTCCCGATATTTTTTTGAAACCTCTGTGGCACAAAGGTTTCAAAAAAATATCGGGTTCTGGCTTTCGTAGCCTTGGTATAAGATAGAATGCAACAACCGTGGAGAGGTGGCAGAGCGGTTGAATGCGGCAGACTCGAAATCTGTTTTGGGGTCAAACCCAACGGGGGTTCGAATCCCCCCCTCTCCGTTCAAATTTCCCAGCATCTCTCGTCGGATGTCGTTATGGCTCCACCCTGCAGTTGCAGGCGATCGCAGCACGCCCGTCTGACCAGTTCGACAGTTTGTGTCGTGCTAATGCAGAAGAGCCTGGAGCGTACCGCCCATGGAGGTGGAGTCATCCTCGCTCCAATAGGATTTTCTGACGCGATCGCCCGAACAATTTAAATCCTGAACAACGGGAAACATTTCACCCAAACTTTGTTCTAGAACTCGGGTCATTCAGCAAAGACCTTATAGATGTCCAAACCAAGATCAAAGAATACCGCAGCCGTGGTCTTCAACGGAGTGAGCTATTGAATCCTATCGGCTAAAGCCGTTGAAATTTGGCGGGAGGAGGATTCAGGGACACTTCGCAGTGATCCAATCAACAATTTGGAGACCCAAGCTTGCCAAGTTTTGTGCTTAATTTGACTAAATTTTGGTAGAGGGCGATCGCTATAGATTGATCACTATTAACACGATGTAAATAGACAATTAGATTGAGTCAGAACTCTATGAACGTCATCAAAAAAAAGCGCCCGAATTGGGCGCTTTGCAACTTAGAAGAGATATTCGAGAGTCCGCAGACTACATAATGCCGAGCTGAGAGAGAATACCCTGACCTGTCAGTATTTCAGTTGTGACACCAATTACAAATCCGAGCATTGCGAGGCGACCGTTCCAGGTTTCTGCGAACTGAGTGAATCCAAACTTCGTTTCTTGGTTTTCCATGACTCAATGACCTCAAGTATTAATTACGGTGCTGTAATAGAAGTTAACATAACTTTAGAATTGATGCCAATCTTCCTTACGGATAGTTCTCAAGCATTGAGTTGAATAAGTGCTATGACTGTGCGGGAAACCAACCCAAACCAACATGACCCAGGTCAACGCGAATTGTGCGATCGCATTGCTCAGCGCATCGCCGATAGCCCCAACCATCAGATACCATTTGCCGATTTCATGGCACTGGCACTCTACGATCCGGAGTACGGTTATTACGCCACCAATCGGGTTAACATCGGCGGCGCAGGAGATTTCTACACGGCACCCCATTTGGGCAGCGATTTCGGGGAATTGTTGGCCGAGCAGTTTGCCGAAATGTGGCGATTGCTAGACTACCCCAATCCCTTCACTTTGGTAGAAATGGGAGCTGGGCAAGGGCTGCTGGTGCGCGACATCTTACGCTATCTGCACCGCCACCATGACGCCTGCTTTGAGGCATTGGACTATGTGATTGTGGAAGACTCACCTGCGTTGCGCCAAGAGCAACAGCAACGCATGGCCAAGCTGGTGCAGACCTTTGGGCGATTGCACTGGCGTACATGGGAAGAAATTGCGCCGAATTCAATCGTAGGCTGCTTCTTTTCCAATGAATTAATTGATGCATTGCCTGTCCATCGCGTGATCTGGAAGGATGGAGCCCTGCACGAACTCTGCGTCACTCTGGCAGATACAACTAACACAACAGGCTCTACAAATTCCAACCCAGACGAAGAGAAGCAGTCATTTTCAGAGGCGATCGCCCCCCTCTCCACCCCTGCCTTGCAGCACTACTTCGAGCAAAGCAGCATCGATTTTGCCGCCGCTCGCTATCCCGATGGCTATACCACAGAGGCCAATTTAGCAGCCTTGGAGTGGATGGAAACCGTCGCCCAACGGCTCCAACGCGGCTACGTGCTGACCATCGACTATGGTTACCCTGCCCAACGCTACTACCTGCCCACTCGGCGGAGCGGCACCCTCCAGTGCTACTTCCAGCATCGCCATCACGATGATCCCTTAGTCAATATCGGCCTTCAGGACATCACAGCCCACGCCAACTTCACGGCTCTAGAGCGTCAGGGAGAAACCTGCGGCCTGCAAACGCTAGGGTACACCCAGCAAGGATTATTTTTGATGGCACTGGGAATGGGCGATCGCATTGCAGCCGTTTCCACCCTCACTCCAGATGAATCTCTGACCATTAGCGATATTCTGGGGCGGCGCGAAGCCCTCCATACCCTCATCGATCCGGCGGGCATGGGGAACTTTGGAGTACTGCTGCAGGGAAAGGGAGAGATTCCTTCCCAATCCGTTCGAGGGTTTTGCATGCCCTAATGGCAGTTCTCGTAGTTGCAGAACCTACATCTGGGCAGGCTGTCCAGAATTTGGGAAGCGCGCGATCGCCCTATCCACTCAACGCCTCTTCTGCATCAAGCTTTCAAGAGCACACAGTCAAGCACCACAAATCCCACCCACCCTTAAACCTGTAGATAAACAAAAGGAGGGCAGATCAGTAAGCTCAAGGGCTGCACACAAATTTTAGGAGCAGAGCGGTTCCGGAAATTCGGAACCGCTCTGCTCTGCTTTTATTGAAAATTGCGTTGACGCTCGTTTGCTTATCTTGCCGCTTGGGAAATCCATGTGGAGCCAGCTGCTGAGGCACCACACTGAAGTAAAGCAGCCCTAGGAGCTGGGGAAACAACGTTAACGCCATTGACCTCAACCCCGATCGCTCCTTCCACAGTCATCGCAACTTGGATCAGTGCAGACAATACTGTCCGGTCTGAAATCGTGCCCAATAATACAATCATTGCCCCACGCTGTCGAACCTTAAGGTTTTGCAAGACCTCTGGGCGAAATGACTGATTCAGTGCTGCTTGCACACGTTTTGAAAGTCCGTTGTGATCATATTCCCCTGCAAGCCCAACACGCTCAGGAGGTATGTGCCGGAATAGGTGTTTCATAGTAAGACTGGAGGACTCAAAGCCTCCGGGATTCAGGAACGTCAGGGAACTAGGTCAAGACTCAATTGTGTCGAAAATTTTACAGAGTCCTTAACTTCACTCCGCAAAAATAGAATAAATATTAAATTCTTGTGAAGTTCTCAACAACTTATCATGGTTCAATATAGAAAATGTAGCGTACTATTACTAAGTTCATAAATCTCTATCGTTTGGCCCGTGCTTATACGGAATAATTAAACCTTCGTGCCAAAAAAATGACTAGAGTCTCAAACTGAGCTACCCAAAGAATGACCGGCCACCGATTTTGAGGTTTTTGTGACTCACCTCAACGGAATCCTGACAAACTCCTGTCCCTCCATCAGTAGCGCGGGGTAGGTTCTACCCGTTTATACTCTTGCTGAGATTCTGTATCCGGCTACTGAGCCTATTGATTATCGACAGGACATACACATTTTGTTGATGTTGTGAGCACATCACGCCCATAACATCAACAAATTTAGTCAGGATTACGCGCGCTTGGCATCATTCTTATAGAAATGACCAGCGTCGACGGCTGTCTCGATACAGGCGTTGGGCAATCTTCTGATTTCCATTGCCCGAAAGATGGCAAAAGTCGATGTAATAGTACTCTTCATCCGCTGCTAGGAGCGGCACATAGTCTTCAACCCAGTCGTAGTCGTGCTCTGCCAATAGCGCCTGGATGCGGGGATACACGGCACGGTATTGATCGCCTTGCTCTGCCGTAAGCACAGAGTGAATATGATCGATGCGAGGCTCACCTAGATAAGCAACAGGTTGCAACACTGCCATGAACTCGACGCCTCGTGCTTCGGCCAGATTATGCGCCAATTCCCAGTTGGCCACCAGGGCTTCGGCAACCTGCTGTGCCCGCTCAGGATCCGTATCGCAGATAAGGGCGTCTTCGGCGATCGCCGAAGACTCTCGATTGTCGTTAATGATGTCGATGACTTCGGCACTTAAGTCCCCGATCGCCCCAAAGAATAGGGTTGCCCAGTAGCTCCGAAACTTCCTTGTCGGAGAAGCGTCGCGTTCGCCCCCTTCAACACGGTCTGCAAAGACTTGAGTGCGCGCATGCTCGTTGACCTCCAACTCGGCCCGACAGCCATATTGCACGTCGTTGACCCCTTCATAAAAAATGACCCCATCTATTTCTTCCCCAGCGGCCAAAAGATGGCTGAAAGAGAGAAACGACTGCCGACTAATAAACGCCGTTTCGCCTTTATTTATAGTTTGGAGTTCCGCAAAGCCTTGATAAAACGCCGGTAGGGTTTCGTTATCGACCACCCCTGTTCCCCACACAGTCGACCCACCAAAGATATAAACCCTGGGGCTTTCTGTGTTGGCATTGGGGAGAGCATCATGGCTGCGATCGCCGTTCTCATCGATTGTGATGGTTTCCCCTTCAAACTCCTCCCGCGACCAGCCCAGGTAGGGGTCATATTTCATCTCGATATCAAATGTCTCTCGAAAATGCTGAAATATCTCGTCAGAACGCCCCTCATAGTTCGGCAATGCAGCCAATTCCCGATCTTCATTAACCTCGTCTGGCCCTCCATCTAAGTTAAATAGGCGCATAGCCTGCTCACCTGTAAGCAGAACGATATGCGCCAACAAATTCAGCCCAAATAATAGACCCAGAGTGACACCAACATTGATGGCAATAAGCTTCAGCAACGAAGATTTCATAGAACCGTTAAAAAATAATTACAAAATTACCTAAGCCGACACCGGGACAGGCGGCTAGTCAAAACCATAACGTCGAGCTGAGTGGCGATCGCACGGAAGAATAGCAAACAGCAACCTCACGACCAAACCTCGGAGAGACAAGATTTAGTCAGCTCTTAATTGCCTAGATGGAACCGCCACAAGATTTTTTCGAGATGCACAGCAGACAATCGTTGAGGCAACCCTGCTTAGAAAATGGCATAGATGAAGGGGGCGATCGCACTTCCCTGAGTAAACACGATGACTACACCAATCAGAATTAGGGTGAGGATCAGCGGAGCTAACCAGTATTTTTTGCGTTCTCGCAAAAACTGCCACAGGTCGCCGATAAACTCAGAAATTTCAGTCAAAAATCCCATAGAAACCTGCCGTTAAAAAGGCTTTTCCATTGACTCAGGTGAACGTGTAGCACTGGCTTTTCGGAAAGATATGTTTCGGGAGGGACGCACGGCCATCGGATCATAGCCCAGGAGCGATCGCATCACCATTCCCATCGGTGCAACCACTCCATAAAACACCAGACTCAACACAATGGCATTGTTAATCCAGGCAAATGCTTGTCCAAATCGCATCCATCCGTAGTAAATGGGACGCAACATAGCTGGCGCGATCAATCCTACCAAACCCAACAGGCATCCTACCGCAAGCGGCCAGATCACCAGTCCATGCCCCCGCAACAGCGGAAATATGAGTCCCAGTAATACGGCCAGCAACCCTCCCACCACGAGCCCAAACTCGCGTAGCACTTTTTTATTGGGCGTTGGAATTGGCTCGAAAATCATTGGGATTTAGTCCAGCTCAAAGGTTTGCAGATACTGCGATCGCTCTCCAGCCGCAGGCGCATCGGGCTGTTGGGCCTTTGCCAGCAGAGTATTCTCCAATACCAGATAATCCATTTCCGTATTCATAAAGCAGCGGTAGGCATCTTCAGGGGTGCAGACAATAGGTTCGCCGCGCACATTGAAGCTCGTGTTGACGATCACACCACAACCCGTCCGTTCCTCAAATGCTCGAATCAATCGATGGTAACGGGGGTTGGTCTCGGCATCAACGGTTTGCACCCGAGCGGAATAGTCCACATGGGTTACAGCAGGAAGATCGGAGCGGGGCACCTTCAGCTTTTCGATACCAAAGCGTTGCTGTTGCTCCGCCGTCATCGGCACCCGCCGCGATTCCGCCACCGGGGCTACTAGCAGCATGTAAGGACTGCACTCCTCCAGGTCGAAGTAGTCGGATACCCGCTCCACCAGCACCGATGGCGCAAAGGGACGGAAAGACTCTCGATACTTGATCTTCAGGTTCATAGTGGATTGCATTTCGCGATTGCGGGGGTCGCCGATGATGGAGCGGTTTCCCAACGCGCGGGGACCAAATTCCATCCGTCCTTGAAACCACCCCACAACGTTACCCATCTCCAGGATTTCCGCCAGCTTCGGCATCAAGATATCGTCAGGCAGCTCCTGATAAACTGCGCCCACAGCGTCAAGGTAATGGGCGATCGCCTCTGACCCAAATCGTGGCCCTAGATACGCCCCTTGCATCTGATCGCCCGTAGCTACCCTTGAGTTGCCCAAGTACTCATGCCACACCGACAGAGCCGCGCCCAGGGCACTGCCTGCATCTCCAGCTGCAGGCTGAATCCACAAGTCTTTGAAGCCACATTCCCGCAAAATTCGCCCATTTGCTACACAGTTCAGCGCCACGCCCCCTGAGAGACAAAGATAGTCGCTATCGATGTCCTGCTTTGCCGTCTTTGCCAATCGCAGCACAATCTCTTCAGTGATCTGCTGAATGGACGCCGCAATATCCATATCTTGCTGAGTCAGTTGCCCTTCAGCCTTGCGGGGCGGACGCCCGAAAAGTTGACTGAAGCGGTTGTTGGTCATGGTCAGCCCCGTAGCGAAGTTGAAATACTTCATATTGAGGCGATAGGTACCGTCTGCTTTGATGTCGATCAGGTTGTCGGCAATCAGTTGGGTGTATTTCGGTTCACCGTAGGGAGCCAATCCCATCAGCTTGTACTCGCCAGAGTTGACCTTAAATCCAGTGAAGTAGGTAAAAGCCGAATAGAGCAAGCCCAAGGAGTGGGGAAAGTCAATTTGCCACTGAGGCATCAGTTGGTGATCCAGCCCTTTCCACAAAGACGTTGTAGCCCATTCCCCGACGCCATCCAGACAGAGTACCGCCGCCTTCTGGAAGGGACTGGGAAAAAAGGCTCCGGCGGCATGAGCCTGGTGATGCTCGGTAAACAGAAGCGGCGGTACCTGTCGAGACTTTAGTCCTCCTAGTTCCGCCAGTTCTCGCTTCAAGGTTGTTTTCAGAAAAAGTTTTTCCTTAATCCACACAGGCATCGCCGCCGTAAAGGAACGGTAGCCCCGTGGTGCAAAGGCAATGTAGGTTTCTAGCAACCGCTCGAATTTGAGCAAGGGCTTGTCATAGAAAACAATGCGATCGAGATCGCTAAGACGCAGCTTTTTTTCCAACAAGCAATATTGAATCGCATTTTTTGGAAAGCGGGCATCGTGCTTTTTCCGAGAAAACCGCTCTTCCTGGGCAGCAGCAATGATCTGACCGTCGATAACAAGTGCCGCAGCGCTGTCGTGATAATACGCGGAAATACCGAGGATTTTCATAGGACGCTAGCAGAAGGGAGCCAAGTCGATGTAGCGAGGACGGTGCAGCGATCGCATTGAAAACCATGCCTATCCATCCGCATCATCTTGTTCTTCGCCAATGTAACAGCTCCAGACGATCCTGCATAAAACCTAAATCGCTCATGTTCTGTCACTATTACCTGAATACAGGACAAACGCTCCGATGAAACTCACCGCCGACAAAGACTTACAGGCAGTAGCCTAACCGTATATATATATCAATTCGAAATTGGGTCTGGACTTACGCATTTCGTTGATTTTGTGGCGGCGACGCGGCCACAAAATCAACGAAATTACTCAGGATGACGCAAGTTTTGCGTAAGTCCTGTGGGTGTGAAAGGTGAGGTGGGCGACTCTCTCTTCACACCCGATTTCACCAATCACTTGAGATTACAATAGGACTTGTGGTTGAGGTAAAACGACTGAGCACAGTCGAGTTTGATAGGAGAAAGTGATGGAAACCTATTCCGACGAAGCTCTTCCAACTATCAATTGTAAATTCTCTATGAATTGGTGTTGATGCAATCATCAGGAACAAACGCTTCTTCTCATACATTTCAATTCATGGCATCTCTCAGCAGAATGAATTATGACCAGCGAGCGGACGGAGCATTCTCGTCCTACTCTATCAAGCGGTATGGTTCTGAGACGCATGACCTTTAAAGATACGCGCTCTAAAAAATCACTATTTCTCAAGGAAGGTGATTTCAGTAATAATTTTTGTAAGAGTATTAGGTAGAGGTTTGCCAAAAAACTTTCTGAGATACCTCTTCTCATGTTGCACATGATTAATAATCCAGCAACTTTAACGTTTTGTAGCCTTGTTAGCGATCGCACAACGAACTCATATCCAGAAATCGGTACTTTATGGCGAAGCTGCATAAGGACTTAAATGGTTGCTCATTTGCTTGCAAATCATTACTTGTTCACCTAGCCAAGAATTATCTTAGTATTCTGTTTTAGGAATAGAAATGTTCGCTCGACAGGACGTAAAATCTTGTACCTGACGGCTTGTGAAGCTCTAACAAACCATAAGTAAGTATGCTGGTATACCCACCTCAGCAATATTCCGGATATACCTAATTCAGCTTGACTTTAAGACCTTAACTTTATAATTTTGCAAGCCAACACTCTACAACAAATACGGATTTATCTAAGGTTAGACTTCGTTAGTATGATGTGAGCATGTTTCCTGATAGAAACCTTAGCCTATTGCAGTTAGCTTCTCCTGTCACCTTACTCGTCACCCTAAGTTGTATCGCTCTACCATGGCAGTTCCTCAATCACATACGTCCCTTCACGGCAACTCAATTGAGCAGCTAATTGAACACATGCTTGCTGCTCGGCAGATTTCGCGGCGTGACCAAGATGTATTCATGTCGACGCTGTTGTCTAAGCGGAATTTGACAGATCGAGAAAGATCACAAGTCAACCGAATTTATGACGCACTTCGCACTGGGCGACTACGTGTGGTCGAATAATACTTAGGTCTCAGTATTGCTAGGCATCTTCTCAGTTTCTCCTTGCTTAGTTAATTGCACGCAGAAGGCTATCTCACGGATCATAGAAATATTGAGAGAAAAGCTCCAGATAGGCTGAACTAGCATCAAGAAATACGGCAACTAATATCGAATCCGGTTAGATGGCCGTAAAACCCAAATAGCATTTGTGCCCACTGCAAAGCAGTGGGCACAAATGCTATTTGGGTTCTTCAACCGGATTTGATATAAAACCGGAACTCCATAGACAAAACTCGCTATCGCAGGTTCTCAAATCACAAAGTTTCGGAGGCACAATAGTGAACGACGTTGCTCTGATAGCCGCACCTTCAATGAATGGGGCGTTATCTCGTAAGTTGGCAGGTGCAATTAAACCTAAAACCCTAAAAACCTGTGCCGCCCGCGCTGCGGGCGGCACAGGTTTTTAGGGTCTGGTTTTTCATCAGGCCGAGCTACTTACGCAGGCTAACTAAGCAGGCGTGGCGATCGCCCCCTCTTCCTGTGGAGCATGGCGATATGCCGATTCCAGCAATGCATCGACCGCTTCCGGCAGTGTGTTGAAAGCCGTCACCAAGCGAATTTGGTTATCGGCCTCCCAGCGATAAAACTGGAAGCCATCAGCCATCAACCCATCAATCATAGAAGTTGGCAGCTTGACAAATAGCTCATTGGCATCGACAGGATGGCAGAGATGAACACCCGGAATCCTCTGCAACCCCTCTGCAAGGCATTGGGCCATCTGATTAGCGTGATTGGCATAGTGTAACCATCGACCTTCAGCCAAATAGGCGTCAAACTGGGCAGCAAGAAACCGCATCTTGGAAAACAAATGACCGCCTTGCTTACGCCGGAAGTGAAAGGTTTTGGCGTCGCTGGGGTTAAAAAATACCACCGCTTCAGCAGCCATTGCACCATTTTTAGTGGCACCAAAGGAAAGCACGTCTACGCCTGCTTTCCAGGTCGCATCCGCCGGGGTACAACCGAGGCGCGCCAGGGCATTCGCAAATCGCGCACCATCCATGTGAAGCGGCAACTGATAGTGATGGGCCACCCGGGCGATCGCCGCCACCTCATCCACCGAGTAAACCGTTCCAGCTTCTGTCGCCTGGGTAAGACTGACAGCCGCTGGCTGCACATGATGCACCACACCAAACCCAGCATTCTGGAGTCGCTCATCCAGCATTGCTGCAGACACCTTGCCATGAGCCCCCGGAAGCAACACTAACTTCGCGCCACCTGTAAAGAACTCGGGTGCACCACATTCATCCACATGAATATGAGCCTCTTCGTGACAGTAGATTGCGCCGTAGGCAGGCGATAGGGTTGCCAGTGCGAGAGAATTTGCCGCCGAGCCAGTCGCCACTAGAAAAACCTTGACCTCGGTCTCAAACAAATCGGCAAATTTGGCTTCCACTTGCTGAGTCAAAGCATCGTTGCCATAGGGCATGGCATCATCTCGGTTTGCCTCTGCGATCGCCGCCAAAATTTCTGGGGCAATTCCCGTCACGTTGTCACTGCAAAAGTTTTTCATATTAGCGCTCGACTGACTGTCCGACTGCTCCGTCCAAAGTAATGAGCATCCTGAGGCCACCCTTGAGATCCCAGCTCAAAGAGAACGTCGCCTCAAGTACCTCACAATCTCTCTATATTGATCATAAGAAAAAAGATGGATAGGAAAGCACCGCGATTGTCTGGAGTTCGCCACTTTCAATCCCAAGGCTCAACATACAAGGATAACCACGGGATTCAGTCCTGCCTTGCCGCAGAGTCCCGATCTCAACACAATCTAAAGTAATTCGCTTTTGGGAAAATTATTCGGCTTGGGGGGTGCCCGTCACACGGGAAGACGATGATGGATCGGCATCCGCATCCGTTTCAGGGTCTACCGCTGCATCCGGTGGTTCCAATGGCGAAAGTTCATCGGAGGGGTTTACAGCATCCAGAGTATCCCCCGCCAGTTGGCTAATCTGATCCTGGTACTGCGCAGGCGCCAGAGACGAAGCCAGCCGGAAAAGAGGGGCGGCATCATCCGTGCGTCCATCTGCCTGGAGCACAATCGCCTTACCCAGAACGGGACGAAAATCCTGCCGATCGCCCTCAATAGCCTGGTCGTAGATGGCGATCGCCTCATCAAATCGCTGCTCTTCGGCATAGACCTGCCCAAGCAGGAGTTGTACCGAGGTTTGGTTAATGCTACCGGGGCTCACCTGGTTCTGTTCATCCGCAATTCGCAAGGTGTCTTGCAGGAGGGCGATCGCCGCTTCTGGGCGTTCTTCCATGACCATCAGCACCACCAACCCCTGCAAGGCGTTCATGTCCCCCGGAGCCTGCGACAAGATCTCGCGATAGACCCGAGCTGAGCCTTCCGAGTCTCCAATCCGCTGTTTAGTCTGAGCCAGCAAGACCTGGTAATCCGTTACGTCTGGGTTCAGCTCCGCCAATCGTTCCAGCGGTTCCAGCGCTGCTGCCGCATCCCCTTGCTGAATGCGTACTTCGAGCAACCCTCGCAGTGCTGTCTGATTGTCGGGCTCCCGCTCTAGCACCGAGGTATAGCCCAGGGCACGCGCCTCCAGATCCTCTTCTGCAGACATCGGACTACTGGTAGGAGACGGAGTCTCAGCAACCTGCGCCCCTGACTGAAAGACTCCCAGCACAGGCAACAAAATTAGCGCCAGGAAGGCTAAAGAAGCAAGAAAAAGAATGCTGCTAACGAGGATACGGTTGCGTCTGAAGAACACGGTACTACCCAAACTCTTCTGCCCATTATTACGTCATTCTTTGAAATTGACTGATTTTTTGTGCCGCCTTCGCCACAGAAAAGAAGTGGATGACCATCAAGGCATTTGCCAACATCATCGGTTCAGGGTTCCAGCTAAATCCAGGACAAAAAATGAATCCCCAGCTAGAATCCTTGATTTGGTGTAGCACGAGCGGTGCCCGTGCTACACCAAATCAAGGGTTCTCTGGGTTTTGTCCTGTACTCAGCCCATTGACACAACGGAGTAGAAATTTGGCAAAACGTGATGGATTTAGCAAGAGAAACCCCGCAGATATGCCTGACGACAGCCGATGGCTTTGTATAAACAGAAAAGATAGAGATAACCGCCTAAAATCAACAATGCACGGCTATCTTGCGAATCATTGGCAGGCAGGTTCAATGTGGATGCTAACCTAGTGTTTACTTGAACATGGTCTCGTGC
Organism: Vacuolonema iberomarrocanum LEGE 07170; assembly: GCA_015207365.1. Classification (GTDB taxonomy): domain Bacteria; phylum Cyanobacteriota; class Cyanobacteriia; order Elainellales; family Elainellaceae; genus Vacuolonema; species Vacuolonema iberomarrocanum. Next base: position 14,251 of record JADEXA010000038.1, read on the forward strand.
TGACTAGTGACGAGTGATAACTCAGGTTTATGAATCACTGTCGGGTGTTTGTCATTCAGGCACCTATGCGGCTAGATTGTTTCAGACTTGGTTGTGTCCTCTGTTATTACGTCTGGTTATCCTGATACCTCAGACTTGCTTTATCAAGATTCTGGGTTGTTTCTACAAAAGAGACCGATAATGGATAAGCTTTCAGCCTCGAATTTTGCAATGGACTCCTCCGCCGTACCCAACCCGTCTGAAGGGATGTCATCACCTCCTCCCACCGTACCCGATCAAACTGCTGGTGCAACGGATTCTGCCGTAGAAGACGCCGTTTCCCGCCAGCATCCTATTCCCCCTGCCAGCGAACCAATGCAATATCGTGCTATTGGCCTGGTGTATGGGAAATATACGCCTTCCGAAGAACAGTTCACGAAAGGTGAGCTTCACACGGAGGACGGCACGGTTATCGATTCCGTGCTGTTAGGTCGGGTCATGAGCCTGGTGAAAAAGCATATCGACCTCGAAAAATCACACCTTTGGGTCGTATATCCCCGTACTCGCGAGAAACAATATGATCTCCATTTACAAATCATGGGGATCTGGGAACCAGAAAATCTGTCTCATTCCGATGACGATGAGGCGATGGATGCAGAAGAAGAATCGGACGTCGCAGAGCTGCCGCAAGACGAAACTGCAGAGCCTGTAGAAGCAGATAGCACGGCCGAGACAACTCCAGAAGAGGCGGCAGAAGAAGAAAAAGACGCTGAGCTGACGGAAGCGGCCAGTGCGGCGATCGCCGAAGCACCCGCCTCAGAAGCTGCAGAACCAGCAGAAGCTGCAGAACCAGAAGCTGCTGTGGAACCAGCGGATGCGCCTGCCTCTGATGCTGACAGTGAACCGTCGTCTGTCACCGAAGCCACCGCAGCCACCTCAGAGGAATCGGCGGATGTTGGTGAAACGGTTACCGCCGCTGCAGCCATTGCAGAAGCTTCTACGACCGTGTCTGAAGACGCTGCCGAGAAAGCGGGTGGGGCGATCGCCGAATCCACCGATGGCTACTTCTCCATCCGGGGCGAGATCCTGTTCTATGCCGAAGAAGGCGACAATCTGGTCGTGCGGATTCAGCAATCTCCCAGAAAAGAAGGAAAGCCCCCTAAAGCCTTCAAGTTAATTTTGGATGGCACGCTCGAAGGCAAAACCGTAGGCTATTTTTGGGAACTCCATGTCCAGCGCGAAGGAAACCGCCTAGTCGTCCAAGATGGCAAGATGATTGCCATGGTACCGCCGAAGAAGAACAAAAAGCGGCGGGGTGGTCCCGGCAGTGGGCCGCCTAAACCCAGACGCCAGAGCAGTGGGCCGCCACGCAAACCCTGGAAGAAAAGCCACGAAGGGCGCGACCCCCAAAGCTCGTCGAGCGAAGTGCAAAAGCCCGTCAAACGGCCCAAGCGGGTGATGAAACCCCTGGGTGGTGAGTAAGCTAGACACCACTAATGCCCTTCGTAAAGAATCGATTTCAAACTCTGAAACCCTCGCAGTGCGAGGATTTCAGAGTTTTATCTGAGTTTAGTTTTCATAGAATGGGGATCGAGTACCCGTTATACCCATTCTCCAAGAACCCACTACAGACCATTTTTTGAAACCCTCGCAGGCGCGAGGGTTTCAAAAAATGGTCTGGTTTTGGCTTTCATAGAATTAGTCTTATTCCAAATTAATTTGTGCACCCCAGCGGTCTTGAGCCAGGAAGGGGCGATCGCTCGGTAATGACGCAACGGGCTGGGTGAGCGTAAATTCACCCTGCTCAATCCATTGCTTCAGGGTTTCTGCTACTTGCCGCGCCAGGAAAATGCTGGCAAGGGGAGCCACCCGCACGCGTTTGCCATCGATAGTGATCTGTCCAGATTTGAGCTGGGCATAGCTCACCAGCCCAAAATTGGGGCGGACCCGCCGAGGAATGGCAAAGTCAACGACAGGAGCGACCAAATCCTCATCCCGTACTGCACAGCGCTCCACAACGGTCTCATTTAGCACGGGTAGCGGAACGCCGATGCCCAGCATCAAGGAGGGGCCATAGCTTTTGAAGTAGCACCCCCGCACCCAGCGTGCATCCATTTGCTTGGCATCCCCGATCAACGCCAGGGTAGCGGCAGGCCCGATGGGGGTGCGATTGGGCAAGCGCTTTTGCAACGGAAAGTGTTGTGTGCCTTCCCAGGCAACATAGCCAATCCCCCCTCCCAGAAAAATGCGAGAGCCAATACCTACAACTTGCAGATCCGGGTCATTCAACAGCGGCGACAGGGCACCGGGATTTGAGAAAACCGCATTTCCCAGTTGAGGTTGCAGCGGCCCCAGGTAAGTGAACAACGGGCGATCGCCCCCGTTTACCCCAACAATAAAGTTCTGATAGAGGTTGCGCGGATTGTAGAGGTAGAACTGGTTGATGGTATCGCGGGTAATGGTGGTCTCAATCGAAGCCCTGGGATAACAGTCGGTTACCTGACCGATCGCCCGCAGCTTTACAGGTTTGCCTGCAATCAGGTCGGCAATCACATGCCCACCGCCCAATTCTTGCTGGGGAGAGCGCGATCGCATTTCTCGCAGCTCCTCCAGATCGGATACTTCACCCGAGCCGCTATAGTCTGCGCTTTGGCTAGCTCCCAGGTATAGATCGACGGCCCCAAATCCGGCGTAGGCCGCCACCCCATCCAGCCAACACTGACGAATTTTGATCGGCGGATCCGGTTGACCCAAATTCAGAATGGCTCCCGACGATTCCATTGGCTCAAATGTCCCAGTCGTCACCACATCGACCATTTGGGCAACTTTCTTGACGCCCATCTCCACAACGTTTGCCTTCAGTTCCTCGACCGTCCAGACAACAGCTCGTTTCGCCTGGATTTTTTCATTGATTTCGTCAATGGTACGCATAGGAACTGAAAAAGCAGGAGCAAAGGGTATCAGGCCGTGGCATTGAGCACGACAATGCTGAAAGTGCCTCAACGGTGATTAAGGCATCCATTCTAGAAATAACCCAATCCGTGTGTCGTGGTCGGCTGAGGAATTCTGCTGGTGCAGGTCGGCAGAAAGGCGTAGATCTGGGGTAATAGCATAGCCCGCCGAAAGAGCCGTGATGCCCACTTCGGAATCGCTGCCGGGTGCCACCCAGCTTTGGGACAAGGACAGATCAGCCGCTCCCGTGCGCGAGGGAATCAGCACCAACCGTACCCCCAGGTGTAGCCCATCGGCATCGTAGGCATCTGTTTCCAGGGAACGGTAGCCGAGGATCGGGGCCACATTAATAGAATTGCCGAGGGGCAGGACGTAGTAGCGCAGGTCGGCACCCCATTGGGTGCGATCGCCCGTCCAGGTGCGTTCGACCATCCCATTCACCGTGAGAGGCATCTCCCCCAGAAATACATCTTCTACCCCTAAGCCGACTCCACTATCCTCATCGGTGGAGGGGAAGCGCACATAGCCAAACCGCACCCTCGTCCGAAAAGCAGGATCCTGGCGGATCTCTGCTTCGATGTCGGGAATTTCTTCGCCCCAGCGGCGCAGGAGGGGGTTGGTTTCCAGCAATTCAGGCTCAATAAAAGGCTCCGTTTCAGCTGGGGGCTCTTCCTGAGCCCAGCTGGGCGACCCCAAATTAAATAGTAAGCTCCAGACTAACGTCAGGGAAAGGGCGATCGCCCCGCCCCAAGGGAGAGAACAATCACCAGAACCATGACCAAAATTTTGCTTAAAAGCCATACCAGAGGGGAATTTCCTGCTCGACAGGCTACCTGATGGAAGCCCTTCACAAAAAAGCGGTTCTGGACGGTTCCAGAACCGCTTGAGATCGAAGACAAAAAATCCTACCGAACCGTTCCTGCGAGCTTGGCTGTATCAATTGGCTTCATAAAGTAAAGCCGCAACAAGTCGCGTCCCATCGCCAGCATCCGGGGCAAGCGCTTGAGGATTTTGATGGGCTTTGGATCGTTTGCGCCAATTTCAGATAGCTTCAGGTTGTTGTCGGAACACTGATCCATCAACCGGAAGAAATCGGGATGCTCGACGTTGAGGATGACAGGGAAAACGCGCCCTGCGGTCTCATTCGTCTTCTTGATGACATGGATGTCATACTCCCGCGCATCTAGACCCAGCGAAGCATAGAAGCCCGAGCGCTGGATGTCGTTGAGGAACATGGTGGCAAACACCGAGAGTAGGAAAAACCGACTCCAGAGCCGCGCTTTCCAGTCATTGAGAATGCTGGGTTGGGCTTGCATGATGGCATCAAAGAAGTCACCATGACGGTTTTCATCCTGACACCAGTTCTCGAAGAATCGGAAGATGGGGTAGATGCGATTCTCGGGATGAGATTGCAGATGACGATAAATGGTGATGTAGCGCCAGTAGCCAATCTTCTCGGAGAGGTAGGTGGCGTAGAAGATGAACTTAGGCTTGAAGAAGGTATAGCTCCGGCTCTTGGTCAAAAAGCTCAGATCCAGAGATAGGTTGAAATCTGACAAGGCTTTGTTGAGGAAGCCAGCATGACGCGCCTCATCTCGCGACATTAGCAGAAAGCATTCTGCCAAGACAGGGCTTTTGTCCTTGAGACGACGACCCAGTTCTTTGTAGAGCAAAAAGCCAGAGAATTCGGCGGTGCAAGAGCGCTCTAGAAACTCGACAAATAAGCGACGGGTCTCGCCATCGAGATGATCCCAGCCTTGCTCAAATTCGGCATCGCGAACAAAGTGGTGGCGATTGTAGTCTGTCCGGAATTCTTCCAGAATTGCCCGCAACTCGTCTTCATTCACAGAGATATCCATCTCTGCCATTTCATCGAAGTCGGTGGTGTAAAAGCGAGGAGTCAGAATGGTTTCCTTGGCAGGAACCTTGACCCCTGGGCGAATTTCTTGAAAATCAGGTTTCTTGAGGGAATCTACCATTGTTCGTCGTAATGGGTTTGCTAAGGCGTACGGGTTTGTAAATTGAGGGTTCTAATCAGATGTTGCTACAAACATCGAGCATCACCGATCACGAAGCTTGCTCGATATTCAGGTTCACAGGGTAACCAATGGTTAAGAAAGGCTGAGGTTAGCTTACAGTCATTATTTCACGTAATTTAGTCTATCAGGGACTTTGGGTTTGAGCCGTAGGACTTTGTAAAGAGTTGCAACGAACCCTCGGCCTCATTCGTTTCCCAATCCGTCAAGCCTGGTATGGGAAGGCGCGCGATCGCTCAACGGCGACCCCGCACCATGAGGGCAATGAGCAAGTGATTGAGACTTGCCAAAGCCTGACTAGACAATGGCTTCAACTAATTCGCCGTCAGCCACTTCTGTCCATTCAGCCGTTGAACCGTGTAGAGCACAATCAAATCCAGCGTGACCCGACGCTCGTCGATCATGAAGGATTCGAGCAAGCTAGGCTGAGCACCATTGTCTGCACAGCAGAAGAACTTTTGCCCCTTGATATCCTCTTTCAGAAAGCCGATACGAAACTGACGCTGAGCCCCGTTAAACTTGCCAATAATTTGCCAGCAATCAACATCGCTGACCCCAGCGACTGGCAACGGTTCCTTGTTAAACGTCAGATCCAGGTCATTGATACCCACTTTGCCCAGGGTTGCATTGATAGCTGGAAGCAGGTGCTCGGTTATAAACTCCTGGAAGGGTTTATCTTCCAGCTTTTCCTTTTTGGGCTTGGCAGCAGCGGCCTTTTTTTCTTCTGGCATGGCGGTTATTCTCAACTTCGATGGTTTGGCAAGGTTCCGGCAAACAGAAACGCTCCCCCAGGAAACTCGACACCTGGAAAGGGCGCTCAGCCAAGTGCATTGCCTTTATGGTACAAGGTTTAGCGATCGCCTCAAACTCGGGAAGCGCCTGTAAACGTTGGGAGTTTTGATGCAATCGATAAGTCATCCCATTGAATGGTCGGGTGACCACCTCGAAGCTGGTCGCCCTACGGGAAGCGCTACAAGGCGATCGCCACAGGTTTGTCAAGACTCATCGGCTTATAGCCATTCGGAGGGTACTGATCGAGGTGGCGATAAAGTTGCGTCGCATCACCCCTGCGGTAGGAAAAGAATTCAACGGCGGCTTTCCCATCGGGATAGAGGCGGACTTTGGGCATCAGATCCTTAGGCCGATTGGCCGGCCACTGCCAATTTTCATCGGGAGGGATGCGGTCAATCAGAGCATGATGGCTCCAGCTTTGACGTTCGGCCAATGCACCAAACTCCCACAACTCACGATGCAGAATCGCCGCCATCAAGAAAGACGAATGGGAGCGATCGCCCTCTATCGCTTCCATGTAGTTGTCAAGGGCTTGGGGCGGCTTGGGCAACACCTGAATATCCTGAATGTTTCCCTGCAAAGCTTCCTCTAGGTGGGTCATGTTGCTCAGCTCAGTGGGCACAGCCCACACGGCTCCTCTCCCATTTCCTTGCGAGCGATAGAGATAACTCACCAGGCGAAACTCAGGCTTAATCTGCAATCCTGGTAGCTTGAGCAAGGCCGCCCCCGGATTGACCGTACTCACAAACCACTCATCCTGTACGCTAGCCGGCGGATGGTCGGCCATTGGTGTTCCACCAAACGTGAAAATCCCACTCAGATCGTCCAATGAGTCAGGTTCTGCCATCGGCTCGTCTGACGAGGAAGGATTGCTGTCTCCAGCAACTTCAGGCAGATCGAGGGTCTGGCGGACATATTTCCTGACTTTCTGAAGCGCTGGGAGGGGATATTTTTTGATGGACATAAACTAAGCAACTCCCCTTGTGGGAGAGGAAGCGTAAGGAATAAGAGACAAGCGCAATCGATCAAGAATTATCTACAAAATATAGAAAGACCACTCGGGCGATCGCATTTCAGGAATAGTTCTAGCTCAAGATGAACCGCCTAGAGCGGGAAATCCCAACCTGGTTACAATCAGTAAAACTTGCACTCAGGCTAGAACCTCTAACACATAGCACGGTTGGACAATGTGCTGAATTTTATTGAATAAAGAGGTAGACACCTAGTTTATTCATGTAATTCAGGATAGCGAACAAAGGATGCTCAATCCTTGGGGAATTATAGAAAGATTTACGCCTCTTCAAATATTTACGAGAGATGGATACTCTCTCCGCACAAATTTGAACAAATTTGAGAGACCACCTGAGCTCATGCGCATCGTGATTTGTCAATGGGATGGATGAGGCTTTCTCAGAGTGTGTTGAAGCCGATGGGAAATTCTGCGTCCCCCCCAAAATCCATGCCCCTGCTACTTCTCACCCAGCCTTCCATATCCCTAGGCGATCGCTCGAAACAAAAGGTTCGCTCCACCTCATAGATCCTCTACCTTTAGAGCTAGCTTATGGTAGGCAATGCTCGCCCTACCAATATTTTCAGATTAATTTGATGGGTAAGGCGATCGCTAAACGTCTAATTCTGTAGGGCAAGTAATACTCCCTTTGCTTCAAATTTTAGAGTAGGTAAACCCCTATCCATAATTACTCTGCGTATTTTTAGGAACCTCTTTATATATTCACAATTCCGACTAAAACTCAGCCAAAAGGCCATAGTAAAACCAAGAGTTTCTCAGTCGAATAAAAATTATTTTTCATTGTCATAGATTTCTGCAAAACTAGACACAAACCAAGAACTGACATCACAGTTCCGAACGCTGCACCACTTACTATCTGGACAACGTTCTCATATCAATGTATTCAAAAATCACTCCAAGCATTTCTTGAAAACTCTGGCAGTACGGAGATTTCAAGAGACATCTGGTTCTGTTTTTGTGGCCCCAGTAGGACAGGAGCGATCGTGCTCTCAAACACAGGACCCAGGGTAGCTAGATCATGCCTAGCACCATTTTCATAACCTATTCTTGCCAGGATTCTTCAGGTGCCGCATCAGCTTGCTGCACCGAGGGATCTAGCCAAATCACCTGCACTTGCCTAGGAGCGATCCGATTACTTTGCTCTTGCATGATGCGCTGAGCCTGATGAGGGTCAAACCGATAACTAAAGTCGGCTTGCAATGTTTGCACCCGCGCATCCAAGGTAGAAACCTCTTGCTCGATTTCTTTGAGTTGTTCCTGCTGCGCGATCGCCCGAGGCACCAGTTGCACCAACCCTGCCGTTACGATCGCTAGCAACGTCAGGCCAATTCCTAGCTTGCTTCCAACCTCCCACGCCATCGCTCGATGGGGATGAGAGGGAGAGATCGCACGAGTGCGTCGCCGCTTTCGGCGCACCACCTTTCTGGGGGGTGGAGAATTTAGGGAAACAACGTCAGAAGAACGAATCGCACTCATTAGAGAAACCTGATTGGAAGAGGCATCTAGGATACCGATAAGCCTAACTCAATATAATGGCTTCGGCAGGCGATCGCCAAATAATATTTCTTGAAATATTTTTCGACATTCCGCTCGCTGCTTGCCATCAAAAGCCTGATCGGTTCACCCGATTGGCGGAATTACTGATTGAGGGAATGATTTTTTCTGATGAGGGGGTGTACTGCGCTCCTTATCAGAAAAAATCATCCTTGGATTCTGCAAGCCCCGCTTAGCTCACTCTCTTCAGCTAAGCAAAAGGCAATGGACGCCATTTCATCCCTTCTACCGCAACCCCGCGACAGAACAAGAAGCGATCGCCATCCATTGCCCTTCAAATAGATAACGGCGACCGCCAAGCTGTCAGAGTTCCCTGCAACGACGAGCCGTTTACTTCAGTCGCGTTGTAGACATCTACAAGGGTAAGCCACAACGACTCAGAACCTACTTGTATAGCTCGGTCGAAAGGCGAAACGCCATTACTGCAGGCAGTAGTGCGATGGCCAGAGCCACAAAAATCTGAGTATCTGAGAGTGCCATGATTAAAACTCCTGTATCTCTGAAGGATCGATATATCAAGTGCAGTATTACTAGAACAGTGACCTATTCTAAGCTTGAATGGCTTTAACCTACATCAGTTTCAGCGATCGCGTTCAACTCTCGTTCGGGTTTGTTATAGAGCTTAATATTTCAGTCCATCTCAATCGAACGGGTTCTTGGACTAGGGGCGATACACCGGAAGCGTGAAATGGAAGCAACTGCCCTGGTTCAGCTCCGAATCGACCCATATTTGGCCATAATGTGCGCCCACAACTCGCTGGCAGAGCGCCAGCCCAATGCCATATCCATCCTTACTTTCATCTCGTTTGAGGCGATACTGATCCTCAAAAATGCGCTCGCGATTTTCTTCGGGAATACCAGGGCCAGTGTCGCAAATGCTCACCTGTACTTTCTGGGTTGTACGGTGTAGCACCGCAAGCTCAATTGTGCCGTGAACCGGGGTGTACTTGACAGCGTTGTCGAGCAGGTTTGTCAACACTTGCCGTACCCGTTCCGGATCGGCATACACACCGGGCAAATCCCCAGGAATATCCGTTTTGATCTGTTGATCTTTAGACTCAATCTGTTTGTGTTGGTCTCGCAAGACCTCTTTGCACAAAGCTGCCAGGTCTAGATTTTTCGGTTGGATCTGCAACCGATCGCCAGATCCTCGGGCGGCCTGCAGCACATCAGCAATCATGCGGTCTAACGCTTTCGCCTGGGTACGAGCATGGCGAATCACCTGGGCAACAATATCGCGGTTGAAGCGATCGCTATAGCCGCCGTCATCCGATAGCCCAAACCCCATTTCCAACGTTTCAAGGGCGATCGAAACAGCCGTCAGCGGGTTGCGCAAATCATGTGCCAACATCGCAATCAAGCGATTTTTGAACTTCACCTGCTCCTGCAACTCGTCATTTTGCTGCTTTAGTCGAAAAATCTCATCGGAGAGCTGAGTCATCTCGGTAATGTGAGAAATGGAGCTAAACCCAATTCCATTACGCTTGGCAGCATTTGGCCGACTTAAACCATCACTTACAAACTCTGAAGCGGGTACCGTGCCCTGATCAGCCCCATGAGCCAACCGAAATTCGTCCACCGTTTGCTGCCAACGCGACCACCAATGGTCAAGCTGCGCCACAATATCACTCCCCGCAAGAATGTGGCGGGGTTCTGGGTGGTACTTGATCAGGGCAGGCGTAGCCACCAGTTTGAAATGCTCTACCAGATGAGGTTGATCCCCCACGTCAATAATTTGCAAATCAAACGGATAATCTTTCCCCAAAGCATTGAGACGGCTGCGGATCTGCCGAATCTTTTCGCCAGAACTGGGGCGTTTGTCTACAAACAAAAGGAGTTGGAGCGGGGTCTCAGGGCTCGTCTTCTTAAGGTTAGGAGGCGCTTCCATGACGTTGAAGCAATGTCACAGTGAGAGAGAACGGGAAATAGAAATAAACGGAGCCAGGGGAATGATTCGCGCTGTAACCACAGGAAACAGGGATCATCTGCTCAGAGAATTTTCCTGACCAAGAGGCGGGACATCCTCCAGGGATTTTAGAAATAATCTCGCAGCAGCCGGATTCTAGCTGACTGAGCATGTCCTGGGTAAACCAGAGTGACAATACAATGGCCATCGCAGAACCTTTTCACCCTGACAAAAGAAACCATCTGAATCAACAAACGTAAGGAGCAGAATTGTCGGTAAGGCACCAAAGCAACATAGAGCAGGATGGTAGGACGCCTGCCTTCATCTCTGGGGTTTTCTGAGGGTCGACGTTAGCCGCCAAACCATCACAGTAAGGTTCCAACATAGAAAAATTGATAGAAACCCAGGGGAGAAAAGTGGTGCCCTTGGTCATAGCTTAAATCTTTCTGTAACTTCTGTAGAGGAGGAATTACCGAAATGTCCAAATCGTCTAAATTTTGGTTATGAATTAGTTATGGATAGGTAATGGATTGTGAGTCATTAATTTTAATCATTAGAATGAAAATCTGAACCATTCCAGTCTTTAACCATACAGTCCAAATGCCAGTGCAGGCGTAGTTCTTGTCCTGTTCGATAGGGGAAATCCACGGGATACAGGTAGCCAATTCATTAAAGTTGTGCAAAGACGCCTCTCAAACCTACCCACCCACTCGGAAATTGGGAGAGCATGGATCTAGTCAATGATGTAGAGGCTCTATGGATGCAGCGGCGTTCTCCCCCGTTACGGCGGTTAGCATCAGCAACTTGCATCAAACTTGAACGCGTTGGCCCATTGTGACAAGGGTCTAGGAAGGATGGCACTGGATGGCGTTCGCCCCCTAACACCGCTTCTCTTCCGCCATCACGTCCCATTCTCCCTGCAAAGCGCTTCACCCCTACATGGTGAATGCTCCTATACCCCCAGAGTTTCCTCTATTGTTGCGTCACTGTCTTATCTGCAACTCATTGCTCAATTGGAGGGAAGATCATAGGACAATCACACATTAGCTAAATCTTTTGGATGAGTCTATTCAAATTGCACGGATGACAGAGGAATGAGAATTCTGGCGTTGGCATGGGAGTTTCCTCCTCGAATTGTTGGAGGAATTGCCCGCCATGTGGGAGAACTATATCCAGAAATTGTGCAACTGGGGCATCATGTTGACCTGTTGACCGTTGAGTTTGGGCAGACCCCATACTATGAGGTGGTAGACGGCATCCATGTGCATCGGGTAAGGGTTATGCCAGGGCATGACTTTTTCCACTGGGTTGGCAACATGAACAATAGCCTGGGGCAATATGGTGGCAAACTGCTGTCCCAAGAGGGGCCGTTCGACCTGATCCATGCGCATGACTGGCTGGTAGGGGATGCGGCGATCGCCCTCAAGCATATCTTTCGAGTCCCGCTGATTGCCACGATCCATGCCACCGAAGCCGGACGCCACAACGGGCTGCACAACTCCACCCAGCACTATATCCACGGCAAGGAGTTGCGGTTTGCCCACGAAGCCTGGCGGATCATCGTCTGTTCCCGCTACATGCAGCAAGAGGTGGAGCGATCGCTCCGCAGCCCCAACGACAAAGTCGATGTGGTCTACAACGGCATCCGTCCCGAGAAAAAGCCTAATCGCTCCACATTTGACTACCTCGACTTCCGCCGTCGCTTTGCCAAGGATGACGAGCAAATTGTCTATTATGTCGGACGCATTACTTACGAAAAGGGCGTCCAGGTTTTACTCCGAGCCGCCCCATACATTATTAAGGCTATGGATCGGTTGGTGAAATTTGTCGTAATTGGCACCGGGCAAATTGAACCCTTGAAGAAACTCGCCACTGATTTGGGCATCCAAGATTACTGTTGCTTCACCGGATTCATGCCCGATGAAGACCTGAATCTGTTTCAGAGCATTGCCGACTGTGCGGTCTTTCCCAGTCTCTATGAGCCGTTCGGCATTGTCGTGTTGGAAAGCTTTGCAGCCCAGGTTCCCGTCGTTGTGTCCGATGTCGGCGGCTTGCCAGAAGTGGTGCAGCATCGCACCACCGGCATTGTCACCCAAGCTAATAGCTCAACCTCCCTGGCAACGGGCATTCTGCAAATCTTGCAAGACCCAGAATTTGCCAAAGGGCTGGTCGATCGCGCCTATCAAGATTTGCAAGATCGCTTTAGCTGGGGGCAACTGGCCAGCGAAACATCCAACATCTATGAGCGCATTGCCAAAGAGCGTCAAATGGTGGCCTGGTAAGGGAATTTTTCCTTTACCCTACCGATGAATCGAACAGATGAACTTTGGTAGAGTGGCGTAGGAAGTGGCGATGTGCGATCGCCTCATCTATGTCTTTCGTGTCGGTGACCAGTTTTTGGGGTTTCCCCGATGAGTTCTGCTCCGTCTCCACCCAAGCTGCGCCCCTATCAGGTGCAATTGATCAAAGACCTGTATCAAACCCTGGGAATGGGCTATCGTCGAGTCGCGATCGTAGCAGGCACAGGAGCAGGTAAGACGGTGATTGCCGGACAAATTTGCGCCCATGCCGAAGCACGGGGCTGCCGCCTCCTGTTCCTAGTCCATCTGGATGTGTTGGTCGGGCAGACCTACGAGAAGATGCAGGCATTTGGTTTGCACTGTGGCTTCATCAAAGCAGGCTGGAAGGAAGATCCCAGCGCACCGATTCAAATCGCCAGCGTGCAGACGATGGCAAAGCGAAACTGGTGGCGCAAGTGGAAGGCGGATGTGGTGTTGTATGACGAAGCCCACACCACGATTTTTAGCCGGGTCGGGCAGCAATTGATCTATCGCACCCATTCCGACTCGACCCACCTGGCACTGACAGCTACGCCCTATCGCCTGGGGCGGGAGCAATTGGGCGATCACATGGAAACCCTGGTATCGTCTCCAGTGCCCTCCGAGTTGCAGCGGATGGGTTTCCTGGCACCGATGAAATACTACGGGATGCCCCTCGAAAACCAGGTTGATCTGGAAGGGGTACGGACGGTGGGCGGAGACTTCGACGAGCGGGACTTGAAGGTCGCGTGCGATCGCCCTGAACTCGTCCAGCGCATCGTAGAAGAATGGCACCGTCTCACTCCCGACAAGCGGAGTATTGCATTTTGCGTGGATGTAGAGCATGCTCACCATGTTGCCGAGGCGTTCAACCAGGCTGGCATTCCCGCCGCCACGGTGGAGGGCAACACTCCCATCAAAGAGCGCCATCGTCTCTACCGGGCGCTGCGAGATGAAGACATCCTCGTCCTGACCTCCTGTAACGTCATCAGCATTGGCTTCGATGAACCCAGTGTAGAGGTGGGTCTGTTGCTACGCCCTACCCAGTCCCGCGCCCTCCACTTCCAGCAAATCGGGCGCGTCATGCGCATTTCGCCCAAGACCGACAAACTCCACGGCACCATTCTGGATCAGGCTGGCAACCTCAAGCGCCTGGGCTTCCCAGAAGACATTCAGAGCTATAGCCTACCCACCACGTCGGAACCAGAAGGCTCCGGCAGCATTCCCTCCAAGCAATGCCCCTGCTGTGGCCGCGTCGTTTGGATCTTTGTGATGACCTGCCCCGAATGCGAGCACCAATGGACGAACGAAACCCAGGTTTTCCTAGAAGACCTGGCAGAAGTGCTCAGCGAGGAGCAATTTCTCATGGTGCAGGACTACGAAATGCAACGAACCTTCCATGACCTGCGCAAACTTCACTATCAAAAAGGGGCGTCCCCGGCCTGGACCACCCGTAAGTTTTTTGAACAGTTTAATTGCCTTCCCAAAGATGCCTGGTGTCAGGGATCAATTTTTGGTAAGCATCCAACAATTGAAGATAAATATAACTACAAAAATTATCTGACCCACCTCGCGCAACGGCAGGGAAAATCTATCTCCTGGGTGATCAGTGAATTTCAAAAAGAATTTGGCCTGGCAGAGTGGCAAGCCATTTTCTTCGATCAAAAAAGTAGCTAAGTCAAGAAAATTAATCTGATTAGATCGACGATATCTTATAAACGTCGTAGATCTTTCTCCATCAAGATTTCAGCCATTTTTGAGGGGAGATTTTCTTCTTGAATCTCTCCAAATCCCCTTTCAAAATGCTTCGAAATAAAGCTAAGCTAGTCAAAGCTAGTGCATTTGTTTCTTAGTTCAAATGTTTTATCAGCGCACATCTTGTGCCAATCGTTTTCGTGGATGGGGGCAATGATAAAACTCCTGCATCTTTCGGATATTCATTTGGGCAGTGGCTTTACCCATGGCTACCTGAACCCTGAAACCGGGCTGAATACCCGCTTTGAGGATTTTGTGAAAGCGCTCAGTCTATGTGTGGATCGGGCGATCGCCGACAGGGTTGACCTTGTCCTCTTTGGTGGCGACGCCTTCCCCGATGCCACCCCACCGCCACGGGTGCAGGAAGCCTTCGCCAGCCAGTTTCGCCGGCTGGCCGATGCTCACATTCCCATGGTGCTGCTCGTCGGCAACCATGACCAACATGCCCAGGGACAGGGCGGTGACAGCCTATGCATCTACCGGACGCTGGGAGTTCCCGGGGTCGTGGTGGGCGATCGCCTCGCGACTCACCGCATTGCCACCGCCAGCGGCGAGGTACAGGTCATCACCCTACCCTGGATCACCCGCTCGACGCTGCTCACCCGTGCCGAAACTGAAGACCTATCGGTGAGCGCCATCAATGACCTGCTGATCGATCGCCTACGGGTTGCCCTGGAAGGCGAAATCCGCGCACTAGAATCCGATCTGCCCACCGTGCTGCTAGGGCACTTGATGGCAGATACCGCTCAATTTGGCGCAGAACGCTTTCTGGCAGCCGGAAAAGGCTTTACCGTGCCTCTGGCATTGCTAGCCCGTTCTTGCTTCGACTATGTGGCTCTGGGGCATGTGCATCGCCATCAGGTGCTGTGCGATGCGCCTCTGGTTGTCTATCCCGGCAGCATCGAGCGCGTGGACTTCAGTGAAGAGAAGGAAGAAAAAGGCTTCGTACGGGTCGATCTGGAACGAGGGCAAGCCGAGATGCGGTTTTGCGCTCTACCCGTGCGCCCGTTCCATACCATTCGCCTGGATGTGTCGGAAGCAGAGGAACCCCGACAGGAGCTATTGGCGGCGATCGCCCATACCCCCATCGACGACGCTGTCGTCCGCCTGATCTTCCAGCTCCAATCGCACCAGATGGAGCACATCGACCTGACCCAACTGCAAGCAGCGCTACAAGCGGCTCACACGTACAGCATTTATCCCGAACTGACCAGCCAACTAGCTCGCCCTCGCCTACCAGAGTTGGGCAGCAGCAACGGCCTGGATCCCCTAGAAGCACTCGACGCCTATCTGAAAAACACCCCCCACCTGGCCGATCTATCAGCCGACATGCGAGCCGCTGCCGCCGCACTGCTTACACCAGATATGGCGGTCGATTGGGAAACGGAATCGGAAATTCGCCAGGATTTGGCGGAAGAGGCGATCGCCACCGCCCAACTCCGCCTGTTGTAAAAAGCACCTGTATTCCCCTGGCACAGCCTCACCTGAGCAATTGTAGGCTCAACCAGCACTTGAGGTTCGACCAAGGTGAAGGGCGATCGTAATTCCACCCATAAAATCGGCGCAAGGATATTAAAACAATCCTAAATTTAGATGAAGTTTTCATGAAGAAAATCTAATACCTTGAAAAGCCAAAACCCTTTACCAAAAGGGATTATGCCTATCTTAGCGATACAATACGTCATGAAGTTCTTATGAAGTTACGGAATGAAACGGCGAACTCCTGATCCCCGTTACAAAAAAATCGTGCTAGTGTTATCCAGTTCCACAACTCAACTGCGAAATCGTTATGAGTACGAGTTTGGCAAATAGAAGGGGTGCTCGATTCATTCTGAATCGACGCAGTGCCCCATTTATCCAAGGTGAACATTGCCAGCGGATCTCTTGCAGAAACGCTGTCAGACTGCTATTCGGTAGCCACTTTTGCACTCAATCTGACTGCATAAAGCTACCTGTGTTCCAAACTCGACTCTCTGCTGTTTTTCAGTATGGAGTTTATGAATCATCAACTTTGGAGTGGCTTCGCAGCCACTGCGCTTTTGGCAGGAACCCTGGG
This sequence comes from Vacuolonema iberomarrocanum LEGE 07170, assembly GCA_015207365.1. Classification (GTDB taxonomy): domain Bacteria; phylum Cyanobacteriota; class Cyanobacteriia; order Elainellales; family Elainellaceae; genus Vacuolonema; species Vacuolonema iberomarrocanum. The sequence goes on from JADEXA010000038.1 coordinate 30,629, forward strand.
TACTACTTCGGTTGAAGCCGCTCAGCATTCTGTCAATACGGAGGAGTGGACGGAAACTTTATCTGTCGTTAAATCATCATCCGATGAGGTGTCCCATAGCACGGTTCAATCTACGGCTTATACGCCCCAACTTCCAACGGAAGCCTCTAATGCAGGGGTCTTTGAGCCAATCAAACCACGATTTGACGGGGTGCAACTTGCAACCCGTCCGATGGATACCCCTAATGCCGTATCCATTCAAGTACAGCCCCATACTGTTCAAGAACTCCAGGCAAGCATTTCTGGCTTTGATATAAGCACCCCCCTGGATTCGCCGGAAGCAATGGCTGTACTTTTGCCGCCTCTCGAGCTGCCTCAGCCGATTCCCGAGCCTGAACCTGAACGGCAAAGCACCAGCGAACAGAGCGGCATGGCGTCCTGGTATGGACCCGGTTTCCACGGCAACCGCAGTGCCAGTGGTGAAATATTCAACCAAAACGCCCTCACGGCGGCGCACCGAACATTGCCCTTTGGCACTCAGGTGCGCGTTACCAATCTCAATACGGGGCAATCTGTCATTGTTCGCATCAACGACCGGGGACCTTTCTCTGGCGGACGCATCATTGACCTGTCACGTGGTGCAGCGAGCGAGATTGGAATGGTCAGTTCGGGTGTGGCACAGGTACGTGTCGAGGTTTTGGAATAAACCCACCCCAATTCAGATTTGTGCCCGTGACACGGGCCTATCGCTATGCTTCGGCTCGGGTATCGGACAGCTATTGAGAGTTGTGGAACACCGATACCGGCCGAGCTTCCCTCTTCGGCTCTTGGAACTGTTTGACGTTTGTCCGTCGAGCGAAGTTCCAGGAGCACTCAAACCTTGACGCTAAATGAGCCTGGACGGGTATCGGACAACGATTGCAGAGTTGTGGAACACCGATACCCTCCGGGCTTTTTATCTGCCGTTAAGCACTTAGATAAAACCAGATTATTTTTGAAAACCCGGCGCTGCGGGGTTTTCAAAAATAATCTGGTTTTATCGCAATGCGTAAGGCTATATTGGCAGACCTGAATTTTTGCAGAACTGACGTATTTTGTTGATTTTGTAGCTGCGACGCAGCCAGAAATCAACGAATCAGAAATTCTTTCGGGTACACTCTCTCGTCACTGACTGCTCTTGATCCCTCGAATGCGGAGCTGCTGGATAAAGTATTCCTCAAGGGTCGGTCGGGCGAGAGACATAGAGACAAGTTGCGCATCCATTAAATGAAGGCTGGCAAAGAAGTCCTGGGGGTGCCCTTTGAGGTGCCCTTCCCAGGCTCCGTCCTTAAATTGCAGGTCGGGCATCCACTGGCGGAGCACTTCGGGGTTTGCATCCCGCACCTTCGCCCGATATAGATTGGTCATGCCAAGCAGGTCATCCAAATTACCCACACAGATGAGTTCGCCATTGGCCAGAATTCCAACGCGATCGCAAATCAGCTCCACATCCGACAACACATGACTATTAAAAAAGATCGTCTTGCCCTGCTGCTGTAAAGACTGGATGATTTCGCGAATCTGAAACCGTCCCAGCGGGTCTAGCCCCGACATTGGCTCATCCAAAAACACCAGATCCGGATCATTAATCAACGCTTGGGCGACGCCGATCCGTTGCATCATCCCTTTGGAATAGCGGCGCAGTTGCTTTTTCTGAGCAGCCGATCGCGCCAAACCCACTAGGTCCAGCAAATCAGGGATCCGCTTCTTTTGCTCAGCCGGTGGGATCTGGAATAAACCTGCGGTGTACTCTAGCAACTCCCAGCCTGTGAGGTAGTCGTAAAAGTAGGGGTTTTCGGGAAGATAGCCGACGCGATGCTTGATGGAGCGATCGCCCAGGGGTTTTCCCAATATCATTGCGGTTCCCTCATTAGGCCGCACAATACCCAGCAAAACCTTGAGCAAGGTCGTTTTTCCCGCACCATTCTGCCCCAAAAGACCAAAGGTTTCCCCCTCATATATATCTAGGGTGCATTGATTCAGGGTGGGAATCTTTTGGTTAAGCCAGAAACCCGTGCGATACACCTTGCTGAGGTTCCGCACCTGAATCACCTTCGGCGATGCTTCCGGCTGGGTCGATGGCATAGGGTCGGGAGATGTGGGAGCGCTGCTATCCATAATTAATGTTTTAGAAGGAAAATCTGGGACGCATTCAAGCTAAGTCTATGCTGAAAGCTTTGGGTTTATCCTCACCTTAAATCCCTTTTCCAGAAGGAGAGGGGTCTGAGTGGAGTCTGGCTTTGTCCCCAAGCGCAACGGGAATGGGGTGCGGGAAAATGACGATGTGGGATCCGGAACACCCCCTAGACAAGACACCGTGAACAGATAAAGAAAGAAGTAAAGTTATAGGAGGTGCTGTCTCTACTTGTTCCCGATTTTGCCAAGTTTGTAGCAATCTAGAGCAAGATTTTACGCAAGGGAGATAGGGTGCCAATGGAATCTGAATTCGCCGCGTAGGCATCGGGCACAGATAGAAAATAACTTTCTCGTAGGGAATAAAGGGATGACTCGATCCAAAATTGTCGCCATCATCACAGGAGCCATTGCACTGTTGCTTAGCGTCGGCTATCTGTTGCTGGTTCAACTACTCGACTTCCGTGGCGAAATGGTGCCGGCACCGGTCGACTTGCTGATCCCACCCTTGCTCTTGCCATTTTTCTCGCTCTAGCCGTAGATGATTTACGACTGGAGAAACGTTTAGCCTAACGCTAGGGCTTTGATTCAGCTTGTGGCTTCAGTCTAACGGCTAATTTGGGCGATCGCTCTCACCATCAGATCAGCCGTCACAACATGTTAGAAGCACCACCGAAAAGGATTTGACCGCCTTGAGCAATCGCCAACATCTCCGGCGAAAGATGAATGCACTGCCTGATTTTTTGAGCTGCGCAACGGCGTCCTCCCTACCTCATTCTGATTTTCCTCAAGATTCCCCATGGCGATCTGCTATGGTCTGATGTGTTTCTGTTCCAGTTTGCCCCGTGCCAACACCTGATTTTTCCTTGCCACTGACCCTGACAATTTTGGGTGCCGGAGCCTGGGGCACGGTGCTATCTTTCCTGCTGGAGCACAATGGGCATAAGATTCGGCTTTGGTCCCGTCGCCACGATCAGTCCCTGGCAGCGACCTTAGAAGGTTGTCCCATCATTGTTTCTGCCGTTTCGATCAAAGGGGTTCCCGCGCTGGCGCGGCAAGTAAGACAAATCGGGCTGGCTCCCGGTACTATCCTGGTCAGTGCGACGAAGGGATTGGATGGGGAAACGACCTGCCTCGCCTCCCAAATCTGGCAGGAAAATTTGCCGGAGCATCCCGTTGTTGTGCTATCGGGTCCCAATCTGGCCAAGGAAATCAAAGCCGGCCTGCCAGCGGCGACGGTCGTTGCCAGCCATCAGCCAGACGCCGCACAAACGGTGCAGCAGGTTCTGGCCTCGGAACGGTTCCGGGTCTATACCCACCATGATCCGTTGGGGACGGAGTTGGGGGGCACCCTGAAGAATGTCGTGGCGATCGCCGCTGGAGTCAGTGACGGGCTGGAACTGGGAACCAATGCTAAATCCGCCCTCATTACCCGCGCCCTCAGCGAATTCACCCGTGTGGGCACAGTCCTGGGGGGCAAAACCGAAACCTTCTTTGGACTGTCTGGCTTAGGCGATTTGCTGGCAACCTGCAACAGTCCCCTCAGTCGCAACTATCAAGTTGGCTTCCGCTTAGCCCAGGGGCAATCGTTAGAAACGGCCCTAGCCGAAATTGGCGAGACGGCGGAAGGGGTCAACACAGCAAATGTCCTATTTGACATTGCCCAGCAAAAAAATATTTCTATGCCTATTGCCCATCAGGTCTATCTTCTGATTCACAAAAAAGTGACCCCAAGCCAGGCCGTAGAAGCCCTGATGGAACGTGAGCTAAAACCTGAAACTCCCGGAGCGTGAGGAAGCATCGATGAGCCTGTCCAAAACTGAAGCCAAGCAACTGCTAGAACGTCTGGTGTTTGAGAGCGATCGCCCCAACGACTGGACACAAGATGTCTGGGGGCTGAGCCCCACCCTGGGCGAAACCGCCGCCCGATTGGTCGATGCATTCAATGCGCTAGTGGAATGTTGCCCCGAGGAAACCCTTGAGAACCTGGTGCAAGGGCTTTATCGACAGTATCTCGAAGAAATTGAGGAGTGATAGGGCCACAGCAGATCGATGGATTGACGTGAGCGATCGCGCCATCCCATATCCCTAAATCGCTAGAATAATCACCATAGAGGAATGGCGACATTCTCCGAAAGATGCTTGCGTACAGCCGGATTCCCGCAAACTTCCTCTTCAAATCATGCAGCTTAGTAGGGTGGGCAATGCCCACCGCAGAAACCTTACCCGCTACTCATCAGAAAACCGGATAGGTACTAGGTGGGCATTGCCCACTCTACTGAAAAGCTATTGTGTAACCTCTGTTTGTTTCTTCTAGTTGGCTGAACAATTGTGAAATCCTTTGACACGCCTCTCTCCGCAGATGCTTTTGCTGCTCCTATTGGGTTCCAGTTTGACTCTGTTGAAGCCGCCCTGGCCGACCTGAAAGCTGGCAAAAGTATTGTTGTCGTCGATGATGAAAACCGTGAAAACGAGGGTGACCTGATCGGGGCTGCCCAATTCTGTACCCCCGACATGATCAACTTTATGGCGGTAGAAGCGCGGGGGCTGATTTGTCTGGCCATGACGGGAGAGCGCTTGGATGAGCTAGAGCTACCACTGATGGTCAACAGTTCAGCTTTTGAGGATAGTTATGAGCAAACGGCATTTACGGTCAGCATTGATGGGGCATTGCCCTTGGGCGTAACGACGGGCATTTCGGCAGACGATCGCGCCAAAACGATCCAGATCGCCATCCACCCCAACAGTCGACCGACTGATCTCCGGCGACCTGGGCACATTTTTCCACTGCGAGCCCGTGAAGGGGGTGTGCTGAAGCGCGCGGGGCATACGGAAGCGGGCGTCGATCTGGCACGACTCGCCGGACTCTATCCAGCGTCAGTAATTTGCGAAATTCAGAATCCCGATGGCTCAATGGCACGATTGCCAGAGTTAATTGAGTACGCAATCCATCACAAACTAAAAATTATTAGCATTGCCGACCTAATCAGCTACCGCCTGGAGCATGAGCGATTTATTCAGCGGGAGGCGATCGCCGATCTCCCCACCCAATTTGGGCTGTTCAAGGTCTATGGCTACCGCAACTCCCTCGATAATTCTGAGCATTTGGCGATCGTCAAGGGTGATCCAGACACCTTCCAAGAGCACACTGTCATGGTGCGAGTGCATTCCGAATGCTTGACAGGCGACTCCCTCGGTTCTCTACGGTGTGATTGTCGTCTGCAATTGCAGTCTGCCCTGAAGATGATTGAGGAAGCGGGAGAAGGGGTTATTGTCTATCTTCGTCAGGAAGGGCGCGGTATTGGGTTAATCAATAAGCTCAAAGCCTACTCTTTGCAAGATATGGGCTTAGACACGGTGGAAGCGAATGAACGACTCGGCTTCCCAGCCGATCAGCGCAACTACGGAATGGGTGCACAAATTCTGAATGATGTCGGCGTCCGGCAATTCAAGCTGATTACCAATAATCCCCGCAAGATCGCCGGATTGAAAGGCTATGGGCTAGAGATGGTCGATCGCGTTCCGTTGCTAATCGAGGCTACCTCCTACAACGCGGCCTATCTGGCGACGAAGGCCAAAAAACTGGGACACCTGCTGCTCCAGACCTATCTCGTCACGATCGCCCTCCAATGGCAGGATGCCTTGCAGTCGGTTACCGAACGCTACGAACGGCTGGAAAAAATTCGCCATTTGGCGCAGGAGCACGACCTCCTGCTCCAAGAAGAAGCCCGTCCGGTGGCGATCGCCCTGTTCAATCATGCGCCCCTCATCATCCATCTCGGCTTCGACCAGCCGCAAGGGGTTGAAGCGGATTGGTATCATCACTCGGATCATCCAGCCCTAGGGGCGATCGCTCATATTCTGGACAAACTTGCCGCCTGGGAAAACCTGGAGAAGATAGAATTTCTGGTTTCACCCGGCAGTGATCCTATGTCGAACCTGCAGGTGAAGATCAGCCGTCAAATTTTCCGCCTACCACCGACAGCAGAAGCCAATGACATCCGTCCGTCTTCCTTGCGCGATACCCTCGAAACCCAACGTATCTACACCTTCTCCCGCCATATCCAGAGCGATTGAGGTGGGCGCTTGGGTTTTGCGGCTGCTTAACCAGATTTGATGTTATAGCGCTATGCGCGTTAGTTAAGTACGGTTGTGTGGGGCGCGGCGCGCCCCACACAACCGTTGCTGTGCTTAATGCGGTTGCACACCGCTATAGTTGGTCGCACGGTAAGTCAACTTGCAGGGATGAGGATACAAAACCGAGGGTCGACGGCGCGTAACGACCAAACCACTCCGTGCCCTACCTAAGCTCTTCGGCTGTCGGGGTGGCGGCGTGACGATGCGCCCAGGGATAGCGGCGAGCTTTCTTGGGGAAAGGGAGGTTGCGGGATGTGTGAAAGTCTTCTTGCACTTTGCAGGTGAGTCGTCGAGAGACTTGCCGCACAATTTGATTGAGCAGTCGATCGCCCGTTGATTGGATAAGAGACTGGGGCAAGGCATGGATAAACCTCGGAAAATGAATAGCGACGTCGAGATGCAGTTCCCATTCCACTCCGCACATGACGCGGGGTGCATTGGCCGGAAGTTTTGCTGCCGCCACTTCATCAACGGCTTGTTCAATCAGGTGCAGCGCGGCCTTGAAGTCTACATCGTAGCCAGGCGGCGTGTAGTCAGGAACGGGGATCGTCTCAATGCGATAGAACCCATCTTTCCCTTGGGGTAACAGATGGAGGCCAATCTTTGGCTCGACCTCATAGCCCAGCGCGCCAAACTTGCCAATTCTGAGCGCATATCCATTTTCTCCCAGCGGCTCAGCTGTCATGGGGCTGGCGCAGCGGCGAAACCACTCGGAATGCACATCAAGATAGTTTTCGACTATGCGGGGGGGTGCCCACATTTCCATGCAGCTCGTGTAGTAGCCGCGGAAGTGGATAAGTTCCGTTGCATCAAAAGGCATTACATCTGCTACGTCGTCTGGGCAAGGGGTGTGAGTTTCGCTCGCATTGGGAAAGTCAGCAACCCGAGAAGGTGCGTCAAATGATTGATTGTCTAGGGAGTTTGCTTGCATGGTGCGCGCGCTCTGCAAAGAAGGTAGCCCAGAGTGGGTGGAACAAATCTCAAGCTCCTGCTGGCATTTTTTGCACGACTCGAGGAGTGAGAGAGGAAAGATCCAGGAGGATCCAAAGACTGGAAAGGTCTTGCAGGATTGCAGGGAAGCAGGGAAACAGCAAGCCACGGGGCAGCTAAGTGTCCATTGAAACTAGCATATCCTGGTACAAAACCATGTAACCACCCCTCGCCGTGAGAAGCCCCAGAAAAAACCTCAGAAGTTCTTTTCTGGATTCGACAAAGAAACACGAGATTTCGGAAAATTTACCGAGCGATCGCCAGTAAATTTCCTATTTTGTCGAATCGGCTGAGATTTGCGTGAGTTTTAGCATAATCGCCGGACAAATGGCAGACATAACTCCAACATTCATTACTCCAACATTCATTACTCCAACTCTATTGATATCGGCTGCAATTCGTAATGGTCCATCCGGCTAGAAATGGGTCGAAACGGTGAGGCTTGACTATCTGCATCCGTCCCATAGTGTAAGTTGTTCATTAGTTGTTTAACCGAAACCGATGAAAGCATTTGTAGCAGGAGCAACGGGACGAACCGGACGGCGCATTGTCGAGCAGTTGGTGCAGCGAGAAATTCCGGTGCGGGCACTGGTACGCGATCGCGAGAAAGCCACCGAGATGTTGCCCCCCGAGGCAGAACTTGTGGTTGGCGATGTGTCGAAGCCTGAACAACTAGCAGATGCGATCGCCGATGCGACCGTTCTACTCTGTGCAACAGGCGCCAAGCCCAGCGTTGATCCCTTTGGCCCCTATCAGGTTGATTACGCAGGTACTCGCCACTTAATTGATGCCGCAAAGGCTAAAAATATTCAGCAGTTTGTCTTTGTATCTTCTCTCTGCGTCTCCCAGTTTTTCCATCCGCTCAACCTGTTTTGGTTGGTGCTGTACTGGAAGAAGCAAGCCGAAAAAGATCTGATCCAGAGCGGCTTGACCTATACGATTGTGCGCCCTGGAGGGTTGCTCGATGCCGACAATGAGGATGTCATTGTCATGCAGGGAGCCGATACCTTATCCGAAGGACGCATTCCCCGCAGCAAGGTGGCACAAGTCTGTATCGAGGCATTGTTCGACATGGCAACCCACAACAAGATTCTAGAAATTGTGGCGCGCCCCGATGCCTCTGAGAAACCGTTTTCCGAACTTTTTGCTAGTGTGGGTACGATGTCTGACCCGGTCGTTGATTCCCGGGTTTGAGGAAAATCGCCCGTGAGTGCAACGAATAAGCACGACCTATCTCCCCCTCCCCCTTCATCTGCGCGATCGCCCTCTTCGATGGGACGTCTCGTGCGCATTGGGCTCCTGGCAGGAATGGCACTCGCTGTGCTGCAGTATATCCGCAACCCTGACGCGCGATCGCCCTTTGATCCCCGCTGGGAGTCCTTTGACCCAGCACCTCTGGTCATGGAAGGGGGCGATCCCTATATTCGAGCACTCATGCGAACGATTTCCTACAGCGAAGCGAATGATCCGCAGCCTTACTCTTTAATTTACGGCGGCGATCGCATTACAGATTTGAGTCGCCATCCTGACCGTTGCGTGCCTATCGTGGCAGGGCCCAACGTGGGTGACTGCACCACTGCTGCCGGACGCTATCAATTCATCACAACAACCTGGGAAGAACAAGCCCATTTCTACCACCCTGATCCTGATGGATGGTGGTTGTGGCGAGCCTACAGTTTTGCCCCAGAGCATCAGGATCAGGTGGTTCATGACTGGTTGAACGATCCATATGCCTGGGGAGTAGACTTAGGCACCTTGTTGCGAGACGGCCAGTTGGCCGATGTCCTCTATATTCTGTCGCCAACCTGGACAAGCTTGGGCTACGGCATTGAGACGAATGACCTAAGCAGCTCCCTTCCCTATATTTATGAGCAAGTCTTGCAAGAAGAACTCACTCAAGTTGAAGAACTCTCCTTCTAATCCGGGTTCTCCCTTACGAATCAGGCAGGACTTACGCAAAACTTGCGTCATCCTGAATAAATTCGTTGATTTTGTGGCCGCGTCGCGGCCACAAAATCAACAAAACGCGTAAGTCCAGGCAGGTTGAAGAACTATAGCGCTGTGCGCGTTCATTAAGCACAGCGCTATATCTTTTTATTGATGGCTCTCGGATTGATCCGAGTTCTCTTTAATAGTTCCAGGCTAAGTACAGGACAAAAAATCGAACCCCGACTAAAACCCTTGATTTTGTGTAGTGTGAGCACCGCCCACACTACACAAAATCAAGGGTTTTCTGGGTTTTGTCCTGTACTCAGAGTTCCAGGTCAACGATTGCTCCAGATTAATGCTTGAGAACGTCTCAACCTAGATGGGCAAAGCTGGTGGGAGAAAATAAGAGAAATTTGGAGCGATTGTGAGATTGTTCAGAAGATATCTAAGTTGGCAGGTGCAATTAAACCTAAAACCCTAAAAACCTGTGCCGCCCGCGCTGCGGGCGGCACAGGTTTTTAGAGTCTGGTTTTTCATCGTGCCGAGCTACTTACCTCTTGTTCAGAAGACTGCTCTCTCTTTTGACTTGTTCACTAGAGCACAAAACGTTGCGCTACTCCTAAGCAACAGGCGCTGTAAGCCTGCTATAGAACAGCAATAAGCCCCAAAATCTCGAAAAATTAGGGATTCTAATCAATTCAATTTAAAGAATGGAAAATCTCGCAGAAACGAAAATACAAGACTTTTTTTGCGTAATTCGCAGCTTTCATAGATTAAATAACCAAAAATCACTGATTTTACAGCTTTTATCAGCTTTATCAGCCGAAAATCGAGTTAATTTTTTCGAGAATCGCCCTCAACTCCTCAAAATGAGCGGGAAAGCTACATAAATTAAAGGTTTTAGCGATCCACATTTTGGAAGTAGCAACTAGAATTAGGCATTGAAAATCTTGGCTCATAAGGGTTTCAGCCATTCTGGTGAAAAACCTGAATCAAGAGGTCAATTTGTCGGTCTGAGGATCGATATTTCAAATCACCTAACACATCAGAAACAAAAGGAAAGGAGAGTCTTATGAACAAGGGTGAATTGGTTGACATGGTTGCAGAACGCGCTAGCGTAACCAAAAAAGTCGCGGATGCCGTTCTGACAGCAACGATCGAGTCCATCATGGAAGTCGTGGCGAAGGGTGATAAAGTGACGCTGGTTGGGTTTGGGTCGTTTGATCGGCGCGATCGCAAAGCTCGCGAAGGTCGCAACCCCAAAACCGGCGAAGCAATGGAAATCCCTGCAACCATGGTTCCTGGGTTTTCTGCTGGAAAGCAGTTCAAGGAAATGGTGGCTCCTGAGAAGTAGTTGTCGAATCTGTGCAAAGTTACCTAAATTCAGCGCAACCTGCGCATGGGGGGAATTTGACTTGGGCGGCCTCGCTCGCTGGCTGTTCCCCCTTTTCGCTAGTCGATTTTTCGGCCAGCATTAATCCTCTGGGGCCACCGACAGGAGCAATCGCCGCTATCCAATCCAATTGGGAACAATTGCGGCATTATCCGGACCCAGAGTATCGCGCCCTACGTCAGGCATTAGCAAATGCCCATTGCCTTCACCCTGACTGGATTTTGCCGGGGAATGGGGCAGCGGAACTGCTGACCTGGGCAGGGCGCGACCTTTCAGGATTGGAACAGACCACAATCCTAACGCCCGGATTTGGAGACTACTTCCGGGCACTCCGCACCTTCGGCGGCCACTGGCTAGGCGTGCCGCTGGAGGTCGCACATCCTCCCTCCAGCCTTCCGATATCGCTGCCCGTACTGCCTCTCCCTTCAGAGTTGCACCCTCACGGGCTGCTCCTCAATAATCCCCATAACCCAACGGGTTGGCTATTCATGCGGGAATCTCTGCGTCCCTATCTTGAAACCCATGAGCGGGTGGTTGTGGATGAGGCCTTTATGGATTTCTTGGGAAACGATCCGGCGGAAAGTGTGGTGGATTGGGTGCAAGATTTTCCAAATTTAGTGGTGGTGCGATCGCTCACCAAGTTCTACAGTTTGCCCGGGCTACGCCTCGGTTATGCGATCGCCCATCCCGATACCCTGCGGCGCTGGCAACGGTGGCGCGATCCCTGGAGTGTGAATAGTATGGCCGAAGTTGCAGCGATCGCCGCTCTAGCTGATCCTGCCTTTCAGCAGCGCACCTGGGATTGGCTCCCGGACGCACGATCGCGACTCTGGGCAGGACTTACCGCCATTCCTGGCCTGCAGCCATTGGTCAGTGCCGCGAATTTTCTACTCGTGCGGGCAGAGGCATCTGTTCCGCTCCTGCAACAGCGTTTATTGCAAGAGCACCAGATTTTGATTCGCGATTGCATGAGTTTTGCGGAGTTGGGCGATCGCTATTTCCGCGTCGCTGTCCGCACGTTAGAGGAAAATCAGCGATTGCTGACGGCCCTTCACGCTGTCCTGTCGTCTCTCCACCCTGGCGCACATGGCTGTTGATTATGACCTGGTGATTTTAGGCGGCACGGCTGTCGGGCGTGAAATTGCCCAACATGCGGCCAAGCTCCAGGCACGGGTCGCGCTAGTCGAGCCCCGTGAGAAGATGACGCCAGTTGTTAATTTGTTACCCCACGCCCTCAGGGTAGGTGGCTATCCCAACCCACTCAGCCAGACCGTACCCACCAGAGGGCAACTGGGAACAAGTGTTCACAAATGGGCCCGCCAAGTTGCCCAGGTTTTGGATGAGGAAAATGGCATTACCCCGCTGCTCTCGCTGGGAGTGGACTGGCTGACAGGAACAGCGGAGTTCTGCAACCGCCCAACCCTGGGCGTACGCGTAGGGGAGCGAATTTTGCGATCGCGCACTTTTCTCCTGCTCCTCCCCCAACATACTCGCCTACCCAACATTCCTGGCCTGGATAATACCCAACCTTTGACGCCAGAAGCTTTGGCGGATACTGCATTTTGGCAACATCCTCCCAAAACTCTGGCGATTTTGGGAAATGATGGACAGGCCTGCGAACTGGCACAGGGACTCACTCGCTGTGGCATTGCTGTAACGCTGATTTCAGACACACCCCTGTTACCGGATCGGGATGCGGCGATCGCCACTCCCATCCAAGCATTGCTGGAAGCAGAAGGCGTGCGAGTTCTAGCTCCCACACCGATCGAACGCTGTCGGATGGCAGCAAATCAACGTATTGTGCAGACGGAATTTGGAGCGATCGCCGCTGAGCAGATTCTGGTCACTGGCGATCGCAGTCCCGACACCGCCCACCTCAACCTCGCTGCCGCTGGCATCACCCTGCAGAACGGCGTCATTCCAACCAGTCGTCGTCTGCAAACGGCCAATCATCGAATTTATAGCTGTCCTAGCGAATCTCTCACGCTGGCACGGCAAACCGCCGATATTGCGCTCAAAAACGCTCTGTTTTTCCCGGTTTTTCGTGCCCCAGCCCCGACCAACATTCCGCAACTCATGGCAACAGAACCACCCCTAATCTGTTTTGGATTGACGGAGACGCAGGCACAGCAGCAATTGGGCGATCGCTTCCATATCCTCCAGCCTTCTCTCAAATCCCTTCCCAAAGCCCAACTCCGCGCCCAAACGAGCGGTCTATGTCGGCTCATCGTGCAGCACAACGGACGCATTCGCGGTGGGCAAATTCTAGGAGCGGAGGCGGAGGAGTGGGGTAGTTTGTTTCTGCTCATGTTCCACCAAAAGATTCGCCTTTCTGCCCTGGAGCATCTGCCCTTCCCATCCCCCTCAATGGCAGAGCAGGGGCGGGCGATCGCCCAAGATTGGCGCGAACGAGAGCGCGATCGTCTTCCCTGGATTAAAAACCGACTCGATCTCTGGTTCGACGCCCGTCGCTCCTACTTCCGCGCCTAGCAAAAGTCCTTATGGCAACCGATCGGCAACGCCTGCAACCAACATCTCAGGTCTAAGTACAGGACAAAACCCAAAAAACCCTTGATTTTGTGTAGCGCGGGCGGCACCCGCGCTACACAAAATCAAGGGTTTTTTGGGTTTTGTCCTGTACTCAGATCTCAGGTATAAGATGCCACTCTGAAACTTCCCTTAGAGCCCCGCAATTCTACGGGTTTCGGCTTCCGTGAATCCTTGGGTGACGATCTATCTAAGTCTTCATTTACTGAAAGTACGAGCGTCATATTCAGCCATTCTTCCAGATTTTCAGGATGGTCTAGACGCTCCGACCAACCACAGTGAGGAATGAAGACTATGCCCGCCGATCGCACTGGGAACACGATGTTGCAGGCAAGAAACTTGTCCCTGCGGTCCACTAACACTAACATTCGTGAATGGGTCGGAAACACAGACCTCGCAGACTACTTCACCTTCAAATTGGGTCAGCGGAGTCGGCTATTCACAGGTATTCGGGGCAGACAAAAAGGGGTTCAGATGGAACTGCTCCAAGACACTAACAGCAATGGTCGCCTCGATGCCAGAGACCTAATTGGGCAGCGCAGCTCCCGCAACAATCAGCTACGGCGCATGAATGTAAACCTGGCTCCAGGCACCTACTTTCTACGCATTAGCCGAAACCGAGGCAATTCTCGCTATCGCATGTTTGCCCGCACCCGAACGCTAGGAAACAACTCCTCAGCCACCTCTGAGTTAGGGCAGATCCGTCAAGAAATCTTGCAACTCGTGAACCAACAACGTCGGAAAAATAGCCTCTCCCCCGTCCGGCTGGATAGCAAACTCAATGGGGCCGCCCAAACCCATTCGATCAATATGGCAATGAAAGATTTCTTTGGCCACACCGGAAAGGATGGCTCTAGCAGCACCGAGCGTGTCAGACGCACAGGCTACGGCGGGTCGCGGGTTGCAGAAAATATTGCCGCTGGCTACAGCACCGCCTCATCCGTTGTGGCAGGCTGGATGAACAGTCCAGGGCACCGAGCCAATATCCTCGATCCCAACGCAAACCAAATGGGTTTGGGTTACAAGATGCTCAGCAATGATACAGGAAAGGTCAACTATCGCCATTATTGGACTCAGGTGTTCGCTAGATCCCGCTAATATCAAATCTGGTAAATATCCATAACCTAAAAATTATCAGTTGTGCCCGCTGTATGCCATGCAGCGGGCACAACTGATAATTGGTTTCTCATATAAAGCAGGCATCCATGGGCAAGGCAACAGCCAAAGGCTAGATCTGTCCCAGGGAAATCGGTTAATCTGAGCGTCAGAATCTTTACTATCCAACCGATTCAGATAGCTTTTGATATGACTGTTTCTTCTTCCCCTACGGCAACGACCAACAGCCTGTCATCCCGGCTGGCAACCCAGCTCGTAAACGGCTTACTGGCTATTCGTCCTCTGGCGAATCTGGCAAAACATCGCGCCCGCGAGATGATGATCAAGCGGGCGGAATCCATCGGGGTTTATTGGCGAGATGAGGTGGCAAATCTCCGCGCACGGGGGACAACAACCGAATTTTCAACGGATTGGGATCGCGAACTGGCTGCAGTAACTAACGCTGATCTAGAGTATCCCGACTACTACACCTGCTCCTTCCACGCCTACGAGGAGGGAAATTTGGGCTGGGAGCCTGCCATGGAGGTAGAGGTTGCAGCCCATGCGGTTCATGCCCGCATTTGGGATGGCGCAGGAGCCGAGGGGGATGCCCGTCTGCGTCAGAGTTACCACGACGCATTGCAGGATCAGCTCTCCCAGAATCCCCAAACTATTCTTGATATTGGTTGCAGTGTAGGAATGAGTACCTTTGCGTTGCAGGAGACCTTTCCCCAAGCTCAGCTAACGGGGGTCGATTTGTCACCTTATTTTCTGGCGATCGCCCGCTACCGTTCTCAAGCCCGCACCGCTGAAGGGAAATCCCCCATTACTTGGTGCCATACAGCCGCAGAAGCAACAGGGCTGCCGGACGCCAGCATGGATCTGGTGTCGGCTCACCTGCTTTTCCATGAACTACCGCAATCCGCTGCTCAGGCGATCTTGCAAGAGGCTCGACGAGTGCTGCGTCCAGGTGGCACCCTAGCAATTATGGACATGAATCCCCAGTCTGAGATTTATGCCAAAATGCCGCCCTATATTTTGACCCTCCTCAAAAGCACTGAACCCTATCTGGATCAGTACTTTGGGCTGGATCTGGCAAAAGCAATGGAAGACGCTGGCTTCGAATCACCTACCATCGTGCGCAATAGCCCCCGCCACCGCACCGCCGTTGCCCAAGTCAAAGCCATAGCTTGACCCTTTGGCATTGCGATAGTTTTTTGAAAAGGGGCGGATCGCCTCTTCTCAAAACATATATCCTTGGATTCTGTAACCCCGATCCTTTAGGGCTACTCTTCGACTCGCGATTGGCTGGTGATCGTCGGCTGGCTCAGTTCAGTGCTAGGAGAATAGGACAGAAGTAGCCCACCCATGGCGATCGCCGACCCCAAGACCAGTGCCATGAAAATCCGCACTTGGGCGCGGAGACGGCGCAATTCATTGTCGCGATACTTGATTTGGGCGATCGCTCGATTGTATTCGCTCAGCGGCACAATTCCGAGCTCGGAACGATTGGTAGCTGGAACCGCCAAATCTCCATTAGCAACAGCGGTAGCTTCCGGAACCATTGGCGCTTGTGATGGAGCGGGTATTACCGGATCGGTTCCATCATCACTCTCCTGCACCGCTTCAATCGGAGAGGCCGCACCTGGAGGGTAAGGTGTCTGGGACAGAGGCGATGCAGGGGGTATCGCGGCTTGGGACTGCAGTAAATTATCGGCAACCGGAGCGGCACTCGTTTCGTCATGCTCTCGTTTGGCCGCTTCCTCTAATTTTTTGGACGGCTGTGCAGATTTTGGCTTGTCAAACTTCACCTTTGAATACAGCCAGTTTGCCAACAGCACGGGACAGTTTTTCTTGAGCCAGCGTAAAGCAATGGCACGAACAGCAGGTTTGGACAGTTGAGCAATCGGCTTCGTCACATCTTGCAAAATCGGCGGCTCTACCTTCTGGTGAATCAGCCGCACCGAACCAATGTCATACAAGCAATCCACAATCATGCCAATGGTGGCTTCTTCGTTGCGAAGCAAGTTGTCCACCAGCATTACCACATCTTGCATACGGGCAGACTCCAGGCGAGCCTGCTCGACCGACACTTTGTTTAGATCTGGCTTGGAAAGTTTCTGCGGCATGGAAGAGGAAAGGAATATTTCACTAAATGTCTAACGAGAGAAGCGAATTTTAGTACAACCCCAACTTTAGATTAACCATTGAATTGCGCTTGACACAGGATCTTGCGGTAGAACTGGCGGGTTTCCTTAGGTCGCGATCGCCCTGAATCTTAGTCCAGTGTAGAAACCCCCACAAATACCGAATTACAAAGCCTGGAAGCGTCATCCTGAAACGGGAAAAATTAGCCTTCCTGCTGGTTTGATAGCGGTGTGCAACCGCATTAAGCACAGCAACGGTTGTGTGGGGCGCGGCGCGCCCCACACAACCGTACTTAATTAACGCGCATAGCGCTATATATTCGTTCAAAGGTTGCAAAATCCAAGGATGATTTTTTCTGAGAAGAGGCATACCGCACCTCTTCTCAGAAAAAATCATTCCCTCAATCAGCCATGCCTTCGTTCAAAGTGTAGATGTGAAGACAGACAGCAAATAGTAGGCTGGGCTTGTCGAACATGTTGCACACCAGACCCATGGCATATTCTAATTCATCTGCTGCTGTTGAATCCCTGGCGGCGGGGATTGGCGAAAACATCTACATTGACGTTGCAAAGTGGCACCTCTACCTACGCGAAGCTCGCCTTCACACCTTGCTGGCAGAGCAACTGTATCCCCTACTCAGCGATGGGGTTCCCTCCAAGGAGCGCGTTGACCAAATTTTGACGACGACGCTCATCAAGCTGGGGGGTGGCAAGCGCGAACTGCCGCTGAGCGACCTCATCCCTGATAACGCTCAGCAGCAATTAATGCAGGTACTTGAAGACTTTTACAACGACATGTAAAAGCGATCGCCCCATCTAGCGACAAATTTACATCCTTCATGCCGCCATTTCGCAGGATGGTACCGCTCTCAAGGTGGTAACTCTGCGTAAAAATGGCGGCGATTTTTGGGACGCGGCTTGATCGCAGGCTGCACCTACGGCGTCATCGCATACCGGACTTTACTTTACAGATCTGCACACGGCAGTCTTGGGCCTTGCTTGGGTCTTGCGGACGAGGCTCAGGACCTTCGCGGGATAGCAAACTATCGGGTAGCCCTGAACCGCTTCATTCAGATCCGTCTCAGCCGTCGAAACACCTTCCATCCCCATCGTTTCTAGGCGGCGAGCCAAGCCCTTACCAAAGCCATCTCCGATGAACACCTGAACCCCAGCCAGAAGATGAGATGCTTGCGGAGACCTTTCGTGGAAACGCTGAAGGGTGTAAGCCAGGCATGATTACAGGCTTCACTCCCTGTGAATATTAATTTTCAATTCAGGCAAATTTCCGTGATTTTTCAGCGGGGAAGCGTAGACTCATGGTGAACCATCAAGGAGTACACCGCTTTATGATCAACATTCCGCCGACCCCTGCTACCCCCCAAACCACCGGGCGCTATTTGGTGGCGTTGGAGGATGATGACATCAGCGCTGGCGTCCAAGCTGTCGAAAATGCAACAGGTGTTTCAGAGTTCGCCCACTCAGGAGATTTTGAGGATCGGGCGATCGCGGCTGAAGAACTGGCCTCCGAGAATTCAATCATGCTGGACGAGCTGGGCGTGATGGTGTTGTCCCTCGATCAAGATCAGGTGCGATCGCTCAACACCGCCACGGTGAGCGAACACCTACCCCTGAGCATGGAGCCAGAGCGGGTCATCTATGCCCTCCCAGAATCAGATCCCTTCCGCCGTATGCTGCCCGCCGAACCCGCGGCCATCCGTTCGTTAGCCGCTGGGAAAAGCATTAATGTCTCACTGGACTACCTCAAAGGCTACCGGGATGCGATTGAGCTTCTGATCGGGCATCTTTCTTCGGAGGACGCCGGGTTCCGCCGGGCGGACGAAGAATGCCCTGACATCAACACACCGATTGAAAAAATCACCTGGGGCTTGCAACGAACCCGCGTTGATACCTCCACCTACACTGGAGCCGGCATTCGGGTAGCGGTACTGGATACGGGCATGGATTTGGAACATCCCGATTTTGCCAATCGTTCGGTTCAAAGCAAGTCCTTTATTGATGGCGAAACCGCGCAGGATGGCAATGGGCATGGCACCCACTGCATCGGTACAGCCTGCGGCGGGCAGGGAGAGACCTCTCCTCGCTATGGTGTTGCGAGCGAATGCGAGATTTATGCCGGGAAGGTGCTGAGTGATGCCGGGGCAGGTTCTGATGGCGGCATTCTAGCAGGCATCAACTGGGCGATCGCCAATGGATGCAGCATTATCTCTATGTCGCTGGGGGCACGGGTGCAGCCTGGTCAGGGTTTTTCCCGCGTCTATGAGCGGGTTGGCAAACGGAGTCTGCGCCGGGGCACGCTCATCATTGCCGCCGCTGGCAACGACAGTTGGCGCGACAACGACATTATCCAGCCCGTCAGCCATCCGGCAAACTGCCCATCCATCATGGCGATCGGTGCACTCAATGAAGCCCTACAAGTCGCCCAATTCTCCAATGGAGGGCTGAACGCTCGGGGTGGACAAATTGATTTGATTGCACCCGGCGTTGATATTTTCTCTGCTTGGCCGATGCCCGAGCGGTACTACACCATTAGCGGAACGAGTATGGCAACGCCTCATGTTGCAGGAATTGCCGCGCTTTTTGCCCAAGCAACAGGGGCGAAGGGCAGCGAACTCTGGACAGAGCTCGTTCAGGCGGCTCAACGGCTACCGTTGCCATCGCGAGATGTGGGTAGCGGCCTGGCACAAGCCTTTCAATAAACCCCTCGTCAGATACTGCTCTTAGGTTTAGGTGCCCAAACTCCTGAGCGAAGTTTGGGCTTAATCCAGACTCCGCTGATCGAATCCCAATTTGCTCAGAACCTGCTACAGATCCTTTTTTGAACCCCTTGCAGTGTAAGAGTTTCAACAAAGGATCGGGTTTTGGTTTTCATAGAATTGGGACGAGATGCCTGACTGCACACCTTCCTCAGCCAACGCTTGCACCCCCATGCTACTGTGTTGGCGATGAGGAGGTGTTTGGCATGAAGCGGTTAATTTCGATCGGGGTCAGTCTGGCAATTTTG
Source organism: Vacuolonema iberomarrocanum LEGE 07170 (assembly GCA_015207365.1). Taxonomy (GTDB): domain Bacteria; phylum Cyanobacteriota; class Cyanobacteriia; order Elainellales; family Elainellaceae; genus Vacuolonema; species Vacuolonema iberomarrocanum. The sequence continues at coordinate 50,040 of JADEXA010000038.1, forward strand.
CTGCTGATCTATTGGCAAATTGATTTTGCTGAACTACTACAAGTGTTTCGGCAGAGCGATCGCCTCTGGCTGGCTGTCAGCCTGGGCATGGTCGTGCCGCTCACGGGGTTTACAGCATGGCGGTTGCAGCAATTGATGCCCGCCTCTCCCGACACCACCCAAGGGCTCGATTTTGGCGAATCAAATCGACTCATCCTGGCAGCCAGTAGCCTCAATATGGTGTTGCCCTCAAAGATGGGCGACATTGCCAAGGCTTACTTTATGCGCGATCGCGGCCATCTCACGGGTTCCCTTGCCCTGTCGCTAGTGGTGTTTGAAAAAGCCTGCGACATGCTCTCGTTGCTACTCTGGTGTGTCTTTGGATTGTTGCTTTACCCCGCAAAAGATTGGCTGTTTTGGGGCATGACGGTGAGTGTTGCCACCGGGCTGGTCTTAGGATTATTGCTACTCGGATCACCAGGATTTGCTCAGTTTTTCTTCAAGCGGGCTCACCAGATTGCCCCAAAAAAGCTGAAGCTCAAAATCAATAAGCTCAGCTATTCCTGGAAAGAAATGCATGATTATTTCTGGGGCGATCGCCGTCGCCTCAGCTTGATTGCAGGCACCTCCATCTTTATCTGGTTCTTGCACCTGCTACAGATTTGGCTGTTCACTTTGTCACTCAGAGCCGATGTTCCCTTCCTGGCAAACCTTGCTCTGTCGCCCCTTGCTATCCTCGCCGGATTGCTGCCCCTCACCTTTGCGGGGGTCGGCACCCGCGATGCAGCCCTCATCGCCTTCTACCAACCCTACATGCCAGCAGCGGTGGGAGCTGCCCTAGGAGTCCTCACCACCTCGCGCTACTTTCTACCCGCCCTGGGTGGGCTGCCCTTCCTAGGACAGTACCTCAAACTGGCACAGGAAATCCGCATGTCATCGAAATGATGATCGCTACTGGGCGATCGCCTAGCCGCGATCATCCACAGCCGTGATTTGAGCATTGCTGATTGAGGGGATGATTTTTTCTAAGAAGGGGCGTAGTACGCCCCTTCTTAGAAAAAATCATCCTTGGATTCTGCAACCCCGTGATTTGAGCCTTCCATCAAGGGTTCTGGCCTCCAAACCCTCTCGCCAGGAGGCGAGTCGCTGCGGAGGCAACTTAATCTCTCAGCAAACGTTGTCCTGTTGGGTGTTGACATAGCGCTCGTGTAATCGTTAGCTAAGGTTCAGTTCTCTGGAATCGTCGTTACTCATCGTCCTTGCTTTTCGGCCAACTCTCGGCCAGCTTTCCTCTGGCTTTTCGGATCTATTCGGCTTGTTTCAACCCCCTTGTTTGAAAATACACAACACCTGTGGCTCTTTTTTCCCCTAAACGCTCACCCTCTGCATCCATGGCGCGCTTTATGGACGTGTCCTATCTCCGCAAATATCTCGGCAGCGAAGTTTCGGCTCAGCAACGTTACCTGTGGCTCGGTCTTAGCTTGCTCGTCTCGCTCAGCTATAGCATCCCTGTCCTGTTTCAGTCCTTCAGCTATCCGTACCTGATGCAGGATGATGCGCGTCAGCATGTCTTTTGGATGCAGCGGTTTGTCGACCCGGAACTATTCCCCAATGACTTGCTGGCAGACTATTTCCAAAGCGTTGCGCCCTGGGGTTACTCCACCCTTTACTGGCTGGCCAGCCAAATTGGTTTTGATCCAGTTGTCTTTAACAAGCTGCTACCCCCAGTCTTGTTGTTGATTACGACGGTCTACACCTTCTTGGGAGCGATGCAGTTTCTGCCATCGCCCGTCGCTGCTTTCATCTCCGCCACCTTAATCAACCAGAATCTATGGTTGCGCGATGATGTGGTGTCAGGTACCCCAGTCGCTTTTGTGTATCCTCTATTTACGGCATTTTTGTACTATATGATGCGGCGATCGCTTTTCCCCTACTTAGGGGCGATCGTGCTAATGGGCTTGTTTTACCCACAAATGGTACTGATTTCCAGCGGCATCCTCTTCATGCGGCTGTTCACCATCAAAAATTACCGCTTGGGTCTAACATCCGCATCCGAACTCCGCTTCTATCTATTGGGCATTGCCGTTTCCGTTGGCATTATGCTGCCCTACGTTCTGGAGCCTTCGGTCTATGGCCCCATCCTGACCCGGGCTGAAGCCCAGGACATGGCCACATTAGGTAACAGAGGATGGTCACGCTTTTTTCGCAACCACTTTACGCGATTCTGGGCCTGTGGCAAACGGAGTGGGTTCCTACCGCCGGAATGGTGTGATATCTCCTTTGCCCTCCCCCAGTTGGGGCTGGGCCTGATGCTGCCCCTCGTGATTTGGGGACGCCAACGCTTTACCCTGGCACAACGGGTCAGCCCCGAAGCCTTAGTTGTTCCACAAGCTCTGATTGTCTCCTTGTGCTGGTTCTTTGTTGCCCACGCGCTGGTTTTTCGGCTGCACTTGCCAAATCGCTATGGCGAACACAGCATTCGGATTGTGATGGCGGTTTCGGCGGGGGTTGCCCTAGTCATTGCCTGGGATCGGGTAATGAAATGGCTAGTCAATCGGCAATCGATCGCCCAATCTTTGCGTGCTTTTGCAGCGCTCGCAGGGGCGAGCTGCGCCCTGACCATACTGTTGGTGAACCCATACCAACTGGAGTTTGACCGAGAGAACTTTCCGATCGATCGCTACGCCAAAGGGATCTATCCCGAGGTGTATGAGTACCTGTCGGCACAGCCCAAAGATATTTTGGTGGCCTCTCTCAGCCCTGAGGTCAACAACTTACCCAGTTTCGCCAAACGCTCGGTGCTGGTTGGTGGGGGTGGCTTCGTTTTACCCTATCACACCGGATATTTCCAACAAGTCGAAGAACGGCTCTTGGAAAACATTTCGGCGCAATATGCACCCCAATTGGATGGACTCAAGCAGTTTATTGAAAAATACGGGGTCGATTACTGGCTCATCGATCACAACTTCACTGATTTGACTTACTTGAGCGAAGATGTCTTCTTCCAATTCCCCATCATGCGCGATCGCCTCATACAACGCCTCGGTGAGGGGCGACTCCCAGCATTAGCGAGAGTTGCACCCAACTGTGTCGTCGTTGAAGTTGACAACGTAAAGCCGGTGAAGCTGCTTGATGCGGCTTGTATTTTGGAGCAGTAGCACACTCAGAAACGAACCACAGAGACAAGGATGATTTTTTCTGCGAAGGGGCGTACCATGCCCCTTCGCAGAAAAAATCATCCTCTCAATCAGCAATGTCCAATTTTTTGAGTAGACGAGTATGGCTAAACCCTCTGCCTTAGTCGTCAAGACTCCTTGAATGGGGTTGCAGAATCCAGGGATGATTTTTTGAGAAGGAGCGCGTAATACGCGCTCCTTCTCAAAAAATCATCCCCAAAATCACCAATGCCCCTTGAATGGCTAAGCGATGGAATAGCCTGCGGTGGTGATCGCTTCTTTGACCGATGCTTCAGGAATCGTGGTTTCGATTTCGACATGCTTTGTCTCGGTGTCGGCAGAGACCTTAGCGGATGGATCGAGCGCTACCACAGCCTTAGAAATGGTATCGGCACAGGCAGAGCAGGCCATATCGGGAACCGTTAGTTCATACTTCATTATCGTCTCTCCGCAAAACTGGAATGGGGAATGGACGCGGTGCGTTGCAGAATTACTGTCATGGTAAAGCTTCCAGTTGGCAAGAGGGTCAAGTACTCAGCATAAATCTCGGAAATTTTCGTAATATGTCCCTATTCCTCTGCACTTGGCACTTCTTCCACCTCTTCCTCGGGCGTGTCGGTCGCCGCTTCGGCTTCACCTTCAGTTGGCTCAGCCGCCTCTTCCTCTTCTGGTAGCCAGTCCTCTAGCGGGCGATTGATTGCGGTCTCAAAGTCAGCAGGGACGAGCAGCACATCAATTTCTTCGGCGGCTTCGGCGGCTTCGGAAGCTGGATCGACCTGGGCATAGAGGCGGCTCTGGTCAAAGTTGAAGGTGCCGAGGACGAGTTGATGGGTACTGCCATCTTCGAGGGTGATATTGACGGTGGCAAAGGGGCGATCGAGCCCGTAGGTGGAAATGTCATCGGGAGTGGTGGAAAGGGTTTGATTGCTGGAAGACGTTGCCAGCAGATTGGCGAGAAACGCGACCGTGGCGTCATTGGCGATCGCCTCTTCGGGTTCTGTGATCAGCCAGATGCCGTTTTCATCCTTCTCGAAGGCAAAGTCACGAGCCACCGTGTCGATGTCTAGAGCCTGAATATCCCGCTCTTCGAAGGCGAACAGATTGGTGGTGGTGTCGGAGGTGGTCGCATCGTTGGGCGATCGCGTCAGTAGCACCGCACCCCCGAGGACGAACGCAGTGAGGACGAGTAGGATGTTTTGGCGTTTGAGTTGCATCGACTTTGTACTACGTGAGTGAACCACAGAGAGATGAAATGCGCAAGGGGAGGGGAATTTGGGGGTGGATGAATGGATGAGAGAGAGGGAGTAAAGCTTGAAGATTACGGAACGCGATTCCACCCATCTATCCATCTATCCATCTATCCATCCACCCATCCACCCATTGCCCTGATCCAATCCTCATCGGCGTCGCCACCAGCTGGCGATGGCTAGCCCCAGACCGAGGGCAGGGAGAAGACCCATGGCGGCGATCGCCAGACCGATTTGTTGAATGGGGGAGAGGAGAATGCGACGGTTCGTGGGTTCGGCGGCTCGGATGGCGAGGCTAGCAGTTTCGTCTTGGCTGAGCCAGTTGATGGCGTTGAGGAAAACATCCCGATTGAGTTGCTGACTGATGATGCCATCGGTGATGAAGCTGGAGTTACCAATGACCACCATGCGGGCTTCGGGGGGAAGGGCAGTAGCTTCAGGCGTTTCCGCGTCTGCTTCGGATGTTTCCGCTGGGGTTTCAGGGTTTTCCTCCGCTTCAGAGGTCTCTTCCTCGGCGTCCCCGGTTGTTGCCTCGGCGTCAGGTGCTTCCTCGGTGGTGTCGGGAGCGTCCTCTACTTCTGCGGGACGACTGAGAACCGCGCCCAGCACAAAGTTACCCTCGGGATCATTGTCACCAGGAGGAAGCAAGGTGCCATCATCACCAATCTCCCGCGCCTGGGTTTGAGCGGAGGTAACCAGCAACGGGAGCGCCTGAACCTCGTCAGTTTCAGTCAGTTGCAGAGGGCGAGACAGGGGATAGAAGGAAATGCCATTGAGCAATTCTTGGGTAATAGGATGCTGCCCGTACTGGGTGATGAAGGTGATGATGCCGTCATTGCCAGCGGCGGGTTCGAAGAGAACGCGATCGCTCACCTCGACGCCCCAATCCGCCAGAAACTCATCCAATTCCGGCTCATTCAAAGGGTCGAGGAGCAGCAGTAAGCCACTTTCTCCTTGCATGTAGGTTTCCAGAGCGGTCAGTTCTTCATCCAACAGTGGGCGCTGTGGCCCCGCTAGCACGACAACATCCGCATCCTCGGGAACTTCTGGACTGTTTGCTAGATTGAGCGGTTCAACAACCAGATTCTCATTCTGAAGATTTTGCACAGCCTCGGCCAAGCCACCCTCCCCCTCTTGCAGCAACCGTTCACCATGACCCTGCACAAAGTAAATGGTGATCTGGCGATCGCTCGTCAGTTGTACCAAGGCATTGGTCAATCGGGGTTCCGTCAATCGCAAGTCGGGCGACACCGTTTGCACCAGTTGCCGCTGTTCTCCTTGCTCCACGTAAACTTCCCCAAGCCGTCGCACTCCAAATTGCTGGGTCACGCCCGGCTCGGCCTGCGGGTCAATGTAGCGATAGGTGAAGTTGTCGGGGTTCAATTCTTCGTAGTCGTTTAGTAGTTCCTCGTCCCGTGGATTGGGCAGCGGGTCGAACAGGTACACCTCCACAGGCTCCTGCAATCCCTCCACAACTTCTCGGGTTTGGGGCGAGAGAGTAAAGATTTGATTCTCGGTGAGGTCAACACTGGTGTTGTAGCGGTCAGCCAGGAGGTTAATCAGCACAACGATAATCAGCACCGCAAGGGTCGCAATCACCGCATTGGTGCCATCTTGGGCGGAGCGATCGCTCCAAACGTTGCGCAGCTCATTGCTTTGGATGGCCAGCCATGCCAGCACAATCACGATACCCCCCAGAATCAGGGCGAAGGGCAAGATGCCCCAAGTTCCCGAAACACCTCCTACCGTTAGCCCCATGGCCAGCAGAAAGGGGCCAAACCAGAACAGATAATTTGTGTAGCGTTGCCAGGTTTTCATGATTGGGATGTAGGGGGAATGGGCAAGCGACGGTCAGTTTTGGATTTTAGATTTCATCTTGAGCACAGTCGCATACCTTGGGCTAGGTTGTCCGCTGCTTCAGGAGCGTTGATGGCGAAAGGCTTCGATGGACTGTGCGGTGAGCAAAATGCCGAGGACAATGTAGCTACAAAACAGAACAATGCTGCTGGTATTGAACTGTCCTCGAATCAGATCGTTGTAGTGCTGGATTAGGGAGAAGTTGCCGAGGGCATCGGCGATCGGCCCGGCCAGGCTGTTGGCGATCAAATCCGTTACCCACAGCAGCAACGTCAGGGCGAAAGTCAGCACCGCCGCCAGGATAGTGCTATCGGTGAGGGAGGAGATGAACATGCCCAAGGACAACACGCTAGCGGCCATCAAAATCAGCCCCACATGCCCCAGCAGCAGCACTTGATAGGACGCGGGCGGATTGGACGCACTGAAGGCCACTACTTCGTACACTAACAACGGCAACGTCATGGTGAAGAAGAAAGTGACAACCCCCAGCAACTTGCCCATCGCAACCACCCAGTTTGTCACGGGAGAAGTAGCCAGGAGTTCTAAGGTGCCGCGCTTTCGTTCTTCGGTGTACAGTCCCATCGACAGCATGGGCAGCAAGAAGAGAGACAGAGAGCCGATCAAGTTCAGAAAAATGCCCTGGAATTGGTAGGGCACATCGATAGGCGGCTCCGTAATGCCCGCCTGGTCGCGGAGAGACACTTGCGCAATAACCCCATCGGGGCCAAGCAGAATCACCACGAAGAAGAAGCCGCTGAGTAACCAGAAGATCGCGGCGATCGCATAGAAAAACGGCGAAGCAAAATAACTCTGCAACTCCCGCCGATAAATAGCAATCAGATTGCTCCAAAGGATTTGCATTAGCTCTCCTCCTGGTCGGATGAATGATGGGTGCCGTTGGTGTCGTTTTCGGCAACGGGCTCAGGGGGGGCGGCGGTCGCGTCAGACGCCGTGGCCGCCTTGTCCATCGGGGGGTCAGCGTCGGCTTCTTGGGTCGTCAGTTCTAGGAACACTTCCTCCAGACTGAGGCGGATGCGCCGCATTTCGTACAGCCCCACGCCAGAGCCCACAATCGTCGCGGCGATCGCTTGTCCTGGATCGCGATCGCCCTGGGTCATCACCCGCAGACGCCTATGTCCTTCTGCCAGGTCGCCACCCGATTCCGATAATGCCTCGATCGAGCGTACCTCTGGCAACTGCTGCAACATCGGCTCCACCGCAGCCATATCGCCAGCAATCTCGACCTCATAGCCCTGCCCGCCTCGCAGACCAGCCATCAAATGGTCAGGGGAATCCGTCGCCACGACCCGCCCTTTGTTGATGATGGCGACCCGACTACAGGTCATACTCACTTCCGGCAGGATATGGGTGGAAAGAATAATGGTGTGGTCACCCGCCAAACTCTTGATCAGGTTGCGTACATCAATAATTTGCCGAGGGTCTAAACCAACGGTCGGCTCATCCAAAATAATGACCGGGGGATCATGCACCAACGCTTGAGCAATACCCACTCGCTGCCGAAACCCCTTCGATAGCTTGCGGATCAGCACATCTCGCTTTTCTTCCAGGTTGCAGCGCTCAATTGCCGCCGCCACCCGAGACGCGCGATCGCCCGCCGCCACGCCCTTCAACCGCGCCACAAACCATAGAAACCCTTCTACCGTCATATCCGGGTAAAGAGGAGGCGATTCGGGCAGGTAGCCAATGTTCTGGCGCACCGCCATCGAGTTTTCATGCACATCAAACCCAGCAATCCGTGCTGTGCCTCGACTGGCAGGCAGGTATCCCGCCAAAATCCGCATCGTCGTTGTTTTTCCCGCCCCATTCGGCCCTAGGAAACCCAGAATTTCCCCGGCTTCCACCGAAAACGTGACATCTTCCACGGCCAGTGTTGAGCCGTAGGTCTTGCTGAGATGGTCGGCTTCAATCATAGGAAGACAGGATAAAAGGACAAATTACAGGAAAATCAAGGAAAAACGCAGAGGACGCCAGCGAGTATTGTAGCCAAACTGACTACACCTTGTGGCAGTATTCTCAATTGATTGAAATTTCTGAGGAATGGCGAGGGGAAGAGCCGTGACCCTTCCCCTCGCCATTCTCAAGTTCCGTAATCGCGCCGGGAGACCTCACTACAGCCCCGATCGCGCAACCAACCCCTATCCCCTTGTGCGGTTCACATGGTCCATCACCTGCTGCTTCCGATCTGGAGAGGTCGGTTGGGGCGATCGCTTGATAAAGTCGCCAGTACTGCGAGCCAGGTGCTCCATAATCCGCTTCTTACGATCATCCATCTCTGCCATCGATTGATTCCTCCACTGCGTGATAACGGACTGTTACATTATCAAATCTTATGGCAGGCGATCGCCTTCTGCAGGAGTACTACCACACAACTAAGTCAACCAAAGTTGAAAATAGATTGCCAGCAACCAAGATCTCGTTGGCTAACACTGAGGAAAATTCAGCAATAGTCGCCGATAATACCAATCCTCTTGCTTCCATCTGAGCTAAATTACCGCTCAATTGAATTGGCACGGTCTGCTCTTCCCAAACTGCGCCTAATTGTAGACCGATTTCGTACGGCAGCACGTTGACGCTTGCACCAGTATCCAGCAAAGCCATACTCTCTACTGACTGACCTCTGTAAGTCAGTTTTACTGGTAAGTAGGTGGGACGAATCAAATGCAAGATGGGTAGAGTATCTACAACTACTGTCAATCAGGGCTTCTGGCGATTATGAAGAAGCCGCATCATCTTATAAATGATTGAGTCTTCCTACTTAGGTACGGCATTGTGCTGGACAAGCCTACACTGTTGGTGCGCTCGATAAAAGGAAAACGCTGACCATTAAGCACGGTTCTCCTGCTGTGCTTCTACAAGAAGATCTGAGAGGACTTGAGCCGCTCCATGAGCATCATAGGGCGACCACATAACTGCCTCAGTAGATTCCAACTGTTTCAGTAGCAAGTCTTCTTGAGACTTATTCTCTGCCGTTTGCAACTCACACCCTTCTTCTTTCGCCACTGCTAGCAAAAGGAAGTGAATGAGACGTAACTTATCCTGATGAGAGAGCTGACTAACAACAGGCAGCAATTCAGGGAATGACATAGGCTTTTAGTAGGATATCTACATTACTAGAGTAGCTGAAGTAGCAAAACGTGAATGGCACTAAATTACGGTTTCATTCAGACTTCGGTTCATTTTATGAAGCCATTAGATAGGTCGGTGGCCGTAATCAAACACGCTCCAGGTAGGTTGTGGTTGAGGAACAAAACCCAACGCTGCCATCAGTTCGTCTCTCAACTGCTTGCCAACACACTGTTGAATTATCAGGGTTTATGGCGGGCGATCGCCTGCCGCAGGAGTACTACCACATAACCTAGACACATGGAGTTGAGAATGAATCTCTGGCAACTGAGGTCCCGTTGGCTAGTGTTGCCTATATCTGCAATGAGTGGCTTTTGTATCACGGCCAATCAATTTTCGATGGTCGGTATGTATGGCAACGTTAAGATGATATTCAGGGTACTGGGAATCTGATGATTTTTTGGAAGTCAATGACTATTTCACTTACTCGATCCTGCTTAATATCCCAATTACTCATCCTAAAAATATTCCACCCTTCTAATTGCAATTTTCGATCCTCCTCTAAGCGTTTTGAGTAGGCTTCTTCGTCAGCCATCCATTGATTGCCACATTTTATTGCATAGTGACTAATATCGTCAATCAATATTGCGTATCTGTGATTATTCCAAAAGGCAACGAAATCTATACGATACAGTTCTTTCGCTAGTGGACGTCCCGAAGCCTGCAAAACCTTTTTTGATGCTGAATGCCATTGAATCCAAGCTTGTGGAATCAACATTGGTATATGATTGTCAGCCATGCCAAAATGTTTAGCATATGTTTGAAAAAACTTTTTTTCATACTCAGTTTGATTCATAGCAAAAAGAGCCTTTTTAAGTGCTAAATTTGTTTCTGAGTTGATGCCACAAGCAATTTGAAAAGTTGAAAAGTCAAAATTTGGATATACATCTCGCCAAATAATGCCTATTCCAGAGTTCAGTTCAAACTTCAGTGATTGCTTGTCTTTCCCAGCAGTTACGGAAAACTCAGGCTTTATTAAGCCAAAAGGGAGCCCGCCGGGAAATTGATGCATAAACAAGTCATTAGGTTCATCAGAAGTGGGTATTTTCGGAAGTTGGACTTGATAACCCTCAACAATTAAGCCATTTTGTATACATGCATTTCGAATCTGACCTTTTAACTCATCAGAAATGTAGGACTGCGATAACACCAATCCGATGGCTTTTAAGAATTTCTGAGCGTCTGCTAAATTGGCCCAGTTTATAGACGCATAATAGTCCTCAACACGCGAACGTCTCGCACCATTGACAGCATGTTCAGATTGGCTTGGTTGGATGCCAGCCATTTGGAAAATGTCATCAATCTGGCGAAGAGCTAGCTCAACGCAGAATTCACGAAATTCCAAACGCAAGGCTGATGAAATATATTCCATAGAGTATTTTCATCTGTAGTTAGTTTTAGTTCACAGTTCACGCTTGCATCCTCATATTTCCTGCTTTTGCTTGCTCCAGTTGGCCTAGCATTCCGAATCAGGGTGGTTACCTAAATCTGAAGTTGGATATTATATTCTTTGAAGGGAATTAGGCTGAAAGTTGTTTTTATAAAACCTTAAAGCGATGTGTTGTGCCGATCGCTTTAAGGCCATCTCCCCAATCAGAGGAATTATGCAAGCTTTAGTCTGTACAACATCGCTAAATAGGAGAGTTAGCATGTACTTGTTTTGCATGATACACTCGCTGCCAGATTTTGCCCTTATGGATCCAACAAAGCTTCATCATCAGAACAGCGCGTAGTGCTTGGAGGGGGCTATATCGCCAGTCTCTACCTACCCCTCCAAAAGACTGAAGAAATAATGCCATTTGGTTCTATTGGCGGCATCTGGCGGTAAGATTCTGGCCAAGGGCATTTGGAATAAGGCGAACAAGTCTTGACGCAACGACGACCATCAAAGACAAAGGCAAAACGCAAAGCAGCGGCCATCACGTCGCCTAGGGTGCTCGTTGTTCTCAACGGGAAGGGCGGCGTGGGCAAAACCACAACCGCCATCAACCTGGCTGCCGCCTTGTCTGGAAAGGATTCCAAGCAAAATTCAGTTTTGCTCGTTGATTCTGATCCTCAAAAATCAGCAACCTGGTGGTTCGAGCGCAGCGAGGGCGCGATGGGATTTGATCTGGCGCAAGAAACCGATCCAGCGTTACTCTCAGAATTGCGGCAACTGTCTGACTATGCATTAGTCGTAGTCGACACCCCCCCAGCCCTGGCGTCTGATGCACTCAAAAGTGTGGTTCCTGCTGCCGACTATGTCGTCTTGCCTACCCCGCCCGCGCCTATGGATTTGACCGCCTTGATTGAAACGGTGCGAGAAGCCGTGATGCCTGCCGAGGTCGACTATCGCGTTCTGCTCACACGGGTCGATCCACGTAGCCTGGGGGAAGCGCTGGAAGCCCAAAAAACCTTGATGGAATTGGGGATTCCGGCTTGCAATGCCTTTATCCGAGCTTACAAAGCCCATGAACGGGCTGCACTGGATGGGGTTTCGGTGTTGCAGTGGCGGGGCAGAAATGCGCGCGAAGCGGAAGCAGATTATCGCCGCGTCGCCGAGGAAATTCAGCGAGATTGGAGGGACTGATGGCTACGCGAAAACGACTGTCTGATTTGTTGCGGGAAGAGGTTCAGGGCTCGGACACCACATCTGATACTTCAGAAACAGCGGATAAAACCAATCCCAAAGCCGCGAGTCAGGCATCTGATTCGACCTCTAAGCAAAAGGCCACGAACGGGAAATCGACGACACGGCGATCGCCCGCCAAAACCAGCGCTACCAAATCCACCACCACCCAAGCATCCAAATCCGCCGCCAAAGCCACTTCTACCAAATCATCGGCTGCGAGCAATGGCACCGCTAAGGGGGCAACGGCGAAACGCAGCAGTACCTCCACCACCAAGGCAACAAAAGCCTCAGCCAATGACAGCGCCAAGTCTACGGCGAAATCCAAATCCAGTAGCACAACTGCCAGTGCCAGTGCCGCTTCCAGCGCGTCATCAGACACCCCTCAGGAAATCGCCACATTAAAACAGACGATCGCCGACCTGGAAGCCAACCTGAAGGAATACCAATCGCAGGAAGGGATTTTGCAGCGGCAGGTTACTGATTTGGAAGAGGCCATGGCCAACCAGGAAAAGCAACTGACCAGCCTCAAATCCGAACTGCGCGAGACAAGCGCCCTGAAGCAAGAACTGGCCGATGCCAAGCACCTCATCCTTCAAATGAGCCAGCAACAGCCACCGGAGCCAACCAAAGCTGAAGCGCCCGCACCTCAACCTGCGGCTCCAGAGGCAAAACCCTTGCCCAGGCCATTACCCAGACCGCTACCCAGCCCTTCAGAAGCCGAGCCAGAATTTGCGGGTCATTCTCCTATGCCGACCAGCCGCTCTCAGCCCCAAACGGTATCCGATCTAGTCCCAACATCGAGACAGCAGGGTGGAGCCTTGCGGCGGCGCGTGTCGGTGGATGCCAATGCAGAGCTATGGCGGGTGCTAGAGCATCCGGTCGCGGTGGAGCTGCCATCCACCCAATTTTCTGACGACGACATTGGTTGGGTTGACTAAGGGATATGGCGTTTCACCCTCCCGGTTTTGAGCAGCGGGCGATCGCCACCCCCCTCGGCGTCATGGCCTACTTCACCAACCTGGGAACCCTGCCCACGCCGCCTTCCTCTATTCCCCTAATCTTTTTGCATAGCCTTGGGGGCGGGTCATCTGCTTACGAATGGTCGCGGTTCTACCCCGCCTTTGCCGCTGAGCACCCCATCATCGCGCCCGACCTCGTTGGCTGGGGACAATCCACCCATCCCCAGCGCACCTATTCTCCAGAGGACTATTTCACCCAGTTCGCGGCGCTGCTGGAGGCCTTTTCCACCCCCCCGCCTGTGGTCTTTGCGTCCTCCCTCACCGCCGGATTGCTGGTGCGCTTCGCCATTCAGCACCCCGATCGCCTGCGAATGCTGATGTTGGTTTGTCCCTCGGGCTACAGCGACTTCGGCGAAAGCTATGCCCAGAGCCTTTCCGCCCAACTGGTGCGCATCCCCAGCCTAGATCAGGGCATCTACAGCCTGGGAGCCGCCAATTCCACCGCCATCCGCAGCTTTATGGAGCGCTTCCTATTCGCCCAACCCCGGCGCATCACCGACGAAATGGTCGCTGCCTACCTCGCCTCCGCCCAGCAACCCAACGCCGCCTACAGCGCCCTCGCGTCCCTACGGGGCGATCTCTGCTTCGACCTGACCCGCTATCTCCCGCAACTCACCGTACCCACGGTCATGCTGTGGGGCGAAAACGCCTGGTTCTCGACCCTCTCACGGGGAAAACGACTCGCCGCCCTCAACCCAAAAGCCATCCAGGACTTCCATGTGATTCCCGATGCCGGAGTGCTCCCTCACCTGGAAGTTCCTGCTATGGCGATCGCCCCTATCCAAGCTCACCTCACCCAGCTTCGTGCGATGTAAGAGTAACCCGCGAATGAATGGCGGGCAAGTCCGTTAAAACGGACTGATAGGCTTCATGCGCTCTCTCACAGCACACTTCAGCGGGCTACCGTAGCAAGTCCGTTAAAACGGACTGAGGGGCTTCAAGACTCCCTCTCAGCCCACTTCAGTGGGCTTCCTTGACTAGCCCACCATTTATTTGCGGGTGGGTGAAGAACGCAGCCGTAGCTCCTCGCATAGAATAGGCTCAACCCAAGGAAAGATCATTCCCCCGCTCTTCTGCAATGGCAAATCGTCGCTCCGTCGAATTGATTGCCCTTCTCCTCTCCGGGATACTGTTGGCCTTCGTCGTCAACCAACTCACCCTACCGCCGTGGCTAGCCGATGTACCCGATTGGTTCTGGTGGGTGCTATCCATCTCCCTGGCTATCTTCCTGTTCTGGCTGCAAGGATTAGGGCAAACTGCCCCAGCAGAAGCCACTACGCCCCGTGAAGTATTGCTGAAGCAGGTGGATCGCGAAGTTACCCAACGCCTTGCGGAATCCTTGCACAACGAAGTGCTCATCCAACTGGGCAAGCAATTCGACCCAACCCAAGTAGCTCCAGCTATCTGGCAAAAAGAAGTCCATATCCCTACACCATCCAACAACCGCACCTACGGCAGCAACGAATCCATCGCCGACATCTTTACGCACTCGGAAATTGATGGACGATTGTTGCTGCTGGGTAATCCTGGCTGTGGTAAGACCACCACTCTGGTCAAGCTAGCAGAAGCCCTAGTCAACCAGGCTCTTGCAAACAACACCACTCCCATGCCCGTGTTGCTCAACCTCTCCAGTTGGCAACCGAAGCAAAGCCTTGTGGAATGGATGGTTGGTGACTTGAACCTGAAATATGGTGTTAGCCGCGCCACAGGACAGCGCTGGCTAAAAGACCGCGCCCTGCTGCCGTTGCTGGATGGGCTGGATGAAGTTGCTCCCAGCCATCAGGATGCCTGCGCCCAAGCCATCAATGCTTACCTTAACGGAGAACAGCAACCTCTGAAGGTGGTGGTCTGTTGCCGTGCTGAAGACTATACCCGTTTCGAGACACAACTCGCCCTAAACGCCTCACTCCGCATTCTGCCCCTCAGCGGTTCTATGGTTCAGCAGTATTTACAGGATGTTGGACAGATCGAGCTGTGGGAGGGTGTTCGCCATAGCCCCGAGCTGTATGAGCTAGTACGAGCGCCGCTATTCCTGAGCATGATGGTGCTAGCAGCAAAACACCTCTCGTTGGACCGTTGGCAGCAATGTAAAACCGATGCGGATCGCCGTCGCTTTTTGTTTGAGGCGTATTTGACAAAAGCATTACAACCCGATGCCGAGAGCCGTTTTTATGGCAAACACTGGTGGCAACCTAAGTCTCCACCCAGCGTAGGACAAGCAGAAGCTTGGCTGCGGTGGCTAGCAACCCAACTGGAACAGCGGGAACGCACGGAATTTTATATTGAAACCCTTCAACCGAATTACTTGGACAAAGCTGAACACTGGAAATATCGGCTGAGTTTTGGGCTGATTGGTGGGCTGAGTTTTGGGCTGGTTGGTGGGCTGATTTATGGACTGATTGGTGGGCTGATTTATGGGCTAGATAAAATTGTTCCGGTAGAAGCTATTCAAATTTCGATGTCCCGCTTCACGCGACGAAAAATTTTAGAATCACTACGTCAATTGCTGATTTATGGGCTGATTGGTGGACTGATCTATGGGCTGATTGGTGGGCTGATCTATGGGCTAGTCTATGGGCTGATTTATGGACTGATTTATGGGTTGATTTATGGACTGAGTTTTGGGTTGGTTTATTGGCTGAAGGCAGACGTTTTGAACAAAACGCAGCCCAATCAGGGGATTTGGAACTCCTTTCGTAACCTCTGGACCGTGGCAATTATGGTCTATCCCGCTGGAGTTACACTCTGTGCCCTACTACTCATCCTGGATGCAAACTTCACCCCAGGTGAAACCGTATCCGAAACTTTTTTCCTCAACAGCCTCATTTATGGAATTAGGATGACTATCTGCATTGGAATCATTTTTGGAGGGGGACTGGCTTGTATTCAGCATGCTTCGCTACGGTTTGTATTGTGGAAGCAGGAGGTTGTGCCATGGAATTATGCGCGATTTTTGCAATACATGGTGGAGCAGCGGGTGATGCAGCAGGTGGGGGGTGGGTTTCGGTTTCTCCATGATTTGCTGCACAAGCACTTGGCAGAAGGCGAATTTTAGATTTTAGATTGGGGAGAAGTGCAGGCTAGATCTGCGACTTCTTCTCCCATCGAGATAACTCTCATCGCGCGGCATAGAAGAAGTCGCAGATCTGGGCTGAATCCCACCCGTTCTCACAAAACTGCAAAGACTAAGCGGTCATTTGTCCACATAATATTTACAATTAGCAATACCATCGAAGTCAGGTCAACCTCAGCCCTCATTGTGTCGAAATGGGTGGTTTGTGTGGAGGCTTGAACCATAACCAGATTTTTTACTCACACCACTCTCCCGAACGCCCTATGAATGGTTCCGCGCTCAATGGAAATGAACCGACCTCTGCCAAGAATCGTCTCAATCGCTTTGACCTGAGTTTACTGAAGCGCTTTGCAGCGATCGCCCAACCCTACTGGTATCCGATTGAGGAAAAGAACAGCGGCAGAATCTTCCTTGGGCTCGTGTTGCTCCTGATCCTGTTTCTGTTCGCATTGTTGACCGTTGTTGTTGCAGCCCTAACTCTGCTGATACAGCAGATTGTGCCAGAGTTTATGGCACAAACGGCAGGTGGCATGGTGGCTATCAGCCGGGGTGTCTTCAGCGTGCCACAGGTGTTCCTGCCAATTGCAGGATTGCTGATTCCGGCGATCGCCTTCTTTTCTGTGCGGAGCAAAGCAGCTCCTCGCTGGTCTCAATGGGTGTTTCTGGGTGGGCTGCTCACGCTCTCTCTGTGTGTGAGCGGCATGAACGTCATCATTAGCTATGTCGGCAACTTCTTCATGACGGCGCTCTCTGAGCGGGATGCGCCCACCTTCTGGCGGTTTTTCATTGTGTATGGCGGGGTGTTTGCGATCGCAACCCCCTTTGTAGTCTACTATCGCTTCGTTCAAGACATTCTGGGTCTGCGCTGGCGAGACTGGATGACCGGGAAGTTCTTGGGGCAGTATTTTAGCAACCGCGCTTACTATGACATCAACGCCGCCAGCAGCATCGACAACCCCGACCAGCGAATTTCTGAAGACATTCGCAACTTCACGGTTCAAAGCTTGGCATTTTTCCTAATTTTTCTGGGTGCGTTTATCGATGTGCTGGCGTTTACAGGCATTCTGCTATCAAAATCTTTATTTCTTGCGATCTTTCTGGTTGGCTACGCCATCTTTGGAACCGTCGTCGTCGCCATTCTGGGACGCCGGTTGATTGCCCTCAACTTCAGACAGCTTCAGCGCGAAGCCAACTTCCGTTATGGCCTCGTCCATGTGCGCGACAATGCCGAATCCATTGCCTTCTATCAGGGCGAGCAGCAAGAAATGGGGCAACTGCGTCGCCGTTTTGTGGATGTATTGCGGAACTTCAATTTCTTAATTGGCTGGCAGCGAAATATGGGCTTCTTCCGTACCCCCTATCGCTACGCCACCTTTATTCTTCCGTCTGCCATTCTGGCTCCGGTTTACTTTTCGGGGGATATCCAGTTTGGAGACATTAGCCAAGCAACCTTTGCGTTCAACCAAATCTTCGATGCGTTCGCCCTGGTCGTCTTGCAAATCAACCAATTGAGCGAATTTGCCGCTGGGGTCAACCGTCTAGAAACCTTTACCGAGTTTCTAGATGAAGAGGATACCCCCTCTTTGTCTACAGACCATAGCGAGATTGCGACCGAGGAAGGCGATCGCATTGCTCTAGAGAATGTCACCTTGATGACGCCGCGCAATCCACGGACGCTAGTTGATGACCTAAACCTGAATCTGGGGACGGGTGAAGGACTGGTGATTGTGGGGCACAGTGGCGCGGGCAAGAGTTCTCTGCTGCGGGCGATCGCCGGACTGTGGAACACGGGCGATGGCATGATCATGCGTCCCCCCCTTTCCGACATGATCTTCTTGCCCCAGCGACCCTACATGGTGTTGGGAACCCTGCGCGAACAGTTGCTCTATCCGCGCCTCGATGCCAATATCAGCAACGACGAACTCTACGAAGCCTTGCAGCGCGTGAACCTCAAAGATCTGCCAGAACGGGTTGACGGTTTCGATACCGAACTCGACTGGGCGACCGTTCTCTCTTTGGGTGAACAGCAACGCCTCGCCTTTGCCCGCTTGCTCCTCAGCAAAGCCCGCTACGCTGTCCTTGACGAAGCCACCAGCGCGCTTGATTTGGCCAACGAGCAACACCTGTACGAGCATCTCAAGAACACCGACACCACGTTCATTAGCGTGGGTCACCGTCCCAGTCTCTTGCAGTACCACAAGTATGTTCTGGAACTCAAAGGCGATACGAATTGGCAACTCCTCCCGACTGAGGAGTATCAACTCGATGTCAATGCCTTCAGCTAATTGAACGCGCAGACCAAACCTAATCATTTATGAAAAGAGGAGGTGCGATGCACCTCCTCTTTTCATAAGCGTTTTAGCTGTCGTCGCCGCTGCCAAAGCGATAACCCTTGCCATACACCGTGTGGATCAGAGGCAGTTCGCCTTTTGCTTCGATTTTGCGACGGAGCAGGCGAATTTGGGCGGCAAGGGCATTGCTGCTGGGTTTTTCTTCCGATTGCCAGAGGTATTGGGATAGTTGCTCGTGGGTTAGCAGTTGGTTGGGCGATCGCATGAAATAGGCCAACAACTGGGTTTCCTTCTCCGATAGATCAATCGAGCGGCCACACCGCGAGGCCAATTGGTTGTCCACATCCAGCTCCAAATCACTGACCTGAATGCGAGAACTGGAGCTTGTTTCCGCAATGGGTGGGCGGCGCAATAGTGCCCGTACCCGTGCCAACAACTCCCGCAATTCAAAGGGTTTGATGAGATAGTCATCTGCCCCTGCATCCAAGCCCAGCACCCGATCATCTAGGGTGTCTTTGGCAGTTAGAAAAAGGACGGGGGTGCGATCGCCGCTCTGTCGCAGCCGTTCACACATCTCCAGCCCACTCAACCCCGGCAGCATCCAATCCAAAATCAGCAGCGCATAGTCTCCCTCTGTCGCCAACCGATAGCCCGTCTCCCCATCATGAGCAACATTCACCTCATATCCTTCCCGTTGCAGCACCAGGGTTAGGGGATCGGTCAGTTCGGTCTCATCATCAACGAGCAAAATCTGCATAGGGAATCAGTGGCTATTCATTATCTACTAACGAACCACTAATCTTGTCATCTTTCCAGCAACGCTCCCACAGAGGGAACCATCGATTCCTCGCGGCGGATGAGCGCTTCGAAGGCAACACGGCGCATGGAGTAGTGGTCTTTTTCTTCGCGGGTCATCTGGGCAACGGTGCGATCGCTGCCATTGGGAATAAAAATAGTCTCCCAGCTATAGCCCCCTTCCCCTGCGGGTTCGGGGGCGATCGTGCCCTCCATCGTCCCGACATAGATATTGAGGTTCACTTCATCATCGATCGTCGCCACAACTGTCTTGGCGCGGGCTGTGCGCTCTTTAGCCACTTGCATCATGTCACAAATGCCGCGATCGCCCACCCGTTGCATAAACCACTTCACCAGTCCGCCGGGTAAACCATTCCACGCGTCGACATAGAGCCCGGTATCATCCACCATCACCGGACGCTGCAACACGTTATAGGCATACTTCACCTTGTGAACGGCAACCTCTTCTACATCTACCGACTGCAATTCTGGGAGATCCAGCCCATAATGTTGCAGCTTCATGTCGAGAAATCGTTCGGCTTCCGAGAGCTTGTTATGGGAATGGGTGACAAACAGGAATCTGTGCATTAGGGAATCGGAACAGACCAGAGTAGGCGTTCAATGACGGCTTTAGCACGATGCCCACCCGCCGGAATGACGCGGTGCGCCAGAACATAGGGAGCCAGAAACTTGATGTCATCTGGGATGGCGTAGTCGCGACCTTCCAGGAACGCAAGCGCCTGCGTTGCCCGAAACAACGCGACCGACCCCCGTGGGCTGACCCCCAACACCACATCCTCATCCTGACGAGTGGCTCGTACTAGATCCAGGATATAGCGCTGAAGGGACGATTCGATACGCACCGTCTGACAAAGTTGCTGAAGCTGCTGCACTTCTTCGAGGGTGATGCAAGGCCGCAATTCCTGGACGTTAGCCGCCTGACTACCTAACCGCTGCAGCATTTGCAACTCCTCCATTTCGGAGGGATAACCCAAACTCAGGGCCAGGGCAAAGCGATCCATCTGCGCTTCCGGCAGCGGGAAGGTTCCCTGATACTCCACTGGGTTTTGGGTTGCAATCACAAAAAATGGCGTCGGCACAGAGCGCGATACCCGATCCACCGTCACCTGCTGTTCCTCCATCACCTCCAGCAACGCCGACTGGGTACGGGGAGTCGCGCGGTTGATCTCGTCTGCCAGTAACACATTGCAGAACACAGGGCCGGGCATGTACTCAAACTCGCCGCTGCGTGGATTCCAGATATTGGTTCCAGTAATATCGGTCGGTAGCAGGTCGGGGGTGCATTGAACCCGCTGGAATTGCCCATCAATGGAGCGTGCCAGGGACTTTGCTAGCAACGTTTTTCCAACACCCGGCACGTCTTCCAGTAAGGCATGTCCGCCAGAAAACAAGGCAACCAGCACCAGACGAATGGCTTCCGATTTGCCAACAATCGTCTGTCCGAGGTTTTGAATCAGCGTTTCAATGCGTTCTCTCATAGTTAGTTCTGTGGAGTGTGCCTCCATCATGACCTTTAATCCACTAAAATGAAAAGGTCTACAGCTCCCTTCACTACTTGTTTTTTACTAATTCCTATCACCAATCAGTAAATCAAGACAGGTTGTATCGCTTGAGATAGATAATAGTTCGCAAACGAGACTCTCAATATGACTGTTACTCGGAAGTTGTCAACTCTTCTTCGAGATCGTCACCTAGGTTTGGCTGACCACGTTCATCTATACCTTGTTTAATAATTCTCTTGGAAAGTTCTCGACTGACTGCTTTAGCTCTTGCATCAAAGAACTTCTCGTAATCATCTTCCCAGCTTTCAGGCTCACCTGATCCCTTAATCAAAATTCCAAACTCTTCTAAATCTTCTATTAAATGACTTTTCATCGTTTCTGCAAGCTCAGCATTTATTTCCTGAAACTTTTTCATATAATTAGAAGGAGCTTTTGCCTGGATCTCTTTCTTATTTAGAAAGTCATCTACTATCGTTATGTTCAGAATATGATTTATCCAGAAAGTATCATACCCTTGCCGTTTCAGATATGACTTCGGAAAGAAATGATGATAGTTCTTGCTATTTGCTTGTTTCAGCCAGTAATTACTAATATAGGAATCCTATTTGATTTCTGAGAACTCTCCGTACAGGTGAAGTTTGGGGAAATCAAAGGTCGTGTTTTGCACAAACCACTCAAATAGCCACTTGAGCCGAGTAAACGACTGGGCTAAGCCGC
>JADEXA010000039.1 GCA_015207365.1 Vacuolonema iberomarrocanum LEGE 07170
TTCTTTAACGTAGATATCGATAATCTTTTTACGGAAGTCAAGCGAATAGGGTTGCACCTCAAGTCGTCCCCTAGGAAATAAACATTCTATTCTAAGTGTACCTCACTAGAATAGGAAACGCTATATCGTTTTTTTACTGATGGAATGATTGCATTAGCTCGATATGTTTGTCTTGAACCACTACATGCGCACACTAACTGCGGACCAGATGTAGATTCTGTTGACTGGTTTAGTGAAACATGTGCAGATTCAATGTTAATAGCTCGAAAACCTTATCCTGGGCAACCAAGACATCCAAACTTTCAGACATATAAATGTGTCCCAGAAAATCAAGAAAAACTTAGAAGTGGCTTATTACCATATGAATTGGTCTTAAACAACTATATGCGCACATTAACTGAACTAACTGAGGAGTAGGTATAAGTTTTATTCTACCAATTGATATAGTGAACCGATTACTCCTTCCCCTTGCTTGATAATTTGAAACCGACTCTCTAAAACGCGTTGTTAATCAATGACTCCCTTCCTTCGATGGGATACCAACCCCGCTCAGTAGACCGTGATCTACCGAGAAAATCCGTTGAAGCATGGGTATACCTGAAGATCGCACCAGGTAATCCATATTTTCCATACTGCTATAGCCTTACACATTGAGATTAGGACAGATAGTCATTAAAAGCCCCGCGCTGCGGGGCTTTTAATGACTTGATTGGTTTTTACCTCAGCGCCTAGCGCTATACAATTCCAATCCGGCATCGTCGGTCGCAATAGTCTGGGAGAACAGCGATTAGCGCATACTCTAGTTTCACAAAAGTGAACATTTAGGTACTAAAGAAGTACTCCTAAATAGGCAAATAGTTCTAATGTTTACAATGAGTATTGCATGCACATAATTAGGCGATCGCCAAGTTTCAAAACTCTGACTTCAGCTACTATTTAGCCTGAAAAATCTCGTTGACGGTTCAGATCAAATGTGCTCTCTTCTAAGCATAAAATTACTTATCCGGAACTATTCTGTAAAGAACAAATAAATTTTCATTTTATTTTTTAAGTCACCATATAAGGAGAATTTAGGAGCATAACGCATAGGAGTTTACATTAACTTGATGCAGAAGGAATAAACATGTGGATTCTAAGAACATACCCCTAAATGAACGTCAGTGGTGGTTCAAGCTGAGTAGTGTGTTTACAGAATCGGTTTTTACATGCTTATCATCTACCAAAGCTCTTCTACCTAGTTATCAGTAGACACAGCGGCATCTATCCCCCGTTAGGAAGCTGTGTACCAAGGAATTCTACTGACTTCACAGGTTAAGAGTCATACATAAGCAAAGTCTTGTCCCCAACATATCGTCCAGCCCGTATAAGCTCTAACCTCCCCAGCAATTTTCCATAGGAGATTTGAGCAAAACGGTTGGTCTGTAAATGCACTGAGATTGCCGCCGACATATCTCATGAGTTCCTTACTGTGCAGGCTCCGTGCTGCGCTAGCATCCGTGCTGCGCCAGCATCTGCCTGCCAAAGGAGCCCTCTTTCTATGACTAATTCTGTCCTGAAATCTGTTATCGAAGGTAGCTATACACGATGGTCTCCGCTAGCAATCATTCGTCCCACCTCGTTTTCATCGATTCCAGCATTGGTAATGACTCGATCATTCGTGAATCCTTTCAAGGTAATGCCGAGGTTATCGTGCTGGATACAACCCAAGACGGGGTTGCTCAAATCTCTCAAGCCTTAGCTCAACGGCAGCAGGTAGAAAGTGTTCAGATTATTTCCCATGGCAGCAACGGTGCACTGCAATTGGGCAGCACGACGCTCAATGCGGATACCCTCGACGATTACTCGGCGACCTTGCAGGGTTGGTCAGCAGCGCTGACAGAAGACGCCGACATCTTGCTCTACGGCTGTAACGTCGCTGCCGATGCTGTCGGGCAGTCCTTTGTGCAGCAGATCGGAACTCTGACAGGCGCTGATGTTGCTGCTTCGACCGATCTGACAGGCACTGCCGCGAAGGGAGGCGACTGGGATCTGGAATATACCGTTGGGAAGATGGATGTGGCGATCGCCCCCGAAGCCTCTTCTTTGAGCGAGTTTGAGGGAGTTCTAGATGCCTTTGGAACAGGTAATATTGTCGTTCTGCGGGTGGGAGATGGAACCTTCATCGAAGCCGGACGAACGGCTCCGGTCTTTTTAGATGAATACACCCCTGATTTAACGCTGGTTCAATCGATCGCTCTACCTACCGTAGATAGCGACGCGAATCAAACTCTGACCCTTCCCAACCATTTGAATGCGGCGCTGGGTCTATCGGCGGATGGTCAATATCTCGTGTTTGGTGGGTATGACCGCCCCATCAACCAATTTGCGGGGAATGAACAGGTCATCGGGCTGGTTGATGGTGCTGGAAACGTAGACACCAGTAATCGTTTCATCGTTAATGGCAACCGCTTGCGAGCCGTAGCGACCGAGGATGGGAGCCAGTTTTGGGTATCTGTCCTTGATGGAGGGGCGGGCGACATTCGCGTTCTGGAGTATGGCGACGGTACCAGCCAGTCGGTGCTCGCCTCCCCCGCCGCCTTGACCGCCAAAGGACTGGAGATTTATGACGGGCAACTGTATGTCTCCACAGATGATGGGGGATTTCGCCCCCTGAGCCAAGTGGGAAATGGTACGCCGACCGACCCTGCCACCGTCACGATTTTGCCCGGTGTCAATAATGTCTTGAATACAGAAGAGTTTGTATTGCTCGATCGCTCTCCCCTAGTGGCAGGTGTCGACACAGCCTACATTGCCGGATTTGGGGGACTTCACAAGTTCTCCTTTGATGGCAACACCTGGACAAACCGGGGAAGCTTTGCCGGAACCGCTGGCGGTAGCAACGATTGGAGTGGGTTATCCGGGCGGGTGACCGCGACTGGGGTTGAGCTGTTCACCGTGCGGGGAGCTGCGCAATTGTTGCGGGTAAACGATGGCGCTGCCTTTGATGCCAACTTCAATGGCACCCAAACAGCCTTGCAGACTGCCGCACCCAACATCCGGTTTCGGGGGGTCGCGTTTACGCCTTCACTGCCGCTGATCAGCCTCACTATCATTGATGATATTGCCCTAGAAGCCAGCGACAATGTGGGCGTGGTGCGTATTGCTCGCTCGACCCTTGCCGGAGATACAGAGGTTGAGATTGACCTGTCGGGAACGGCGATCGCCAACGACTACACCTTGGTTGGTGGCACCCGAAATGGCAACATCCTCACAGTCACCATTCCGGCGGGAGAGGAATTCTTTGACTTAACCATTATCGCCAATTCTGACTCTCAAACCGAAGTCGACGAAACCCTGAACCTATCCCTGGGAGCAGGAGACTACACTATCGACACAGCGGCTCAAAGTGGAGCAGTCACGTTGCAAGACAATCTACCCCGTGCATTCGGTGAAGGCAACATCATTGTGCTGCGGGTCGGAGATGGCGGAACCTATGGGGTGGAGCGGCTGGTTCCGGCCTTCCTGGATGAATACACCCCCGATGGCACCTTGGTGCAGTCGATCGCCCTTCCCGTTGTCGATGAAAACGGCAACCAAACCCTTACGCTTCCCACCAACAAAGACACCTCCCTCAATCTTTCGGCGGATGGGCAATTCCTGGTTCTGGGTGGGTTTGACAATCCGGTCGGTGGTTTTGGCGGGGGTCGGCGGACGCTGGGTCTGGTGGATGGAGCTGGAACCATCGACACGACCACCGTTCTGACAGATGGAGCCGGGAGTTTCCGAGGCGTCGCGACGATTGATGGTAGCCAGTTTTGGACATCGGACAATCGCCTGCGGCTGGTTCCCTACGGCAACGATGGAACTAGCACAGAACTCAGCAATCCTTACAACGGTCGCATTCTGGAAGTGGTTGACGGCCAACTGTATGCGTCCATCGATATCCTCGGCACACCGCCCCTGGGTCAAGTGGGCACCAACAACGCCACCACGCCTCCGGTGACACTCACTCCTACACCGATTCTCGGCGGGGACGATATTCGCAACACCCATGAGTTTGTGTTCCTCGATCGCTCTGCTGCCGTGGCTGGCTTAGACACGCTCTACATCACTGGATTCGGCGGTGTCTACAAGTTCTCCTTCGATGGCACAGATTGGACTGCACGGGGCAGCTTCACGGGCACTCCAGGCGGCGATGGCAACTGGCGCGGGCTCACCGGACAGGTTACAGCTGGAGGTGTGGAACTGTTTACCGCTCGGGGCGATCAACTCCTGCGTGTGGTGGATGCCGCCGCCTTTGATGCCAATTTTGCGGGAACAGGGACGGAATTGGCGATCGCCCCAGCAAATACGGACTTCCGTGGCATCGCCTTTGCCCCCTCTGCTCCCACCGTCAGCATCACCGCCGACAATGCCACCGTCGAGGAAACCGGAGCCGCCAACACCAGCACCTTAACCATTGAGCGCTCCACCGATTTCGGCATGATGATTGTGGAATTGGACATCGCTGGAACGGCGCTACTAAATACCGACTACACCCTCACAGGTGGCACAATCAACGGCACCAAACTGCGCATTACCCTAGCCTCGGGGCAGTTGTCTGCCAACCTCACCCTGACAGCAACCCCCGACAGCATCGTCGAAGGCGATGAATCCGTTATTCTCTCCGTTGCGCCCGGTGGCTACCGCATTGATGCGACCAACCCCAACGCCACCATCACCCTTCTCGACAACCGCCTCCCCGTCGGCACCAACGACACCTTTGTAGTGGATGAAGATGGCACCCTCACGGTTCCTGTGGCCAACAGCATCCTGAACAACGACACCGATGCCGAGAACAATCCCCTGACCGCCGTTTTGGCAACGGATGTGGGCAATGGGACGCTGACGCTGAATGCGAATGGCTCGTTTACCTACACCCCCGACCCCGACTTCAACGGTACCGACAGCTTTACCTATCGAGCCAACGATGGGTATGGCAATTCGACGCCAATCACCGTAACGCTAACGGTGAACCCGGTGCAGGATGCCCCGATCGCCCAAGCCGACGCGTACACCCTGGATGAAGATACAACGCTCACAGTTCCCGTCGCCAATGGCGTTCTTGATAACGACACCGATATCGATGGCGAAACCCTAACCGCTGTGCTGGTGGATGATGTTGGTTCAGGGGCATTGACTCTCAATCCCGATGGTTCCTTCACCTACACCCCAAATGCTAATTTCAACGGTACCGATCGCTTCACCTATCGCGCGAACGATGGCACCGATGACTCGAACGTAGTGACCGTCAACCTGACCGTCAACCCCGCGCCAGATGCGCCTGTTGCCCAAGCCGATGCCTACACCTTGGACGAGGATACAACTCTGTCCCTGACGCTGCCCGACAGCATCTTGCAAAATGATCAGGATTTTGAGAATGATCCGCTGACCGCCATTTTGATTGATGATGTGCAGTCGGGGACACTGACATTGAACGCCGATGGCACCTTTAGCTACACCCCTGATGCCAACTTTAACGGGACTGACCGCTTCACCTATCGAGCCAATGATGGCACCAACAGCTCTTTGCCCGTAGAAGTAAGGCTGACGATCGCCCCAATTCTCGATGCGCCTGTGGCTCAGGGCGATCGCTACACCCTAAACCAGCGCGGCAGTCTGCGGGTTAATGCGGCGAATGGAATCTTGAACAACGACACGGATGTCGACGATGACGACCTCTCGGCTCAGTTGGTACGCACGACCCGCAATGGCAACCTGACGCTAAACCCCAATGGTTCCTTCGTCTACACCCCCAACATCACCTTCAGCGGCACCGATAGCTTTACCTATCGCGCCAGCGATGGCCGTAACCGCTCGGAGGTGACCACGGTTTCCATTGATGTGGCGGCTCAAAACCAGGCGCCCGTGCTGCAGCGGGCGATCGCCAATCAAGCGTTACAGGAAGGCGATCGCTTCTCCTTCCGATTCCCCACCCAAACCTTTGTGGATCCCGATGGCGATGCGCTAACCTACGCCGCTCGACTGAGCAACGGTCAACCCTTGCCCAACTGGCTCAACTTTAATGCCAATACGCGCCGCTTCTATGGCAGACCGGGCAACAGCGACGTTGGCGATACACGAGTACGCGTTACAGCGACGGATCCGTTTGGAGCCAGCACCGACGACATGTTCCTGTTCCGGGTGGCCAACACCAACAATGCCCCCCGCCTTGGGCAACCCCTCTCGAACACCAACGCGACGGCCAACCAAAACTTCAGCTTCCGTCTGCCCCGCAACGCCTTTATCGACCCCGATGGCGACTCCCTTACCTACCAAGCCCGGTTGAGCGACGGTCGTCCGCTTCCCACCTGGCTCAAGTTCGATGCCAATACCCGTCGCTTTTTCGGACGCCCGCCAGGAGGTGCCACAGGGTCGTACACCATTCGCGTGCGGGCAACCGATGAGTCCGGAGCTTCCAGAGCCAATCAGTTCACCTTTCTTGTGCGACCGGGCGACCTGACCCGCCGTCCGACGGGCGACAATCTGATTCGCGGCACCCAGTGGAATGACTCGGATAGCGTCCGGGGAACCAATGGCAGCGATCGCATCAACAGCTTTGCAGGCAATGACTACATTCGCGGCTTTGGCGGTAACGACGTGCTGCTGGGCGGCAGTGGCAACGATGTGCTGGATGGCGGCATAGGTAACGACTGGCTCATCGGTGGGGGCGGCAACGACACCCTCATCGGCAACCGTGGACAGGATGTGTTTGTGCTGAGCCGGGGCGCTCGCACCGACCGCATCCTCGATTTCCAGGATGGCATCGACCGCATCGGGCTGACCCAGGAACTATCGGTGGCCGACCTGCGGATGGTACAGCGGGGCAGCACCACAGAGTTACAGATCCGCAATACCAATGCGGTATTGGCACAGCTTACAGGCGTTGCAGCCAATAGCCTAACCGCTGTGGACTTCATCGCCGTCTAATCCCAATTCTACGAAAACCAAAACCAGATCATTTTTTGCAAGCCCCGCAGTGCGGGGCTTGCAAAAAATGATCTGGAGTGGATTCTTAGCGAATTAGTATAAGCAGCTAAAGGCTTAAAAAAAGGGTGGGCTGTGCCCACCCTTTTTTTAGTCATTGATTGAGCGGCTGACGGAGCCTAACGAGCCGTACCGCGCAACGGCACCCGCGACTGAGTAGCAGCCTCCGAGGCTTCATCCGTAATCCGTCGCAGGGCAACATCTGTCTCCAACACTGAGATCGCTCGGTTGTACTGCGGATCTGCCGAAGTGGCTATGGAGTCAGGATTGCGGCTTAACTGTTGTTGTTGTGCCGAGGTCAGATCTATCGCCACATCCGGTGTAATCCCTAGCTGGCTAATATCTGTGCCATCGGGCGTGTAGTAGTGGGAAATGGTGACCGCTAGCCCCGACCCGTCGGACAGCCGATAGACCTGTTGCACCAGCGCCTTGCCAAAAGTCTGACTGCCAACGACGGTGGCACGCTGGTTGTCGCGCAGTGCCCCGGTCAAGATTTCGCTGGAACTTGCCGAATTGCCATCCACCAGCACCACCAATGGCAACTGCGTCAGGGCGGTGTCATTTGCTCGAATGGCGATGCTTTCGCCACCCCGATCAACCGTACTTACGATGGTTCCCGTAGGTAGCCACATCCGCGCAATATCGATACTGGCATCTAGCAACCCCCCTGGGTTGCCGCGCAGATCTAGCACAAACCCTTCAGCGCCTTGTTCTGACAGGTCTTCGATCGCCGCTTGCATTTGTTCGGCGGCATGGGCGCTAAACTCAGTCAGCCGAATGTAGCCCACGGTCATATCTTGCTCGCTCTTGAGGCTGTAATACACATTGGTCAACTCAATCCGTGCCCGTGTAACATTCACCTCAAAGCTGTCCTGAGCATCCCGCTCCATCTCCAAGGTGAGGGAGCTGCCTTCTTCCCCCCGAATGCGCTCCGATGCCTCTTCCAGAGTCATGTCTTCAGTCGCCGCGCCATCAATAGAGAGGATGCGATCGCCCGCCTCTAAGCCCGAATTTGCCGCTGGCGAATTCGGCAGCACTTCTATAACCACCAGCTCATCTGAGTCGTCCTCTTTCTGCAACCGAATGCCCACCCCCGAAAGTTCGCCCGAGGTTTGGCTGGTCAGCGTCTCGTACTGCTCGGGGGTCATAAACCGCGTGTAGGGATCTTGCAATTGGCGCAAGGCACGGTTCAGGGCTGCATAGGCTTCCCTTGTCGAGGAATATTCCTGGCTCAACAGTTCATACCGCACCTCTTGCCAATCCACATTGTTAAACGTGATGTCGACATATTCACGATTAACAATCTGCCAGGCTTCATCGAGGACTTCTTTCGGACTGGCTTCCAGACTGGCGTGAACCGCAGGACTGAGATGAGGAGAGATCAGCGCCAGAGTCGTACTGGCAGCAAACAATCCGGCAAGCAAAAAGGGATAACGAAAGGGAAGAGAGAACCGACGAGTCGAAGACAACGCTTGATGCTGAGGATTCTGAGGCATATTCGGTATGAAATAACTTGCTGATAAGGAGGAACGGATGAGAAAAACGCGCCTGATAGCAGAAAGTAGATAACGCTTGACCGCCACCTAGTAAAGGTAGCAACCTGAAGGATCCAGTGGATTTGTCAAGCAAACGCATGGCAGAGCTCTAACCCTGTGGTAGAGCCTCGAACGCGTGGCAAAGCCCCTGAAGTCAAGAAACCAGCGAATGAGGTTGGCAGAAACTGTAGCCGGAGAATAATCACAGCCGCGTTTCGTTTGCAGGTACGACAAAGCCAGGGTTGGCTACCTTGAGCTGTAAGACAACAGCCACAAGTCCTTGACCCCTAACCTTTCATTGAATCTGCTGAAGCCGAAACTGTCTGCCAAAGGAACTCCATTTAACTGGTCATGCACTAAAACACTGACCATCTGCATACCGACAGCGAGCGGACAAGTCAGACGAGCAACTCCTCAATTGTGCTTTCAGGATAACTATTCCCTCTGACGTTGTCTCGACATTTATGTGACAGTTTCTTCATTTAAGGCGCGATCGCCATCTTTCTTCACAATTAGAATAATACATCTGTACTTTTTACTGTTATCCTGCGGGTAAGAACAGGACGGCTGCAAACCTTGCATCATCCTGAATCAATTCGTTGATTTTGTGGTCGCAACGCGGCCATAAAATCAACAATAGGTCCTGAGAAAAATATGTGTGTAGAGGAGCGATCGCCATGTCTGTTGAGCAGACCAGTCAGTTGCTTCAGCTCATCCTGAATTCAGTGCTCATGGTTGCGGTGTGCGGGGTCATGTTAATGGGCTTGCTGGCGCATCAAGGCACCCTCTATCAGCGGTTGCAGTGGCTCAACCGCGAGTGTCGAGAGCAGCTGATGGGAACAGCATTTTTGGAGCGCGATCGCTTCCAGAAAATGAAGCATCAACAGAAAATTCTGCGGGAGCGCTATCGGCAGGTTCAAAACAGCATTTTCCTGGCCTATGGGGCGCTGGTGGCATTGTTGTTCAGCACCTTTCTGCTCGCCTGTCGCACCTTTTTGCAGGTCAACAGTTTGATCCCCGGTTCGTTGCTATTTTTTGTGTTGGGAAATATTGCCCTACTAGTGAGCGCTGGGCTGGCCTTGTTAGACATTCAGCGGGAACGTCAATCCATGTTGTCGGAGCTTCGAGATTGGATGCGGGGCAGCGATGTTCGCTTGGAACCGCCTCGGTTAGCGTTGCCCCCCAGTCGCGAAAGGACTTCCAGCCGTGAACGATCCCTCAGCCGCGAACGGTCTCCCAGCCGCGAACAGCATGTCCGCGAGGGGCGATCGCGCCGCCGTGCCCGTGTGAGCTGATTTTCAAAGGCGATAGTGCCGCGCGACCTCATCCGCCGCGCGATGGAGCAGAGAGTGACGATAGACCAGTGCATCAAAGTCGTCGCCATAGCCGCCACCAATCACACAGGCGACTGGATATCCCTGACTGAGGCACGCGCTCAGCACCTGCATTTCCCGGCGGTACAGTCCCGTATCGGTGAGAGCCAGTTTGCCCAAGCGATCGCCCACATGGGTATCGACCCCGGCATCGTATAACACCAGATCGGGGTTGAATTGACTCAGCAAATCTGACAGATAGCTCGCCAGGGTTTGCAAGTAATCCTCATCCTCCATGCCCTCTGGGAGCGGCACATCTAGATCGCTGATTTGCTTGCGTGCTGGAAAGTTGATAGCACAGTGCATAGAGAAGGTAAACACATCGGGATCATCCTGAAAAATGAACGCCGTGCCATCTCCCTGATGCACGTCCAAGTCCACAATCAAGATGCGTTGCGCCAATCCCTGTTTCTGGACAACGCGGGTGGCGATCGCCAGGTCATTGAAAATGCAAAAGCCCGAGCCATAGTCGGGAAACGCATGATGGGTGCCTCCGGCGGTGTTGCAAGCTAACCCCGTTTGCAGCGCTAGCTTTGCCGTCAGGGCTGTGCCACTCATGGCGATGCAGGTACGGTGAGCCAACGCCGGACTCCAGGGCAAACCGATGCGTCGCTGCGCTTTTGGGGATAGGGTGCCGCTGCGGTAGGCATTCACATACTCCGGAGCATGCACCAGCTCCAGCCAGGTCTGTTCCAACATTTCGGGGGCAACAAATTGGCTGTCCTCCGCAACTCCATCTCGTAGCAGCAGATCATGTAACGACCCGAATTTGTTCATCGGAAAGCGATGGTCAGGGGGCAGGGGGGCGACGTAGTCGGAATGGTAGACGAAGAGGGGGAGCATTGGGCAGGTGGATAGAGGAGTGGATGGGTGGATGGGCTTCGCCGTGAGCGCTCAGTCGAACGGTGGAGGAGTGGATGGGTGCAGCGTCGCCTGTGTCGATTTTCTTGACTCGGAAAGAATTTCGTAAATTTTAGGGTGCTGTCAAGCGTAAACAGAGGTGCCAGTACACCTGCGTTGATGGGCGCAATTCAAATGGGAGGGCGATCGCCGTTCGCATCGTCGCTATAGACATCTTTGCCACAGACATCTTCGCCCCAGACAACGAGCAAACGGCTAGGGTGCTGGCGCTGGGAAGAAGGTTAGGGAATAGCGGTAAAGCGCGACGGGGCGATCGCCCGCTTGTTCAAACTCCGGATCTTGCGGGGCGAGGTAGATCGCCGTGACCTGATCGGCAGTGATGCTGGGTTCATCGTCTTGGACGGGATGGCGGCGCGTATAGCGGGTCGTGGTTTCCACCTGATTGAGGTAAAGCTGATTGGAGCGGCGAAACTCTTGCTGAAAGATTTCGCTAGTCACAAACTCATCTGGGTTGGGGGTTTCGGTGGCACGAGCGGAGATGGTGGAGATCAGGCGGCGATCGCCCCGCAACACCGTCAGTTGCCGATTGGGGTTGGTGGAATCGACCCGCACCGCTACGACTCGACTGTTTTCTGCATCCGCCGACTCGTCCAGATATGCCCGTGCCAGGTTTAGCCCATTGAAGGCACGATCGGCAACGATCGGCGATGCCGCTGGCACTTGCCCCAAAAGCCCAAATCCCCTGGGCAGAATGGGGCGATCGACGGGGATAAACCGTGCTTGAAAAGGAATGGATTGATTCAAAAACCGACGATTTTGCTCAAAGCCAGGGGTTGTCACATTTGGAGCCAGGGGTGCAGCCAAATCGACCAGGGCTGTCGTCACCTCCCAGGTTCCCTGAAACCAGGCAGGGTAGTACAAGTCGCCCGTTGCCGCTTGCACCGGGGGTCGCTCCTCCCAATGGGGGAATTGCGCCAACCGCTCCGTCAGAGGGCCAGCGATCGCCCCGCCACTCCATCCCCATACCAGCAATCCAGCCAAAACCGCCAGGAGAGTGCCCCGCAGCAGTCTCGCAAGGGCTTTGGAGAGCAGTTCTAGTGAGTTGACGAAAGGCGATCGCGGCAATTGGGAGATCGGGCAAGCATTCATGAACGGTCGTGGCACGGTTAAAGTGCTCCAAGCAAAATTTACGTTTTGCCAAAACAGACGTGACATTCAACAAAAGTCGGCTATGGTTGTCGGTGGATAAGGAGAAGAGGGCTCAGCTCAACGACAAAGATAGGCCCTGGTTCTGGCTCTTCTTATTATTGTGAAGGATTGTAAAGGGAATTGTGCGAATTTCCAGGGCAGCGGCTTTTAGCTGGACACCGTTTCTGTCCTAAGAGTCGGTCGTGTGTCTTGTATGGCGCTGCCCCGGTCTTGAAAAAGATAAGGACATCTATGGCTAACAAGAATATTGGATGGGTGCTGGTTCTAGCGGTAGGTTCTCTGGTCGCTGTGCAATCGGTCCGGGCTCAGTCGATCCGCCCAGCCGACGATGGCACCGGGACAAGGGTACGGGTGGAGGGCGATCGCCATCGCATCACGGGCGGTCAGACCTCCGACGACGGCTCCAACCTATTCCACAGCTTTGAAGAATTTGGGCTAACTGCCGAAGAAATCGCGGTCTTTCGCTCAGGTGGCGATGTTGAAAACATTTTGGGGCGGATTACAGGGGGCGACGCCTCTTACATCGATGGTCTGCTACGGGTATTGGGGAGCGATGCCAATCTGTTTTTGATCAATCCGGCAGGTATTGTCTTTGGAGAAAATGCCCGACTGGATCTGGGCGGTAGCTTTACCGCCACCACCGCGACGGGGATTGGGTTTGAAAACGGCTGGTTCAATGTGGTGGGCACACCGGACTATGCGGATCTAGTGGGCGATCCGACCCGCTATGACTTTGCGGTGGATCAGCCGGGGGCGATCGCCAACTACGGCAACCTGTCGGTGGAAAATGGCAGTGTCACGTTGCTGGCTGGCACGATTATCAATACCGGGGAGCTGTCGGCGACTGATGGTGACCTGACTCTGGCAACGGTTCCTGGTTCTAGTCGGGTGCGGCTGACCCAGGAAGGTAGCCTGCTCAGCCTAGAAGTCAACTCCGACAATATGCAGCAACTGGTGGATGATCCGCTAGCGCTGCCGGAGCTGCTGACCGGGGGCAATATTGCACCGTCAGAGCAATTGGCCGTTGAGGACAATCAAGTGCAGCTTAGCGGAGCCGCACCTGTGGGTACAGGGGATGTGGCGATCGCCGCTTCCCAACCCCTACGCGCTCAGAATGGCGTCTTTACCGCTACCGAAAATTTGACGGTGTTCAACACGACGCTACAGAGTTCCGAACATCTGTCGCTGTTGGCGGGAGACACCGTCCTGCTGCGCGATAGTGCGGCGGCTCCGTTGCAGTTGACCGCGGGGGATCAACTGCTGGTTCAGGGCAATCAGACCGTTGATATTTTTGCACTGACCCATCCCGATAGCGGACTGGCATCCGGCGGGGATATGGTGTTGCGATCGCCCAACCCCGTCCTTGGCGATGCCTATTACTTCAGCGGTGGCAACTTCCGTGTCGAGCAGTCCGAGGGGCTTTTAGGGAGCCTCATTAGTCCGTTTGATCCGGTGATTCGCTCCCAGGGAGATGTTTCTTTCGACTCCTATAGAGGGGCATCGCTGCATGTCATCGCTGGTGGTCAGGTGCGGGTGCCCGGTTCAATTGTCATTACAGAAGCCGATGCTGCAACCGGATTGGAAGAGCGAATCACTCTGTCGGATGGCAGCTCAATTCTGGTGGATGGCCTGGAGCAACCCACCCTGGATATTCGAGCTGGGGTGGCCGATGTCAATGCAACGAATATTGATGGGGCTCCCCGGCCACCTGGCTTGGATCTCAACCCCGGCGAAGCGCCCACCAACGCGAATATCACCATTGGCTCCGTCAATATTCTGGATGACGAGGGGCTGATCTTCCTTAGCACGCAGTATCAGCCGAACACCGACCTCGGCGGCGGCACGATCCGGATTCAAGACGCGGCGGGGCTCACGGCACGAGGCGGGGACATCATCATTGATGCCAGGAGCAGTGTCATTTCTCAAGGTGGGTTTACGACGAGTGATTTTGACGATGCGGGAGGCGATGTGCTGGTGCTGGCCGATGGTCGGATTCAGCTAACATCCCCAGCAGGGGAGGATGTGGCCATTCAGACATCGGGCGAGGAAGCCGCAGGCGATGTGCAGTTGATCAGTCGCAATAGAACGGTACAGATTGGTGGCGATATCCGGGCAATCGGACGGGATGGCTCCGGGGGCAATGTGCGCATCGAAGCAGGGAATCGAGTATTGATTACGGGAGACATTGTGACCCGTGCTTCTGGGGATGACGACGATGATGATGATGACGATGCAGGTAGTGCGGACGGTGGCAACATTGTAGTGCGATCAGATGGATTGCTCCGCACCCGGCGACTCGATACCAGTTCCACGAATGGGCAGGGCGGCAGCGTTGATCTGTTCAGCAACAACGGCAACATCCGCACAAGGGCGATCGCCACCCAGGGCGTCTTGGGTGGGGGCATTCAGTTGACTGCTGGTTTCGACATTTTCCTCAGCACCATCACCACAGGCACACCCGACTCCACCAGTGCCGGAAATATATCCATCCTCAGCAACCAGGGCGGTGTGTTTGGCGACGATATGGTGGCCTCCTCTAGCCAACAGGGCGGCATCATCGAAGTGAGTGCTCTGTTTGACGATATTTCCTTCAACAACATCGTTGCTGAAGGCGATGTGGGCGGTGCTCTGACCATCGCAAGCGATGTTGGTAACGTCACGCTGAATAACGTGAACGTCAGTGGCACCACTGGGGCGGGTGCAATTACGATTCGCGGCGGTGATATCGAAACGCAGAATCTGACCGCCAATGCCACCGATGGACTGGGAGGCACAATTGAACTCAACAGTTTGTTCAATATTGTGACGGGGAATGTGTCCTTTGAAGGTGCAACAGGTGGCGACTTGGAGTTCAGGGCTGGCGACGTCATTGACACAGGGCGAATTTCTGCCCGAGGCACCACTCAAAATGGCGGCAATGTCTTACTGGAAACGCAAGGCGACATTGAGGCGGAATCGATTGATGCCCGAGGTGGCACCAATGGATTTGGCGGTGATGTCGAAGTTACGACGACGGGCTTGCTCCGCATATTCGGATCGGTCGAAGACGACGTTATTGGCGTGCCTGCCAGTATCACAACCTCTTCGGCTCTTGGTGAGGGCTCCATCGAGATTAACCATGGCGGTTTTTTGGCCAATGAACCCTTCGTCGTCGGGGATGCAGGCGAAAATGGCACCTTAGAGGCCATTACGACGGGGGAGGATACGGTATTTCCCGTTGAAGAATTTGACTCCGATTTTGAGCAGGGCAATCTCTCGATCTTGACCTCGGATGTGGATGACTTTTTCTTCGAAGATGATTTCGACGACTTCGAAGACGAAGGTGACGATGAGTTTGATGAGACGGAGGAAGACCTGGAAGATGAATATGACGAGGAGGAGCTGGAGGACTTTGATGAGCTACAGCTCGATGCCATTACCCTGGCCGCCGTCAGCGATGAGTTTTATGCCGAGCTAGAAGGCGAGTTTGTCGGCGAGTTTGCCGACTACCTCGATCTGACGGATCCCGCTGTCTCGTCGGTAGATGATGCCCGGGACACCCTAGCATCGGTAGCCCAGGCCACGGGGATTCGCCCAGCACTGCTCTATATCAACTTTGTGCCGACGGTGTTTGGTGCGGAAGATGCAGACAATGATCAGCTAGAGCTAGTGCTGGTCACGCCGGGTGAGGATCCTGTTCGTAAGCGGGTCTTGGGAACGACGCGATCGCAAGTGATGGAGGTTGCCGACCAGTTTCGCCAGGAGGTCACCAATCCCATCCGTACCCGCACCACCAGCTATCTGCCCTATGCGCAGCAACTGTATGACTGGATGATTGCACCGCTAGAAACGGAGCTAGAAGCAGAAGAGGTCGAGAATCTTTCCTTTGTTTTGGGCGCAGGGTTGCGATCGCTCCCCATCGCCGCCCTCCATGATGGCGAAGGATTTCTCGTCGAGCGCTACAGCGTTGGCTTAATGCCTAGCCTCAGCCTGGTCGACACCCGCTATCGCAACATTCAAGACAACGAGGTGTTAGCGATGGGCGCGGCCGAATTTCCTGACCAGTTTCCGCTGCCAGCAGTTCCCTTCGAGGTACAGGAAATTGCCAATGAAATTTGGGAAGGCGAAGCATTTCTCAATCAGGAATTTACCCTGGCAAACTTGCTCGCACAGCGCCGGGATACCCCCTTCGGGATTGTGCATCTGGCCACCCATGGCGAATTTCGTTCGGGAGAATTGAGCAATTCCTATATTCAATTCTGGGATCAGCGGTTGCAACTGGATCAGTTGCGGCGAATGAATTTGAGCAATCCGCCAGTGAATCTGCTCGTGCTGAGTGCTTGCCGAATGGCCCTGGGAAATACCGAAGCCGAACTGGGCTTTGCCGGACTGGCGGTACAGGCAGGGGTACAAACCGCCCTGGCCAGCCTTTGGTATGTGTCGGATGCCGGAACCCTGGCGTTGATGACCGAGTTCTATCGATCGCTGGAGGAAAACCCAACCAAAGCTGAAGCGCTCCGCACCGCCCAGTTGGCCATGATTCGGGGAGAGGTGGAGCTAACCGAAGACAGCTTGGTGAGCCGTGGGGTATCGGCGATCGCCCTCCCCGCTGACCTGCTCAAGGGCGACACCCCCAACCTATCCCATCCCTACTACTGGTCGGCCTTCACCTTGATTGGCAGTCCCTGGTAGCGCCAAACGACCCCTCGCGAGAACCGAACCCAGACGATGTTTTGAGAGCCCCGCGCTGCAGGGATCTCAAACATCGTCTGAGTCTATCTGAGCGTGTATAACCTTACGCATTGAGAATAGGACAGATTATTTTTTTGAAAGCCCCACGTTGTGGGGCTTTCAAAAAATAATTGGTTTTACCTGAGCGCGTAGAGCTATAGCACTAACCCTACTGAGCCGATTCTCCGAGCCATTGGGTGACAGCTTCGGCCAAGGATTCGGCAAGGGCGGCTTGTTCATCCGGATCCACAATCCACTCAAATTCGGTGGGATTGATCATGAAACCGAGTTCTAGCAAAACGGACGGGGCCACATTGGGGCGCGTGAGCGCCAAGTTATTCCAAAAAACTCCGTAAGAGGGGCGATCGCGCTCCTCCACCAAGTAGTTGTGGAGAAAGACGGCAAGGCTATGCGCCTGGGCGTGGTACCAAAACATGCCAATCCCCGCCGTGTTCTCAGCATCGCCGTTGTCGGGGAGGGCGTTGTAATGGACGCTGAGGGCGAGGGTGGGTTCCAGATTTTGGATCATGTCTGCCCGATCATTCGGCCACAGGTCGATGTCGTCGTCACGGGTCATGACCACAGTGGCCCCCCGTGCCTCCAGGCGATCGCGCAGCAGTCGGCTCACAACCAAATTTACATCCTTTTCCGGGACGCCGTTTGGCCCCCGTGCCCCCAGGTCTTCTGGCCCACCATGCCCTGGATCCACCAAAATCGTGATGCCGTCTAGAGGGCGATCGCTCCCCAAATCCACCTGGGGTGGATGGCGTAAGGACAGCACCAGGGTCGTGCCCTCATAGCGCAGCTTATAGCCCCATTGCTGGTCAGACTTCAGGGCAAAGCGGTATTCCACCTGGTTGGGGGCGGGCTGTGTCCAGTCGAGGCGCTGAATCACTGGATCATCGCTGAGGTAGATGGTGTCCGTTTGGGCCGTCGCGTTGTGCAGCGTCAGGGTGAAGCGATCGCCCTCCTGCAACACCGACACCGGGACAGTTGCCTGCAGCGGGAAGCGCACCTCCGTCCAGCCATCGACCACCTGGGAGGTCACGCTGCGAATCAAGGTGTGGGGCGGCACCGAACCCGCCACTTCCTGCACATCCGTATCGCGAATCCATGCCCCATAGTCCAGCCGATACCAGTTGGCCTCTCGTCCTGTGACCGCAGCACGGGTTCCCGTTGGTAGGGGCGTCAGTCGAGAGTAGTTGGTGCTAGGCCCCGTCCGGGCAGTGCCAGAGGCGGCGGTCACTTCCACAATTTGCGGCTGTTGGGGTGTGAGGATAGAGATATTACCCGTTCCCGTTTGGCGCACCGTTTCCGTGCCCTGTTGCAACCAAAATTCTGGGGTACCCAAGTCCAGCGCCCCTTCTATGGGTGCCTCGACAGGGAGAAACTGGCGGGCGATCGCACAGCCCTCATACCGCTGTGCCTCGCTGACCGGAATCGGCTCATTTTGGTTAGTCAGCACCGCATAGTTTGGCGGCAACTGCACCCCATTGGGTTGGGGCAATAGCGGCAGCGTGCGATCGCTCAGCCGCACCGATACCTCGCTATCCTGGGGTGCGATCGCCCCGAAGCATAGCAAATCATCGGGCAGGCGAGAAATATCCTGGTCGGGCGTCAGGGTTCCCTCAGCAAAGGCAAACCCATTGGGCAAGGACGGCAGCGGCGACACCCGCGTCACGACCAACTCCAGAGTTTCCTCCCCCTGTTGCACGACAAAACGGTTTTCCCCCATCTGCAATGGAAAACTGGGGGCAAAATGTCCCGCAGGGCTGCGATTCGCTAGCGACTCTCCATTCACAGTAACGGCGGCATCCGGCGCGGCAGTTCCAATCAGAAAAATTTGCTCGGCAGTGGTTTCATGGGTTTCCGGCGGATATACCACTGTCAACGGCGACTCGGCACGGGCAACGGCGGTTATTCCTGCAGTCATACTTGCTGTGACTGAGAGGGCGATCGCCCCCAGCCATCCTCTCCTGTGCATCCAACCGTTCATCACTCCCAGTCCTCCCCTACCATCGCGAACTTGGGCATTGGCGAATTCTCAAAGCCCTGACCCATCCCCGTGTTATACCATCTGGAATCCTGCAACGCACGGCGCGATTACAAACAAGCGTTTAGCTGTTGGACGAAACCATTGGGACGGAACCACAGAGACATAGAGGACACGAAGAGGTTTACTTTGTGTCTTTGTGCCTTCGTGGTGAAATACCCAGCCTAAGGGGGAGAAATACCCGGCGATTTAAGGCGATCGCGCTGAGCATCCGTCAGGTCGGGATAGGCTGCGACATCGTAGTTGTGCCGCGACCAGGCCGAAGGACGGGGCGAATACTTGTAGAACAGTGTGCGCCGTTCCCGGTTTTGCACCCAGGGCAACGTACCGTGGGTGAGTGCTTCTGTAAACAAAATAGCCGTGCCAGCCCTTCCAGGAACAGCTTGGACACAATTGGGCTGAGACTGGCTCATATCCTTCCACTCGCGGGGCAGCGGAAAGTTGCTCTTATGGCTCCCCGGAATACAGCCAAAGCCGCCTTCGCCCGGATGCACATCTGTCAGAAAATAGGCCACAGCCGTCAGGCCGTTATACATCCGCCCATTTTGGAAATGGTAGTACTGGCACGGGTCAAAGGGCGTTGCACCGCCATGGAGATAGCTCCCAATCGGCCCTGTGCCCTGGCGAATGATGTGCAGATAATCATGATCGAGCCGATAGCCATCTCCCAATACCCGATCCAGGTAGGGGGCGATCGCTATCGGGTCAATCAATTCGTGAAAGGGTGCCCCCCAGGGCAACAGACCATCAAACCGGAGCCAGGACTTCTCTGCTGGCAAGCCGAGGGCAGCAATGTGCTGGTCAATCGCCCCGTTGATAGCCGTCAGTTGCGTCGCTGTGAGTGCATCCTCGATCACCAAAAATCCTTGTAGATCAAATAAGTAACACTGCTGTTCGTTCATAGGGGTCTTTGTTGGGAGGGCGATCGCCATGGTCTATCACAACATGCCGTCAGCCTACTGGTATCTACGTAAACACAAAAACGGCTGATACCATGTCGCAGAAATTTTATGCCAATTAATTCGGGATGCCCGGTCATTTCTTAATATTTTGCAGACGACAATTTACCGGATCTTGCTGATTCCCCTCCGGCAAAATATTCCCCGTCTCGAAAAGTGGAGTAGCACGCTTAATACAGAACTGTTATGACTCCTTCTTCGATACCCCCTCGTCCCTTAACTAAAATCCCAGCCGCAAGCGAGGCTATGCCCCCAAACCCACAGACTCAGCCTATTTTTGGTTACAAACTGAATGTCGCCAGTCTATTGGAACAACATGCCAGAGGGCGCAAAACCTTTACCCGCCTAGCTGTGCGCAAAGGAAAATTTGTCGTCCAGGCTCCCAATCTTCCAGGTTGCAATTTGAGCAAAGTCAACCTCTGGGAAATTGGACTCGCCAAGGCCTGTCTCAAGAAGTCAAACCTTAGTGAGGCCAACTTCATGCGGGCAGACCTGAACGGAGCCGACCTATCAGAAGCAAACCTGTGGAAGATCCAACTATGTAAAGCAAACTTGGCGGGAGCCAACCTCAGCGGGGCGTTCCTGGGAGGGGCAAACTTGCAAGGGGCACAACTTTCCTGCGCCAATCTTAGCCGCGCCGATTTGCGCGGGGCAAACCTGGCAGATGCCGACCTGCGCGGGGCAATCCTCGACCAAACCATCATGCCCGATGGCTCGCTTCATGCGTAGCTGCCAAACCAGAAGGAGTTTGGATTGGTAATAGATTGGCAGTGGGGCCACGATCGCCAAAATTCCTCAGACGCCTGATACGGTAGCGGCGGGAAGCCCATACCCAGACAGAGCTGGGTGAGCGCTGCGACAAACGGTGCACCATGCCCCGGATGTCCAGCATGGGCATGAGCATATTCGTGAACGACCAACCCCAGCCAATGTTCGGGAGGAACACGACCGACATCAATCAGAAGGGTGATCGGAGTTGTGTTGAGGTTGCAGCAACCATCAATGCCAAAGGCCGTCGCAATCGGAGCCGCAAACACCCGCATCTCTCGCCGTTCCTCCATCCGAAAGCACTGGTGGCACTGGTGAAGATAGTGGAGCAAACGCGCATTGATAGTCGTAATGTGCGGGGCAATCCAGTGACAAAGCCGAGTGCGATCGCCCAAATCCTCGGGTATGGCAATCATCCCTGGTTCCAAGGCTAATGACCGAACCTGATACAGGTATTCCAGCCCTATCTCATACGCTTCTGTCGTGGACACCTCAACCGAATTGCTCCACTCGACTGCAACATCTGACCCAACATTCAACCGACCATCCAACTGACGGGCATAAGCACCGAGCGGTGCCCCTTCCAATGCCGAGCCGTCTACCATCCAAAAACGGATACATAGGGAGCAGCGGCATCCGCCTTCTCGCTCTCTGACGCCTCAGCCGTTTCGGGATCGACTCGAAATTCTGTGCAAAACGATGCGGTGCTAAATCCTCCAAAGCGCTTCACCGTACTGCTCCGCATCCGCAGGTTGGGGCCCACAAACCAGAACCGCTCGACCGAGCTCATCGTCTCGTACTCGGTGACCAGAACCATACCCCCATCGTCATCCATTTCGTAGTACCCAATGACGGGAACGATTTCGGCATAGCCACGCTCTCGCAAAAGACGCCCTTTACGGGAATTGTCTGCATCGGGTACTAACACAAAAATCGTCGAACCTTCATGGTTCTCGTCATCTTCCTGATCCCACGCCATCGCAGCCTGCCACGTCACATGCGCGCCGCCGATCGCCAGCTCTGCTTCTACCTCATGCAACGTACAGATTTCCAGCACTTTGGGATGATCCACCGAAAGCGCTTCCACGTTGATATCAGAGTCTCCGGTTTCAGCGCGCCGAAAGGGAAGGTGATGGGTCGTTCGTTGCGATCGCCACTTCCCAGCACTGAACTGAAAAAACTCCATTGCGTCTGTAAACGTCTTCATGCAGAAATCCCCGTGAGATATAAATCCAATTGCAACGCTCAATCTAAACAGATCTAAATCTAACGTAATTTCCCTGCACAACAAACTACGGCTATCAAGTTGAAAGGAATCAGGGATCAGCAGAACAGACTTTCGGGGGTTGAACATCGCGTGGAATGGTGATCCCAAGCCATCAATCCAACCCTATTCATCCCTGTTTATGGGTCACTCCTATATCCTGAGTGTAGAGTTCTGCCTCCATCCTGAATGTTTCTCCGAAGCGTCCTAAGGATATAAAGAATTG
This sequence comes from Vacuolonema iberomarrocanum LEGE 07170, assembly GCA_015207365.1. Classification (GTDB taxonomy): domain Bacteria; phylum Cyanobacteriota; class Cyanobacteriia; order Elainellales; family Elainellaceae; genus Vacuolonema; species Vacuolonema iberomarrocanum. The sequence goes on from JADEXA010000039.1 coordinate 21,964, forward strand.
CGTCAATGATTCAGCGAAACCGTCATGACTCAAATAAAAAACTTTGTACGGATGGTGCAGAAAAATTCTTGATTGCAGGAAAGCGATCGCCAGATGAAGATGCACCCCCATGGCATACCCGATCGCCGTTAAGCAGTGCTAACTTTGCAACAGCGATCGTGCTCATTCAAGGTGGCCTTCGGCCCAGGGGCATGCATCCGTGTGGTCATCTACCGTGCATAAGGGGTTGCGTCTGAAAAGCGTTGTCTAACCTTTCGAGCGACCATCCGTCGCCAAACGTTCCATATCCAACTCCAAAATTTCTATATGAACCCTTTGCATGTTGGTGCGCTGAAAACTGAGCGGCTTTCGGTGGCCATTGCCGATCTGCCTCCTGCGCTATCGGGTGTGCGAATTGCACAGCTCTCGGACTTTCATTACGACGGTGTGCGATTATCAGACGACTTGCTGGATGAAGCGATCGCCCACACAAATGCGGCAACTCCCGACCTCATTGCCCTGACCGGAGATTTCATCACCACCACACCCCATCCCATTTCTCGCCTCGCCAAGCGTCTCCAGTCCCTTCGCAGCCGTCTGGGAACCTATGCCGTGCTGGGCAATCACGACCACTACTACCCAGGAGCCCAGGCTAAGGTGATGGATACGCTATCGGCCAGCGGCATCCATGTTTTGTGGAATGAGATTGCCTATCCCTTTGGGGCGCAATTTCCACTCGTAGGGTTAGCCGACTACTGGTCACGGCAATTTAAGCCTGTGCCCGTCTTTGAGCAGCTTGATCCAAACGTCCCGCGTCTCGTGTTGTCTCACAATCCCGATTCGGCTGCCGACTTACAACGGTGGCGGGTTGACTTACAACTCTCTGGGCACACCCATGGCGGGCAGATTGTTATTCCTGGGCTCGGCAATCCCCAAAAGAGCTTCTACGCGCTAGGAGAAAAGCTACCTGCGCCATTGCGCTGCCTGCTGCCGTTTATGAGCAATAAGTGCCATCGTGTTGTCAAAAACTGGAACTGGGCCCAGGGTCTGCATGCCGTTGGCCGCAACCAGCTGTATATCAACCGTGGCCTGGGCAGCTACTTCCCAGGCCGCTTTTTTTGCCCACCGGAGCTGACGCTGATTGAACTGAGACAGCGTGATGCAGGATGATTTCTTAGGATGCACAGCCTGAGATAAGAACCATCGTTGCTCCCGGTTGCTTCTAAGTGCAGGACAAGAAATCGAACCCCAGCGAAAACCCTTGATTTTGTGTAGCGCGGGCACCGTCCGCGCTACACAAAATCAAGGGTTTTCTGGGTTTTGTTCTGTACTCAGCGGTTGCTCATTGGGCAAGCTTGTCGAGTAAGGAATCTAGCTTTTTCCCTCGGCATCTCCGTCCCCGAACATGATTGGGCTGATCGTATGTCCGTAAAAAATGATCAAACTCGTCCTGTGTGTCGCGACACCGTTGATAGTCGCGGAGGGTATTGAGGTAGTAAAAACACGAGGGGCTGTTGTCGCGCCAAATTTGGATGGCTTTGCATCCTTGTCGCTCTGCAATGTCCAGTAGCTCAAGCGCCGCCCGCAGTGTATTGCGATCGCCCAACAGAGAACATTTCAGTACAGCATCATCCTCAGGTTTAGCCGTCATTTTCCATACCCGTGCCTTTTTGGATTGTTCCCAATCGATGCATTTCTTCAACATAGGAATCTTCCAACAACTGCGCCAACTGCTTCGCGCATGGTACAGGACGGGTCACCAGACAAACTGATCATTTCTTACACTGAAAAGCCTGGCCGCTCCATGAAGGCAGATACAAGGCAACGCTTCAAAGCTTGGCCAGTCATATTTTGAGCATCTTTGTAGATACCTAGCTTTTTAGGCACCGCTTGTAGGCATCCTCTTGCATTGGCCGTCATGAAGAAAATGGATCCAGCAATGCCGATAGAATGAGGAGCAACGGATAGGTGTGAAATGAGGAATGAAAGCACTGATTACTGGAGCAAATGGATTTACCGGATCTCACCTGGCACAAGCCTTGGCGAAGCGTGGGCATGAGGTTGTGGCGCTAGTGCGACAAGGCAGTGACCTATCGCGATTAAAAGATGTTGCCGTCGATTATGCCTATGGCGATATTACGGATCTGGCATCTGTGCAAGCGGCGATCGCCCAGGTAGATTGGGTGTTCCACCTGGCTGCCTATGTAGAGCTAGGCATTGTCGATGGGGCGCGAATGGAGCGCGTTAATGTGGATGGAACGCGCAATGTATTGACAGCAGCACGGGCAGCCAATGTCCAAAAAATGCTCTATTGCAGCACCATCGGCGTCTATGGGGATACCCAGGGCACTGTCATCGATGAAACCTTTAAGCGGACGCAGAAAACGTTCTCTTCCGCCTATGACCGCACGAAGTTGCGAGCCCAACAGTTGGTCGACCAGGCAGCGGCTGAAGGGTTTCCGGTCGTTAGCGTGATGCCGTCGGGCATTTTTGGAGCCGATGATCCACACTTTGGGCCAGTCCTTCAGGCATTTTGTAGCGGCAAGTTAAAGGTGTGGGCTGGGGGCGATCGCATCACCGGCATCGTTCATGTCGATGACCTGGTGGATTTGATGCTGCTGGCGATGGAAAAAGCACCATCTGGAGACCACTACATCGCGTCTGCAGGAGAGCTAACGACCCGCGATATGTTTGCCTTATTCGGCAAATTAACCGAATTAGACCCGCCGACCGAAATTGCCGAACCCGTGGTACGCGTGGTGGGCAACCTACTCACGCCCATTGGCAAACTCCTCAACTGGCAGCCACCCATCAGCCGAGAACGCATTCATTACCTCTACGATCGCTGTGTCCGCGTTGATGGCAGCAAAGCGATGCGCGAACTAGGCTGGGCACCCCGCTCGCCTGAAACCGTCATCCGTGAGTTAGCATCACCGAGTTAGCGTCACCCGCATCCCTTTAGGGCTGAGGAGCATCCGGTTTCTGCTCCGCCAGAGTCGCGATCGCGCCACCCGTCACCCGACAAATCCGCCAGTCTGGCAGCACGGTTGCACCGATGCGCTCGTAAAAAGCGATCGCAGGACTATTCCAGTCCAGTACGCTCCATTCCAGGCGACCACACTGGCGGGTTTGCGCGATCGCTGCAAGATAGCCCAAGAGTGCCTTACCAATGCCCAAGCGGCGATAGTCAGGCTGCACGAATAGGTCTTCGAGATAAATCCCAGGTTTGGTCAGAAAGGTGGAGTAGTTGGTGAAAAACAGCGCAAAACCAACCGCCTGCCCCGCCACCTCTGCGACGATGGCTTCGACAAGAGGGCGATCGCCACTCAGATGAGCCGCCAATTCAGTCGCATTGCCCGTAACGGCATCCGATAGCTTTTCATAGGCTGCAAGCGCCTGAATTAGCTCAAAGAGCACAGGTGCATCCTCCGGAGCCGCCATCCGTAGGCTCAGAGATGCGTGGGGAGATGGAGTCATAACTGCAAAACCCTTATATGTGTATATGGATGCTAGATAGATGGAGACCAACTAAAAATATATGGATTGCCCACTAGAACTGAGGCGGCGTAGCACCCCCACTGACCCAGGGTGACCGACCCGGCGGCGTGGGTTGGGTCAGCATCGTCGTGTTGGGCGGGGCAACAGCCTCTTGCGGATTGTAGCTACTGATTTGCACAAAGTTTGGCGTGAACAGGAAAATTTGCTCACCCAGACGCTCCTGATGGCCATCCACGGCGTAGGCTCCACCCGCCACATAGTCGGCGGCCCGTTGCGCCTGCTCTGGCTCCATCAGACCCAAATTAAGGATGACCGACTTGCGCTCTTTCAACGCCTGCACGGCTTTGGGAATCTCATCAAAGGTGCGCGGCTCCATGAGAATGACCTCCGGATTGCCTCCCGGCAACCCCGGCATTCCGACGACGTTGTTGCCTACTGCCCCAGCACCCCGCTGGCGCGGTTGTTCGCTGGCACCTTGCTGATAGGGCTCAGCATAGGGGGAGGCTCCACCGTAGTTATAAGCCTCATCGTACTCATCGTCGTATTCACCAATACCCAGGACATCCTGGAGGCGCTGAAAAATGCTCATAAGGGCACATCTGAGTTAGTTCATCTGTCCTAATAGAAAATTTTAGCGTAATTTTTTGCGATCGCGATCGCTCCTTTACGAATCTTCGGTATCCCAGTTGATCTCTGCGATTCACGCCAGTCTACGGTACCTCTTCTCTGTGACGGGAATCACGTATTTGGACTGGTCGTATCACTGGAAACATATCGGTCGCATCACGCGATCGCCTCGTTAAAATCACTCCTTTGCCATACTCTGAATCACGCGTGCAGACGAGGTTTCAGGAGATAGTAATGACATAGCGAAGAGATTCAATTGAGGTGTGTACCGTGACTCGATCAAAAGCCTTCCGCAATCGCACGCGCGAAATTACCCCCACTTACTGGCGTCAGCTCATTGAAGCGGGTGTGCCGCTGGAAAAAGCACGGATTATTGCCTGGGTCATCGCTCGATACGATGCTGCCCACCGCGTTCCCAATTCGCGCCAAGCTGCCCTGCTATTTCAGTACTGCCCACTCATCTGCCGTGCCGGGCTTTGGCGGTCGACCCTACTACTCGATGCTTTGCCGTAGAGATGGCTGATTAGCAATCTCTGCGCAATTCCACCTCACCTGAACTCTTCGGAACGCTCCAACCGTTCGTTGCTATTCGTCCGTCAGACTGCTTTATCTCTAACGACTTCACCTTGTGACTCTAAATTGAGGAGAACCTATCATGTCTTCATCTGTTGCTGTCCGTAAATTTGCGCTGGCTCAAGCGGCCTTAGAGCATGGCGCTTATTTCCTCGAAATTGGTGCGGATCAGCGGGCTGCTGCCTACTTTCAGTTTGCCGCCGAGCATCTGGATGATCTGGCATTTCATTTGCGCGAAACGCTGCCGCCCAGTTTTCCCATTCACGTTATGGAGGGGCTTGTAAAAGTAGACGGTAATGCAAAAGGCTGATCGGCTGACGTCTTTCCCTCTCAAGGATTTGACCTATTGTGCGATCGCTACTATCGGCGACAACACATCCAAATAAGCACTCAAGACCCAGAAGTAATGCTGAACCCGTCTTGCAGCATGTTTTGAAGCTTGGGCAGACACCCAGTGTCTCCCCCGAACCGCCAGACCCCCTAAGTTTTCAGAGAACCGCCGGGGGTCTGTAGGTTTATCAACAAACTGGACTTAAGCATTTTGTTGATGTTGTGGCCGCGACGCGGTCACAACATCAACGAATTTGCTCAGGACTTACGCAAGTTTTGCGTAAGTCCTGACAAACTCAGCTAGTGGCCTGAGATACAGGACGCCCCATATGTAATTGAACAAATTCACAGATAGTCTGCACCCCTTGACCGATGCGGAGGTTAGTAAACACAAACGGTTTATTACCCCGCATTTTTTTGGTATCTCGATCCATGACTTCTAAATCGGCACCCACGAGGGGAGCCAGGTCAATTTTATTGATGATGAGCAGGTCTGAGCGGGTAATGCCAGGGCCTCCTTTGCGGGGAATTTTATCCCCTGCCGCAACATCAATCACGTAGAGGGTGAGATCGACTAACTCTGGGCTGAAGGTCGAGGCAAGGTTATCACCACCACTTTCGACAAAGACCAGCTCGAGATTTTGAAACGTTTGCTCCAGCTGTTCTAGTGCCACCAAGTTGATCGACGCATCTTCGCGGATGGCCGTGTGGGGGCAACCGCCCGTTTCGACCCCAATAATGCGATCGCGCGACAATGCCTGACTGCGCACCAGAAACTGGGCATCTTCCTGGGTGTAAATATCATTGGTGACCACGGCCAGGTCAAAACTATCGCGCATGGATTTACAGAGGCTATCGACCAGCGCAGTTTTCCCAGAACCAACGGGGCCAGCGATCCCGACACGAAACGGTTGCGTTGCCATCATTCGGACTCTCAGATGAAGGTTGAGTGAATCAACCATATCAGGTCTACTTACAATGCTGAAGCCTTTCCTAGAGGCAAGAATTTCCTTAAAAGGGCTCGGGCAGATGTGGAGATTTTTTAGCCCTTTACCGACAGGACTTACGCAAAACTTGCGTCATCCTAAGTGAATTCGTTGATGTTGTGGCCACGACGCAACCACAACATCAGCAAAATGCGTAAGTCTTAACCTAAATACAGGCCAGAAAATTAACCCCCGTTAAACCTCTGGATTTTGAGTGGTGCGGGCAGTGCCCACGCGACTCAAAATCTGGGATTCTCTAGCTTTTGTCCTGGACTCAGGAACTTTACAATAGCCAATTTTGGAATTGGGTACGATCGCCCCGTTCTTGCCCCAGAAAAAGCAGGCAATACCGCTTTGTGAAAAAACCATCTCATAAAGTGTCCAAAATCGTGCGGATTTTACGTAATTGGGACGGAGGAATATGAACGTAACGGTGAATCCCACTGTATCTACGCAAACGCAGGAGCCTACCCATGATGGATATCTTCAGTTTCTTCGACCTACCGAATCTGGAAACGTTGGAAACAAAGGATGGTGCTCAACCTTCCAAACCCGCTGGTCGTCGAAGTGCCCCCACCGAAGATTCAGAAACATCTCACCCTAAAGCAACGTCTGCCCAAGTTCCACCCACCCGCCGAGCTAAATCTGACACTAGCTCCGATACGAATGCAGCCAGCCAACCCAGTATGGACAGGACAGAAATGTCGTCCAACTACCTCTATTGGATGGTGCCCTAGAAAACCCCACAGAAACTCGGTTCTAGCATGAATAGTTCCAATTCCCCAGTTCACTGAAACAGTTGGCTGGCAGGCAAAAGCCGGGTTTCTCACAAGATTAAACCCCTATCTCAGGGCTTACGCATTTTGTTGATGTTGTGCCCGCGATGCGGCGCGAAATTAACGAACTCGCTCAGGATGATGCAAGTTTTGTGTCAGCCCTAACTCTATAAGGTTAGCTGCGAAACAACCGACTGTAGAGGGTTTCGTGGTTCATACTGGCGATCGCCACGCCACAGCCACAGGCATAAAATGCGTCAGGGTTCAGGGCTTGTGCCGCGATCGTTGTTTCTTCCAATATTGGCGATAGATTCAGCAAGATTTGCTGTCCTGTGGTTTGTCCCAGGGGAATCAACCGCACGCCTGCCGTTACCAGATTGCTCACCCAGCTCTGAAGGTAACCCAATACCGCTGTTTGGGCGTCGATCTGCCAGTGTTGGGCCGCGATCGCAAAGGCAATCGCAAAATTGCAGTGCTCTCCACATGCCTCTAGCATTTCTGCCGAGGCGGGTTCTAGCGTGTGGAGCAAACGATGGAGCGATCGCCCCATCTGCCAACTCTGTTCCCGCATCTCTCGGGTTTCCCGCAGCGCCGAAAGCCAGTCATTCCAGTATTGCAAGGTCGCCGGAGCTCCTTGGGCGATCGCTTGCATCCCCTGGAAAATTACCGCTGCTTCTAGACGTATTGCACCATGGCTCAATTCCAGCCCGAGCCAACGTTCTAGCGCCTCAGCAGTGGTCAGTTGCTGTTGTTGTACCAGCGTTTCCAAACCTTCGGAGTAGGTATAAGCCCCAACGGGTAGGGTTGGGCTGGTGAGCTGCAGCAATCGCAAGAGCGACTCTGTCGGCAGTTGTGGCCTGGAGGGTGCAGGGTGAATGGGTGAATCGATCCTATTTTCCATCGGTGGCAATCCTTCCCAAAGAGGCAATTATCCCAAACACTTATATCAAATCCGGTTGAAGCCCCCAACTATCGTTTGTGTCCGCTGCGTTGCAGCGGACACAAACGATAGTTGGGTTTTACAGCTATTTAACCGGACTTGATATTAAATGGATATCCATCATTCATGGGGATATTGCGAGCTGCACTTGCAGCATCCTCATAAATAGTGGATATAAAAAATCCTCTGGAGCGATCGCCTCAGAGGATAGCGGGTGAAAAAAGATAAACCGCTACTTGATGATGCCAAAGTAATAAGCTGCAACCAGGAAGTTAATTGCGAGCAACAGCAGTGCCCATCCAGCACGGAAGGTATATGTAGTCATTGTGCGCGTTTTCCTTTAGAATTCAGCCGATAAACCTTACTCGCCATTATTAACCAAGCCGCACCCATTTTTACAACTTAAGACAAATCTCAACATTTCGCTATAAATGCAGAGGCACCCTAGTTTAAGAGTGGGGTGCGGTGACCGCTCAAACGGTGGGTGCGCTAAAGCCAAAGGCTATCAGCCGCTCACGAAGCCGATTGTACAATGCCATTGACCAAGGTTGCGACGAGGCGATCGCGCTCCATATGCAACGTTTGCTTACCACCCAATATTTCTTCCAAAATAATGTAGTACACCAAGCTTCCAATGAGGATGCGCGCCGTTGCTTCTGGATCGCTCAGATGCAACTGAGGATGGCTATCGAGAAACTGCGTAAGCTGAGAAATGACCGGCTTGGCAACGTTTTCCACATAGGTGGTTGCCAGTTCTGGAAAGCGTTGAGATTCTGCCACAATCAGCCGCATAAAAGCAGATGACTGCTCATCGGTGCAAGCCGTATCAAGCATTGAGCAGGCAACCTGCGTCAAACTGTCGGTTGGATTTTGAGTTTGGCGATGGAGTTGTGTCAGATCAAAGAAAACACCCAGTTTCGTCGCGGCCATCTTCTGGATCAACGACGCAAAGAGACTCGCCTTATCTTGAAAATGGCTATATACCGTCGCTTTGGACACACCTGCAGCAACCGCTACCTGATCCATACTGGTGGCCGCGTAGCCATTTGCCATAAACTGCTGCCTCGCGCCTTCGAGGATGGCTTCAGCTTTGTCACCGCGCGTTCTAGAGGTCATGGGCTAGATCTTTGAAAAGAACATTCGAGGATAAAGAGATGACAGGCAGAATCCAATCACACAAGACTTCATTGTACTGATCTGTCTGAAGTCAAACACCACTAAGGGGATGATTTTGCTGAATGGGCAACGGCACTGCATAGAAAAACATCTGGGATAATGGGAACACGCTGGCAAAAGGGGAGGCAACTCTATGGCTTCAATTGCATCCAATCGCGTCCGTTGGACGGTCGCTGATCTGGAGAGTCTTCCAGAAAACAGCACCCGCTACGAAATTATTGATGGAGACTTATTCGTGACTCGTGCTCCTCATGCCGACCATCAGGATATTGCCGGGGCAATCTATGCCGAACTGCGGGCATGGTCGAAAAAAAGCCAGTCAGGCAAGTCATTCTTTGCACCTGGGGTCATTTTTTCAGAAGCAGACAATGTCATTCCGGATGTGGTGTGGATTAGCTCAGAAAGGCTGGAAAATGGCCTGGATGAGGCAGGGCATTTGATTGTGGCACCTGAGTTGATCGTTGAAGTGCTGTCTAGCTCAGAGAAAGATCGGGAGCGCGATCGCACCTTCAAGCTCAAACTATACTCGGTGCAGGGCGTTGCAGAATATTGGATTTGCGATCGCTTCCATCAGCAAATCGAAATCTTTCGCCGTCAGGATGCCTTGCTGACAAAAGCCTGTACCTTGTTTGCCGCAGACACCCTTACCAGCCCACTGCTGCCTGACTTCAACTGCTCGGTTGCAGAGATTTTTAGCTAGAGAGCCTTTTCTATCGATTTGCCAATCGGATTCGCTATTGCACCAAGTCCGAATAGCAAATCTCCGATATATTTTCTGTGAAATGCTTTCTCCGCAAGCATTTCACAGAAAATATAAATGGGTTTCTCATCCGGATTGAGTCTTACACCTGGCTGGACTGGACAGCCGCCACCACTTGTTTCGAGATGAACGGCTGAACATCTTCGTTCTTGCTCTGGGCGGTGCCTTCGGTGAAGACGACGAGTAGGTAGGGTTTGCGATCGGGCAATTCGACATAAGCCACATCATGGCGCACGCGGCTCATCCAACCGGCCTTCGACCAGAGTTGTGCGGTTTCGGGTAAGCCGCCCCCCAAGAAGCCCATCACCTGATTCTCTGGATCAGCAGCAAGATCCGTCGGATTGAGGCTACGACTGAGGAGTTGCATCATGGCTTGCGACCGCTCCGATGACACAGCGACCCCGCCCACAATACTGTGAAATAGTCGCGCCACAGCGTTGGTCGTGAGCCAGTTGCGATTTTCCATCGCCTCTCCATAAAACGCTCGCTCTCGCCCGTAGGGGCCCTCGCACCAGGTTTTCTGATTCGCATTAATCGTCTCAAACTCTTCCCAGCCCAAGTTTTGATAGTACCGATTGATGAGGTTGCGCTGTTGTTGCCAGGTTTCAAACGGGCCAGGGGGCAGTTCAGGGCCACTGGTGGTTCCAGTGAGGGCATCGACCACAAGGCTAGTGGCGTCGTTACTAGAATCGACAATCATGTCGCGCACCGCCCGATCCAGCTCGGCTGACGGGGAAATCATGCCCGACTCTAGCCATTCCTGCACCGCCACCAGATAAAACAACTTGACGACACTGGCCGGATAGATCCGCTCCACACCTCGGTAAGCATAGCCCCGCACGGGATAGCGCCAGAACTCTTCGGCGGTGAGAGCACCCCCGGTGTTGACGGGATAGGGTTCGTCGTAAACCAACCAGGTCAAGGCAATCTGATTCTCAGCGATCGCCGGAAACTGGGCACGGGTATCGGCGAGGAGGCGATCGCCGATCTGCGCCAGTTGGTCATCTTGCTGAAAAAATGGCATCCCTACCCCCGTTGCCGCTATAGTCGTCTCCGTACTGAATTGACTGTAGGCGATTTTTTGTCCACACAACACCTGCTATCTGGCTTATCTGCATCTTCCCCATGGTTTCAATCGCCCAACTTCATGCGCTCCTCGCCGCTGAACCGCACCAAGAATTTTGCTGCGCGATGAATCTCAACCTTTACGATTCTCCCGCGATGAAAAGTCTGGCAACCCAGGCTGCCGTTGGGCGCCACCTCCGAGTGACTGACGGGTCGAAAGGGGAAATCCCGCAAACGGCGATCGCCGTAGAGCTCTGCGAGGACAACTACCCCGGCTGGCTAGCTGCTGAAGACCTGAAAAACCTAACCCCTGCCACCGCGCCTTACCGCCCCGTCACGCTGACGCGGCCAGCCATCCACCCTCACTTGTCTCAAGCCATCGCCTTTACCCAAGCCGCGATGCGCCAGCCCAACATTTATCTCTGGGGCGGCACGGTCGGTCCCAACTACGACTGCTCTGGGTTGATGCAAGCGGCGTTCGCTGCTCAGGGCATCTGGCTTCCCCGCGACGCCTACCAGCAAGAGGCATTCGTGCAAACGATCGATTTAGAGAAGGCCGAACCCGGCGACTTGGTGTTCTTTGGTTCTCCAGACCGCTGTACCCACGTGGGCTTGTATCTGGGCGATCGCCGCTACATCCATAGCTCCGGCAAAAGCCAAGGGCGCAACGGTATCGGCATTGACATCCTCGCTGATGAAGGCGACACCGTCAGCCAAACCTATTGGAAACAGTTCCGCAGTAGTGGGCGCATCATCCAAAGCTATGTTGCACAATGTCCTCCATCAGATGTGCCTAACCCTGACTGAATTTGTTGGTAGTGTGGCCGCGACGCGACCACACTACCAACAAAAATTAAACCTGGAATTGGAGTTTTTCGAGTTCTTGACGGATACGTTGTGCTTCCTGGGGATTCGTGGTTTCGTGGAGGGCGATCGCCCGTTCGAAGGCTTTGAGGCTGTCGCGAACTCGACCCAGTTTTAGGAGAGCTACGCCGAGGTTTTGGTGGGCTTCGGCATAGTTGGGTGCCAGTTGGATGGCGCGTTCGTAATGGGCGATCGCCTGCTGGGATTTGCCCATCGCTCGCAACACCGTGCCCAGGTTGAAGTGGGCGAGGGGAAAGTCCGAATCGATTGCAACACAGGTTTCGTACATTTGGCAGGCCTCATCCAGGTTGCCCGTGGACTTCAGCAGGTTGCCTAGATTGATGGCGGCTCCGAGCTTGAGGCGATCGCCTATGGGTTGCTTGAGGGCAACGCGGTAGTGAGACAGCGCCAACTCTGGGAGCGATTGGCGGGCGCGGGCAATCCCCAGGTGGTAGTGCAACTCGTAGGCGAGATGGGGATTGACCGTGGACTGCTGCTCTTGCAGCTTTAGCCCACGCTTTAGGGTTTCGAGACCCTCGGCAAAGTCGCCCGCCTGGACGTAGATCGCACCTAGTTTGCTACGGGCGTAGACATCATCGGGATGCTCAGACAGGTAGCGTTCGAGAGCGGTCTGTGCCCGTGCAGATTTGTTTTGCTGGGCAATGGCTCCTGGCTCGTAGCCTGCGTGGGCGATCGCCACCATCGGTAAATCGACGATTTGCCAATGGGGTTCCTGTGCTTTCAGCGCTAGGACACTATCGTCGACCAAGGCATGGTAAGGGCGATCGAAGCGCACGGCGGGGTGGCGGCGGAACAGTCGTGACACCAGAGAGTAGGGAGATTGCTCTGCTCCAATTTCCTGGCGCACGAGATTGACAACAAGCAGATCGTCATTGGCAATGCTTTGGCGGATGGCAGGAATGGCGGGTTCGCAGAGGGTCTCGTCAGCATCTAGCACCAGCACCCAGTCGCTGGTGACCGATTCCAGCGCGGCATTCCGAGCAGCCGCGAAATCATCATTCCAGGGGTAGGCGGCCACCGTTGCGCCATAGGATTGGGCGATCGCCACTGTCTCATCCGTTGACCCCGTATCCAACACCACCATCTCATCGACCAGATCGCGCACACTTTCCAGGCAGCGAGGTAGGCGCTCCGCTTCGTTGCGGACAATCATGCACAGACTGATTTGGGGCGAAGAGGACATGGGTTCAGACATCACAGGTTTTGGGATGTGGGTTTAAGCGTGGCGTCGCTACGATGGCATCCTTTCACAAAATGCAGGGGTTTTGCACGGTCTTTTGTGCCAGCAATTTGAGACCGATGGAAATCCAGTTTTTATAAGATTTTTCGATGGATATGGCGATCGCAAAACAATACTTATGTACTATTTTAATGGAGGGGTTTTTGTCGGAACTTCCCGGATGAATTTGTGAGATTTCCGGAATGTGTTGGGACGCCATTAAGGAACCCCAGCGTTTTTCAATGGCGAACTGTCACGTACTCCAGAGCATCAGCGACACACCATGATGAATCCTTCTCAGTTACCGACTCGTTCACGGTCTTGCCGCCAATCCCACTCCCGTCGTCGCAACGCTAAGCCCGTTCCCTTTGCCCGCCGCCTCAAGGGCTTGTTTTTCGCCAGCCTGGTTGCCAGTACTGGGCTCGCGCTTATGCACCCCGCCGCTTCCCTGGGCAACCCATCTCCCGGTTCTTCCGTCACCCTTGACTCGGCTCTTGAGCTTCAGCCCAGTCCAGAGATGACGGCCACCCACCAAGGCGAAGTCGGCGATCGCGCGGTCGTCGTTCACGAAGAAACCGTCGAAGGGGTACCCTTTTCACTCATCCGAATCCTGGAGAGAAACCTCTGGGGATGGGTTCCGAGCGATCGCCTCGATGAGAATTCCATCGCCGCAGCCCCCAACGGGCAGCTCCTTGAGGTCGAAACCACGGGCGACGATCGCATTAGCTACAACCCCAATGTGACAAATCCTTCTACTCCCGGTACCGCTCCGTTTTCGGTGTCCTCAGAGGCAGTGGACTACTTCCTGGAAATTGCCATGGGCAGCGAGTGGGGAAGCAGTGGCAACGTCGTGCGCAAGTGGACAGGCCCTGTCCGAATTGGGGTGCAAGGCAACCCTACCCGAGAGGATGAGCAGGCACTCAATGATGTCATTGCCGAACTAAACACTCTCATTGAAGATGACCGCGTTACCCTCACGCTAGACAACCGTAATCCTAATGTGTGGGTACGCTTTGTGCCAGAGTCCCAGTTCCGCAGTATCGAGCCAAACTATCGACCGCGCAATCTGGGGTTCTTCTGGCTGGAGTGGAATAATCAAAGTATTTCCAACGCCCGGATTCTGATTTCGACAACCGGGGTAACGCAGCAAGAGCGATCGCATCTCATCCGCGAAGAGTTGACCCAGGTGATGGGCTTGATGCGCGACTCCTATGACCATGCCGACAGTATTTTCTATCAGCGCTGGACCGATGTGACGGAGTATGCGGCGATCGACCGCGAGGTGATTCGGTTGCTATATCAACCCACGATTACCTTCGGCATGAGCCAGCGCGAAGTATCGGCAGAAATTGCCCGTCTGCGGAGTGGCTCAGTGGCGGCGCAACCCTCTCGCTCTCGGCGCTGATAGCCCTTCTGGAGCCTGACGCATTTATAGCGGTGTGCAACCGCATTAAGCACAGCAACGGTTGTGTGGGGCGCGGCGCGCCACACAACCGTACTTAACTAACGCGCATAGCGCTATAGATTTGGACAGAGTTTTTTAGAACATCCGGCGCTGCGGGGCGTTCTAAAAAATCTTGGGGTTTATCCAAGCGCATAGCGCTCTATAGGGCAATGTTAGGCTAGGGGGATTCTGTTGTGGGCAACCGCTATGAACCCCTTGAAGCTGATGTTTGTGCGCCATGCCCAGTCGGTGGGTAATGTGGAACGCCGGATGCAGGGCTGTGCCGACTATCCCTTAACAGAGGAAGGCAAACGCCAGGCCGCGAGGCTGGCAGAACGGCTGCGGCAAGAAGGCTGGCATCCCACCCATATTTACAGCAGTCCGCTAAAACGGGCCGCTCAAACGGCTGAGATTTTGCTGTCGCATTTCCTGACAGACTTTTTGCCCACCAGCGTTCGGGATGAAATGGGGGTGAACGATGTCAATATTCCCGAGCAGGAGCTACCGCTGACGGGTCTGGCCGGGGATGAGCACCCACCGATTCCGCTCGTCTTTTCCAAGGATCTGGTGGAACACAAAAATGGCGTGTTTCAGGGGCTCACTTGGGCCGAAGCACAGGCCCAGTATCCCGAACTGTGCCATCGGCTAGAAGCTTCGCTGGATTGGATTCCTATCCCCGAAGCCGAAACCCTGGAAGAGGCTCGCGATCGCACCCACCACTTTGTCCATCAACTGATTGACCAGCACCAAAATGGCGACCATGTGTTGGTCGTCACCCATAGCTGGCTATTGCAGCATTTGATCGCGGCATTGCTGGGGAGCGATCGCACCTGGCGCATTGTGTCGAACAACACAGGTTTATTTGAGTTTTGGATTGAGCGATCGCGCTGGAACCGCACCGACGACAGCCGTTTCAACACCGACCTCTGGCAAATCCGCCGCATCAACGATGCCCAACACCTCAAAACAAAGGGTTAGAACTGACGCAAGTTTTACGTCAGTCCTAAGTGAATTCGTTGATTTTGTGGCCGCGACGCGGCCACAAAATCAACAAACTGCGTAGTTCTGAGGGATGCGCCCGCAGCAGCAACAAAATTCATCACGGGTAACCGTATATTTTTTCTAAAAGAACAGATCTAAAGGGGGCAAGTTGAGATACACTGCACAGTCAATTCTGGTTCTCAATGTGTGTTGAGTGGGAAGAATAGGGACATATGTCTTTTGCCTTTATTCGTCTCACAATGAAACTTCTGGGTGTAGCTTGCGTCTAAGCCTATATAAGTTTCCACCTCCGCCGAATAGGTAATTGAGAATCAGGGCGCATTTGCTCTGGCCATAGGGCATGTTTGCTCTGCCAGCAAAAGCTCTGGCTACAGGAGCGTTTGCTCTGAAGTCAGGGATGCTTGCCCTGGTTACAGGGACGTTTGCCCTGGTAGATTGTATTGCTATATTTGCCTTGCCATTGCTCTATACAGATTTGCAATTGGTTCCAGGCGGTGCGCGAGTCGGCCCTTTATTGTTTTCATATGATCTCAATCTCCAAAAGTCTACGGATGACGAGAATGCCGAGTGGAATGAATTGGTTAAGCGCTTACCAATGATTCATGAATCGGGGATTGCAAATCCATTTGGACATCACTCATACATCAGGACATAGAGCAGCATGAAACTAGTACGTTGGTTGCGCCTTTCAACTCTCACAGCAATCAGCCTGAGCATCGGCGGATTGGGCATTGGATTCACAGCCTTTCAACCGGCGGCGATCGCCTCTACCTTCAGCAACGCAGAAGTTGAGCAGGATCGCTTCATCCTGTTAGCAAATGAGGGGGGAAGCCGCCTCACGATTATTGAACAAATCAGCAATGCACGGGCTTGTTGGGATCAAACCGGAAGCGAAGTTGAACCGCTCCTCCTCAACTTTGACTTTACGGGCATTTGTGGTCGCGCCAGTGACATGAATGGCTATTCGATTCGGGTCAACAACCAGGATTTGGGATTACAGTATCGGCTTGAAGTTGCCACTCAAGGAAATGCGATGGTGTTGTACGCTCGCCCTCGTCGCGGCGGCGGACAACGGTTAGAAGTTGGCCGGACCCGTGGCATTCCTCAAGAGTTTGGCGAAATTGAACTGAACCCTGGCTGGCGCATTACCCGACGGGTCTACAACGGCCAACCGCTGGGCCACCTGTATCTGACGAATGAACAGACCCTGACCGCCCTGTTGCAAGAAACCCCATCCCGTCCCTCCGGTTCCGTCGTCGCGGTTCGTCCCACCACTCCATCGACCGGAAATTCTGGGGTCACCGCACGGCCTGTTTCCGAAACCCCATCATCACGGCCTCGCTATCGCCGTTCCTCCCGCAACAGCACGCAACAGCCCACCCCCAATGAGCCCATTAACATCGGTGTAGAAACACCTTCTACTCGTCCAACAGGCTCGGCACCGGGCGTTGAGCTGCCACCCCCTCCCGGTGGTACAACGGTAGCTGTGGTTCCTGTACCTACCTTGCCACCTCAGCCAACAGGACATCGCCCCCCCGGCGATCCGATGATGCCTTCGATTCCTGTGACCCAAGATCTCTGGTTCTCAGAGCCGCCTGTATTCTCAGGTACACCTGGGGGCGGATCGCAACAATTGGCCGCGAATCTGGGCTTTAACTATCGCGTCATCGTGAGCGATAGCAGCCCCGATGCCCAGCGTCGCATTCGCTCTATCGTTCCCGATGCATTCCGCACGGTGGTTGATGGGGAAGTGGTGCTGCAAGCTGGGCTATTTCGCGAACGAGATGAAGCGAATACGCTGTTGCAACAACTAAACCAAGCTGATCTGCCAGCAACACTGGTTCCGGTGTTCTAGGGGCTGTCATCAATTAGATTGTCCATTGCTTGCAGAACAGGGGGTACAACCTCTAGTTCGTTGAGTTGGGTTAAGCACGGTAAGGCTCAGCCATCAAGCTTTTTGCCTTTAATTGATGACGCGACCTAACCGTTCTGGATTCTGATAACAACTGGAACAAACGATTCTCATAACAGTCTGTCGAATCAGGGGTTAGCGAAGCTAGCTCCTGATTCTTCGTATCTACGCTTTGCGAATGGGTCTGACGGTGTCCTTGAAATAGTTTGGAGAGAAGCACGCATGATGAGCGAGTTGAACGGTTGGCGATCGCCAAAGCCCTGGCACAAACAGTCTCACAAATCCTGGCGCTACGGTTTGGTTGGGACAATCGCGCTTTTACTAACGGTCGTGACGGGGGACGGGGCGATCGCATTTCCCCTGAGCCACATCATCCAGACCGCCGAAACTCACCAATCCGACGACGCTTACCATAAAAACCAGATCATCATCCGTCGTCGGGACTCTCGGCGACGGCAAGCTGAGTCGCTGCGCCGTCCGCCCGATGCGATTCCTCCGCGCACGACCGACGCATGCGTTGCCCTTACAGCGATGGCAAACATTGCCTACCTGTGGGACTTGAGTTCTGAACTCAGCGAAGATGTCGAAGGGCGACAGTTTGCGGCCTGCTGGGGAAGGGAAACCGAGGAATCACAAGGTGTTCCCCAATGGCCCAACCGACGGGCAATGCGGGTAGGTTCGACCTGGTACTATCCCAATGGACGGTCAGCACAGTTCAGTGACTATTGGAATTACCCCAACGGGCGATCGGTCAACTTTGGCGACAGTTGGTATTACCCTAATGGCCGCACTGCCCGCTTTGACTCATACTGGTATACCCCAAACAGGCGGAGGGTTTCGGAAGATGAGCTGTTGGCGATCGCCTGTGCAGAAGTGGGTCGCCGTCGCTGTGCTGAGCGCCTCAATGAAGTGGGTAGCGACAGTGGGTTCTGGTACAACCTAACGCTGATTCAACTGGCTTGGTTGGGCGAGCAAATTGAGGAAGGGCGTATCGACCCGGACTGATCCTCCCAGCCGCCTGAAATTTGCTGTAGATTAGGACTTTAGGCCGTTATCTTTCCTCCGCAACGAGATTCCTGGATGGGATACCTTGTGCAATCCCAAACATCTCGATTGCTCCCCATTTTTTACGGTCCATTCGTCCCTCTTCATTCATCTATTGCTCCGGTGACTTCAGCCGAAATCCAAGCCCAAAAAGTTGAACTGCGGCGATCGCTCCTGCGGGCACGCCAGGGAATGCACCCCGATCAGTGGCGAGAAAAGAGCGATCGCCTCTGCCATCACGTACAACAGTGGCAACCGTTTCAAGAGGCTCGCACGGTACTCGCGTTTTTCAGTACGCGGCAAGAACCGGATCTCATGCCGCTGTTCCATTTACCCAAGCGCTGGGCATTCCCCCGCTGTGAAGATCAGGCAATGATCTGGCATGAATGGTCTCCCCGCAGTCGCTATCCCTTGCAGACGGGCAGCTTTGGCATTAGTGAGCCCCATCCGCTCTCGCCCACCATTACCCCGCAACAGGTGGATGTAATTTTGGTTCCGGCGATCGCCTGCGATGTGAGAGGCTATCGGCTGGGCTATGGCGGCGGCTATTACGACCGGATGCTGAGCAATCCCCTATGGTCGGGCATTCCCACCATCGGAATTGTGTTTGAACTGGCGCGCTTACCCCAACTGCCGCACGCTCCCTGGGATCGGCGATTAGGCAATATTTGCACTGAAGTGGGCGTGTTTCCCAGTCGCCCGACCACGCCATCCCTGAAGATGACTTGAGGTTCCATTTCCCCGTTGTCCTTTCACCGCCTTTTTTAAAGACTATGCTGGCTCCTATCATCGGCATCACCACCGCTGGGCGAACGGAATCCGGGCATTATCAACTGCACCAGACCTATCTCTCGGCAGTGCGGCAAGCGGGTGGCGTTCCCATTCTGCTGGCACCGGGGGAAGATCGATGCGATCGCCTGATCGAGCACCTAGATGGCATCATCTTCACCGGGGGTGGCGACATCCATCCGGAGTGCTACGACGGCAAGCCCCATCCCACCATCGCCAAGATGGATCTGGAGCGCGATCGCTTTGAACTTGACTTAGCCCAACGCGCCATCCAGGCCGATCTCGCCGTCCTAGGTATTTGCCGAGGTATGCAGGTGTTGAGCATCGTCAGTGGTGCCATGCTCATTCCCCATGTCCCCGAAACCTTCGGTACTACGGTCAGTCATGTGGAGCAACAGCAACCGGACGATCTCCCCACCCCCACCCGCCACACAGTCATTCTGGAAACGGGTAGCGTCCTCGCATCTATCGTGGATCAGCGCGAAATCGAGGTGGTCTCATGGCACCACCAGGCCGTGCCCACGGTTCCCCCCGGTTGGCAAGTCGCGGCCCATGCTGACGATGGCTTGATCGAAGCGGTCGAACATATGGCTCACCCCTGGGCGATCGCCCTCCAATGGCACCCCGAACTCTCCGCCCCCGACGACCCCCACCAACAAGCCATCTTCCGAGCGTTTGTTCATGCGGCTGCGAGTGTGCGATCGGCTGTCTCTTCTTCGTAATGTTTGACAGAGCGCTTGTGATGGGATGGGCGATCGCCCTATTAAAAAACCTTGGCTAAGCTGGATAAATTAATCAGCAAGTTGCGAGGTAGCAGGCTATGCCACGTAGAGGCTGGGGACAAATTTACGTTGACCGCGATCCAACTGATCCTTACAAAGGCTGGGGATGGGTTGAGGTGCATAGGGATGATCACATCAAGTTCAACGTTCCTGGTGGATACCCTAAAACCTACAAAGAAGCCTGTGAAGCCTGTCGAGACAATTTTTGGGAAAAACGCAAGAAATATGCAGGCAAACTGAACCTCCCTGCCAGAGGCAGAGGCGGTACAAACAAATTTATTCTCAACATCAGCGGAGAACAGGTAACTATTCGTGCCCAGAAATCCTTAACTAATCGAGCAGTCATCGCTTGGGTCAAAACCTGGGCACCACCGAATGCCAAACTTACTACTCCGGGCGATCGCACGATTTCCTTGAATGGAGAAAAGCTAGAAAATCGCCCTTACTTCGTCTACTTCATCTTGAATGAAGACAGCAACGCCATAAAAATTGGTCAAGCAAAGGATGTAGGCAAGCGACTGAAGTCTCTGCAAACCTCCAGTCCAGCTCAACTGAAATTAATGAAGTGTATTCAGACCGATGGGGTTGAAGCGGCGCGTCAATTAGAACAGTCGCTACATGAGAAGTTTAGTGCATTAAGACTAGCTGGAGAATGGTTCAGGGCTCATGAGATTTTACTGAAGTACATTGAGCAGAACTAGATTTGTGGTGAGCGATCGCCCCACGCAAATCTCTCGGGTAATCCCGACAACCCAATTCAGTGGAACCAAGAAAATATCACCACAGAGGGCATGAAGAGACTCCTCCGTGTCCTCTGTGCCTCTGTGGTTTTCTATTTGCTCGGTATCCACAACCGATTCAAACATTGAAGCGGAAGAGCATGACGTCGCCTTCTTGCACCACATATTCTTTTCCTTCGCTGCGAACCAGTCCTTTTTCTTTGGCGGCGGGCATTGAGCCTGTGGTGACCAGATCGTCGTAGGCGACGGTTTCAGCACGGATGAAGCCACGCTCGAAGTCGGTGTGGATGACGCCTGCAGCTTGGGGGGCGACCATTCCCGCACGGATCGTCCAGGCGCGGGTTTCCTTGGGGCCGGAGGTAAAGTAGGTGCGCAGACCCAGCAAGTCGTAGGTGGCGCGGATGAGGGATTGTAGTCCGCCTTCAGAGACGCCGAGGGATTCCAGGAAATCGGCGCGGTCTTCTTCAGGAAGTTCGATCAGCTCCGATTCGACCTGGGCCGAAATGACGATGACCTGGGCGCTTTCTTCAGCGGCGATCGCCCGCACCTGTTCCACCCATTCATTCCCGCTGGCCAAATCATCCTCCGAGACATTGGTGGCGTAGATGACAGGTTTGCGGGTCAGCAGTCCCAGGGGTTTGATGATGGCTTCTTCCTCGGGCTCTAGCTCTGCCATTCGTGCCGATTTCCCCGCTTCCAAGACTGGCAGCAGCTTTTCCAGTATTTCTAGTTCTGCCTTGGCCTCTTTGCTGCTCTTGGCCTGTTTCCTCACGCGATCGATGCGCTTCTCGAGTTGCGACAGATCCGCTAGGGACAGTTCCAGATTAATAATCTCGATATCGCGCACGGGATCAACTGAGCCCGACACATGGATAATGTCGTCGTTCTCGAAGCAGCGTACGACATGAACGATCGCATCCACTTCGCGAATATTGGCCAAAAACTGGTTACCCAGACCTTCCCCTTGACTGGCGCCCTTGACCAATCCGGCAATATCGACAAACTCCACCCGTGCAGGAATGATCTCCGCAGAGGTAGAAATCTCCGCAAGCTTTTGGAGGCGCGGGTCGGGCACCGCAACCACACCCGTATTTGGCTCGATGGTACAAAACGGAAAGTTGGCCGCTTGGGCTTTGGAGTTCGCGACGACGGCGTTAAAGAGAGTGGATTTGCCGACGTTGGGCAGTCCGACGATTCCGGCTTGAAGCATAGTACTTGAGCAAAGGTGAAATGTGAGGGTTGCACTGCGGAACAGACGCCAGAGTGGCATGGATGGGCGATCGCCCCAGAGCCATCCCATCAGGGTCAACGCTTGCTGATCTTATACCAATTTGCCTAGAATCCACTACAGATCATTTTTTGAAAGCCCCGCAGTGCGGGGCTTTCAAAAAATGATCTGGTTTTGGTTTTCGTAGAATTAGTATTATACCAATTCGCCTAGAACCCACACGGTAAGAGCATGAGTATCGCCCCGAGTTCTGCGCCAGGATGTTGGAGCGCAATCGTCAGAGCACATACTCATGCTGCTTTTCTCCTCACACAAGTTTTCCAGGACTGACGCATTTTGTTGAATTTCCGGACGCAACGCACTCAAAAAATCAATGCATTGAATCAGGATGGCTCAAGCTTTGCGTCAGTCCTCTTCTCGTCAAATCGTATTGGTGGCGTTACTTGCTCGCAGGCGCATAGAGGGGCAAACAAGCTGTCCGTTCGCATCGCGAACAATGGTGCCTGGTTGTCCGTCAAATAGAACCGGAACGAGTACGCGATCGCCATCAACTTCCCGCAAACGATAAAGCTCCGGACGCGCTGCCATGCAAGCTCGAATCTCGGCTGCATATTCATCAGGAGACTGACTGACAGTCACATTGGGGTCAATTTCGAGGGTCGGGTCTGTCCGGATGTGATAAGAGCCGATACGCTCCTCGTACAACGGATCTTCATCCTCGACGACGACCCTATCGCCGTAGGAAATCTCAGGAGCCATCGGAGCGACAAAGCCTTCGTCGGAGTCAGGCTGCGCCTGACTGACGCCCTCGTTTTGAGCCGTTGGGTCACTGGGCGATCGCTCAGTGACAGCAGGAGCCTCATCAGGCGCGGGTTCCACCGAGGTTGATGGTTCCAAGATAACGGGGATTGGGATCCCCTGCTCAGAGCTGCCTTCATTGGCCATTTGGGGTGGCGGAGGGGCCGGTATCGCTTGTGCCATCACAGGGGCAGGAGCGGGGTCAACAACGGGATTAGCTGCCGGGGTGGGCAGCGGCTTTTCTGCCGCCGAATGCTCCTGAACCGCTTGGGTTTCGGGAGCGGCGATCGCCACCTGCGGCTCAGGTTGGGTCATCGCCTCCAGCGCATCGGGACTTTTCGTCTGTTCGCCCGGATCTTGGGTATCCAAGGGAATCGGATTTGCAGCCGCTTCGCGAGATGCTTCGTGGAGGGTAAATGCAGCCAGGGTGGTGAGCGCTATCGGTGCTACACGCATAGGTCCTCCAGAGAGTAGAGAGTTTGCTCTCTTTTAACGCGGCGTAACTAGGCAAACCCGCACAAAATCAGAAATTGTTTGAATTTTTCTTGGCCTTATAGCGCTGTGCGCATTAGGTAAGCACGGTTGTGTAGGGGCGCGGCGCGCCCCTACACAACCGTCTCTGTGCTTGATGCGGTTGCACACCGCTATATTGCCTGAGTACAGGACAAAACCCAGAAAGCCCTTGATTTTATAGCGCTATGCGCGTTAGTTAAGTACGGTTGTGTGTGGCGCGGCGCGCCCCACACAACCGTTGCTGTGCTTAATGCGGTTGCACACCGCTATATGTAGCGTGGGCATTGCCCACGCTACATAAAATCAAGGGTTTTAGCTGGGGTTCGATTTTTTGTCCTGCACTTAGCCTTATTGAATTCGCCTCATAGGCTGGCAAAGCGATCGGTCGCATTCAACAAGGCCGTGCGGATACCGGGTTCATTCATGGAATGCCCCGCATCGGGGATCATGATGAACTCCGCTTCAGGCCAAGCGCGGTGCAATTCCCATGCCGTCACTGGCGGGCAGACCACGTCATAGCGTCCCTGCACAATCACCGCTGGCAGATGGCGGATGCGATCGACATGCCGTAAAAGCTGATCTTCTGTTTCCAAAAACCCTTTGTTGACAAAGTAATGGCACTCAATCCGGGCAAAGGCATCGGCAAAATTTGCATCGGCAAAGCGAATTTGTTGCTGTAAGTCGGGCAAGAGCTTGCTGGTCGCCGCTTCCCATACCGACCAGGCTTTTGCCGCTTCTAGGCGAATCTGGCGATCGGGGCTGGTGAGGCGGCGGTAGTAGGCATCTATCAAGTCATGCCGCTCTTCCGGGGGGATAGGCTTGAGATAAGATTCCCAGGCATCAGGAAAAATGTTGCTGCAGCCTTCCTGGTAAAACCACTGCAATTCCTTCTGGCGCAGCATGAAAATGCCCCGCAAAATCAGTCCTTTGCAACGGTCGGGGTGGGTTTGGCTGTAGGCCAACGATAGGGTGCTACCCCAGCTCCCACCAAACACAACCCAGCTCTCGATCCCCAGATGGGTTCGAATGGTCTCAATGTCCTGCACCAGATGCCAGGTCGTATTTTCTTCTAGTTCAGCGTGGGGGGTACTGCGCCCGCATCCGCGTTGATCAAACAGCACAACGCGCCATTTTTGGGCGTCAAAAAACTGGCGATAGCGATTATTACAGCCACCTCCTGGCCCCCCATGTAAGAAAACGACGGGCACACCGTCTGGATTTCCAACCTGTTCAACATAGATCGTATGGCGCTCGGAGACGCGCAGATACTCTGTTGCAAAAGGCTCAATGGGTGGATACACATCCCGCATAGTCAGCCATCAAATAAAGAGTGAACTATTCATCATTAATAAGTGCTCGGGATTCATCGCGCAATAAATTGCTCAGCATGCAGATCCCCTGAAGCTGCAGGAGGTCTTGGAAAAAGGATCGACGCATCCGGCGCTATTCTGTCGCGGCTTGCACCTGAGCCGATTGCTGGTCGGCATTCCAGATAATCCAGTTAACCTGTGGGTCAAGATCATCGGGGCGATCGCTCACCCGAAAGTACAGTTTTTCGCGCGCCTGGGTTTCAACCGCAAAGTCTGCCTTATCGGCATACACCACCTTGAACCCCCGCGTCTGCAAGCAGTACTTTGCCCAAGCTTTGAGGGAATGCTTGGGAGCTTCGTAAGGAATGGGCGGCGTTTGGAAGATCACCTGAATGGCTTCGAAGGGAGTCACGGCAACAGCTTAGTCGACGGTGTGGGTTGTCAGGGGGAAGCGATCGAGCACGGGAACCGAGGTTGGAGGCATGGTATGGTTCGTGTGCTCGCGAGACTCAATGGGTTGATGGAGCCGAATCAGTTGTGCCAACGTTTTCTTCAACTGCGTACGCGGCACAATCATATCGACAAAACCATTATTGAGCAGATACTCGGCGGTTTGGAAATCATCCGGCAGCTTTTCGCGGAGGGTTTGCTCGACCACTCGCCGCCCGGCAAAAGCGATAGTCGCTTCGGGTTCGGCAATGATGATGTCGCCCAACATGGCAAAACTGGCCGTGACTCCCCCAGTTGTCGGATGGCTGAGGACGGGCATGTAGAGCACTCCCGCTTCCTGGTGGCGCTGGAGTGCGCCCGAAATTTTTGCCATCTGCATTAGGCTGAGCATCCCTTCCTGCATCCGTGCCCCCCCGGAGGCACAGACGATGATGACGGGAATGCGATCGCGCGTTCCTTGCTCAATCAGGCGGGTCAGCTTTTCACCCACCACCGAACCCATGCTGCCGCCCATGAAACGGAAGTCCATCACCCCCAGCGCGACGGGCAACCCATGTAGTTCACCAACCCCTGTGATGACGCTGTCATTGAGCCCCGTTTTTGCCTGGGTGTCTTGAATGCGATCGGTATAGGACTTGCGATCGCGAAATTCCAACGGATCGGTCGGGCGCAACTGATCACTCAGTGAACACCAAGTTTGTGGATCGATGAGCTGCTCGATCCGCTCGTCGCTACCGACACGGTTGTGATGCCCACAGTCAGGACAGACCAGCGCATTCGACCGCAAGTCCTTGGCGTAGGTCAGCACCCCACAATGAGAGCACTTGCTCCATAGCCCATCCGCAATTTCTCGCTCCTGGCGCTCCTTACTAATGGGGCCAGCCTTACGCCGATTTGCAAACCAATCAAACAGAGACATGAAGAGTCAGAAGGTAAAGTGACCAAAGATTTCAATATGCCGCGATAAACCTGCCCAACCCGATGCGTTATCGCCGCCAAATTTGGCAATCCAGCCGCTCGCTCGAAACCAACTGGATGGGGCAAGGTAAGCGATCGCTCAGTCCAAGAAGAAGCGTCTTGGCCGGAGTCAATCAAAAGCGTCTGCCGCAAAAAACACTACCAGAACTATTAACAATAGCGGATGATTGTCTCAATTTGAGAGGCAATGAGCCAGTGGATGTACCGGACAAATGAAGCCGTGAGTTGGCAATGGGGAGATAAGCAAGGCTGATAAGGAGCAGCGAGACAATCTTTTCGAGGGTTGCAATGACGCAGGAAAACCAAATCGACAGCCGTGGAGATGCCCGAGGTCAAATGTGCCACACTAGCGGGTTTGTTTCGGGTTTGCTATAGACAGAGGTTTGCTATAGACAGAGAGGACAACGCTAATAGCTATCAGCACGATCCTTCCGTGGCTTCCTCCTCAAGCGGGCTAAGCAACAGTAAGGCCGTCCAGCGATCGCGCGATCGAACTTGAAGCAGCGCTGGTGCACCCGAACCAAAGTGACTCTGCAGTCCTTGGCTCAAGATGCGAGCTGGAATGCCCTGAGCCTCCAGTATTTGCTGCATCATTTCAGCTTCCCAAAGGGCACTCGTTTGCTTTAGCGTGATCCATTCCACAGCAACGTTGAGATATCAGCCAACAGCACTGAGGAGATTGTATCAGAGCAGGCTGAGTGAATGGAGTGAGAGCATAGTGGATGGGTGTGGACTTACGTATTTTGTTGATTTTGTGGCCGCGACGCGGCCACAAAATCAACAAAATAGTCAGGATGAAGCAAGTTTTGCGTAAGTCCTGTGGATGTGCTGTTTTCCCAATAAGGCTGATTAGAGAAGTGGATGGGGAGTTGGGTAGATGGGGGATTGCGGCTTCTCCAATAAGGTTGGAAGTCAAAAAGCCAAGGTCAATAGGAAGTAGGACAACCCATCCATCCACTCATCTGCCCATCCACTCACCTACCCATCCACTCACCTACCCATCCACTCACCTACCCATCCACTCATCTGCCCAATCCTACAGCGTTGGGAAAAAGGCTCCTCGGTACGACGTAATCAGGGCATCACCAAAGAAGACCGTGAGAATTGCTGCCAGCGCCAGAAAAGGCCCAAAGGGCATGGGTTGACGACGGCTAATTAGCTTGAGGGCGATCGCCCCACCTCCAACCACAGCCCCGAGCACACAGGCCAGCAAGCCAGCCAGGAGCAGGTGCGACCAGCCCATCCATGCACCCATCATGGCGGCAAGTTTGGCGTCACCGCCGCCCATTGCTGCTTGACCAAAGGCGATAGAGCCCAGCAAAGAAATTATGCTGAGCAACCAGATTCCCAATACAGCTCCGACAATGCCGGTCATCAAGGACTGGGGAATCCCCCCAACATTCGCCGGATCCGCCCAACCATAGATGGCTTGAAACGCCAGTCCCGACACGACACCGAGTTGGGTCAGGGGATTGGGCAAGGTCATGGTGTCCAGATCAATTAGCGAGAGGGCAATTAGGCAACTGAAGAAGAACCAGTAGCCAAAGGTAGGAACGGACCAGCCAAACCCCAGCCATGCCCCCACAAACAACAGCCCCGTCGCCGCTTCCACCAGGGGATAGCGCGGAGAAATGGGTGTTTTGCAATAGCGGCAGCGCCCCCGCAGCCACAGCCAGCCAAACACGGGCACATTGTCGTGGGGACGGAGCGGGTGCAGGCATTTTGGACACCGGGAAGGGGGATGGAGCAATGAAAGCTCCGCTGGCAAGCGATAGATCACCACATTTAAAAAGCTGCCAACACAGGATCCAAAAATGAAGGCGATCGCCCCATTCACCACCACTACCAATGCTTCCACAGCCTATCTCCTACCATTAAAACTGCCCTGCCATGGCTGTTATATCGAAGCTGCAAAAACCAGAACCAGATATTTTGGGAAACCCTCGTGTCGCGGGAGTTCCCCCAAGAGGTTCCATCAAATATTTTTATAGAGGGTTCTCAGCAAAGCGGTATCATGCCATGTCTGATTGGCCTTAACGTACCCCATTCCTGCATAAATCTGCGCCTGGAGCGTAGGTCTACATCTAGAGCGTAGGTCTACGTCGGGGGCGTAGGTACAGGAATCCGGGAACCCTTTAGTTTCTGGTTCGTCGTTGGCCGAACAAAGTACCCAAGGAGCTCTCAATACTGAACCGCCGTTTGCCCCAGTCCCTGGGATTCCATTTACCTTGCACATCGTCTCGTGCTTCTCATCAACCATCATCCCCATCACCCAAGGAGACTTGGACGAACGATGCCAATACCGACCATGACGTGGGGCAAACCCAATTAGACCCATCCAGCTTTTCGCGCAAACCTGATCAGATTTTATTTGGGATCACCAGAAAATGCATCCATGCTGCTATGTGGAGCGATCGCCTCAACACTTGGCGGCAAAAACTCACAGCATGTTAGCCAACAAAGAAACCGCTGAGAATCACCAGAAATTCTTGATAGACGGTTTTTGGAGGAGTTTGCAATTCTTATCTTTTCCTAGGGTTTTCCCCAGTAAATTCCACAAGGTTTCCACAGATATCCCCAACCTTTTCCACAGGCATTTCTGTTTTTTCCACAACCTCTCACGAAAGCATAAGCGTTTGACTTAGTTTCTGAGGACACCTGTGGAAAGGGGCGATTACCCCTTTAAACTGAGAATTATGTAAACTTATGTAAACAAATGACTCTTCAAACCTGCATTTCCTCGTAAAGCTTAAGTAAATCTAAAGAGGTTTGTGAAGAAGCTTGTCGTTGACAACCCCACCCCCCTTTAGCGCACAATGATGCGACCACCGTTGGAGGTGCATCCACTGAGAGCGTGAATTCTGCGTCCAGCCATTCTGAAAATCTACAGTCTCAGAAATCAGGATTCTAATCGTGCTGGCGAGATAACTCACATGCTCTATTCGCTCTGATGTGTGGTCAGTTCATACATCGAAGCAGCTCCGGAAAGCGCTAAAGCTCTATCCGGTTAGCTGAAGCTTTGTGTGCGCATTTTGCACCCAGCTCTGACAACTGTCCTGGGCCTTTTTAAGCTGTCTGGGTCTGCGATTGTCCGTCGTGTCATTCGCGTATAGTTTGCTGTCCCTGACTTTACGTTTCTAATTACAGAGGTTTTCCATGAACGCAACTGTTAGCATCCTTGCTGAGATTCCTGAAGAGCTCCACGAGTCCTTAAAAGGCTACCTGGAGACCCATCCCGATTGGGATCAAGATCGGGTTTTTGTCGCATCCCTTTCATTGTTCCTGCTGCAAAATGGCAGCAGCAATACCATCGATGCTTCGCGCAGCTATCGTCGCGCGGCTCGAGTGTATCTGGATGCTCTCTTTAAACAAGCCGTTTAGCGATCGCTCCATTGCTGCTTGTTATTTGCACTAGGTGGCAGGTAGCTACGATTTTTTCTCCATTTATCCGCTCCAAGTGCCGAGCAAACCCGATAAAGCGCGGTTATTTCGGCTTATGATCAGGAACAGAGATGAGCGAGGAGATTCATGAATTATCTCTGGTTTAAGGCATTCCATATTATTGGCGTTGTGGTTTGGTTTGCTGGGTTGTTCTACCTGGTGCGTCTGTTTGTCTACCATGTCGAGGCAAACGAACAACCAGAGCCCGCCAAATCCATCTTGAAAGACCAATATGCGCTGATGGAAAAGCGCCTTTATAGCCTGATCACGACCCCCGGCATGGTGTTGACCGTCGCAATGGCGATCGCCCTCGTCGTGGCAGCTCCCGACCTGATGAAGCAAACCTGGCTTCACATTAAGCTCACCCTTGTGTTGCTAACGGTGGGCTATCACTTCTATTGCCGTCGCGTCATGAACCAGCTGGCTGCCGGAACCTGTAATTGGGGTGGACAACAAATGCGCGGACTGAACGAAGTCCCCACGGTGTTCCTAGTTTTGATTGTGTTGCTTGCCGTTTTTAAGAACCAGTTACCCACAAGCGCCACGGCCTGGGGCATCCTAGGATTAATTGTGGCGATGGCAGCCATTATCCAACTCTACGCGCGTAAGCGCCGTCTAGATAAGGAGCGAGCCGCACAGACTACCGAAGCACAAGCTGCAGAGGCATTGGGCGAAACGGAAATGAGCGGTTCGACCTCTGGATAATGGTTCTTCTTTGTAGAAAATCATCTTTGCATTTTCTACTAGCTTTCTGAGACGACTTTATCGTCATCAGCTCACAGCAATGTAAAGGGCACAAATAATTTGTGCCCTTATTGTTTGTATCCATATTGCTCTGGAACAACGCGCTAGCAGGTTAGCGTCGCCGGGCGCTATGTTCAGGCTCTGCGTAAGGACAAAAATCGAACCCCAGCTAAAACCCTTGATTTTGTGTAGCGCGGGCGGTGCCCGCGCTACACAAAATCAAGGGTTTTCTGGGTTATGGCCTGTACTCAAGTTCAGGCTATTTGGATTCCCACATGCGCAAGCGTGATAGCAGGGTCAACCGATATCACCAGCGAGGTAACTGACACCCAACAAAGTCCATTATTCTGACGGTCTTCTGGTATGAGGCTTCTCAAGTCCTTTCCAAGTCTTAGTTGGCCGAGCAGGTTCCAGGAGAACTAGGACTGCAGAGTAGCATTTTGAAATGTCATTAACTCCTGAATCCCTTTTTCTCCCAGGTCAAGAATCTGATTCAGTTGCTGGCGCGAAAAGCTCCCTTCTTCTGCAGTGCCTTGTAATTCAATAATCTGCAATTCCTCATTGAGCACAATGTTGCAGTCAACATCGGCAGCAACATCTTCTTCATAGGCAAGATCTAGGAAGGCTTCATTTTCCAGCAGCCCTACAGAAATTGCGGCCACTTGGTGAATGATGGGCGATCGCGCCAGTTCACCCGTTTGCAGCAATTGATCAATGGCATCTCGCAGCGCCACATAGGCTCCTGTGATGGAAGCGGTGCGGGTTCCAGCATCGGCCTGCAAAACATCAGCATCCACCAACAGCGTCCGCTCACCTAGAGCCTTCATATCTAGCACCGATCGCAGGCTGCGCCCAATCAAGCGCTGAATTTCCTGAGTGCGACCCGACAGCTTCATTAGCTCACGGGTCTGGCGCTGGGGGGTTGCCGAAGGCAGCATTCGATATTCTGCCGTCAGCCAACCCCGTCCAGAATCAACCAGGAATTTAGGAACCCCCGGTTGTATAGAAACCGTACATAATACCTGAGTATTGCCAGCATGAGTGAGCACAGACCCCGCTGCAAAACGCGTGAAGTTGCGCTCGAAGCGCACGGGACGAAGTTGATCTGGACGGCGACCGTCGGGACGTTGCCAAGCCATAAGCTGAGTCAATGCATCTGCTGTAAATAACTCACCTAGAATACCGGGGACTGTGAGTATCTCGCCAGATCTGGAAGTTTCGCGATTTTCCAGAAGGAGAATGTCACAGTTGCGTTCAATATTCCTCGTTCACCTCTTTAGAATTAGGTAGAGGGATAGCTGACAGCATGGATCTTGCAAGTTATTCTTCAAAACAGAAATAATTTTCTTGGATTGATATAGGACTTTCTTGATTTACGATCGCCCCTAAACCTGCAAAGATTTGTTTCAGAACCCCCACCCTATTCAGCCCCTGCCCCAACGTCATCAATCCCAAGTCGATTCGAGGTTTTAGCTTGATTGATAGCGTTGAGTATTTACCTAAACGTATATCTAATCTCCCATTGGGATCTATTCGCAGTATTTTGAAGCATTACGTTTTGAAGCACCAAGTAAGGAAAGATTAACTTTTCCATGCCAAACCCATCCGTTCCATCCCCCTCTCCTGCCGATAAACCGGCCTCACCAGAGGATTCGATAACAAATTCTTCGTTCCCTGCTCATTCAACTGATGAATCTTGTCTCGAAGACTCCCTTGATGATCTGGACGCAACTCTAGAGTTTTATCGAGGGCTGCCTGGACGTCGACGCAAAGCAGCCGTCGTGCTCATTGCGATATGGGGAAGCACTGTGGCGCTCCATCTCGTTTCTTGGGGAATGTGGTTTGTGTGGGGGCTGGCAACCCTATTTGGCATTCAAATGGCGCGCATGGTTCTGGCGGTTCCGCGATCGCGCACTCCATCGCTTTCGACCACCGATCCAGAGAGCCTGCCCTTTGTTTCACTCCTCGTCGCCGCTAAAAACGAAGAAGCTGTTATCAGCTCCCTGGTGCAAACCCTCTGCCAGATCGATTACCCAACCCAGCGCTATGAAGTTTGGGTGGTCGACGACCATAGCACCGATCGCACCCCCCAGGTACTCGATCGGTTGCAGCAGGATTATCCTCAACTTCGCGTCCTGCGCCGTTCTGCCGATGCAACGGGTGGCAAGTCTGGCGCGTTGAATCAGGTTGTGAGTTTGGCACAGGGCGATGTGCTGGCCGTTTTTGATGCCGATGCCCATGTCCCGCATGATTTGCTGCAACGGGTCATTCCCCTGTTTGACAATGCCTGTGTTGGGGCTGTGCAGGTGCGTAAGGCGATCGCCCAGGCGGGTCTACGCATGCGATCGTCGAACCTATGGATTCGCGGCCAAGCAACTGAAATGGCCCTCGACAGCTACTTGCAGCAACAGCGAATTTCCATCCGTGGCATTAGCGAATTGCGGGGTAATGGGCAATTTGTGCGGCGTACGGCCTTACAGCAATGCGGCGGGTGGAACGAAGAAACCATTACCGATGATCTCGACCTCACTCTGCGGTTGCATTTGGCGCGGTGGGATATTGACTTTTTGCTGATTCCACCCGTTGGCGAAGAGGGCGTGACCCGCGTCGGCAACCTGTGGCATCAGCGCAACCGTTGGGCCGAAGGTGGCTACCAGCGTTATCTAGACTATTGGCGCTTACTCGCACGCAACCGCATGGGCACAGGCAAAACGCTGGACATGATGACCTTCTTCTTCATGCAATATCTTGTGCCCCAGGCCATGGTTCCCGACTTTTTGATGGCGATCGCCCGCAGTCGACTGCCGCTGCTAACCCCAATCACGACGATCACTTTCTCTGTTGCTTGTTTAGGAATGTATGTGGGGCTACGGCGAATTCAGTATGCGCAAATGAAGACGATGCCGGGGGCGATCGCCAATCCTCGCTGGCGCACAGTCATCCAAGCGATTCAGGGCAATCTCTATATGCTGCACTGGGTACTGGTGATCTCTACCATGGCGCTCCGCATCGCGATTCGTCCAAAGCGACTCAAGTGGGTGAAAACAACCCATCATGGTAGCGACGATTCCTGGCTTAATTTGCCCGACCCTCTCAAACCCTCTAAATAGCTGAGCTGTCTCATCGAGGCATGCGGTAGCCGACTGTGTTGATTAAGGGATGATTTTTTTCGAGAAGGGGTATGGTAAACTCCTTCTCGGAAAAATCGTTCTTGACTTCTGCAACTCTCGGTCACTTCATCCAGTCGTTTAGGTCACCTATATTACTTGAGGGTCTGGGGGATGAAGAGCCATTGATTCGCCTGCATAGTTAATTCGCCTGCATAGTCACCCAAAACATCTCACCCATTACTCTGCTTCGATTTTGTTTGCGAGTAAGATTCAGTAGGTCTACTATCGCAAGATAGTAAAATATCCCGATTGCCTCTATCCACCGCTGGAAAAATCGAGGATAGTTTCCGAGCACTTGGTCGCAACATCTGATGCTCAGGTGCTTCCATACTCAGACAGTGATCCCTTCCAATCATGAAGGGCGCGCAAAGTTTTAGAATTGCGCGATCGCGATCCCCCGTCTCACGATAATCTGTTAGAGTCTATCGTTCCAACGCTATGGACGGATGAAGAACGGTATGCAACTCCCCGATTCCACTCCCACCGAAGTTGTGCAGCAAGTTGCCGAATACTTCGGTGTTCTCAGTGAACCCACTCGCCTCCGCATCCTCAACATTTTGCGGGAAGGTGAAAAGTGTGTGCAGGAATTGGTCGAAGCCACCTCCACAAGCCAGGCCAATGTTTCCAAACACCTAAAGGTGATGGTACAGGCTGGCATCTTGACGCGTCGTACCGAGGGCACTTCAGCCTTTTACAAAGTAGATGATGAGCTGATCTACGAACTTTGTAACTTGGTGTGCGATCGCCTCGCGACTCGGATCGAGCAGCAGGCGCAGTATTTTCGAGCCTTTAGTCTCACCAGCGAAAATCGATAGGCCATCAGTTTCAGCCCCATAGAAAGGGGTGTTTAGCCTCTCAGGTGAGGAAATCCGAATCTATCATTCGTTGAGCGGTGTTGAATAAAATAGGGGGTGATCTTTATCATGCGGGTAGCATTGGCTCCGGCATGAGGGCGATCGCTTTCGAGCTAGCCGCATTTCGCATACCTATTTTCACTACTGTCCACTGAGTCAACACCGACGGAGAATTATGGCGACGATTCTGGAACAGGGTAATATTTCCATCCACACCGAAAATATTTTTCCCATTATCAAGAAATGGCTCTATTCCGACCATGAGATCTTCTTGCGAGAGCTGATTTCCAACGCCGTTGACGCTATCCAAAAGCTCAATATGGTCGCTCGGACAGGCGAATTTTCGGGCGATCTATCTGAGCCAAAGATTGAAATTACCCTCGACAAAGAGCAGAAGACCCTGGCGATCGCCGACAATGGCATTGGCATGACCGCTGATGAGGTGAAGAAATACATCAACCAGGTTGCCTTCTCTAGCGCTGAAGAATTTGTCGAGAAGTACAAAGGCAGCAATGATCAGCAGATCATTGGTCATTTTGGATTGGGTTTCTACTCTTCCTTCATGGTGGCGCAGCATGTCGAAATCGAAACGCTGTCTTACCAAGAGGGCGCAACCCCTGTGAACTGGGCTTGCGACGGTTCGACCGAGTTCAAGATTGCTGAAGGCAGTCGCGCCAGTCACGGCACAACCATCATCCTCACGCTACAGGAAGAAGAAGCCGAATACCTCGAGCCCTTCCGCGTCAAGGAGCTGGTACGGAAGTATTGCGACTTCATGCCGTTTCCCATTGCTCTGGATGGGGAGCAGGTCAACCGCCAAAAGGCACTTTGGAAAGAGTCGCCCAGCTCTCTCAGTAGCGAAGATTACCTCGAGTTCTACCGCTATCTCTATCCGTTCCAAGAAGAGCCGCTGCTCTGGGTACATCTCAATACTGACTATCCGTTTGTCGTCAACGGCATTCTATATTTCCCCAAGTTGCGCCCAGATGTGGATGTTACGAAGGGGCAGATCAAACTGTTTTGCAATCAGGTCTTTGTCAGTGACAACTGCGAGGAAATTATTCCCCGCTTTTTGCTGCCGCTACGGGGTGTGATTGATAGCACCGATATTCCACTAAACGTGTCTCGGAGCTTTTTGCAGAACGATCGCACGGTGCGCCGCATTGCCGACTACATCGCAAAGAAAGTGGGCGATCGCCTCAAAGAACTTTATCGGGAAGACTATCCCGCCTATGTCCAGAGCTGGCAAGACTTGGGAACCTTCGTCAAGTTTGGTTCCATGAACGACGACAAGTTCAAAAAGCAAGTCGAAGATATCCTCATTTTCCGCACAACCCATGTGGCAGACGCCACGACGGATGCGCCGAAAGTCCAGGTGGAAACAGCAGAAGGGGATGTTTGGCAAGACAACACCCAGGAAAACAATGCGGCGGCACTGCCTTATACCACCCTGAAGGATTATCTGGAGCGCAACAAAGAAAAGCACGAGAATCGTGTTTTCTACGCCACCGATGAGTCGGCTCAGGCAACCTACATTGAGTTATTCAAGAGCCAGGGGTTGGAAGTGTTGTTTATGGATTCTTTCATCGACACGCACTTCGTCAGCTTCCTGGAGCGCGAATATTCCGACGTCAACTTCTCGCGCGTAGATGCGGATCTAGACGATACCCTGATCGACAAAGAGAAGGAATCTGAAATCGTCGATCCCAGCAATAACAAAACCAGAGGCGAGCAAATCAAAGAAATCTTTGAAGTCGCCCTCAGCAAACCCAAAGTCACCATTCGCACCGAAGCGCTGAAGTCGGATGGCGAAAATGCTCCTCCTGCCATGGTACTGGTGTCCGAAAGCACCCGTCGGATGCAGGAAATGAGCGCGCTCTTTCAGCAACAAAGCGCTGAGTTTCCTGAAGAGCACACGCTGCTGGTCAACATCGCTCATCCGCTAGTGGATAATTTGCTCTCCCTGAACAAGGGCAGCATCATCCAGCCAGATGGGTCATCCTCTGGCAATGAGATGACGACGCTGCTCTGTCAGCACATTTATGACCTGGCGCTAATGGCTCAAAAAGGCTTTGATGCAGAGGGGATGAAAGCCTTTGTTGAGCGCTCCAATCGAGTCTTGACTCGCCTCACGAATACCTAGGGGGCATCCCTATTGATCCGTTTAGGTGTTGTGAGAGGGGATAGGTTGCGATCGCCCTCACATCTAAGTTGAGATTATTGAGATTGTAGAAGTGGGTGTGCCAGCACTCACTTCTGTTGTTTGTGGGAAAGTCGATTTAGATCTTGAATCAATGTCTATTTGCGAAGAAATCCCTCTAATTTTTTTCAAACCCTCATGCTGTAAGGATTTCCAAAGAAAACTAGAGTAGTTTTTCGTGGAATTGGCAGAAAGCCAAAAATTTCTGGCTCAGCCCTGTTATCCTAGAAAAGCACTTTTAATTTCTCAGAAGCTATGTCTCGCGTTTGTGACCTGACAGGCAAGAAAGCCAATAATGCCCGCGCTATTTCCCACTCTCACCGCCGCACCAAAAAGCTGCAGCAGGTCAACTTGCAGTCCAAGCGCGTTTGGTGGCCTCAGGGCAAGCGTTGGGTGAAGCTACGCCTCTCGACCAAAGCCATCAAGAGCCTGGAGAAGAAAGGCATTGATGCCATGGCGAAGGAAGCGGGTATCAACCTCAACAAGTTTTAGACGGTGGCACTCTCCTAAAAGATCATCGTTCATCGTAAATTGGCATGATTTTGTAGGTTTGTTTGCCTTACTCGTGCAGATTCCATGAAAATATCCTCAGTTTTTCCAAAAGCTGAGGATATTTTCATGGAGGCAATCACGGCGATCGCACATCTCCTTATTTTTTGCTTCTTTCCCTGAAACCATAGAAAAACTTCGAGGACAAGATGTACATTGTTGGTGGCGCTTTCAATATATTTCGTTGACAATATATCCATCACCCTCAAATGGTGTGTCCCAGACAATCGGTATATTCCGCTATATTCCAGGTGCCAAATCAAAGCTTTGGTAAATTATTCCCCCAACTGATCGCTCTTTGAAGAGCTGAGGGTAACATAAGTTCCAAACACGTCTATTGTTTGCCCCGTTCCGTTATCAGTCTGTAGCGACGGATCCAAAGGTTAGACGGCATGTTCGTCAGCAACCCTAGGATTCTTACAGACAACTCATACAGGTGCAGGCAGCATTGCGGGAGCGATCGCTCCCAATTCGCCAGCCTGTTCTCTGACCATCAGGGAATTCCAGGCGCTCAAGCAACTTATATTGCTCTCTCTTTAGTAATGATCGATTCTCCTACTACCTATTCCATCCGCCAACATTGGTCCTAATCCGTTCGTTTTTTTGAGAGAAAACTCAAAAATTCTGATCGGCGACATGACTAGATGCCCCTTTTGACCATCTCCCTTGTTTTATCGAAGGCAACGCACCCTGTAAAACAGCTAGTGCTTTTGTCTCTTTATAGGTTTGCCCCATAAGTGCAAATTAATTTCTCAAAAAAGAAATTGTTTAGCGTGTTTTTTCTAAACCATTTCTTGAGCCCGCAAAGCCAAAGGTTGTTTCCAACTTAAGTGGCACCAAGCACAACCTTGGCTTTCCGTCCGATCAGGCAACACCCAGTGTCGACTGGCGAGGTATCCCGCCAAATCGTTTCCTCTCTCTGTTGACCATTTTTGCTTCATTCCATGCGCTGTTGATGTGAAACCAAATAAGCTCACATTCTTATAATTGCGATTGATGCATTACAACTATAAGGTGGAGCATCCCCAGGCAGTCCATTGCAATGTAAAGCGATGCGCTTCAGGGCTAAGTTACGGCTCATGCGCGCCCATTCATCTGAACACCCGACCTCTTTAGCGATAGGAAGGCGACAATGTCCACTCGCAAACTGTATCGAGCGATTCAGACCTCGACCGCTCAAATTCTCAAAGCTGTCAAGAATCTGACCCGATCGCTTGTACATTGGCTGCTGCGAACTCTATTAATGATGGGACGACAGCCGCGCCTCAGTCGCGCAGGCTTCGTTTTACCAACCACTATTTTGCTGGTCATGGTTGTGCTGCTCACCGTCGGCGCGATCGTGTTCCGCACCTATACCCGTACGACCGAAACCATCACCGAGCGGCAACAGCGAGTCATTTACAACGCCGCCACTCCTGCCGTTGACCGGGCACGATCAAAACTGAGCTTTTTGTTCGATTCTGAAAGTGACCCCCGTTATCCCGGAGGGGTTCCTAGTGAAAATGTGTTGATGGGGATGATGCTCAACGGGGCCACAATCGATGGCGCAGTGATTGGCCCTCACCCACGAGGAGCTGACCCCTACACCTTCGAGGATGAAACCCGAATCGATATCGGTACATCCTATGCCGGGGATGCAAATGCAGACAATGCTTGGAGCTATCGAGCAGACACCGATGGCGATGGAACCGAAGATGCCACAGTGGTCTACAGCATTGCCATGCGGTTGGATGAGGATGATCTAGCCGATACAACCCAAGCAAACCTGGGAACCCGTGCACAGGAAATGCTGGTTCGCAACACGCCACTCAGTATTTCCAACCAAGGGAACCCTCTCTGTGCTGGTGCGGGAGCCGTTGTACCGCAACAGGGATGGTTACCGCCAGCGGGTAACTCGGCAGTTCTGCTGAAAAACTTCCAAGTCGATGCCTACGTGCTGCCCGATCGCGATAACCTTCCAGTTTCTACACTAGAAATGCAGCTCGATCGCCAACTGGATCGGGGGAATAAATGGGGAGCCTGGTTCCGTTATGACCTGGAGATTTTCCCAGGGCCTCAGTTCAACTGGAATGGGGCAATGCATACCGAAGGTAGCTTGATGCTAGGGAACGGTAGCTTCCGGGGCTATATGATCAGCGACCCAGATTCCTGCCTGTATACCAAAGATGCATCCGAAATCTCCATTGCCCAATATGGGGTGCGGCCAGACGACGGTCAAGGTCCTATTCCTGAATTCCAGGGACAATTCCTCAATGGCTTCACAGGCCGCACCACCTGGGATGGCCGCGCCCACGAGTTTGACCTTTGGGATGGCGCGGGACAGAACCCCATCCAGGGCGTAGATCTCAATCGGGGCAATGACTCGGTCAATGAAGGAGCCTTCAATCCGGTCGACTACGCCATCGACCCGGTCATTATGTTTACCCGAGGTGCCTCAGCCCACCGTAACCCGGACGTTTTTGGTACCCGTCGGGAAGATTGGGCCGATACAGATTTTGCTGAGAATCGACTCATCACTCCCAATGAGCCAGTGGATGTCCCCTACGTGGACGACACCTACCGTGCTGACAACCGCTATGGGCCAAAGCCGCAATACACATCTGAATTGACTGTAGACGGAAGCATTGGCGAACGCATTCCTGACAGTGAAACGGAGCTAGTGGGCAACGCACCCGCTGCCGGAGGCGATTCTGGAGATTTGGGTCTAGACGGCTATTGGGAACGCCGCGCTCGCTTTGAGGGCATGCGCCTGATTGTCGGGCAGCGCCTAGAGCTGGGCGACCCCGCCGGTTGGGGTGGGCCTGTACTGGCTAATACAGGCGATAACACACGAGACTTAGTTCGCGAAGCGTTGCGTCCATTCGCAACACCATCTGCACTTGTGCCCACCAACGGATGCCGAGACTATAACAACGAAGCAAACGCCGCCAACAATGCCCGCTGCGAAGAAGCCCGACAACGTCGGAGTTTGTGGGACAACCTATCAGCGGTGCAAGCGATGGTGGTTTACCATGCCTCTCAGGATGGCCCCACAAACCTGGATTTGCCAGTGGCTTGCATGGCATCGACTGTTCACCCAGGTACAGCAGGAACCCTAGATAACAGCTCGACCTTCCAGGATCTAGCCTATGGCCTTTCTGCTCCCGCTGTTGGTGATGCATTTAGGGATGCTATTTCTGGTACACGTGATGATTATCAAGATGGAGCCGGGGGCTCGGTACCTATCATTAGTGACTTTTTGCGAGGAAGGGGCACCAATGGCTGGGAATATGAATTCCGCCCTCGATATGTGAATGACTATGACAACCCCAACTCACCGCTTCGCGTTGCGCTAGATAATCTGGCACATTTTGCTGGCGACCCAAATGGTGGGGCACCCTCCTTTGAACCGGTTCAGAGCAACCGTCTCGTGCATCCGCTCCCATCACTCTCTATGTATGGAGACTTCTCCATATTGCGCCGAGTGCTGGCCTCCCTAGACGCTGGAACTTACACTTACGCTACATTACCTCCAGCCGACAAAGCCACGCTCAATAGTTCTACCTGCATGCTGGGGATGCTAGCCTACAATCTGGACTATCTAGCGAAATTCCAGCCTGAACAGTTGCCAGTGGGCTTAATGGGAACAGCCTACCCAACGGTCAGACTCGAACGAGATGCAAGGACTAACAATGTAGCTGAATATTACACAGGTCTGCGAGGAGTCATTCGAGCCCTCATCAATAGTGATGATGGAACGGGTCCCGTAGGGCTCCTGACACCTTTGGGGCTAGTTCCAGGGATTCACGACAATAACCTCAACAACAACATAGATATTGGCGGAGGGACAAACCCTGAATATATTGGGGCTGGTCTCAATGATACTACTGGGCGTGTCAACCAGCCTCAAACTTATGTGCGTCTGCTAGAGCGCTGGCGGGATGCGCTACCACCCATGCCAGCCACCGAAGAAATTGGTACAACCGGGGTTAGGTACAACAGAGAACAAATGAACACCTTCATTGCTCTGGCGCAGTTAATCATCAATAAGGAGCAGGTAGCGCGAGACCGTGTATGGGGTTTTTACGGCAGTGCGGATTCATCTGTCCGTGACGCAACCTTGAGCACAGGGCCGTTTGCTGGCTCGTATGGGCCTTCTCTCAATCCAGTGACAGGCTGTCGAGGCATGCGGGAGGCTCCCGGCATCTCGGGCGACTCCATTCGTTATCTCTGCTCCTGGCGTCCGCGCTATCCGGCCCTTTACAGCATTTTCCCATCTCCTGATTTGGGCGGCGTAGTTGGCCGCAACCAGCATGGCGATATCAATGAGCCAGAGGCCGACGAGGGTCGGAACTTTACCCGCGATCGTGTCGATAGTGATGATCCGCAAGCTCGTGCCTACATCGGTCGGGCTAACGTGAATGGTAACTATCAATACCAAGCGCTCACCGAAGCGCAGGTAGAACAGATTGTTTCTTTTCCTCGTCCCATCAATGCCGCAGCATGGCGCTTGCCTGTTGCTACTGGTGTAGCTTCGGCAAATGGTACACCCAATAATAGTGATGACACCCTCATCAAAGTTTGTGAGGACGATGTCTGTTTACTCGGTAGCTCAGGCGAACGAACGCGCCCAGGGGAGGATTACTGGCGGCTCCCCTTCAAGGATGCAGGCATGTTCAATGGTCGTGAAATGCTTGCTGTCCGAGCTCTAGATGTCAATATTGACTTCCTCCGTGGGCAGAACAAGTCTCTGGGAGGAGGCGATCTTTGGCTACCACTGTCAGGGGTTGTCTACGCGTTCCGTGAAGATGCGGTTTCAGAACTCAACATTGTCCGTCCCACGACAGCGTCATGGGCGGCCTGCAATACGGAAGTGGATCTGCGGACAACCAACGCCTGCCAGATGCTGACAAACCGAAGTGCTGCGAGTTCTCAGGATCCCCCTCTGAATGCGACTAACCGTATTTCTCCAAAGCCGGTTGACTACTTCCCCGATCCGGATCGCCGCCCTCATGCGTTCCGTCTTCAAAATGGTGAGCGGGTGAATCGCCCCGGTGATGAGGGGCGTGGGTTGTCTTTCATCACCGACAACGCCGTCTATGTGAAAGGTAATTTCAACCTGCACAACAGAGCGGTCGGCCCGGAAGAGGAGTTCAACGAAGCCCTGCAAGCCAACTTTGGCAACTTCTATGGTCGCAACAATCTCAACCCAGATTTTGCTCGTCCGGCGACCGACAGCTGGCGACCTAGCGAAATCCTGGCTGATGCTGTGTCTATCCTCTCCGATAGATTCTGCGATGGCAGCATTCAAGACAGCTTCCTTACGGCTGGCAGAGGTGGCGGCGGCGTGAACCTGAACAATGCCAATAGTCCAGAAGTCAGTCGAGCGCGCTACGGTTGTATCCAGAACCGCTCGTCCTATCTAAACCAAAATCGTCCGAATAGGAACCCAGGCGAAGCACTTCCTACTCAGGCACCTGGCTGGCGGTGGTTCCGCGCCGACGCTGCCGATGGTGGGTCTGGTTACGGCAAAGATGGCCCAGGAACAGGGGCGGGTGCTTTCAACTTTGAAGAAGGAACGTCGCCGATTTATGTATCGCCCAATGGCAACCCCTGGACGGCAGAAGATCGGCTCTCCCGAGAACCCATTTACAGCAACAACTATTACGAGTTTGATGACGATAAGACCCGTAACGATGGGGTAAACGGGCAGCGGATGAACATGATTCTGGTGAGTGGGTTGGTGCCTTCAAAAGAGGATCAGTCCTATGGCGGGTTGCACAACTTCCCGCGCTTCCTAGAAAACTGGGGCGGCGACAACCTGTTCATTTCGGGCTCACTCATTCAGTTGAACTTCAGTACTCAAGCGACAGCGCCCTTTGACCAGGATGTGTGGTCGCCTAGCTCACCCGATTACGGTGGTGAGCGGATTGAGTACTACAATCCTCCCAGGCGGCGTTGGGGATATGACGTAGCCTTGCAGTATGCTCCGGCAGGGCCAGTATCTCAGCGATTTGTATCGCTTGCGCCACGCCGGAACGAGTTCTACTCAGAGCCCCCGGCGGATGATCCCTACATGGCCAATCTGCGGGATGGGTTGTGTGACTCGAACCCCAACCCCCGTCCTCCTCAATGCCCATAGAGAAGCGTTTGGGTTCTGGAATGCTTTGGCTCATGTCAGCTTCCAGAACCTGTGCTCTCTGGCTCAGTTTGAGGTTGCTATGTCAGGTCTATTTTGTGATTCGGGAAAGCTGGTACTCGGTTATGTAGCTGGATTGAACGGTTGAGCATAGGCCGTTTGTTGATAGGTGGAACATAGATCAAGCCAGACAGTGAAGCCAATGAAGGATGAAAGCGGAATCATGGAGAATCCAAAAATGAAGGGTTGGCAGCGGCAGTCATGGTTGCGTTATCTGTTGCAGAAGTCTGGAAAGAAAGCTCCAGCCGATGCAGGGATTACGCTGTTGGAATGTTTGATTGCGATCGCCGTTATCGGTATTACAGCGGGTCTGATTTTGCCACCGCTTTTCCTAGCAACCGGGACACGGGTACAGAACCGTCGCGCTGAACAAGCCTTTCAACTGGCGCAAGAGGAAATCAACCGCTTGCAAACCATGACCGCAAACGGTGTCCACGAGGCACGCCGATTGCCAGACACCGTAACCGCAGAAGGGGCTTATTTCGACATGGGCGGTGGTGGCGGCACGGTCATCGCCGATGTAGCTCCCCCTACAGGCGAATGGGGTGCCAACGTCCAATCCTCAGGGGCTTGCGATAATTACGATGCATTCAACCCAAGTCAAGCCGGTGCTCCAGTCGATATCCCACCTGCCAACCGAGCGTTGCGCATTGATGTCGATGGTAATTGTGCAGACAACGACAGCAATGACTTTTATATGCAAGTCTTCCGAGATTTCGGGACGTACTCCGACTTCGAGGTTGGGCAGGCTCCAAACGCAAATCAACGCCGACCGTCGGTCTATCGAGCTGTCGTGCGAGTATACTCGGCAGTCGCTGCCAGGGATTGGGGGCGATTGGTTACCCCGGTTGTTCCAGCCTCGTTGCAGCTGACACGGGGTGAAGGAAATCAAGGGGAATACCCACTGGCAATCATGAATACCTTGATCGTTGATAGTGGTACATCCACCTCCTCATGCACCACCCTTTATCACACCGCCCAGGAAAAGGGAGAAACATTGCCCAATGCGGATCGCGATCGCTGTCGCGGGGATGTTGCTCAAATCCCGTAAGCTTTGCTGGGTTGATCCTCCTTTAGGATTGGTTCATTGATTTCCGGTATTTTTGTTTCTTTTTCACGCGTGTTTCCATTCTTGCCGTCGCTGTACTCCATCCACCCGATTTCAGCCATGAAACGACACCTTTTACGCTTTTGGTTGCAACGGTTTCGCACTACCCCGCGTCATCGAAATGCCGGTTTTACACTGATTGAGTTGTTGATTGTGACGATCGTTGGCAGCTTGATCATGCTGGCATTGCTTGCGTTGATCAACGAGTTGCTCCTCACAGACCGAAACGAGTCGGTGCGGCTAGAAACAAACCGTGAAATGCAAATCGCTTTGGATTACATGGCTGAAGAGGTGCGAGAAGCTAGCTATATCTATACCGGGCATTGCCTTGCTGCCCAAAATGAAGGAGCCCCTAATGAAGCGCTAAGCTGTAACGGTGCGGATGTTCGGGCCATTGGGAATCCGGGTTCAGGCATTCTGCCAGAGGCGATCGCGAGTGCCGATGATATTCCCGTTCTTGCCTTCTGGAAGCAACATCCGCTGCCTGAAGCTTTGAGGAATCAATGTCGTAATAATCCACTATTGCAGATTGATGCGATTCCTGTACCTTGCACGATCGGTAGCTCCTACGCCTTAGTGGTTTATGCACTCAGCACAGAAAACCCAGGGGATATCTGGCGAGGAGGCGCTCGGATCAAGCGGTATATGCTAACCGAGTTCAATGCAGCTGGAACCGCTCGGACACCAGGGTATGCCAACCCTACGTTGAACAATAACAACTTTGATGAGTGGCCCTATGCACCAGGAGTCTCCGTTGGGGGAGGCAACGCCA
This sequence comes from Vacuolonema iberomarrocanum LEGE 07170, assembly GCA_015207365.1. Classification (GTDB taxonomy): domain Bacteria; phylum Cyanobacteriota; class Cyanobacteriia; order Elainellales; family Elainellaceae; genus Vacuolonema; species Vacuolonema iberomarrocanum. The sequence continues at coordinate 66,784 of JADEXA010000039.1, forward strand.
ATGCTCCTGTATTGGTTGATTTTGTAGATGGGACGGTCGATAGTGATCCTAGCTGCCCAGATGGCTATAGCATTTCTCCCCATCCCGCTGCATTAGCAGCCGCAGGAAACGTTGATAACGACTTACGTAGCTTCTATGCTTGCATTTCACCTCCTGAAGCGGGGCGCCATCAGGAAGCCGTAATTTATTTGCAGGGTAATATCGATGGGCGGGTTGCTGGTGCATTTGCGCCCCAAGATGGTGCTCTGACTGTCTTGCAAACGCGGGTAATGGCAAGGGGCGTATTCGAGGCCGACTAGCCTTTCCACTCAACAGTTGTACCAGTTGTACCGACGTCTTCCGCGCGCTGTAGTTTATCTCAATTCCCTCTCAACAGAGACTCCACCCAGAAGGTTGATTTCTATGTTCAAACTTCATCCCACTCGCTCTCACTCGACAGCAGGCTTTACGTTCCCCGAAATCTTAGTGGTGGTTGTGATTGCTACGGTTTTGGCCGCGATCGCCGCTCCAAGCTTCGTTGGTCTTCTGAACAATCGTCGTTCCACTACGGTGCGAGATGACATCGTTCAGGCCATCCGACAAACGCAAAGTGAAGCGACCAGCCGTCGTATCCCTCAGACCCTAGAGATAGATACAACGACCGATCCGCTACCCACTCTAGATATTCCTGGAGCTGGGCTGAGGCCCGTCGCGAATGGCACTGTACCGGGTGAAGGGCTAGAGGTCACTGTCGATGGTGCCGCAAATGCGGTTCAGCAGATTGAATTTGATGAAAATGGCGCCGTTAATCCCAATACGGTTACATTACCTCTCGTTGTTGAAGTGACATTCAACGGTCGAGGGCGGCGCTGTGCAATTGTTCAAAGCCTACTCGGAACCATCCGCGCAGAGAATGATGACGGCTGCGATATTTAATCTGGAGTCGCAAACTCCTATATCTATTGTTTGCGCCCGCTGCTTTGCAGCGGGCGCAAACAATAATTGGGTGCTTTAACCAAATTAGGCGACTGCCGCTACACTTTTCAAGGCCAAAATCTTTTCAATGACCTGTTCTACGATTTTGTCGGGAGTGGATGCGCCAGAGGTGACGCCGATGGTGAGATGCCCATCAGGGAGCCAGTTTTCGGATACTTCCAGGTCTTGCTCCAGCGGCTTGTGCTCAATGCGATTGCCACTGCCAATGCGATCGCCACTGTCGATGTGATAGGAGGGAATGTTGCGTTCAATGGCGATTTCCTGCAAATGGGTGGTGTTTGATGAGTTATAACCCCCAATGACCACCATCAGGTCGAGCTTTTCCTCCACCAGATCCAACATGGCATCTTGCCGCTCCTGGGTCGCATCGCAAATGGTGTTGAACGCAAGGAAGTGTTTGTTGAGCTCAGCGGGGCCGTATTTTTTCATCAATATCCGCTCGAACAGCTTGCCGATCTGCTCCGTTTCGCTCTTGAGCATGGTGGTCTGGTTTGCAACACCAATGTGCTCTAAATCGCGATCGGGGTCAAAGCCTTCAGAGTGGGCATTTTTGAACTTAGCGAGGAAGACTTCGCGATCGCCGCCGTTCAAAATGTAATCGGCCACATACTCTGCCTCTGCCATGTTTAGCACCACCAGATAGGTGCCCGCGAAGGAACTCGTGGCAATGGTTTCCTCATGCTTATACTTACCGTGAATGATGGAGGTGTAGCTGCCGCGTTTATGCTTCTCCACTGTGTTCCACACCTTCGACACCCAGGGGCAGGTGGTATCGACGATGGTGCAGCCGTGATCGTTGAGCAATTGCATCTCCTGCACACTTGCTCCAAAGGCCGGAAGGATCACCACATCCCCCTTGCCGACACCGGAAAAGTCTTTCACTCCATTTTCGACGGTGACAAATTCTACGTTCATATCCCGCAAGCGTTGATTCACAGAGGGATTATGAATAATCTCGTTGGTAATCCAAATGCGCTCAGTGGGAAACTGCTGGCGAGTTTCGTAAGCCATCGCCACGGCCCGCTCAACGCCCCAGCAAAACCCAAAAGCTTCCGCCAACCGAATGGTGACATCGCCCCGTGTCAGCCGATATCCATTTGCCCGAATCTCTTGGATTAAGGAGCTTTGATATTCGGTCTGCATCATGCCTGACACTTCGGCACCATGCCCAAAACCCTTACGGTGGTAGTTTTCGGAATGATTAAGCGATCGCTTAAAGGCTTTGGTATCCATGCAGTTTATTCGGGTAACGCCAACATCCTTTTCAGCCTACCAAACTCCCGACCCGTTGATACGCTTCCTAACATCGTCTCGGCTGGGAATAGGAATGGCGTCTGTTATGCAAGATCCAGATTGAAGTCTATACATACATTGATATCAATCCTGTTCCTAAGTAGCTCGGCATAATGAAAAACCAAATCCTAAAAACCTGCACCGCCCGCGCTGCGGGCGGTGCAGGTTTTTAGGATTTTAGGTTTAATGGCACCTACCGACTTATTGGGATTTATGGGATTTGCTACTATCGCCCCCAGCGTAACTGATGCCAACCTTTCCTTAAAAAACTGCAGCCCGTGCGGGGCTGCAGTGCATGAGGAGTGACTTGTCTCAACGATACGGCGATCGCCCATGCTGATGGGCAGAGTTACGCTTTTTGAAACTGCATTGAAACCTAACAGGACTTATATCAAATCCGGTTAAATAGCCATAAAACCCAAATATCGTTTGTGCCCGCTGCGTTGCAGCGGGCACAAACGATATAGCGGTGTGCAACCGCATTAAGCACAGCAACGGTTGTGTGGGGCGCGCCGCGCCCCACACAACCGTACTTAACTAACACGCATAGCGCTATATTTGGGTTCTTCAACCGGAGTTGATAGTCCACAAAACTTGCACCATCCTGAGTAATTTTGTTGATGGTGTGGCCGCAGCCACACCATCAACAAAATGCGTAAGTTCTACCCAAAATAGCTCACTCGGTTTGGTCTGGGGAAAGCGGCAGAACCGAGGGCAGCACTTCCTCGACGACAAAGGCACTGTAGAAAAAGGCTTTGTCTTGTTGAAACAGGCGATCGGCCAAGGGCGTGAGCGAGGTGAGTTGGCTGGCCATGGCTTCGGGGCGCGATCGCGGAGCCAGCATGTTCCAGTAAACCAGACGCCCGCCGGGGGCAGCCGATTGAACCAACCGCGTTAGAAGTGATTGATAATTTTCAGGAGCGAGGTATTCAAAAATATCGCTGAGGTTAAAGCGATGGATGCTGTGGTCGGGGGTTTGGTTAAGCCAGTCTTCCACGGCTGCGCAATGCCATTCCAGTCGATCCAGATGGGTGCGAATGGCCTCGAAATTTTCTGGGCGCAGCGCATAGGGAAGGGCCGTGGTGTGGTGTCCAGTGAGAATCCACTGGAGGTAGGGATTGTCGGCAGGGTTGAGTTCGCTCAGGGCATAGCGGGTGCGCTGGAGGATGCGATCGCTCACCGTTCCTTCCACATATTCGAAAAAGGCAGGATCCCGCCCCATTCGCCCCATGACCGTACGCGAGAAAAAGACCCGGAACATGAGCCGCCAGCGCCAGGTATCCCACTGCTGCCGATAAAACAATCGCCGTTCCTCTAGGGAGCCGCCCCCTAGCAACCGTTCGACGGTGTGGCGAGAGTGAACCAGGGGCAACGCATAGCGACGGAACAGGCGAAAGTAGCGCTCAAACTTGCCAGCACTGCCAATGCCCTGGGCGATCGCCTCTGGCCGGGCATCCCAAAAGTCTCGCACAGCACTGGAGAGGAGAGGGCGGCAGCGACGATATAGGGCACTCCGATCGGCACAGGGCGTTGAACCAATCAGCGCTAGCAATTCGGGATGTTCCAGCTCGCGGTAGGCAGCGACTCGCAATTCTAGGCAGGCAAGTTGAGCCGGGCTGAGATCGAGCGCCACGACCCGTGCCGGAGCTTTGCTGAGCATGGCCAGGGCATTGTCTCCAGCAGAGGCAATGGCCAAGCAGGTATCCCCAGATTGAATATCGAGCGCCTCTAGCAAAATATCGGCATCTTCCCAACACTGGGCATAGCGAATCGTTTCAAAGCTGGCACGGTTTGCAATTTCGCTACTAGTCGATTCGCGAGTCATAAGGGGTGGTGGGAGGTGGACAGGCTGACATTAGAATGACTGAGGTTGAATTCAAGGGCAACGCCTCTTTTTCCAGGATGGAATCGAGGTAAGCAATTAGCAAGAAAATAAAACCCCAGAGAGAGGGGCG
>JADEXA010000003.1 GCA_015207365.1 Vacuolonema iberomarrocanum LEGE 07170
CTCTGAATAATCTGGCGCTGTTGTATCAAGCGCAGGGGAATTATGTAGTGGCCGGACCACTTTATGAGCGCGCACTGGCCATTTCCGAAATGGCACTGGGCGAGAATCATCCTAATGTTGCCATGGCTCTGAATAATCTGGCGCTGTTGTATCAAGCGCAGGGGAATTATGTAGTGGCCGGACCACTTTATGAGCGCGCACTGGCCATTTCCGAAATGGCACTGGGCGAGAATCATCCTAATGTTGCCATGGCCCTGAATAATCTAGCAGGGTTGCATCAAGCGCAGGGGAATTATGCAGCGGCCGAACCACTTTATGAGCGCGCACTGGCCATTTATGAAACAGCGCTGGGCGAGACTCATCCTGATGTTGCCATGAGTCTGAATGACCTAGCAGGGTTGTATCAAGCGCAGGGGAATTATGCAGCGGCCGAACCACTTTATGAGCGCGCACTGGCCATTTATGAAATGACACTGGGCGAGACTCATCCTGATGTTGCTACGAGCCTGAATAATTTGGCGCTGTTGTATCAAGCGAAAGGGGATTATGTGGCAGCTGAACCGCTTTATGAGCGATCGCTGGCTATCCGTGAGACAACGCTGGGTGAGAACCATCCATCTGTTGCCACGAGCCTAAATGATCTGGCGCTATTCTATCGAGAGCAAGGGAACTATGTGGCGGCCGAACCGCTTTATGAACGATCGCTGGCCATCCGTGAGACGGTGCTGGGGGAAAATCATCCATTTGTCGCCACAAGCCTGAATAATCTGGCGGAGTTGTATCGTGCGCAGGGGGATTATGTGGCGGCCGAACCACTTTATGAGCGATCACTGTCCATCCGTGAGACAACATTGGGCGAAACTCATCCTGATGTTGCCACAAGCCTAAATAATCTGGCGGAATTATATCGGTTTCAGGGAAATAATGGAGCAGCCGAATCGCTCTATCAACGAGCGATCGCTATCTATGAAGCTGCTTTGGATGAGAACCATCCTTCCATTGCTGCTAGCCTCAATAATTTGGCGTTGCTGTATCAAGCTCAAGAAAATTATGAGGTCGCTGAGATCCTCTTTCAACGGTCGCTCGCCATCCTTGAAGCAACTTTGGATCAGAATCACCCCGAAGTTGCCAGCAACCTCAATAATCTAGCACTGTTATATATGGTTCAGGGAGATTATGAGACTGCCGAACCTATCCTACAGCGATCGCTTACGGTTCTCGAAATGACTCTGGGAGAGAATCATCCTACTGTCGGCAGCATCCTTGGTAATTTGGCAGGTTTGTATCAAGAGCAGGGAAATTATGGAACGGCCGAACTGCTGTTTCAGCGTTCGCTTGCCATTCATGAAATCGGGTTGGGGGAAAATCATCCTGATGTCGCCATTAGCCTCGCTAATTTAGCGATGTTGTATCGCGCTCAGGAAAATTATGCGCTAGCACTACCTTTGTATGAGCGAGTGACAAGAATACGAGAAATGCAGCTAGTGTTGACTCTCGCAGTTACCTCTGAGGCACGACGACGGGCATATCTTAATACCCTCTCCGGTGAAACAAATTCTCTGATTTCCTTTAATCTGCAAAATGCACCCGAAGCAGCTTCTCTGGCATTGGCGACGGTTCTGCGACGTAAGGGGAGGGTGTTGGATGCCACTGCTGAGAGTTTTCTGGCTTTGCGGGAGCAGTTGACCCCGGAGAATCAGGCATTGCTAGATGAATTACAGACGGTGGAAACGCAACGAGCCAATTTGTTCTTTGGCAGTCCCATAGAGGGACAGGCAGAATTGCTAGCAGAATTAGAAGCTCGCGCCGAGGGATTGAAGAATACCCTGGCTCGTCAAAGTGCAGAGTTCCGGGAAGAAATCCAACCCATTACTCTAGAGGCGGTGCAGCAGCAGATTCCAGCGGACGGAGCACTGGTTGAACTGGTGCACTATCGACCCGTTGATGCGACAGCTTCCCGACAAGAGCAATGGAGTGCTCCTCGTTATGCAGCTTATGTGCTGTTCCGCGATGGCACAATTCGCTCGGTAGATTTGGGCGATGCGGCTGCTCTAGATGCTCAGGTGTTTGCCTTCCGCGATGCCCTCCGCAATCCTCGCTCGAACATTCAGCCGCTTGCCCGCGAGTTGGATGCCATGTTGATGCAACCCATCCGCGAGCTAACCGGAGATGCCACGCACCTACTGATGTCTCCTGATGGTGCGCTCAACCTCATCCCCTTTGCGGCATTGATGGATGAGAGCAATACCTATCTCGCTGAGCGCTATACCTTCACCTACCTCACCTCTGGGCGTGACCTCTTGCGGATGCAGCGGGAGGCAACACCGGGACAAGGGCCAGTGCTGGTGGCCAATCCAGATTATGGCGCGATCCCCCCTACCCCCCCTCATCAAGGGGGGAATCAAGCTCAAAGACCCCCTTATGAAGGGGGATTTAGGGGGATCTCTAACCAGCGTTCCAGTGACTTTGGTAGCCTCAATACTTTTGCCCCTCTCCCCGGCACGGAAGAAGAAGCCGCAGCTATTACGCCCCTCCTGTCTAACCCCTTGGTGTTGGATGGAGCCAACGCCACCGAGGAGGCCCTAAAGCAAGTCGATCGCCCCAGCATTTTGCACATCGCCACCCACGGCTTTTTCTTGCAGGATCAAGATTGCCTGGCGGTGCCCAATACCCGCAGCGGACGGGAGGCGTTTGTGGATATTATTTCCACCGATGACGTCGATTGTGTTCCGACCCCGCGGAATGTGGAAAATCCGTTGCTGCGATCGGGCTTGGTGTTTGCTGGGGTGAATCAGCGCGACCAGTTCCCCGACGGGAGTGAAGATGGGGTGTTGACGGCGCAGGAAGTGGCGCAGATGAACCTGCGGGGGACGCAACTGGTGGTGCTATCGGCCTGTGAAACAGGATTAGGAAATGTGGTGAATGGGGGTGGCGTGTACGGCCTGCGGCGGGCATTTGTGCTGGCCGGGGCAGAGAGCCAACTCATGAGCCTGTGGAAGGTGGATGATTTTGGTACGAGTGAGCTGATGCAGGGCTACTATGAGCGAATCACCCGTGGAATGGGACGGAGTGAAGCGTTGCGTGAAGTGCAGCGGGAGTTGCTCGACACAGGTGCTTATCAGCATCCCTACTACTGGGCAGGGTTCATCTTCTCGGGAAATTGGCGATCGCTAGAGTCCCTATGAAGCAACGGTTAGGATTTCTCAACCCGCTTGCATACCTGTTTTACTCCAGCAACTATATGGGAGCGGCCACTGCTGTATCTCAGGAGATTAGATTGTCCATGCGCCCCTACTTCTCCCCCCAAGCTCTCCTCGCATCGCTTCACCAAACAAACGGAACTCCACCTCGACGGCCTCGGAGGTGGCTTAACACATCGCTAGCCCTATTAGTGCTGCCATTTCTGGCTCTGATAGTTCCTGTGTCTCTGGTGCTGGGAACCCCCCGACCCGCTCTGCCCCAAACCCTTACCCCAGAGCAAAACGCTGCCCTGCAAGAAGCAGAGCAGTTGGATCAACAGGCGGTGCAACTGTATCAACAGGGACGCTATAACGAAGCAATTCCTTTAGCACAACAAGCCTTAGAACTTCGTGAGACGGTGTTGGGAGAAACTCATCCCGATGTGGCCATCAGCCTTAATAATCTGGCCGAGTTGTATCGTTTGCAGGGGAATTACGCGGCGGCCGAACCGCTGTATCAGCGATCGCTCACCATTCTTGAGGCGGTGTTGGGAGAGACCCATCCCACTGTAGCCACCAGCCTCAATAATCTGGCCTTGTTGTATCAAGATCAGGGCAATTATGCGGCGGCCGAACCGCTGTATCAGCGATCGCTCACCATTCGTGAGACAGCGTTGGGCGATACTCATCCCGATGTGGCCATCAGCCTCAATAATCTGGCCGAGTTGTATCGTCTGCAGGGCAATTACGCGGCGGCCGAACCGCTGTATCAGCGATCGCTCACCATTCTTGAGACGGTGTTGGGAGAGACCCATCCCACTGTAGCCACCAGCCTCAATAATCTGGCCTTGTTGTATCAAGATCAGGGTAATTATGTGGCGGCCGAACCGCTGTATCAGCGAGCGCTCTCGATTTATGAAACGGTGTTGGGCGATACCCATCCCGATGTGGCTCAAAGCCTCAATAATCTAGCGGTGTTGTATCAATCCCAGGGTAATTATGTGGCGGCCGAACCGCTGTATCAGCGAGCGCTCTCGATTTATGAAACGGTGTTGGGCGATACCCATCCTGGTGTGGCTCAAAGCCTCAACAATCTGGCGGTGTTATATCAAGATCAGGGCAATTATGGAGCAGCCGAACCGCTGTATCAGCGAGCGCTCTCGATTTATGAAACGGTGTTGGGCGATACCCATCCTGGTGTGGCTCAAAGCCTCAACAATTTGGCGGGATTATATCAAGATCAGGGGAATTACGCGGCCGCCGAACCGCTGTATCAGCGATCGCTCACCATTCGTGAGACAGTGCTGGGAGAAACTCATCCCGATGTGGCCACCAGCCTCAATAATTTGGCGGGGTTGTATCAAGAACAAGGAAATTATGTGGCGGCCGAACCACTGTATCAGCGATCGCTCACTATTCTTGAGACGGTGTTGGGAGAGACCCATCCCAATGTGGCCACCAGCCTTAATAATCTGGCGGGGTTGTATCAAGAACAAGGAAATTATAGGGAAGCATTACCTTTATTTGAACGAGCAGCAGAGAGCCAGGAAACTCAACTGGAACTAACTCTAACAGTCACCTCCGAAGCAAGGCGGTGGGCTTACCTGGCAACGCTATCTGGAGAAACCAATGGCCTCATCTCGTTAGCTCTGCAAGAAACGGCTGAGGCAGCGCCACTAGCACTAACGACCCTGCTTCGTCGCAAGGGGCGGGTGCTAGATGTAACTGCCGATAGCTTTGCCACCCTGCGGCAGCAGTTAACTCCAGAAAACCAAGCCCTGCTAGATGAACTGCAAGCGATTGAAACCCAGCGGGCAAATCTGGTGTTCGGCGAACCCATTGAGGGACAAGCAGAGCAATTGGCTACGCTAGAAACCCGTGCGGAGGAATTGCAAAACACCCTGGCACGGCGCAGCGCTGAGTTCCGCGCTGAAACTCAACCTGTCACCTTAGAGGCGGTGCAGCAGCAGATTCCAGCAGACGGGGCATTAGTTGAACTGGTGCGTTATCAGCCCTTTGGTGCAGTGGGTGCTCCACAAGAACGCTGGGGTGAACCTCGTTATGCCGCTTATGTACTATTCCGCGATGGCACGATTCGCTCGGTAGATTTGGGCGATGCGGCTGCTCTAGATGCTCAGGTGTTTGCCTTCCGCGATGCTCTCCGCAATCCTCGCTCGAACATTCAGCCGCTTGCCCGCGAGTTGGATGCCATGTTAATGCAACCCATCCGCGAGCTAACCGGAGAGGCCACGCACTTACTGATGTCGCCCGATGGTGCCCTCAACCTGATTCCTTTTTCGGCGTTGATGGATGAGAGCAATACCTATCTCGCCGAGCGCTACACCTTCACCTACCTCACCTCTGGGCGCGACCTATTGCGGCTGCAGCGCGAGACAGCGCCTGGGCAAGGGCCAGTGTTAGTGGCCAATCCAGATTATGGAGCGATCCCCCCTAGCCCCCCTTATCAAGGGGGGAATCAAGCTCAAAGACCCCCTTATCAAGGGGGATTTAGGGGGATCTCTAACCAGCGCTCCAGTGACTTTGGGAGCCTCAATACCTTTGCCCCCCTCCCCGGCACGGAAGAAGAAGCCGCAGCTATTGCGCCCCTCCTGTCTAACCCCTTGGTGTTGGATGGAGCCGATGCCACCGAGGAAGCCCTAAAGCAAGTCGATCGCCCAAGCATTCTACACATCGCCACTCATGGATTCTTTTTGCAGGATCAAGATTGCCTGGCGGTGCCCAATACCCGCAGCGGACGGGAAGCGTTTGTGGATATTATTTCCACCGATGACGTCGATTGTGTGCCGACCCCGCGCAATGTGGAAAATCCGTTGCTGCGATCGGGCTTGGTGTTTGCTGGGGTGAATCAGCGCGACCAGTTCCCCGACGGGAGTGAAGATGGGGTCTTGACGGCGCAGGAAGTAGCGCAGATGAACCTGCGGGGGACGCAACTGGTAGTGCTATCGGCCTGTGAAACGGGGTTAGGAAATGTGGTGAACGGGGGTGGCGTGTACGGCCTGCGGCGGGCATTTGTGCTGGCCGGGGCAGAGAGCCAACTCATGAGCCTGTGGAAGGTGGATGATTTTGGTACGAGTGAGCTGATGCAGGGCTACTATGAGCGAATCACCCGTGGGATGGGGCGGAGTGAGGCGTTGCGTGAAGTGCAGCGGGAGTTACTCGACACCGGTGCTTATCAGCATCCTTATTACTGGGCGGGGTTCATCTTCTCGGGAAATTGGCAACCATTGGAGGCGTTGGAATGAAGGCACCCTGGCGCTATTGGCAGTTGGTGCGGTTGACGATGCAAGGAAAGCGGCAGGTGGACGAAGTGTTTGCCTGTCGCGATTGTTTGGATGCCCAGTTTCCTGAAGCTGAGGTGGCTGATGCTGCCGTGCAGCGCCAACTGCTGGCGTTGATGGCCGAACCCTTACCGTCTGCCGAAGGCTGTTTGCGCTGCTATATCTCTCACGAAATCGATCGCGCCTGCAAAGACCTGTTCATGCGCTTTGGCAAAGCCGCTGGCATTCCACACCTGGAGGAACTGCTAATTCTGGTACTGCTCGACTCCGACCCGTTGCGGCAGCGCCCCACCACGCCGTCCCTGGCCGATGACCCCACTCCGGCGGGCAAAGTACTGCGCACCTTCGACCCCGACAAAGCGCAGTTAAACACCTGGACCAAGCGGGTGGTTATTTCCGATCGCGCCCTCAGCCATTACCTACAAGACTACGGGGTCTATCTCGATAGCGACTGGAGTTTGTTGAATGGGCTGAGTGCCAAGAAGCTGCGACGATTGCTGTCGGAGGAAGCTCGTGTGGATGAAGCGGTTTTGCAAGAAGCCGAAGCGATCTTACAAAGCTATCAAGAAGTGTATCGGCGCGATCGCTTAGCATCTCGGGCTGAAACCGCTAACCGCAGCCGTTGCGAACCGCCCACGCCGAAGCAGTTGGAGCGCATGGTGGCGCATCTGCAACAGCAGGGCATTACTGACATCACAGCAGAGGTTTTACTGGAGCAGTTGGAACAATGGGCGCGGTTGATGCGGCGATCGCGCCGTCCTCCCACGGTTTCCATCGACACCCCCGAAACCCAGCAACTAATCGACACCGTCGAAAGCGATGCGCTCACACCAGAAGAGCAGGAAGCGGCCGCCAGCCAACAGGCATTTTTACAAAGCTATCGCGATGCCTTACTGAAGGCGATGGATGGGGCGATCGCCCAAACCCTATCTCACCGCGTCGCTACACTCTCCCAACGCAAGCCTGCAAAAGATGGCGCGTTTTTAGAAGGGCTGTACCGCTTCTTTTGCCAAGGGGAGTCGATGGGGGCGATCGCCCCTCACATTGGACTCACTGCCCAGTATCAGGTGACGCGCCTGCTCAACATCAAAGCCTTGCGAGCCGACATTCGCCGCGAGATGCAACACACCCTGCGCCAGCGCATAGGTGAGCTGGCACAGCAGTATGTAGAGGCGTCGGACTTGGATGACGACCTAGATGCAGCCCTCGACGCCGAATTGGAGCGCCTGTTCTCAGAAGCCGAAGCGGAATCCTTCAATGCCTATTCCGACCAGCAGAGCCTCTTGAGCCAGCGCCTCTGCGACTATCTCGCCCATCGGAGTGACTAACTATGACGAATCCTTCTCTCGACTATGACGAAATTTTGGGAGAGCGGTTCCTGCAACCGGATGCCATCGATTTAGACGAGGCTTCTATTACCTGGGCCGCAGCTACCAGCCAAACCGCCGACACCGACGATCCCTGGGCGCTTTATCTCCAGCTATTGGCCGGGGTTGGCGTACAACATTGGCTACAGGAGCGATCGCCGCGATTACGCCATTCGAGTATAGAAAATCCCGCCCGTTCATCCCTCATCCAAATCGGTAACACGCTCACCCACCTCCTGCCCACCCCTTGCCTAGAAGATGGCAGTGTCGAAATCCCCGACCGGATTTTGGAGACTGCCAATCTAGATGTTCATTTGCTGGTGGAAGTATTAGAAGAACTAGGTCAGGTGCAGGTGCGGGGCTTTTTACGACATCCCGAGCTGATGCAAGCGATCCAGACAGCGGCATTGCAACCGAAGGATGGAAGCTATACCGTACCAATTGATTGGTTTGATCTAGAGCCGGATCGGTTTCTGGTTCAGGTGGAAGCCTGGGAACCTGCTTCTGTTAGTGAACCTCTGGTTTTGGAAAACCTGGATCGCAACCCCCAGCGGGTGGCCGAAGCCCTGGCAGGTCCAGCCATCAATGCAGCGACCTGGTTTCGCGATCAGTTGGATCAGGTGGCTCAGGAGCTATCTTGGATGCTGCTCCCGTCTTTTTCCTACAGTGCGGCAATGCGATCGCTGCGATCGCCCGTCGAGCAATTAGACGGCATCCTTTCCGACCTGACTCGCTACCGCTCCGTCACGATTCCCACTGCCGCTCGCTCCGCCGCCTACGATTTTCGGGTTGAAGGGGCGGCGCTGCGGCTTTATGTCGTCACCTGGGAGCTGCCCAGTGCTGGAGCCGCCCCCGACTGGAATCTGCTCGCCATCCTCAGCCCCCAACCCGATGCCCTCATGCCCCTGGGCACCCGCCTGCAAATTCGCGATGCCCAAACCCTGCTGACCGAAACCACCCTCGACGATGCCAGCGGCACCTTCCTCTATGCCCAGGTCATCGGCGAACCTAACGAACGCTTTTTGATTAGTGTGCAGTCCCCCAACGACATCAGCCTTACCCTGCCCCCGTTTGTATTCCTTCCGTGATGGGGAGATAGGGAGACGGGTGGGTGGGGAGATGGGTAAGATCGTGAGTCGCTTTTGCCTCCTCACATCTCTTCCTACTCCCCCACCCACTCATGCCTTCACCCACTCACTCATCTATTTATCTATCCACTTCCCTACTCATACATCCACCCATCCACTAACCAATGCCCGCCTCTCCGCACCTCTTCCAGCTCACCATCCAGCAGATCGATACCATCTGCACCTTCCAGCTTGCCTGGGGAACGGGACAGCGGCTCCACGCCCAACTGCCCATGCCTCCCGAGTTGATGCGGCTGTATTGGGACTGGCAACGGGCGTATCTCAACTTCTACCGCAGTTTGCCAGGAACAGAGGCGAGTGAGGCGATCGCCCCCATCCCAACCGACGATGCCTTGCGGGGTCGCCTGGTGAGTAGTGGCGCGGGCACCTCCACTGCAACGGACTGGCAGGCGGATCTGGCCGAGTTTCAACATCGGCTGCAACTGGAACTGCACCGCTGGTTGCACCATGCAACGCTCAACCCGATTCGCCAGGAAATCTTGAAAGCGGCTCATGCTGCCGAGAAGCAAGGTGCCACGATTGATGTGCTGATTACCTGCCATCCCCTCGATCTGGCCCGGTTGCCCTGGGAAACCTGGGAGCTAGGAGCCGAAGCGGGGATTGCCGCCCGTATTCGTTTGGCTCGTGCTCCGTTCACCATTCAAGCCGCTGCGCAGGCGAGTTCTCGCAAACGCCGCCGCCCGCGCATTCTGGTTATTTTGGGGGATGATCGGGGACTAGACTTTCAGCGGGAAAAGCAGGCGACCACAGCCCTGCGTAAGCTGGCCGATGTTCTGTTCATTGGCTGGGAACCAGGAAAATCGGTCAGCCAGGTGAAAGACGAAATCCAGACGGCATTGGTGGATGCCCGAGGCTGGGATGCTCTATTCTTTGCTGGCCACAGCAACGAAAAGGACAGCATGGGCGGCGAGTTGGGGATTGCCCCCAATGGCTATGTGCGGATTGCGGAGATGAAAGCCCCTCTGGCGATCGCCAAACAAAACGGGTTGCAGTTTGCCCTATTCAACTCTTGCAAGGGATTGAATCTGGCGGAATCGCTAATCGATCTGGGATTGAGTCAGGTTGTGATCATGCGGGAACCGATTCACAATAGCGTGGCCGAAGCCTTTTTCGTGCGTTTTGCCCAGGCGCTGGCTCAGCACAAAGATGTGCAGGAATGCTTGCGCGACGCCTGCCACACCCTGAAAACCCAAAAAGCCCTCACCTATCCGGCGGCGGATCTGGTTCCTTCTCTCTTCCGCTATCCCCACACCGAGCTGTTTCGCATTCCGCCAACGGGCTGGCGCGAATGGCTGGCGGTCGTTTCGCCCAACCGAGTAGAGGCGATCGCCCTTATCGTCTTGCTACTTCTGACCTGGCAACTCCCTGTCCAAAAATGGTTGCTAGAGCGGCGCGTCCTGGCTCAAGCGATTCATCAAGATCTGCCCTTTCGCCCCACCCCGCCTGCTCCGCCAACCTTGCTGCTGCAAATCGATGAAGCTTCGTTGCGCGACGAAAAGCGCTTTCGTCCCATTCCCCGCGACTACCTGGCTCGGCTGATCGACCAGTTCGCGGGAACCCCCGTCATTGGGATGGATTATCTCCTCGATCTACCCGATGAAGACGATCCACTTCTGACCGCCTCTCTGGATGCTGCGGCTCAAAAGGGTAGTCACTTTGTCCTGGGAGCCAGCCGCGAGCAAAACACTGGCGAGTGGCGCTATGCCCAGGACAGCTTGCGGAATCCTGAATGGAGCCTCAGCGGCAGCATGACGGCACGGGGAACGCTCTACGCCGAGCTGTTGAGCCGGGAACCGTTACCCCTATCGTTTCTACTCGCGAACCTGCATCGCCAATGTGTCGATCCGTCGGCCTCCTGCGACCTGACCGCCATTCCCCAAACCCAGCGAGCGGTGCCAGAGCAACCCCCTCGCTTCCGTGCTGGATGGGTCACACGCCTCAGTTATTCGCTGGGCCAAATGTGGCTGCATCCCATCATCGACTACTCCCTGCCCCCGGAGCAGGTGTATGACACGCTTTCCTCTCAGAATGCGCTGGATGTGGATAATCCGCTGGCTGATCGCCCTTCCCAAACCCTCTTTATTGTTCCTAACTATGCAGCAGCAGGTATTGAACGGGAAAATGAAGACAACTTTGTCGCCCCGGCAGCGTTTCGCTACTGGCAAGATGGACGACGCATCCTCACGGGGGGCGAATACCACGCCTACTTGCTGTACCAATACCTGAACAACCGCATGGTGACGCCCATTCCAGATGTGTGGATGATTGTGCTGGCTGCAGCGTTGGGGAAAGGGCTGCTGTTGCTGTGGCCCCATGCAGCGGAAAATCGACGCCGTTACCTCCTCGCCCTGGGCGGCAGTACGGTATTCTACATTGTTCTTAGCCTGGAGCTCTATGCGTCGAGTGTGGCGATCGCCCTCCCTATCCTCTCGCCGCTTCTGGCCTTCTGGCTGGTCGCCATTCCGCGCCATCGGGAACGCCAGCCTTGATGCATTAGTCTATGCTTTTATGGGACAAAATCACCGTGAAACATGCCATGCTCCACCGATGCCCCCAACTACTTCGCTATACCCTATTCAGCACGACGGCGCTGCTGTCGTTGCTAGCTCTTACCATGCAAGCTAGCCGTTCCTCGACAACGCAGCCACAGGCGTCGGGATGGCGCAGGATCTTTGAGGGTTGGCTTTCCCAGGAGCCCCCAGAAGCTCCTATAAATGGCGGGTCGCGCCCGATCGATGGAGAGGGAGTGTGTTGGGTGGCACCCTTTAGCATGCCCGCAAATGCTGTCGTGTGGAGCGATCGCCCTACCTTCACTTGGCAAAGTCCTGAGGGACAGGTGACGCAACTTGATGTGCGAGTCAGCGGCAGTAATGAGCCCCTCGTCTCCCAAACGATTTCCGACGAGCATCTCATTCTTGACACCCCTACCCCTACCTATCAACTCACCCTCGATAGTCCCCTCGAACCGGGTGCCATCTATGAATGGCGCATGTATCGCCCGGTTCCTTCTCAGCCTGATCTGGAGGAGCCCATCCCCCGTTTTGTGCGGTTTGAGATGATCGAAGGGGAGGAGCGCGATCGCATTGCGGCCGAACTAGAGCAACTCAGAGAAACACTGACAGAACAAGGGGTTGAAGGAGAAGACGCAACTTTCCAAACAGCCGAGTTCTTCGGAGAGCGGGGTCTGTTAGTGGAGATGTGGCAAACCCTGCTGAGCCAGTCAGAACCATCGGAGGAACTGGAAGGGGCGATCGCCGACACCCTGACTTCCCTCTGCGCTACTCCTACCGAGGAATAACTCTCTCCTCAAGATCTGCGACTTCTTGTAGCACGTTCATTCTTGCCCTGTTACTTGCAAAGAAGAAGTCGCAGATCTCAGTAGTGAGAGATGGCGATCGCCGATATCCTCAATAACCCTTTGCGCTAAACCCAAAATCTCAAACGATTCTTTCTTCTAGTGCCGTGGCCAGTAGTGGACGAGTGCCCCTCAATCTGCGAATGGCTCAACGGATAGGGTAAACCCAGGGAGTATCGCCTCACCGCTGAGTTCCGTGGGCAAAGACCGCACCTCTTTTGCTTGTCCTAACCGATAAATTTCTACCTGTTGGGCTTGGGGATTAAACAACCAGCCCAGCCGCACACCGCTATCAAGATACTCTTGCATTTTGTCTTGAAGCATTGTTAGGTCATCGGTTGGAGAGCGGAGTTCCATCACAAAATCTGGAGCCAGGGGCGGAAATTTCTGTCGTTGCTCGGGTGTGAGGCGCTGCCAACGAGATAATTCTACCCATGCAGCATCGGGCGATCGGCTCGCCCCATTGGGCAATCTAAAAATGGTTGAAGAGCTAAAAACCTTGCCCAGCTGAGTTTGCCGATTCCAGTTTCCCAAGTCAATGATGAAATCTGCTTCTCGGTTGCCACTCTCTCCACCCACAGGGGACATAAAAATTAACGCTCCTGCCGCGCTCCGTTCGATCGTCAATTCGGGATTATTGATGCAGAGTTGATAAAACTGCTCATCGGTCAGATGAACATGCTTCAGGTCAACCGTCAGGGGAAACGTGAGGGCAGTCATTGGGTTGCGCTCATTGATGCAAACGGATACAGATAACAACGGATAGCTTGTTTCAGTATAGCTAGCAAGGCGATCGCCGCTTGAGCATTGGCTATGCAAATGCTCGATTTGCGGTGATGCAGGATCCAAGTATGAATTTTAATCATATCCTCAACCAGCAACGCCCGATTTGCTGATGTCTAGACGCCAATCACGACCTGGTTACGTCCTGCTTGTTTGGCTTGATAAAGCGCCTTGTCCGCGCTATCGATTAAGCCTTCGAGGGATGCGTCGGGCGTTGGAATCTGGCACGCGACGCCTAGGCTGACGGTGATGTAGACCGTCTGGGTATCGGCTTTAAAGTTCACAATATTGAGATTTTCAATCGCTGTGCGAATGATTTCGGCAATGGTGACTGCGCCATTGCAGTCGGTATTAGGCAGAACAACGGCAAATTCTTCGCCACCGTAGCGAGCGAGCAAGTCCGATGGGCGGTTGATCGTTTGCTCACTCGCTTGGGCGATCGCCCTCAGACAATCATCTCCGGCCAGATGCCCATGGTGGTCGTTGAACGCTTTGAAGTGATCGACATCAAACATGATGAGCGAGAGAGGCGCTTGGTTTCGGCTCAGGGTTTTCCATTCCTGCTGGAGAACTCTGTCAAAGTGACGACGATTGGCTATTTGGGTTAACTCATCTCGATGGCTCAACTCTTTCAGACGTTGGTTGACCTGTTCTAGGGCGCGGTTGGCTTCTGCCAGCCGCTCGGATTGACGCTGCACTTTTGCCAGCAGATCGGACTGCTGAACGGCGATCGCCATCTGGTCTGCGACCTGTTGCAGCAGCTTGGTTTCCCAAAGCCCCCATTGACGATAATCATCACAGGTTTGGACAATCAAAAACCCCCACAAATGGCTAGCATCTTCCGCTTGGGGCTGAAGGATAGGAGCAATGATGGCTGACTTCGCGTGCATCGGCTGCATCCAGGGACTAAGACATCTGCCTTCTGTTTCTGTTCCGGTGTCAGAAATGCTTTGCACCATTCCCTGCATATGATGGTGGCAGCCTAGTCTGAGCCCTTCCTGCCGCCACCGCCGTGCTGAGGAGACGATGGGATAGTTAGGCTTGGTGGTCGCTTGAATGATCTCTCCAGCATGGTCGGAGGTGAACTGAAAGATGAGTGTGCGATCGACTTGTAAATGGCGTTGTATTTCTTCGGTAGCGATGGCCAGAATGCTCCCCAAATCTAAGGTTTGCCGAATCCGCCGCGTAATTTGCCACAAAGTATGGTCGCGATCTGCTTTACGCTGGAGCGCAATTTCGGCAGCTTTGCGATCGCTAAGATCTTGCACCAGCAGAAAGTACCCCCGCACGACGCCATCCGTATCAATGTTGGGAATCAGGGTTGCTTGTACATAGCGATTGACTCCCATATCACAGGGCAAGATGGTTTCGTAAACAACCGTTTCTCCTGTTGAAGCCAAATCGAAATAGACTTTTGTCTTTTTGTAGGCAACTGTTCCAATGACGATTTCGAGAGACTTTCCGTATATTTCTTCTGGTTTTAAGCCAAACCATTTTTGATAGGTAATGTTGGCGTATTGACAGTAATGGTTGCGGTCAATGTAGGAAATGCAAACGGGCAGCGAGTCTATCATCTGCTGCAGCATATGTAGCTGCGCATAAACCTGAATCTGCCGATTTACTGAAGCTTCATGCCGCCATGCTGTAGCGGGCAGGTCTGATTCTGATGAGTCTGAAGTGAGCCCATTCCAAAACTGCTGCGAATGTTGTTTGCCTTGAGGAGGCTCGACCATGACAGATGACCTAACATGCGGAAGGTAGTAGGAGTATTCTCGAAAGGTAAGGGAACTCTACGAATGGAGGGACAATACTTGGTATCAATTTGATTCCTGTGCCGAGAAGGAATCAAATTGTGTAAACCAAGGAGTTTTAATTCAGCAGAATTAGCATGATGTAAAAATCGCTAAGACAAGATTTTTTAAAGAAATTAAGAAAACGTAAAACTATTTTAGCTAGGTTAACAATACTGAACAGAAGCAGCATCTGCCCACAGGACGACTCCCCTCATCCTGTTAAGCTCACGAAGTGAGCTTTATCCTGTGAGCCTATGCATCAGACCTGTGAGCCTATGCATCAGGCTGAAAATGGGCAGGAGGCTGCTGCTGCAATTCAGAGCCTTTGTGGATTCTGTGGGGCACCTGTGGTTCTACTAACCATGCTATTCAATTTCGGGCAAAATAAATCTGTAAGCTCAGAGTTCAATCCTTATTTTCTGGCCTTGTCGAGAGGCGATCGCCATGAACCCAGCCACAAAAATTACGATCTTCGATACCACCTTGCGAGATGGTGAACTGGCTCTTACCCAAAAATTCACAGCAACTCAGAAGCTAGAGATCGCGCTGATGCTGGACAAGGCTGGCGTAGATGTGATTGAAGTTGGTTATCCTGGCGCTTTTCCTAAAGACCTGGATGATGTTTCTGCGGTAGCGCAGCAGGTAAACCACGCTGTGGTTTGTGGTTTAGCTAGCAGCCAACCCCGTGAGATTGAGGCTATTGCAACTGCCCTCAAATCCTGTGTTCATGGGCGGATCAATGTTTTCACCCCAATTCGAGTGGAGACAGAAAAAGCCCTCGCAGATGCGGTTGAGATGACGCAGAAGAGTGTTTCCCTCGCCAGGAATTACTGTGACGACGTGGAATGGTCGGCCTTTGATGCGACCCGCAGCCATCCAGATGTTGTGTGCAAAACAGTGGAAACAGCCATCAACGCAGGGGCAACGACGATCGCCATTCCCGATAGTATGGGGATTGCAACCCCATCGGCGTTTGTCGCACTCATTGAGAAAGTGAAACACTGTGTCCCAAATATTGATCAGGCAACGCTGGCTGTCCACTGTCATGATGACCATGGCCATGCGGTAGAAAACTCCTTAAAGACGTTGGCGGTCGGCACGCGACAGATCGAATGCTCCATTAATGGCCTGGGGGCACGGGCCGGGAATGCAAATTTGGCAGAGGTTGTAGAGGCGATCGCCCAACATCCCTCGTTTTACACCACCATTAATCCGTCACAACTCCCTGCTATTTCTAAGCGGGTCGCTGAATGGTACTGCTGATCGCGGGGATGATTTTTGGGGAGAAGGAGCATGTACGCCCCTTCTCCCCAAAAATCATCTTTGAATTCTGCAACCCTCGCTGCACTAACAGTTGAGTAACGAAAAAGGGTTTTTTCTTGGTTTTTTGGATGTTTGTACAGCGCTCTTAATCTTTGCAGGTTTCTGCAAACAGCCTTGTCATTTTTTCTAGCTGGATTGGATGATTTGGGCGATCGCTTTGGCACTGAGATGATAAGAATCGCTGCAGTGAGTTGTCTATTCTGATGATCGAAGGACGTTGTATCAAGGATTTTGACCATGAACCACTTTCAAATGGCCTGGTTCAGACGATTAATCAACGCTGCAATCATTACAACAATGTTGTCTGGACTCACAGCACTCTATTCAACAACCTTTGATCCGATACCCAGAGACATGACTAATTCAAACGAAAACGTTATCGCTTTGCTCGTCAGCTATTAACCCATCACTGAGCTTTAATCTGGTTACGATCGCTTGTCCAACACAAGAATGGCACACAAAGCTCTGAAGTTTTCTCTGAGTGGACTTCAGAGCTTTTTCCGTAAGCATAAGCTGAGGATTATATAAAGAGGTTCATCGATCGCCTTCCATAAGTTTGCTCCAAATCCAATGCGTAATTGAACGCGATCTATCTGAAGTCTTCCTGTAACAAGAGAGTTTTCTTGTCGACAACGGGGAACGATAGCGACTACGTGGGGGGAGCTCCCCCGAACTTCTATGGCGATGCCCAATGCAATTTGCCAAGCCTGTAACAATTGCTGCGCCTGGAGTTCTTGGTTGTGGTTGGCTCAGACAGCGATCGCTGTTCAACTGAATGCATAGGGTCTTCCTGGCAGAAACTATATCTCCGTATATAACCCCCAATTCTTCTTTGTCCTCGATATAACCTTTACCTTTAGGAGATCTATCTACTATGGCTCATTCTCAGACACCGCCTACAGCTCAGCCGCCTCAAAAACCCAATCGCTCTGGAAGGTGGCTAGCCCTTGGGGGGGCGATCGTTCTGGGTATTCCACTCGTGGCCTTCGCCTTTGACGCCTTTACCTTCCGACAGGCCGAGCAAGCCTATGCGGACGCTGCCTGCGACGAGGCGATCGCAGGCTACACCGGGTTGGTTGAGCGGTGGCGTCCGTTCGACTGGCAAGACTATGAAGTGCGATCGCAGTCGCGGATTGGTGAATGCACGGCCTATCAAACCGTTAGCCCGTTGCTAGAGAGCACCCCCACCGAAGCCTTAGTTGCCGCCAGTCTGTTTCTCGATCGCTATCCCAACACAGAGCTGCCTGTCCGTCAGGCAGTCGCATCCCAAGTGGAAGGGACTGCACCCGACACACTCGCTAGTGTTGAGCTTTGCGATGCAATGCCCTCTGTACTGAACCATGGGTTGTTGCCCGCACCGGAACAAAATCTTCCATTCCTCCAGTACGGTTGTGGGCAGACCTACCAGGCGGCTGGACGCTACACCGAAGCCGTTGTGCAACTCCAGCAATTTCTGGTGGAATACCCCGAGCATGAGCAAACCTCTGCCGTTGAGGTTGCCCTTGCCTCTGCCATGTTCGATGAAGCGAGAGCTAACAACGCGGGTGAACTTCCCTCTCCTGGTGTTTCAGGCCGAACGAATAGCGGAACCACACAGGTCGAAATTCGCAACGACTCCCCAGAACCCATGCGGATTATCTTCAGTGGTGCTGAAACCCGCTTTGAAGAGCTGCCAGGTTGCGAGGATTGTGGCGTCTTTACGGATGGTGTACCCGATGCCTGTCCAGAACAAGGCCCCGTTGGCACCTATACGCTCCAACCAGGGCAGTACCAGGTGCTTGTACGTTCGGTGGGCGATCGCAGCATTACCCCGTTTACTGGCGAATGGGATCTAGCCGATGGCTACCTGCATAGCAATTGCTTCTACGTGGTTCAAGAATAGGCAGCACATGGGTAGCAAAGTTTGTTGGGTTAGCGTTCGCTTAACCCAACAAACCCTCCAAAATTACAAACCATTGCCGATAAGAATAAACGGTGCCCAGTAATAAGGATGTGCCAGGGCGCTGTCGGCAATCAACGCACGCTGTGCTTCTTGCAATGCCACGGCTTCTGGATCGCCAGTGCGGAGGGCTTCGTAGAAGGCGGTCATCAAGGCTTGGGTGCTGCCATCATCCACATACCAAAGAGAGGCGATCGCCGCATCGGCTCCAGTTTGCTGAATCTGGTAGCCAAAGCCCAGGATCTCTTCGCCATTACCCAGATCCGTCGCCCCAACGGCTGTTTTGCAGGCGCTGAGAACAACCAGATTCACATTGGTGAGTTGCCACTGGTCGAGGTCGGCCAGGGTGATGCGATCGCCATCGCCGAGCAGAATATAGGAGTCGTTGGGATGTCCTGACCGGAACTCGGCGTGGGTGGCAAAGTGGACGATGGAGTAATTGTTCAGCTGCGGTTCGATCGCCGCACGGCTAAAGGCATTGTCGAAAAAGGCCGTGGTATTGGGAAGGGTATCGACCAGATAATCTACTTCGGCTTGGGCATAGGGCAACCCGCCAAACACGACCGCATCCCCATCGATCGTCACCTGCACATCCGTTTCGGGGAAGGCTCCGGCCAGTATGTCCAGATTACTTGCTTCAGATCGAGAGAAGTCCGTCAAAGAGGCAGCGGTGATGTGGTTGAGGGTATAGCGCTGGGTGAGCCATTGCTCACCATCGTGTAGCGCTGCCAGGGGAATGTAGCGCAGAGAGCCATCGGCGGCATAGAGCAACGTTTCAACTCCCTCTTGCTCCAGGTGACTGGAAATTGGGGCGATGAGCCATTGATAAAGCTCCTGCGCCTGCATAACAGGATTGCTACGACGGTTGGTAATCGTCCGGCGGAAGTTGGCGATCGCCCCTTCCAGTGTGGTCCTATCCACTGCAACCGTTTCGCGCACCAGCCCCGTCGGGGTGACCAACACCAGTTCCAGGCGATCGTCCAGAATCAGCGGATATAGGAGAGCGGTATTTCCCAATTGTTGCAGGTTGTCTTGCAAGCGCACGAGCTGGGCAGGGTTGAGGTTTTGTCCCTGGGCATTGCGCTGAAGTTCTTCGATATGGTTTCTAATTTCTGGCAGAGCAATGAAGTCGTTGAGATCCGTATCTGGCGACTCCAGCGACTGAGCCAGCAATGCCAGGATGGATTCTTCCGCCGCCCACAGGTCGAGGCCCTGCCGAGTTTCGGCGGTACCCCTGACGTTTTGTAGTTGGAAGTCTTGCAGCTCCTGAAGCTTCAGTAAATCTAGGACTTCCTGAGCTTCTAGAACCCGGTTGGCTTGTAGCAACAGGTCGGCCAGACGACGATAGCTGCTAGAAACACGCTCAGTAAATGCTTGTTGATGCTCAATATCTAACCCGCGAATATCACCCCGAATCGCTTCCCACTGATTCACGGCTTGCTTGAAAAACGCGATCGCGAGCTCCGTTTCACCCAGGGCATCCAACACAATTCCCAGATTGTTAAGCGTAACGGCTTCCCCTTCGCGATCGCCCACTTCTCTGCGAATTGCGAGGCTTTGCTGATAGGTCGTCATCGCCTGGGAATAGTTTCCCTGATTGGCGTAGATGTAGCCGATGTTGTTCAATGTCGTTCCTTCGCCGGGGCGATCACCCACCTCGGTGCGGATGGCCAAGGCTTGCTGATAAGCGGCCAGGGCTTGGTCGTACTGCTTCAGGATGTCGTATATCGCACCTAAATTGTTCAGGGTATTGCCTTCGCCCGTGCGATCGCCAATGGTTTGCCGAATCGTGAGGGCTCGCTGGAAATAATCTAAGGCTTGGTCGTATTGCTCCAGCCCACCATACACTGCGCCGATATTGCTGAGATTGGTTCCTTCCCCTGCGCGATCGCCAATTTCGGTATTGATTGCCAGACTACGCTCGTAGATATTTAGCGCTCGTTCATATTGCCCCAGGTCGTCGTACACAACGCCAATGTTGTTGAGGGTGTCGGCCTCGCCTGTGCGATCGCCCACCTCGATGCGGATGGTCAGGGCTTGCTGATAGGTGTTGAGGGCTCGCTCATACTGCCCCAGGTTGGCATATACCAGACCCATGTCATTCAGCGTACCGCCCTCTCCCGCGCGATCGCCCATCTCCACCCAGAGCGCCAACGCTTGTTGCAGATAATCCAGAGCCTCAGCGTAGGAACCCAGGGCAATGTACATTTTCCCCAGATTGTTGAGGGCAGAGCTTTCTCCCCGACGATTACCAATCTCCTGCTGAATGACCAGGCTGCGTTGATAGTAATTGAGGGCTTGCTCATACTGACCTAGATTGTGGTGAATCGCGCCAATGTTGTTGAGAACGGTTCCTTCGCCGGGGCGATCGCCTAACGCTGTACGAAAAGCCAATACCCGGAGGTAGTTGTCCAGTGCATCGGCATACTGCCCCAACTCGCTGTACACCGCGCCGATATTGTTGAGAACCGTTGCTTCCCCTGCACGATTTCCCAACTCCGTCGTAATCGCGAGAGCCTGTTGGTAGGACTCAAGAGCCGCCTCATAGTTACTCAGATTGTGCTGGATCTGGCCGATGTTGCTGAGGGTGACACTTTCGCCCTGGCGATCGCCGATTTCGATGCGGATGGCTAGGCTCTGCTGGTACAGCTCAAGCGCCCGCCCATACTGTCCCAGAAAGTCATGGATCGTGCCCATGTTATTCAGCGTCACCCCTTCACCCCGGCGGCTTTGTTGCGGATCCGCCTGGCGCGATGCTGGATCGGTAAAAGCGGTCAGCGCTTGCTCATAGTAAGCTAGCGCTTGCTCGTATTGCCCCTGGTCGTTGTATACCGACCCAATGTTGTTGAGGGTAATGGCTTCGAGCACGCGATCATCGCTGGATATTTGAACCGCCAAGCTAGCGCGGTAGGTGTTGAGAGCCTGGTTATACTGCCCCAGTCGACGATAGACCTCTCCCATATCATTCAGCGTGACGCGCTCGCTCTGGGTATCGCCCAGCTCCCGTTGCAGCGTCAGTGCTTGCTCATAGTAATCCAAAGCCTGTACGGGTTGCCCCAGCGCCAAGGTCACTTTGGCCAAGCCCAGTAAGACATCCGCTGTAGAAGGGCGATCGCCCAAGTCCTGATAAATCGGCAAGGCTTGTTCAAGTCGTTCCAACGCAGACTGAAATTGTCCTGATTGCCAAAGCTGGTAAGCTTCCTGGCTCAGTCGGCGAGCCTGTGCGGATGGGGATTCTGTGAGACGAATTTGAGCGAGGGCAGGTGGTGTAGGCCAGAGGCCAGGGAGTATCAGGCTCCAACAGGGAACAAGCAAAGGCAACAACAGGAAAGGGCGCATATCAGGTTTGAGGGAACACAGCTAGAACGAACAAAGCAAAGACAGGCGTTAGAAGAGAGACGCACTTCAATCAGATTCCTGTCTGCCGTCGCTATTGATCGGAAGGGTGGTAGATGGAGCGGCGATGCAGCTCATGCGGGATGAAGGGCGATCGCCTCCACAAGATTCCCTAACTTTAGCCTGACGGCTGAATAATTGCTAAGACCTGCAGGTGCCGATCGATGTGGATAAGACACAACCTTGTATGACGCCAATGCCGATGGGCTAGGAACCTTCTACAGCCGATGTTTTGCAGCCCCCATAGTGCCAAGATTTCAAACCCTCATCCGATTTTGGATTGCTGTATAGCCTCTATGGGACAATACCCATGCTGTAGCAAACTTCGGTGTCTTGAAAAAGGATGGAGTGACCGTGACACGTTTGAGTCTTGAACGAATTCGTTCGGCGGTATCGACAATCGCGCCCGTCTTCTTGCAGACTCCTCAATACGAATGCGAGCCGCTCTCAGACAGATTGGGTTGCAGAATCACGCTGAAAGTTGAAACCTTGAACCCAATTCGCTGCTTCAAGGGACGGGGAACCGAAGTTGCTGTGGCACGGATGATCAAAGAAGGGCACCGTTCAGCCGTCTGCGCCAGTGCCGGGAACCTGGGACAAGCTCTCGCTTACAGTGGTCGCTCTCGTGGGGTTCGGGCGATCGTGGTTGCAGCGAAGTCGGCCAACGCGCTCAAGCTACAGAGAATCCGCTGCCTCGGTGCGGATGTCCGGCTGGTAGACGGTGATTTTGAACATGCGAGGGAAACCGCCCGCCAAATATCCGAGATGGAGGGCGCATACTTGTTGGAGGACAGCGAAAATCTGGATA
Organism: Vacuolonema iberomarrocanum LEGE 07170; assembly: GCA_015207365.1. GTDB lineage: Bacteria > Cyanobacteriota > Cyanobacteriia > Elainellales > Elainellaceae > Vacuolonema > Vacuolonema iberomarrocanum. The sequence continues at coordinate 22,391 of JADEXA010000003.1, forward strand.
CCTGCGAAGGCGCTGGAACGATGGGACTGGAACTGGCGGAGGTTCCGACTCCGTTGGATACAGTGTTGCTGGCGCTCGGTGGTGGAGCCATGGCAACAGGTGTTGGCTATGTCTTGAAGCGCCTCACCCCAAACGTCGAAGTGGTTTGCATCCAGCCAGAAGCGGCTCCTGCGATGACGCTGTCTTGGCGTAAGAAAGAAGTCGTGACAACGGAAACGATGGATACCATCGCCGATGGCGTTGCCGGACGATTTCCAATCCCCGAAGTCCTGGATGATCTGCTCGAAATCGCGGATGATGCGGTGCTGGTGCGTGAGGAAAGCATTGTTCAGGGGATGCGGTTTCTGTACGAACAGGCAGGACTCGTCGTCGAACCATCAGCCGCTCTTGGAGTTGCAGCAGTGCTGGAGAATCGCCCCCGATTTGCCGGGAAGCATGTTGCCTCAATCATCTGCGGTAGCAACGTAAATCTTGCCGATTTCCGTCGATGGGTGCAGTAGACATGTTTAGTTTGGTGCCATACCCAGTTATCTTGTGGTGTGCTAAGTGTCAGAACTGATTATCCGATCTTGAAAAGAAGTAATCTCTGATATTCCGATCCACCGTATCCTTGCATCTTCAAAAAGAAGGTGCTTGTCAGGGATGACTATATAAACTATTCAATAACTAAATTCGCTGAAACTATTTCGGATAATCGATCAATAGAGAGATCACTTGCAACAGTTATGTAGTAAATTCCATCTTTTATAAAGACTATTTGATTGGCAGTTTCGATCTCTTCGGGATTATTAAAAATCATCGCCTGGGTTCCATCTTCTAATGTTAGAGGAGTCACTTTGATTGGCAGTTTCGATCTCTTCGGGATTATTAAAAATCATCGCCTGGGTTCCATCTTCTAATGTTAGAGGAGTCACTGCTTGTGCTCCATCAGAAGTGACAACGTTTTGAGAAGCTCGATACTCTAACTCTAAAGCCTTCCTCGATATCAACATTGTTGTTACATTGATCACCCTAGAATCTGTAGTCTCGTATCTTATACTCGCTAATGCAGTGTAAGATATCTTATCTTCATTAAAGTAATCTTCAATATCATCATCTGGCGTACGCATATCTACGGAACAAACTTCAGAAATCAAGTTATCTGGTAAGTTGATTAGTCTAGCAACAGGGGAATCAAATCGATTAATGATAACTCCCCTCAACATAGGGCCACTATAAACTTCTTGTGGTAACAGTCTTGGTATTAAAGGTCTAACACGGAGAAAGTCTCTTTCCATGGAATTATGTTGTGTCAACAAGTCATTACTAACTGATTTTAGCGCTGTGCATGCAGATATATTAAACACCAAAAGTATAAAAAGCTTTAAAGCTTTTTATGAAAGGCGCAATGCATTACCTCCGAGATGAACCATCTATGTCTTGTGTAAGAGAGTTAGCTTGCCACGAAGATTTTGCTAGAGTGTTTAGACACTTGTTCGCTCGGCATTTTCTAGCACTAAAACCTCTTCCCCATCCACCATTTCTCCTTTAAATTGCCAGCCCAGCTTTCGATAGAATCCATATGCTCTAAGACTTTTATCTGGATTCGAATACAACCATATCTTGCTGTGCCCTTCAGAAAAAAGCCAGGTGCTAACCTCGCTGAGCAAGTGTTTACCGATGCCGCTTCCTTCGTAGCCTGGTCGAACTGCTACGACAAGCACCTCTCCATTGGCTCTATCGCCCATCGCAATTCCGACTACACTCCCTTGAACCTCGCATAACCAGTCTTTCACAGTGGATTGCATGGCTTCTGCAAGGGATTTAGGAGTAATGCCATAGTCTCTCTCAAGCTCTTCCATTGTGATGGCATTTTCAATAGTGGAGAGCCGTAGGTCAAATACCGCAGGCAAATCACTGATGCGAATCTGTCGGTACGTTAAATTCATTGTCTAGATCGGGCTCTAGTGTTCTCGGTTCGGCGGTATCAGGTAGCGTTTTCATTCTAGCTAGGACTCTTCATTTCATCGGGTACAACAAGGTAATTGGATGGCGATCGCCAATTTTCCTAGGAGTGGTATTGAAGTAAAGAGGCTTCAGTGGGGGCGACACTTGACCTGCAAAATGAGGCGATCGCGCGTCTCATTCACCCTTGCGATGCATCTTGCCCTAATGAGTTCATAACCGCTTGTAAAAAGAGGCAAGCCTCGTAAATCAGTCCTGGATCTGTCAAGTCTTGCGTATCACGGGTGGTATGAATGACTGTATCTACTAGGTCGAATATTCCGGTAGAGGTGATCGCAAGGGTTGGTACTTGCGCTGAGGCGAATAGCATGTGGTCACCTTGATACCACGGGGGTAATTGTTCAATAGTTCTGAAAGATTGACGGATGGATTCGATTTGGCTAACGCATTTTTCGGAACACTCCATAAAAGATATACTGGTTTTGCTGTTTTTTAACCCTAAACCATCGCAGTTTATGGCGAGTGTGATCTGATTAAACTCACTACCATATGTGTTGAGATAGGCCGTTTGCCCGGGCATAGAGAAGTAATCTTCACCATTGAATGCAACGAATTCAACACCAGCATTTATTAGCGATGTATCTTTCAACAGCTCTGATAAAGTCAGTAACACGGCAACACCCACGGCGTTGTCGAGTGCACCTAGTGTTCCTGGCTTCGTGTCAAAATGGGCAGTGACAACAAATTTATTTCGAGTAGTTTGATTTCTTCTGGCAATGACATTTGCGCCTGTTGCTTTTTTTCTTCTACTGTCGATGCTCAAATGAATTGGCGATGTGCTTTGTATAATCACATCTTTATCATTTGTAGAGAAGACAGCAGATGAGATGTCAAAATCACCATCTTCAAATACAGGCACTAGCTGCTTATCATTCAAGCTAGCTGTCAGTATTGCTGCGGGTTTCTTTTCTTCAAGCAGGTGGATGATTTTCTGATGATGCTCAGGATTATAAAAGCTGAAGTTTTTTGGCATTAATGGTTCTTGGGTTAAGCCGCCGCATAAAACAGCGATTTTTCCTGCCAGATCTATCTGTTCAAGTTGAGAGATGTTTTCCACTACCGCAATATCAGCTTGAACATTACAGGGCAATGAATAGGGTGAAGGCTCAACATGTACTTCAGTTTCTCCAATGTGGAGAGTCGTTTTATTTTTTTCCCAATCGATACAGTCAAATTTTTGTAATTTGACCTGAAGCTGGTTATCAAGGAATATTTGCTTAATGTAATGTTCTGCTCGATGATTTGCTGCAGAGCCTGTTGGCCTTTCACCTATGGTTACAGACAATTGCTGGATATGATGTTTGATGCGTTTGATTAATTCACTGCTATTTTGCATGACATATCCCTTTGCTGATTAGTGATATGTCTGTAACGTATCTCAGCTCAACTAAAGAAAATTGTAAAAACGCGACATCTATTCTTTTATAGCGATCTCAAATGATTTTTGAATCGGATGTGAAGGGTGGGAAGAGCATTGCTCTTCCCACCCTTCACATCCAATTTTGGATTGCTATATCTGACAAGGATAGTCAAAAAACTCTTTGGGAGATAAGCCAGTGAATTCTCTGAAATCATGAATTAAATGAGATAGATCGAAGTATCCAGCTTTATAGGTCAGCTTTGTTAAAGATTCGACCTCTTCAAAGCATTTGATGGTGGTATTGAATCTAATGATACGGCCAAATTTTTTCGGTGATATCCCGATATTTCTTAAAAATATTCTCTCTAATTGTCGTTTGCTTATATTTAGCTCATTGGCTACTTCACTTACAGTCAACTGACCATTGGCTTTGGTAAGAATATTAACAGCTTCCCTAGTAATAGAGAAATCGTTATGTATAGACAATCTACTCAGTAAAAATTGTTCGATTAGTAGAATGCGCGGATAGGTGCTGTTGACTTCAACAATACGTTCCTGAAGTTCTTTTGTTTTTGTTGATACGACATTGTCTAGCGGAATACTTTGATTGGTGAATTCACTCACTGAGTTGGGAAAGAAAGCTCTGAGGGCATAAGGATATAGTACAACGGCAATCATTCCTACTGAGCCAGGTGCTGTAACGATGTCTTTGTATTCTGTTTGTGGTCCATCAATCAAGCATTGGGGTTGAATGGAGCTTTGGTTCTGGTTGCTAATTTCTGTAAATGGAGTTCTGTAGTGAAATATGATTTGCAGCTCGCCGGAGGGAATCACTCTTTCCGTGTGGGTGGTTTGTGAGTTTGAGTTGAGTTCAAGCTGCCAATAGTATTTGACAAAATCTGATAAGTAATGATTCGGCTTATACGTATTAAATGTTAACAATGCCTTTACCTCCGTTTGTTCAAAAGATGAACTCGACGGTCTCTCGAATGGTTGCCAATTTGCCCTGTACTTAGGCTCAAGACGCCTGATGGCGATCGCTATAACGGATGAATGTTTTCTCTACGGTTCTGATGCATCGAATACCTGTTGTGCTGTTAGGGATACATTAGGAAATGATCGTGATACCAGGCGATCGCCCTCTCGAAATTTTTGGATATGATATTCATCGCCGATCAATTAATAGATCGAAATAGTGGGTTGTTTTGAGGTACCAATATAACGAACACCGCCCAGCCCCAGGTCATTAACAATCCAATATTCAGGAATCCCTAGCGCTTCGTAATCCACAAGCTTGTTGAACATCAAAGGCGAAAAGCTGGAGGGCACCAGCCGTTTCCATCTCGATAAATTGGTATTGACTTGTAACGATCTCTCCCATTTTACAAAGACTCAGGACTTACGCAAAACTTGCGTCATCCTGAGTGAATGCGTTGATATTGTGACCGCGTCGCGGCCACAACATCAGCAAAGTGCGGAAGTCTTAAGACTTTCTCTTTTCAGGATGTTGTAGCAATGAAGCGATCGCCCCCTCCTAGAAAAGATGGATGAAAGACCCTGTAGGAATAACGAAGGGGGCAAGATTCTCGGCTACGCTGGAGATATTCACTCACGTGCTTGTCGTCCATGACTCCTGAAGACCGCCACCGAGCGATTGCCCAAACCCAACTGCTGCTTGAAACCGCAAACTACCCACCCGAGCGGAACGCAGACATGGCCTTCAACCTGGGACGGTTATTTGAGGAGGAGGGCAACTACGAAGCCGCATTGGCCAGCTATGAGCGGGTGCTTCAGTTCAACCCCGACTTTCACTCCGACGTTTGGTATGTCAAAGGCAACGTCTTGGCTCAGATGGACTCCTATACCGAGGCGCTCGATTGTTATGACCGATTTTTGCGCATCAACCCCGAAGATAGCAACGCCTGGATTGGTCGGGGCGACGCTCTCAGCAAGCTAGGGCGCTTGGACGAATCTGTGGCCAGCTACGATCGCGCCATTCAAACTCAACCTCGCTCAAATCCGCTCAAGTCATTCTGGGCTCGGTTGAGAGGGGCTGGCCAGATTCACGCCGTGGTAAAGGCTCTCAACTATGTTCCTTGGTATAGCCGAGGTAACTCATTGCTGGAACAAGGAAAGTTTAAGGCGGCGATCGCCAGCTACGACCAGGCCATCTCGTGTAATCCTAATGCTGATAATGCTTGGTATAACCGGGGATTTACCTTCTATAAATTGCAGCAGTATCAGAAGGCTTGCAAAAGCTATGAGCGGGCGATCGCCATCAAGCCCGATAAACTCGAAGCCTGGATTGCGTGGGGGGATGCCTTGACCCATATGAACGATCTTGAGGCGGCTTTAGCTATCTACGATCGAGCACTCACACACCTGCCCGATGCGGCTGAACTCTGGTTAGAGCGGAGCCATGTGTTGAATGACCTGAGGCGGTTTGAGGCGGCGATCGCTAGCTATGACCAAGCTCTGGCTCACGATGCCGATGTAGCAGAGGTCTTCTATAACCGAGGTAATATCTTTTTTGCGCTGCAGCAATTTGAAACGGCGATCGAAAACTATGATCGGGCGATCGCCCATGACCCAACCTCTGGATTTGCCTGGGATAATCGCAGCGCTGCACTGGTTAACCTGGGTCGTCTGTCGGAGGCTTTGGAGAGTGCCCTGCGATCGGTAGAGCTGCATCCCGACTACGAGAATAGCTTCTATAATCTAGCCTGTTGTCATAGTTTGCTGGGTCACAATGATGATGCTCTGCAAGCGCTGGAACGCGCCATTGAACTGGAACCCAGTTATCGAACAATGGCTAAGGACGATGAAGACTTTGATCCACTGCGTTCCGATCCGAGGTTTGCGCAACTTGTGTCAAGCTCCTCAGGACAGGCCAAAAATTAAACTGAAGGCGATAAGTCTCCCCTCTTTGGCCCTGTCAAAGCGCCTACAACCATGTTGCTTCAATTCCCCTAGCCCTAAAGTCTTGCAGGAGCTGTTCGTTCCCACTATAGAAAAGCGTGATCGTTTTCAAATTGGGTAGGAGCGCTGCATCATTTGCTGATTGGATGTCAAACCTATCGTCTTCACCATCCCAAAATGGGCAAAGTTGCAAATAAATTTCAGCCCCACCCTCCTGATAAAGTTCCTCGACATGGAGCAAGGCGGTGGCGGAAATCTCTAACCGCTCAAAGTATGCCTTGACTTCAGGAATAATTTGGTCGCCTTCCTCGTCGATATCGATTTGGCGAGCGTTATAGTTGCTCACAAAGGCATACACATCAAACGACGGCGTTAGCAAATTTTGCTCGTACATCAAAACCTGAACTACAGCCAGTTTGAAGTTAAAGCCTGAAAAGGCTACAGAATCAGTCATCTGAGTGGTTTCCCGACTGGGTTAAGGCTGCCTACAGTAGGTGCCGCTATGGTGAGACGGTGTCTGGGCGATCGCACACACTCCGCAACCAGCCGTACCATTTGGCCAAGCCTTCCCCTGAAACGGCGGATACTTGAAAGATTTTCAACTCCGGATTGACTTGACGGGCATAGGCGAGACAGCGCTCTACATCGAAGCTGACGTAGGGGAGCAGGTCGATCTTAGTCAGCACCATCACCTGGCTGGCGCGGAACATGTGGGGATACTTGATGGGTTTGTCTTCCCCTTCGGTGACTGATAGCATGGCGACTTTGGCCTTTTCACCCAGGTCAAACAACGCGGGACACACCAGATTACCCACATTCTCAATGAGCAAGAGAGAGTGGTTGGGTGGATTCAGGGCTTCCAGGCCGCGCTCTACCATGGAGGCTTCAAGATGGCAGCCCGTACCTGTGTTGACTTGAATCGTCGGACAGCCGGTGGCGGCAATTCTTTCGGCATCCTGAGCGGTTTCCTGATCGCCTTCGATGACAGCTATGGGAATCTCGCTTTGCAAGTCTTGAATGGTTTTGACCAGCAGTGTGGTTTTTCCAGCACCTGGTGAACTAACCAAATTCAGCGCGGTGATTTGCTGCCCTTTGAACCAGCCGCGATTTTGGGCGGCAATCAAGTCGTTCTTAGAAAGGATATTTTGCTCTAACGTCACGGTCGTGCCATGCACTTGACTATGGGCATGTGCCGAGGACTGTCCTTCTCCGTTGTGATGGTGATGGTGGTGCGTGTGGGTATGGGGCTTGTGATCTGTGTGGGTGCTGTGGGAATGGGTGGTATGGGAATGGGATGCCGAGTCGACATGGGTATGGGTCATCACCGTTCCATCAGCCAGGGTATGGGTGTGGGTCGCTGTCGACACTGCCTCAGCATGGGGATGCGAGTGGGTATGCTCGCTGTGGGTATGCTCCACGCGAGTTACCCTTGCTTGAGCGCCATCGGAACAGCCACAAGTTACGCACATAACACCTCTGTCTCCAGTTCTTTGATGGTGAGTTCTTGACCTTGAATGATGTCGAGGCGGGTATTGCCGCAATCGCATACGCCAAAGGGCTGACTGAGCGCTATCTCGCGATCGCACACCCGACACTTGCCCAACCCCGGACGCTCCAAAATCTCTAGTGTTGCCCCTTCGAGCACCGTGCCTTGGGCACACACGTCGAAGCAAAACCGGATCGCTTCGGGCATGATGGCGGTGAGCTGGCCGATTTCCAAAGTGATGCGCTGTACTCTAGCACCGTTGGCATGTTCGGTGGCGATCGCCACAATGTTTTGGGTAATTCCTAGCTCATGCATTAGCAAATCCTCGGTAGCTGATCGTCCACCAATCGGTCAATCACGCGCTCGGTGCCAAACGCGGTTTTGAGCGACACCCACTGACCCTCGGTGACTTGGCCGATGATTTGGCTCTGGGTGCCGCTGGGGTGCGATCGCATCGCCGCCAACACCTCTTCTGCTTGCTCTGGAGGAACCACGACGACGAGCTTGCCTTCATTGGCCAGGTAGAGTGGGTCTAATCCCAATAGCTCACACAAGCCCTTGACCGCATCATCCACTGGAATCTGGTCTTCGATGAGCCGAATCCCAACCCGAGCGCTCTCAGCAAATTCATTCAGCACCGTCGCCAATCCGCCACGGGTAGCATCCCGCATCGCTTTGACTTCGGGGCAAACAGAAACGATGGCATCCACCAACCCATTCAGCGGCTGGCAATCACTTTGCAAATCCGTTTCCAACGACAATTCGCCTCGGGCGACCATGATCGTCGCGCCATGGTTACCAATCGGGCCGTTGACCAACACCACATCCCCCGGCTGAATATGCACTGCCGCTGGAGTGACGCCCGTCCGCATCACCCCAATGCCTGCGGTGTTGATGAATATCTTGTCGGCTCCACCCCGGGGAACGACTTTGGTGTCTCCCGTGACGATCGCCACCCCCGCTTGTTTCGCGGCTGCCGCCATACTGGCCACCACTTGGCGCAAGGTTTGCATCGGCAACCCTTCTTCCAAAATCATGGCGCAGGTGAGATAACGTGGAATCGCTCCACTAACCGCCAAGTCGTTGACGGTACCGTTCACCGCTAGCGTGCCGATGTCTCCGCCGGGGAAGATGATGGGATCGACCACAAAGGAATCGGTGGTGAAGGCGAGGCGATCGCCCTGAGCCGTCAATTCATCCAAAGGAATCCGTGCCTGGTCTTCTAGCGCATTGGCAGGGCCTTCTTGAAATGCCTGGACAAACAGGGCTTCAATCAAATCCTGCATGGCGCGACCCCCACTGCCATGAGCGAGAGTAATCGTTTTGTCGCGCAGCCGTGGCGGTTTTTTAGAGGTGGGTTTGTCGATTGAGAGCGTCATAAGGAAATAGGGTGAAGGGAATTAATTAACGGCTAACGAGTTCGGGTGCAGTTTGGGCGCGGCCATACTTGTAATAAGCGGCGCAGGCTCCTTCGGAGGACACCATGCAGGCTCCGATGGGGTGTTCGGGGGTGCAGCCAGTGCCAAAGACTTTGCATTCCCAGGGCTTCTTCACACCTTTGAGGATCTCGCCACAGGCACAGGCTTTGTGGTCGGCGACCTGGCGGTGGGGCAGGGTGAATTTGGCTTCGGCATCGAAGTGGGCATAGTCAGGATGCATCTTGAAGCCTGATGCGGGGATGTCGCCGAGTCCACGCCATTCAAACTGTTCGCGCACGGTGAAGACTTTGGCCATCGCCTCTAGTGCGACCAGATTGCCTTGCTCTTGCACGAGGCGAGCGTATTGGTTTTCCACTTCGCAGCGGCCTTCAGCGAGTTGGCGCAATACCATCCACAACGACTGCAAAATATCCAGTGGTTCAAATCCGGAGATGGTGACGGGTTTGCGGTAGCGCTGGGCGATCACCTGATAGGGACGGGCACCGATGACCATGCTGACATGGCCGGGGCCAATGAAGCCGTCGAGTTGCAGGTCGGGGTTGCTGAGCAACGCTTCCAGGGCAGGCACGACCAGCACATGATTGCAGAAGAGGCTGAAGTTCTTAATGCCCTGGCGTTCTGCTTGTAACACCGTCAGAGCGGTACTGGGAGCCGTTGTTTCAAATCCAATCGCAAAGAAAACGATCTCTCGGTCCGGATGCTTTTGGGCGATCGCCAACGCATCTAAAGGCGAATAGACCATGCGAATGTCGGCACCTTCGGCTTTGGCCTGCAACAGGCTTTGTTTGGAGCCAGGAACGCGCATGACATCCCCAAAGGTGGCGAGAATCACGTTGGGGTTTTGGGCAAGGGCGATCGCATCATCCAACCGTCCCTTGGGCATGATGCACACCGGACAGCCAGGGCCGTGCACCAGCTCCACAGTGGAGGGTAGTAGGGATTCCAATCCGTACTTGAAGATCGAATGAGTATGACCACCGCACACTTCCATGATCTTGATGGGGCCTGGGCGTGACTGGGTTAGCTGTTGGCCGAGCACTTCGATCTGTTGCAGTAGCCCCTGCGCTTTTTGTGGATCGCGAAATTCTTGAACGTACTTCATTACCCTCTTCCCTTCGTAATTTTCTGCAATCGGTTTCTTTAATGCGTTTGAGATAGTTTGAAGTGATTTTTTTGTAATGTTTTGGTAGTGGAGATCCTCCCCAACCCCCCTTAAAAAGGGGGGAGTCGGATCGGAAGTCCCCCTTTTTAAGGGGGATTTAGGGGGATCCCACAGGGGATTCAAATTGCTCCATTAAATGGGTGCTAACGACTCATGCACCTCTGCCATTTCTGCTAGCAAATCCAGCGTGATTTGAGCTTCTTCGGGGTCGATGCGATTCATGGCAAACCCCACATGAACCAAGACCCAATCGCCTACACAGCTTTCAACTGGATGTTCCTCATCCACAATGCAGGCAATGTTCACCTGCCGCCGCACGCCGCTAACATCGACGGTTGCTAGCTTCTGGGCAGCATCTGTTATGTCTAAAATTTGTCCTGGAATCCCTAAACACATCGATTCAGTATCCTTCTCTCAAGGGTTAAGCAACAACATGACGTTGGCAATGATCGGCAATTTTAGTTAGTAATCCTCCATCTTAAGGATGGCTCTTGAATCCCTAATTTCGTGGATCTAACGTCTTTTTCTTAAGGGTTGGTCAATAAAAGTTTGGAATTCTGCCTAACATAATCCTGCCTAATATTTGTAACACCAACGCAAGACCTGCGAGGGGCATGCTTAGGGCGAGTCATGGAGTCGAGCAGCGGCGATCGCCACTTGTCCCAGCGACAAGCCCCCATCATTAGGCGGTACGGCTTGGGGAGTGAGTACCGTCAGTCCCTGTTGGCGCAATTGCTCTTGCACCGCGATCAGTAACACTTGATTCTGAAACACGCCGCCGGATAGCACGACTTGGCTGAGGTGATGGCGATTGGCTAACGTTACAGCTAGGTCGGAAATGGCTTGTGCAAATCCCTGGTGGAAGCGAGCCGCAATAACCGACGTTTCTACCCCCTGCTGCAAGTCTTTCAATAGCTCTGGCCAGAGAGACTGGGCTGAGAGAATCATGGGGTTCTGATTGTAATGTAGCGCGAATGGATAAGGGGCTGCGCGAACTGCTTCGGGCTGAATTAAGGCTTCGAGTTCAATCGCTCCTTGCCCTTCATAGCTTGCTGTATCGCGACAACAGCCGACCGCTGCCGCCACCGCATCGAAAAGTCGTCCGGCGGAAGAAGCTAAGGGCGATCGCAACTGGGTCGTGAGCATCTGGTTGAGGAGCGATCGCGGCTGGGTTGCCAAGAACTTTACGATGTCCAAATCACCAAACTGATCGGTCAAGTCGTCCCAGTCCATCGCGGCCATCAGTTGAGCATAGGTGTTGCGCCAGGGTTGTCGGGTGGCCTGGGCACCGCCCAACATTGCCATGGGTTCTAGGTGCGCGACCCGTTGGAAATCGCGGTAGTCGGCGACCAGAAACTCGCCGCCCCAGAGGGTATCATCGGCACCATAGCCCAGCCCATCCAGGGCAATGCCCAGCACGGGAGTGGTGTCGATGGGCAACCCATGCTCGACCATGCAGGCAGCGATATGGGCATGGTGATGCTGAATGCTGTGAAGAGGCACGCTCTGCTCTTGCGCTAGCGTGTGGGCAAGTTGCGTCGAGCGATAGTCCGGGTGCAGGTCGGCGGCAATGGCGACGGGCTGATGCTCAAAAAGCTGCTGATACAACGCCAAAGTCTCTTCATAGGCCGCGAACGCCGTAGCCTCTTCCAAATCGCCCAAGTGCTGCGACAGAATCGCTTCTCCCCCATTCCCCAAGCAGAAGGTACTCTTGAGTTCACCCCCCATGGCGAGGATTGGTGGCATCTCCTCAAAGCCCACCGGAAGCTGGATGGGTTCAGGGGCATAGCCTCGGGCGCGTCGTAGGGTTTGTGGTTGCCCTGCCACCATGCGTACCACCGAGTCGTCAACGCGGTTCACAATCTCGCGATCGTGGAGCAGGAAGTAGGTGGCGATCGCCCCTAATTTCTCTCTCGCTGTCTCGTTGTCAATGCACTGCGGCTCATCCGACCGGTTCCCGCTCGTCAGCACGATGGGGCGGTTCATCCGCTTCAGCATCAAATGATGCAGCGGTGTGTAGGGCAGCATCACGCCGAGTGTGGAGAGATTGGGGGAGATGGCGGGGGATAGGGGTGGATGGGTAGCTGGGCGGATGGGTAGAGGGTGTGTCTGTGTGTGTTCAAGCGCCCCCTCACTCATCGCCTCATCGCCCCATCGCCCCATCCACTCCTTCCTGCTGAGCAACACAATCGGTGCAGCCGGACTTTCCAACAACGCCCGCTCCCCATCGGAAATGTCGCAGTAAGGCGCAATCACTGATAGGTCGCGCACCATCAGCGCAAAGGGCTTGTGGTAGCGGTGCTTGCGTTGACGCAGTTGATTGACTGCTGCATCGTTTGTGGCATCGCAGGCCAGGTGAATGCCACCGATGCCTTTGATGGCAACGATTTCGCCGCGCTGGATCAGGGTGCAAACCGCATCCACGTCATCCAGCATGGAGAACATATCGGCGACCACGGGCTTGCCATCGGCGCGTTCGAGCCAAGCTTTGGGACCACAGTGGTAGCAGGCGACGGGTTGCGCATGAAAGCGGCGGTTGAGCGGGTTGTCGTATTCCTTTTGGCAGTCGGGGCACATGGGGAAGGTGGCCATGCTGGTGTTGCCCCGGTCGTAGGGGATGGCACGAACAATGCTGAGGCGTGGACCGCAGTGGGTGCAGTTGGTGAAGGGATAGCGATAGAACCGTCCGAACGGATCGAGGGTATCGGATAGGCACTGCGGGCAGGTGGCGGCATCCGGCGCAATGTTTGTACGAACTTGGCCGGGGCGACTCGGTGTAATCTCGAATTCGGTTTGGGGGATGGTGGCGATCGCCACATCCTGCCGCTGAATCGACTCAATTTTGGCCAAGGGCGGTGCACTGGGTTGCAATTTCTCAACAAACTGCTCCACCTGCTGGGCGGTTCCGGCTACTCGAATCACCACTCCAGCGGCATCGTTGTACACACTGCCGCGCAAGTGATGCGTTAGGGCTAACTGATACACCATTGGCCGGAAGCCAACACCCTGCACCGTGCCTTTTACCCGAATCTCAGCCGCTGTTTCCATACCTGTGGATTTTGCGACCTCTGAAGGTTTTTCGGATGGATAAATTGATCTGGAAAGATTTGCCACCATTGGAGCTTTGCCTATTGGCCCTCCAAATGCCACACCATGACGCGGTTATTGCCCGAATCCGCGATTACTACCATGGTGCCACACACGTAGATGCCGTAGGGCCAACAAAAACTATCTCTTAAGGCGGAGCCGTAGCTGCGGTTTTCTCCCTTTTGGCGATAGGTGACTTGTCCCGAAAGACCATCTGCCGGAGCGTCGTGGAGCGCTTCCCAGTCCAGTTGATCGCGATGCCATCCAATCAGGCGGGAGTTGGCCGTGTCGGCAGCAATCAACCAATCGCCAGCGGCAGCGACCCCATAGGGCATACTGAAGCTGCGATCGCTCGGGAAGTACTCTCCGCGATTCAGCTCCACCGCTTGAACATCGGCTTGTCCCAAAATGACCTGACAAGGCGCGTTGTTTTGCTCAGGAATGCCCTGCCAAATCATCAGTCGATTGTTTCCGGCATCGGCCAGCACCAAGTTGCCATGCCATAGGGTCAAGCTATGGGGCCAGCGCATGCTCGAAGCCGTTGGCGACCCGCCATCGTTTTCATTGCGGGTGGTGAAGGTGTCTTGCCCCAGAACGCCATCCGCAGGCTGTCCATTACTGGTCGGAATGCTATTCCACACCAGAACGCGGCGATTGCCTGTGTCGGTGACATACAGCTTGCCGTCATGGAAGAAAACGCCATAGGGCCAGTGCAATGTACTGGCGGTGGGTTCATCCTCTCCCCGGTTGGGCAAGTTCTGAGCAAAATCAGCTTGTCCCAAAACGACATCGGCAGGCACATGGCTATCGGTGGGAACCTGATGCCAAATCAACACGCGATGATTCCAGGCGTCGCCAACGGCCATGCCATCGCCACAGGCACAAATTCCAGTGGGGACAGCTACGCTACTCGCTGTTGGGTCACCCTTCGCGTTTTGCCCTTCGTGCTCAAAGTCCGGTTGCCCAATTACCCAGTCTGCCGCTTGCCCGTCTGTGGTGGGGAGCGATCGCCAACCCAGCAAGCGATGGTGCCCGGTATCCGCAACCCAAAGCGGGCCTGTGGCTGAGAACAAACATGCCCCACGCGGCCCAAACATCGTATCGGCAGCTGGAGCCAAAGGTGCAGCCATCCAGGAGAGGTCGTGGCCTGCTCCAAGAATTCTCACGGCAGTATCTTCGCTGGCGGTCGATTGCTTAAAAGGAAGTTGTGGAGCAACGTCCCCTTGCGGACTTCGCTGGGGCGCAAAGGATTTGACAACTAAAGAGGTCATAAATCGTGCGTATGTGGATAACGGTTTTGAATTGGCCGGGAGAGCAACTGGTGTAAGAGTAAGTAGGGTGGGCATTGCCCACCACAGTGCAGTTACTTGTTAATTGCAGGGTCGAAAGTTGTTGTCGAAAGTAAGTTTTGAAGGGGCGATCGCTTCCATTGATTGTCCAACATGGTTGAGTGGTGGGCAATGCCCACCCTACATGCTTACTCTAGCTGGACGAAGACCTGGCCGTTGGTGACTTTGACAGGATACGGGCGTAAGGGAACGGCAGGGGCAGTCAAACAGTTTCCGGTGGCCAATTCAAAGCGGAAGCCGTGGTAAGGACAGGTCAAAACGCCATCCTCACATGCGCCTCCATCAATAGGAACGCCCAGATGGCTGCAAGCATTGTGAAAACAGCTCACCGTTTCCCCTTGCCGACTGAGCAATAGCTTGTGCCCTTCCAGCTTCAGATCCAAGACGCCCTGCTCGGGAATTTCTGCCAAGGAGGTGACCAAGCGCCAGTCGGGTTCAAGGGTAGTTTCTGAGGATAGGATGACAGGTTGATAGGCCACCTCCACCACATGCTCGATCTCAGGACAGTGACGTTTGATCGCGGTTTCAACGGCTTCAGAAAGTGTCAGTTGCGATGCAGGACAATGGCTACAGGCTCCTACCAGCCTAACTTCAACCGTATCGGGCAAGCGGATCGAGACTAGCTCAATATCACCCTCATGCCCTTGCAGACCAGGCCGCACTTCGTCTAGTGCTTGCTGCAATCGCTGCTGCAAGGACGGCGCTTTGACTAGGTCGTGATAGCGCAACAGCCCATAAACGACTTCGTCCTGGGTTGCATTTCGCAATGCTTCCATCGCCTCTTGTTTGACGCTACGAATCAACCGCGTCAGCGCCTCTTTGTGCAACGTTTCGATTGCTTGCTTGAGGTGCTCGACGACTTGCTGTTGGCTACTATCCCATTGCTCAACAATGGCTTCATAGCGCTGAATATCGTCTACTAGCTCACTGAGAGACCGGGTCGGTGGAGGCGGAGCCTGAACCATATTTCTTCTCCTACTTCATCTTGACGTCTTTCAGCAGGAAGGGCATGACAAACCCGGTGACGATACTTGACAATGCGATCGTCGTGACCAAATTCAAGCCAAAGTGATGCAACCCAGCTAACAAAATTACACCCAGTGCGACACCCATTGCGGTTTCGCGAGCGAAGTATCCGGGATTGCGCAATAGCTTGCCTTTGAATAGCAGCTTGCTAGAAAACCAACCGACTTCTAACACAGGAGTCTCCTTATTATTTCAGTGGGGAACGAACAAAATGGAACAAACCGACCGTTCAAAATTACGCCTGTTCATGGTGCTTATGTTTTTTCCTGTAGGCGCAATTTTTGCTACAGGGGCTAAGCCAAGCCAAAGGCAATCAGGGCTAGACCGAGCGTTGCTGCCGGGATAATGGCTGCTGGACCATAGAGGCCGCCGATCATAGCCGATAGACGTAGCCCTAGGTCTTTACCCGCGAGAATGACACCACCCAGCGCACCGCCAATGATAGAAAAGGCGATCGCAATCAATAGCCATACGGCTCCTGTCGCTAAAGTGATTTGTTGATTGATAAAGTCGTGAAAAAATCCCTGTAGGAGAGGGTCATTTAGAATCTCTTGCATTGTGAACCTCGCATAATGTCCAATTCGCTAACCGTTAGAATCAAGCGCTAGCGCTAACCCACTACTTCAGAGGGTGCTGATACTGACGACAGGGCCTCGCGGACTTGTCGCACTGTTTCGGCTTGTGAGAGCTGACCATAGGTCATAAAAATCCCTTCGGCTTCTTGGTAGTGGGCGTCAGCTTGGGTGAGATGTTGGGGATTTCCCTCTTCAGGGTTCTCCAAGTCATCTGGCAGATTCACCAACACATTGGCTCGATTTGCCAGCGTGTGGGCATAGGCCAAGGGAGTATCCTGCGCCGTGCGAACCTTCAGGGCTTCATCGTAGGCGGCTAATGCCCGTAAGTTGTTATCAACAGGATGGGTACTGGGTAGATACTGCAGGGCATTGCCCAGATTGTTCTGGAGCATGGCGTATTCACTCGGATGGTCGATCAGAGTGATAGACTGTAACGCCTCCTCAAAGGTTTGCACCGCGATCGCTTGCTTGAGGTCATCGCGACCCGTTCTGGAGGTCATCGAGAGATAGGCGATCGCAATATTGTTTTGCAAGATGGCATATTCCTGGGGATAGCGTTTCCCCGTGAATACATCCAGCGCTTGCTGATAGAGATGAATGCAATCGGCCAATTGTGCTCGGTGATAGGGCACCAGAGATTGCATCACCAGACCTAGATTCATCTGAGTTTCAGCCCTTTCCTCGGGAGACCCGTGCTGGGTTAACACTGGGAGGGCTGCCTCATATAACTCTTTTGCTTCCAACAGACGATTGGGACCTTCTTCTGGCAGCGATCGCAATACCGTTGCCTTACCTGCAAGGGCTCGCGCCTTCAGCAACGGATAGGCATTACCGCACTGCTCCATCGCATGGTCATACAGCAAAATCGCTTGATTTAAGGGATGGCCACTACTGGGCTTATGTTGTAGCCGAGTTGCCATCTCCAAGAGCATTTCAATCTTTTCAATGGGGGTTGCATTCTCGGAATCGAGAGCTTCGATCGCAACCTTAACGGCTGCATCTGTCAGGCTATTGGTCACAAATCAATCATGCTCCTTATCGAGGGGTTGCCGCTAGTTATGTGGATTAAGCAAGCAGCCGAGGCTCAAAAGAGTTCAGATTTATGCAGCATATCGACCAAATAAGAAATTACTTGGTCGATTTCTCATTTTCTTAATATTTAGGATACAAAAGACAAAATTGCTCCTGAGAAGGTTGATGCTTGTCAATCTTAAAAAAAACAAAATAAGCACCAGAAAAAAATAAATTTGAGTGCGGTGTAGACGCGTAATTGTGAGTGTATTTGGCGATTGCTACTGATGTTGTTGAGTTTGATTCTCAATTTTATTGAGAAAGTCTTTTCCTTGTTGACTTCACGACTGACTCGGCCAAGATAAGGCTATGCGTTACTAGATAGCTGTTTCCGCCGTCAAATCTAGATCACAGGCGTGGATATTTTGAAGTTGCTTAGCCTGAGATTTACTAGACTCGGAATAACGAGCTTAGTAAGTTGCATCTGAATAGCCGATAACGCCAATATCTAACAGTAAATAAACAATAGTTTTGTTGTTTTAAGCGTTCTATTTTGTCTGAATTCGCTTTATTTCATTACCTGAGTCATCCGACGTTTAATAAACAACTGAAAGATTGTTTATTTCTGTTCTTTAATAGAGTCTCTCAGATTTCTAATTGAGAATGTGAGAGATTTCTAACGTTGCTCGATGCTAATTCTTAATGTGTGTAAAGAAGCTTACATCTGAGATAAGTCTCTAAATCCCTTGCTGTGATATAAATCCATGTTTTCCCAAAAATAGATGTTATACATTTGCTTGTTGGCAGCATCTAAAGAAGTGTAACGAAGTCTAACTAAATGGTTAGGGTTGTCGTTTTTCTCAACATAGGATCTATGTCCACCATAGAGTTATCCATGGTATATCGGTACTCTGTGGATTCAAGTGAGCAACTTCAGGAACAAGAGAATCTTGCGAAAACAATTTTCTTACGAACTGAGGTAACTCATGGCTAATGTGTTGTGGCTCCAGGGCGGTGCCTGTTCTGGAAACACCATGTCGTTTTTAAACGCGGAAGAACCCAGCGTTTGTGACTTGGTGACCGACTTTGGCATCAATGTGCTCTGGCATCCATCCCTAGGGATGGAACTGGGCGATAATTTACAGCGCTTGCTGCGCAACTGTATTTCAGGCGAAACCGACCTCGATATCCTCGTGTTTGAAGGGTCAATTGTGAATGCGCCCAACGGCACGGGTGCATGGAATCGCTTTGCCGATCGCCCCATGAAGGATTGGGTGCAGGAACTAGCGGGTGTTGCGAAGTTTGTGGTGGCCGTCGGCGACTGCGCGACTTGGGGTGGCATCCCAGCAATGGCTCCGAACCCAAGTGAATCGGAAGGCTTGCAGTTCCTCAAGCGGGATGCCGGAGGCTTCCTGGGAACCGACTACCAGTCTCAAGCGGGCTTCCCTGTGATCAACATTCCCGGCTGTCCAGCTCACCCCGACTGGATTACGCAGATTCTGGTGGCGATCGCCACGGGGCGTCTGGACGACATTACATTGGATGAGTTTAATCGTCCCCAGACCTTCTTCAAGAGCTTTACCCAGACAGGCTGTACCCGCAATATTCACTTTGCTTACAAATCATCTAGCGATGAATTTAGTCAGCGTACAGGCTGTCTGTTCTATGACCTAGGCTGCCGGGGCCCGATGACCCACTCGTCCTGCAACCGCATTCTGTGGAACCGCGTATCGTCTAAAACTCGTGCGGGTATGCCTTGCCTGGGTTGTACCGAGCCAGAGTTTCCCTTCCATGACTTGGCACCGGGTACCGTCTTTAAAACGCAAACCATCATGGGGGTTCCCAAAGAACTGCCCACAGGCGTTAACAAAAAAGATTATGCCCTGCTCACCGTTGTCGCCAAGGACGCGATGCCAGCCTGGGCCGAAGATGACATTTTCACGGTGTAAGTCGAGAGCTTGCAGTGTCTTGTAGCTCTGTTGGATGCGTTGGCGATCGCTAACGCATCACCTTCAAGCTTCATCTAATCATTGTTCATTCAAGTTATCCATCCAGATTCATGACTGCAACATCCGCTGTTCAAACCCTAGACATCTCACCAGTTGGCCGGGTTGAAGGCGACCTAGACGTCCGCGTTGATATTCGCGACGGTCAAGTCGTCAATGCCTGGACTCGTGCCGAACTTTTCCGTGGCTTTGAAATTATTCTCAAAGGTAAAGACCCTCAAGCGGGGTTGATCGTGACCCCCCGCGCCTGTGGCATCTGTGGCGGTTCCCACCTCACCTGTGCCTCCTGGGCACTCGATACGGCTTGGGGAACAGAGGTGCCCCGCAATGCCATCCTGGCTCGCAATCTGGGGCAATTGGCCGAGTCAATTCAGAGCATTCCCCGCTACTTCTACGGCCTGTATGCGATTGACTTGACCAATAAAAAGTACGAGCAAAGCGCCTTCTACGAAGAAGCCTGCCGCCGTTTTGCCCCATACACAGGTACCTCCTACGAACAAGGGGTAACCATTTCGGGCAAGCCCGTTGAAATCTATGCCCTGCTTGGTGGGCAGTGGCCTCACTCTAGCTACATGGTGCCGGGTGGCGTCATGTGTGCTCCCACCCTGACCGATATCACCCGCGCCTGGTCGATTCTGGAATACTTCCGTACCAATTGGCTGGAGCCCATGTGGTTGGGCTGCTCCCTGGAGCGCTACGAGCAGATCCAGACCTATGATGACTTCATGGCCTGGATTGATGAAAAGCCCGAACATGCCAACTCTGATCTGGGCTTCTACTGGCGCATGGGGCTCGACATTGGCCTCGATACCTACGGTGGTGGTTGTGGCCGCTATGTCACCTGGGGGTATCTACCGCACGAAGACCGTTATCAAAAGCCCACCATCGAAGGGCGCAACGCTGCGCTCATCATGAAGAGTGGTGTCTACGATAGCTATACCGATACCCACTCCCTGATGCGACAAGACCTAGCGCGTGAGAACACCGCCCATGCTTGGTATGACGAGGGAACAAACGACATCCATCCCTTCGACCGCACCACGCAGCCTATTCAAAACAACAGCCATGACTATGATGGGGCGTATTCCTGGTCTACTGCTGTCCGCCACATCGAGTTGGGACGCTTAGAAGCAGGGGCTCTGGCACGTCAGCTTGTTGCGGGTGGCCGTCATGGTGAGGATTGGCAGCATTACGATGGCTTTATTCTCGATGCCTTCAAGAAGATGGGTGGGCCAAACATCCACTTGCGGCAACTGGCTCGGGTTCATGAACTTGTGAAGCTCTACCGTCAGGCAGAGCACTGCCTCCGAGAGTTCCATCTCAAGGAGCCGTTCTACATCAAGCCAACCGAAAAAGATGGTCGCGGTTGGGGTGCAACCGAAGCGGCTCGCGGTGCGCTCTGTCACTGGGTTGAAGTGGAGGGCGGCAAGATCAAGAACTACCAAATGATTGCGCCAACGACCTGGAACGTTGGACCGCGCGATAACGAAGGGGTGCGTGGGCCGATTGAAGAAGCTCTCATTGGCACCCCCATCGCCGACCCAACCGATCCGGTCGAAGTGGGCCATGTCGCTCGCTCCTTCGATTCCTGCCTGGTTTGTACCGTTCATGCCCATGATGGCAAAACTGGGGAAGAACTCGCCCGGTTTAGAACGGCATAGAGAAACGACCTGCTCTCCAACTGATGGCTGTGTTTTGACTCAGCCATCAGTTTTTTTCAGTTATTCAACACAACGTTACTCAACACCGTTTTATGTTGACAATTATTGGCTGTGGCAACCTGAACCGCTGCGACGATGGCGTTGGCGTTCTAATTGCCCAACGACTCCAAACCTATCTCAAGGAAAATCCCGTACCCGAGGTGCAGGTATTTGACTGTGGCACGGCGGGAATTGATGTCATGTTCCAGGCACGAGGTAGCGACGAGCTGATTGTGATTGACGCCAGCCGCACGGGCTCAGAACCCGGTGCGATTTACCAAGTACCGGGCGAAGTCCTCGAACAGTTGCCAGAACCTAGCTATAACCTACATGACTTTCGCTGGGATCATGCGATCGCCACAGGCCGCAAAATTTTCAAAGACAGCTTTCCCACCAAAGTTACGGTTTACCTCATCGAAGCCCAAAGCCTCGACTTTGGCTGGACGCTCTCACCGGCGATCGCCCAAGCTGCCGAACAGGTGTTTCAAACCATCACCACAGACTTGCAAGACAGGCGTGTCCCAGTAGCGGCTCAAATCAAAATCACATCCTGAGAAACATACTGTGTAGGTACAACCTCACACATTGAGATTAGACGGTTTTTGAAACGGCATTCTCGGTGGGGCAGTTTTCCACATGAGGTCGATTTCTTCGGGGGTGAGGCCGTAGGCTTGGTTTACCAGCTCAGAGATGCGGTGCTCTAGGGTGAGTCCTTCAGCGCAGCGTTGCTGAATGGGCAGGGCGTAGTCGTTGTAGGCTTCTTTGAGTTCTTTGAGAGGTTTGGGGCCGAGGCTGCCTGCTGTTTTGGGGCGGCGTTTTTTGACTTCTTTGAGGAAGTCGTCCAGGGGCAGGCTAGCAAAGTCGCTGAGTTTGTTGCCGGGTTTCTCAATGCCGTGTTCGAGCTGGAGCCAGTCGAGGATGTCGCGGGTGGCTTCTTGGTTGGCTTTGGTGAATTCAATCAGTTGTTGGACGGCGGGTTCGACTTCGGCACGAATTTCGTCGGTGGGTGGGGCAATGGGGAAAATTTCGATTAATTCCCCTTTTGGGGTTAGTGCTTCATCTTTCATATGGGGAAGATAACGCCAATTATGCCACCAACCCAGTGGAGAATTTAGCACTGCCAATAGGTAAAGATCAGCATTAGCTAGTATGAAATTTTTATTGTTAGTGAAGTACCCACCTGTGTCATAGCAGTATGCTGGGTGAAACTGTATTTCTTGATAAATTAGCTTAGGTTTGAGAAACAAATCATAATAGGCACAACTTCTCAACTCCCACCAATATTGTCCTTGATCAGAACGTTTCTTTAGACGATCAGCAAACGGTTTTAAGTGATCATAGAGAGACGAAAATGTGTTCCCAAAAGTTTGCTCTGCTAATTCTACTGATTGACCACTCCAGGGCCAAAGATGATCGCCACTAGATTGAAGGAGAATCATCCATAATTTCTGCCACTCTGAAGTCCATCTCTCAATATCTTGCCCCCTTAAATATGGCTTGATTACCGCAGAACAGTTGCTGTCTTTTCCAATAATTTTTTTCTTGGTCGCATCGTCTATCAAGAATGCTTTATTGAGACCTGTCTTTATGCCATAAAAAGGCTTTGATTTTATGTATTCAGTAAGAGGATTTCCCTTCAACTTAAGCTTATGCATTAAATCGTCTACTGCGGGAGGTTCTAAACTCCAATCTTCTTTTCCATAGCGTGACCAAGGGACCTTATAGCCTTCCTGATTCACATACTGCGGCAGGTTGATATTCTCCAGATGTTCTCTTGGTATGGGACATACCTGAACAGGAGCCCATGCTTCCGGTTTCTCCGTCTCTTCCGCTCTTTCACTCTCCGGTTTCCTCACCGATACAATGCACGGAAACACATCGGCATCCTCAAAAATTGGAGCATGGCCGAAGTCGATGATCTGCTCGAACACCGCGTTCCCGGCAAAGAACTGCCGCAGCGGTTCCCCATAGCCTGCCCGCAGCCACTTGTTCGTCACGATGTACGACAAAATGCCATTGGGCCGCAGGATGCTCAGCCCCTTTTCGTAGAAATAGACATAGATATCTGCCACGCCGTCATAGGCTGCATAGTGCTCTTGTAGATAGGGTTTGAAGGGCGTTAGCAACTCCTGGCGTACATAGGGCGGGTTGCCAATCACCACATCAAAGCCGCCACTGGCAAACACTTCTGGAAACGCCGCTTCCCAGTCAAAGGCATAGGTAGGGTCAAACGCCGAGTCAGCAATGATGGAGTTGCCCACCTTAATGTTGTCATCCAGGTAGGTCAGCGTCTTGCCCCGCTCCGCCGTCTTCAGCCAGAGGGAGAGCTTGGTAATCTCCACCGACTCCGGCGACAGGTCTACCCCATAGAGGTTTTGGTTGAGGATGGTCTTCGTCAGATCAAACAGGCTGCGTTGGCCGACAAACGTTCCCGACTCATCCTCTGTTTGCAGGGCGGCCAGCCGTTCGTTCACTTCCTCATATTTGCGATTTAGGAAGTCGAAGGCTGCAATGAGAAACGCACCCGAGCCGCAGGCCGGATCGACCACGCGGGTCTGGGTCAGCACCTCATCTCGGTAGCGCTCCCAAAACTGGATTTCCGCTCGTTGTCGCTGTCGTACTGCATTGGCGCGGATCTGGTCAATACCCATTTCTTCCCAGAGAGCCTTTTCTTGGCGCTCCAAATATTCGCCCAGCGCCACCCCCACGATGTACTGCGTGATGAAGGCCGGGGTGTAATAGACGCCCTGGGTCTTGCGGCGTCCCTTTTTCTGGTCGTATGCCTGGTTGGTGGCCTGGGCGCGCAGTTCTTCCAAATCGGAGACGGACTGCTCAAAGATGTGGCCCAGGATGTTGACAGATACCTCCGAAGCAAAGTCGTAGCCCGTGAGCTTGTTGAGGTGGCTACAGAGACTGTCCGATACCCAGAGCTGTTCATCCAGCAGTGGATCGTGCGCAAAGAGTCCGCCATTGTAGCCCGGAATCGAGAGCGCACTGTTCCCTTTATCCACCGCTTGAAAGACGGCCTTGAAGTTTTCCCAAATCGTGCGCGGATTATAGGGATCTTTGTGGTCATGCGCTTTTTGGATGGTTTTCTCAGGCAGCAATCCCCGATCTTCACAAAAGGCGATGAACAGGATGCGGTCCAGCACCTTTTGGGCGGTAGCGATGAGGGCGACGTTGCGATGGTCTCCGACCAGCCCTTGGCTATCGCTCAAACCTTCTGGCACAATGTGGAGAAAGTGTTTCGCCAATGCTAGCCGTACCTGCTTGTATTCCTGGTAGAGCTTCTTGGTCACATCCTCATCGGCATTGGCGGACTCGACAAGCAACTGGTCAATGCGAGATTTGCCCTTAGGATCGGCAGTTGCGGGCAGAAAGTTGTCCCGACACAGGATGAAGTAGAACTGCTTGAAGGTATCCAAGTCGGCCAAGTCTTCTAGGCGAAACCGCTGGTAGTAGGCTGGAGTTTTGCTGGTTTGGTAGAGCCGAATTTCGCGGTAGTTCGAGACGATTACCCAACGGCAATCAGGGGTGTAGTTGGCATAGCGCCAGCCCTGATCCACAGCGGATTCATGGCGACCCGAGGCAGTGCGATCGAGGTCATTGGTAACGCCCTTAAGTTCAATGGGAGCCACCACCCGTCCCTGGAGCTTTACCTTGCCTGAATCTTCTGTCTTGGCATGGAACAGCCCGATCGCCCCGTCCGCCGAACCACCCCCATCGGCAATCGTTTGCTCTGCGTGTAACTCCCAGCGATCGCCCCCAATGATGGAGCGATATCCCAGCACTGTTTGAAAGATGTCGTTGAGAAACTGACCATGGAGCGAGACTTCTTTAACCTTGGTGAGCTTGCCCGACCTCAGCGAGGTAATCCACTCTTGTACTTTCTGGTGCTTGCCGACCAGATCCGCCGGGAATCTAAACCCCTTGAGGGCATTCTCGACAGTCTTCTGATTGAAAAGGGCACCAAGGTCTTTTCCCGTCATAGTTCTGATTGCTTTCGAATCCTTCTAAGATTTTTGCCTCATGCTGCAACCCTTGGAGCTCTACCTTAGTCTTCCCTTTCCGTGACCATTGATTGATATCTGCACAACTTTCACACCCTCTATTTTGGGTGATTGTCGATAGCTAATACTAACTCATATCCCTCTGTTGTTACTCTAGGCGAAGCAAATCTGAACACCCTATCTACTTGTTCTGCTCAGCCTATCAATTCATCGTTTCAGCAACAAGAATTTAGCATCATGGATGCTCTCTCGCGATACTGGCAGAAGAGGGATACCAACGTATTAATGATGAAGATTGCTCTTTCGAGTTTGAGAATGCTCCAAAAAACTCCTTACGAAGACTATTCAAAATTATTTGTAGCTCCTATGGGTTACTCACCTATTTACTAAGGATAAGTAAGTCGTCAGGTGCTATTAAACCTAAGATCCTAAAAACCTGCACCGCCCGCAGCGCGGGCGGTGCAGGTTTTTAGGATCTAGTTTTTTATCATGCCGAGTTACTTACTTGGGTGCTTCAAACGGATTTGAATGCGGTCATCTATTCAATCAAAATCTGTTTGTAGCGTTGGATCTGCATAGTGATCAAATAGCCGCGTAATTTGACTAGGGACGACGCGAGTTAGAGAGAGTTCTGGAATCTCTTGTTTCCCAAAGAATCCGACTTCCTCCGTTTCGATGCTGATTGTGGGGGTGCCGCTTATCAACTGACAGAGGAAAAACAGTTTATACACGTGGTATGCAAAAGGTGGGTGCCCGTGGCGATGATGATTGCGGTCATACACGGCAACTAATTTAATAGCTTGTGTTTTGTAACCAGACTCTTCATAAATCTCACGTTCTACAGCATCTTTAGGAGAGTCACCAATATCTGCCCAGCCTCCCGGTAATGTCCAGCAGCCATCCTCTTTTTCCTTAACCAATAAAATCTTTTGCTCCTTAAAGACGGCTCCTCGCACATCGACTTTGGGTGTCGCGTAACCTTGCTCTTGACTGAATAGATTATGGATATAGGTTGATTCAGTATCGGTGTGAGCGGCCATGATGTCAGCTGCGAGCGATCGCAATTGGTGATATCGCTCGATGTCATAGGGATTTTTGCTGTAGGTCAAACCATTTTGGGCAAGCGCTTGTAACTGCTGCCCCCACTCCAACCACTTTGTGTTCATAGAATATGCTCAGACTTCAAGGTTGTTCAAAGTTCGCTGTAGAACCTATTATGCGGCGGCCACGGCTTCGATTTCCAACAGCCATTGTTCATCAAATATCTCTGCGATGATAACTGTCAGAGCCGGGGTGTGATGACCTAAAATCTCTTGCCTGACTTGGCTGTTAATGTCGGCATACTCGCGGGAGGAGAGGAAGGTTGTAACTTTTACGAGATTGGCGATCGCCATATCTGCAGCGTCTAATTGAGCCACAATATTCGACCAAACTTGGCGTGCTTGGGCTTCAAACCCTGACGGGATGCTTCCATCCAATCGCTCTGGAATTTGACCGCTAATGAACAACAGACGATCAGCACCTTCGATGAGTGCCCCTTGGGAATAGCCGCCCACGGTAGCGGGTGCAGATTTGGAGCTGATGGAAGTAAACTTCATACATATCTCAATGCAGGGACACAATTTTTCTTGTAGTCTATCAAGCTCAAATTTTTAAGCTAGATAGATGGATGGATGCAAAGCTCAACAGAACTATTGCCAATGTTGGGTTGCACTTTTTCCTAAGCTAACCTACACGGCTAATATTGGGTTTCATTTTCTCCACCCAGCTTACACAACTTGAGAAATCTGCTGCACCAAAGCGTGTACGCCCAGCATGGGTATGCATAAACAGTGAGGCTGATATCCCACGGATATCAGCCATCTGCAAGGTCAAAATATATCTCAGTTGTCATAACAAAATGACAGACTAAGCGAGCTGTCCACCTGTGACATCTAAATCCATGCCATTGACCGAGGTCGCTTCATCCGACGCCAGGAACATGACGGCCTGTGCCATTTCTGCAGTAGTCATGATGCGGGGAGTGACAAAGTTGGGAGCCATTTGCTCGTAGGTCAGCCCTTGATATTCAAACGAGCGTCGCAGCATTGGCGTATCGACCGCTAAAGGCGAAATAGAATTGATGCGAATATTGCGGCTACCGTTGGCATTAGCAGCAGCTTTGGTTAGGCCGATGACGCCATGTTTGCTGGCATTGTAGTGGGGTGTGTTGGCAAACCCACGATGACCTGCCACAGACGACATATTGACGATGACGCCGCTGTCTTGCTCAATCATGATGGGCAGCTCGTATCGCATCGAGTAGAACACACCATCCAGGTTCGTGGCGACCATGTCGCGATAGTTTGCTAGATCCATGTCTTGAATCTCGACGGGAGTCATGAAAATTCCGGCATTGTTGAAGGCGATGTCTAAACGCCCATAGGTTTCGACGGTGGCGTTGACAAACTGTTCGACCTGCTGCGGGTCACGTACGTCCGACTGGAGGTAGGTGGCTTCTCCACCCAATTCGCGAATGTCGCTTTCGACTTGCTGCCCTAGCTCAGCTCGACGCCCGTTGAAGCTGACCATCGCGCCTTCCCGCGCAAAGGCTTTAGCAGTAGCTTCGCCGATGCCAGAGGTGGCACCTGTGATCAACACCACCTTGCCAGCAAATCTCCCGTCTGGATTTGCCATTGAGGTTTCGGGTGCGGGTGGATTGAGAGAGTTGGCCTGGGCTTGTCCCCTAGAGACGGTAGCAGCTAATCCGGCAGCGGCAAGGGTGCCTGTTGCTAAAACTTGGCGGCGATTGAGGGTTGACATAATCTTTCAGACTGAGAACTTTACCTATCAAAACCTACTTAAGCATTGAGTCATTGCTATTAACTTAGGTCTCATGCCCATAGCAATCTAGGAAGATATTGCGGTTTGGCCAATATATGGCCTTAAGCCTTTTGATTACGACAGCTTCTAGAAGCTCTACAATGCAGAACTTTCAGGAAAGCCATTGATTTTACTCAAGCGTGTAGCACTATAGTTGCCTGGGGTTGTGCCAACCTGACGCTTGAAGTGCCAACCAAAGTGGCTTTGATCGTAGAACCCTGTTGTTGCAGCGACGGTGATGATCGGGAGTCCCTGGGCCAATAGCTTCCGTGCCTGGGCAATGCGCAGTTGGGTTTGATAGGTGCTGGGCGATAATCCTATAGTTTTGCGAAACACGCGGCAGAAGTGAAATCGGCTCAAATTGGCGATCGCCGCCAGCTCTTCCAACGAAATATCATCGGCAAAATGAGCATGGAGGTAATCACAAGCGCGTGCTACGGCTGTGTGAATGGGCTTTGTAGGATGATCTTCAGGGCGATTCAAAGCATGGTGAGTAATCAGATAGGTTAAAAAATCCCAGAGTGCTGTGTCTTGCTCTAGTTTGGATGCTTGCCGATCAATGACTCTCTGGAGCACGAGAAACAACCGATTTAACGTTGGATCAGTGAGAAATGCCGTTTCAAAAAATGGTTCACTGGTAGGCTTTTCGGCGATTTCCTCGGCGACCGTATGTAACCACATAGGTTCAATGTGGGCCATGGCAAAGTGGGCAGGCTGTGGCAGAGAGGTGCGATCGCTCGGCGCATGCACTTCCCCAGAATGGACAATGCTCAGGCTCCCGACAGGAATGGGATGACGGCTCCCACGATAGCAATATTCTCCCTGGCAATCAAAACTCAAGCCAAATTGGTAAGCCGCATGGGCATGTTTGGGTAAGGGAGTCACCGCACCAGCGGTGTAAGCATAGTGTTCGAGCAAAATGCCCTTTGCTTCCCACGCGCAAATGGAAACTTGTGCGGCTTCTTGTGGCATGACCATCCATCTTTAACGCCCTGTTCAGTCTAGCCAGAACCCTCTGCTCCATTGAGTGCGTTTGGATACAGGCGATCGCCCATTGTTGTGGAATAGCGATCGCTTCTTGAGAAATACTGGGTTCAGCTTATGGTTAGGAGCATTGTACTAAACGGGTAAGTAGCTCGGCACGATGAAAAACCAGACCCTAAAAACCTGTGCCGCCCGCAGCGCGGGCGGCACAGGTTTTTAGGGTTTTAGGTTTAATTGCACCTGCCAACTTATAGCGCTATGCGGGTTAGTTAAGTACGGTTGTGTGGGGCGCGCCGCGCCCCACACAACCGTTGCTGTGCTTAATGCGGTTGCACACCGCTATAGCCACAAATGACCAGAGTTCGAGTGAAGCAAGTCTGGTCGTTTGAACTATGACCACGGACTCAGTTCTGATCGCTGCGCCCAAGAGCTGCGCCGGGATTGTAGACGCTAGCTAAAACTTTGTCGTGGAAGGTGTTTGGCGATCGCTCGTGAGCTATCTTGATACCGATACGTAACGCAAACAGCCAAGATGAACCCAACACTAGCCCCCGCCCGCGACTGAACGTGCGGGCTAATGGAGGCAAACCCATTAAAATGGGTTCTGCTCAACCGCTCAGAAATCATATAACCTGGGTTCGGGCAGTCCCTGTAGTGGACTTTCCAGGGTAGCCCGCAATTTATTTGCGGGCGGGCAATCGTTAGAGGCAAGGCTTGTATCAAATTCTATTTAATGGATAGCTATGACTCCATCTTATTGGCAGTCGGTAAAGGCCAAGCTTTCACCTGTTCCTGCACTGTGTCTAACGCAACCCCAAATATCTGTTGTAAGCCTTTCGTATCGATATCAAACGCATCATCCGGCAATTTGCTGATCGCCTCGTAGAGCCCGGCCAGGGCACTCCCTAGTTCCTGGCTTTGCAAGAGCGTTGCCATCCGCTCACCAAATGCTTGTGGCGTAACAGCTTCAAAGCGAACGGGTTGTCCGAGCCAGCTTGCGAAGATATCTGCGAGGTCAGGCCCCGTAAGTGATTCTAAACTAAAAATCTCATAGGCTTTACCCGCTAGTTCGGGTTTCAAACATCCAGCCACTGCATACTTGGCCTGGTCTTTGTGCGAGACCCAACCCAAGCGCTGGGTCTCGCGGATGGGTGGATAATCGAGAACACCCTCTGTATAGAGTCGTGGCACAAATAACGGAACCAATAAGTTCTCAAGATAAACGGTGGGCTGAAGCACAATAGACGAGATGCCGCTGTTGATGATGGCATCGCGAGCGGCAGTTGTCCCAGCAATCATTGGCACTGGGTCATAGCGCTCTCCGGTTGGCCCGCTAGTGGTGAACACAAGCAAGGGTAGGTTCGCTTTCCGTGCTGCTGCGATCAAATTTTGTAGGAAAATCGGCGGCTGTGTCGAATCTGCGGTCATAGGAAGATGGGCAAAGGCTGCATCAACACCGCGCAGGGCATTGGTGGCACTCTCTAAGTCGATTAGATCAGCTTCACACGCCTCGACCTGTTCCTGAAACTTGTCTATGATGCGTTGTTTGGAACGGGCGATCGCGCGCACCCTAAGACCTTGAGCAAGGGCTTCTTGAACAACAGCGGAGCCTTGCGCTCCGGTCGAACCCCAAACGGCTATATGTTTCGTCATCTCAGTTCCCTTTGATGCTATGGTTACTTTCAATAACCACAACCATAGCCTAGTTCAAAAAATGGCGAAAGGAGGCATAATCCGCGCTGATAGGCACATAGAGGGAACCATCTGATGACGGCGAAAAACAAGGCAGCGGTAGAAAAAATGCAGCAAACCCACAGGGATTGGGAAGAAGCGGATTATGCTGGCCCTTGCCCGGTACGTGATGTTCTCGACCGAATTGGCGATCGCTGGTCTGTCATGGTTGTTCTACGGCTCAGTGGAGGGCCAATCCGCTTTCGAGCACTGTTGCGATCTGTAGATGGCATATCGCAACGAATGCTGACAACGACTTTGCGGGCACTGGAACGGGATGGTCTTGTCGATCGTACAGTCTTTGACACTCGCCCGCCTGCGGTGGAATACAGTTTGACTCCGCTGGGTGAAAGCTTACTCGACCCACTCAGTCTCTTAGCCGAATGGGCCATGGATCATCACGAGCAGATACTCAAAGCTCGCAAGAACTTTGACAAATAAGTAGGTCAACCTAGTTGGCTAACAAAACTCTTGAAAACCTTTATTTCCCTAGGTTGGTGTTGAGCGAAGCGAAACCCAACACGATCGCTAAAGCCTGGATGACGTTGGGTTTCATATCTCAACCTAACCTACGAAAAGCAAAGATTTGTCCGTCAATTAGGCAAGTGATCTCATTTGTTTAGGATGCATTAGCGCTAGCACAACGCGTCAAAGCCTTACAGATGGTGCGTTACGTCTACGTTCCCTAAGTCGTTGATTAGCATCAAGGCATCGCTCAGAAGCTTGCCGTGATTCCAATCCAAGTCGTTGTAAGACAATGCTTTTAATACTTATGCACTAGCCTGAAACTCGTAGGATTCTGAATTTATTGATAAAACAAAAAAGTCATTAACATGATGTATGCAGTCTATTAAAGATACCTTCAATATTGTAGTTGTATGACCTTCTTTTTCCTCTGCTTTATAGGAGATCACATCAGCAAAAATATGCTCACCTTGAGAAAGTCTATCAAGGAACTCAAAAATTTCAGGAGTTTCCTGTGCATATCCAAATACACAAACATCTGTCATAAATTTATCGGAGACAGTGGCTGATTCTGTTGCCAAATTAGCATTGAATTCTATGAATAGCTTTAATTCATGCGACTTTGAATCAAAATCACCATTATAGATGCTTGCATCATGCCAAATGACTTTCATATCGCTTGTAGGCTATAACGTCGGACTTAAAGTTTTCTAGAGAGATATAAAGTGCATTAAGAAACAAGTCGCTAACAGTCTCAACAATTTGAAATCCATCTTACTCTGCTGAGATAGCAATGTATTGTTTCTCTATGATATAGGAATAAGTCGTTTCAGAGGCTAGCTTATGTCTAAGCAGCAGTTTCTACGTCTGGATGGGTTTACCAAAGCAGAACGACTGGGGATGAACGACCGCGTAAGCGAGGCGATTGACCAAGCAGGTGCTTGGATTACGGACTTCCACCTATACTCAAACATTGCCATTTGCATCAACTTTGAGGTGCCAAACACTAATTTGGATAAACTTGCTGGCGCACTGCAAGAAACGGGTCTGCATTTGAGTCAAGAAAGCCTGGAGCAGCTTATGCCTGACATGAACCACTCCAGGTTGCAAGAGAGAGAACTAACTGGGACATTAGCCATTACGTTTGTGCATAATGAACCAGACTTGCTTCGAGAAATCCCGGCAGTGCCGGGATAGGCCGCAGGTAAGCACCAGCTAGGGAACCAGTACCATTGAATGAGCGCCTCGTGTGACAGGTACTGAGTAGCGGGTTTGCACCAGCATAGGTTGTGGGTTTAGCGGGTCAGTGGCGATGCGCCAAAAATCAATGGAGCTGCCTTGGATGCGATCGTCGAAATGATCATAGTTAGCAACGGCTAAGTATTGACCGGAGGCATCAAAGGCGGCTGCCTCTGGCAGGATGCCATCGTACGGGTAGTCGGCCACATGATTAAGTTGTCCTGTCTCCGGATCAAGGGTAATGAGGCTTAAGGATGAGAACCAGGTAATGCGATCGTCGTCGTAGGGTAGGTAGCTGCGCTCCAGATTCGTCGTGACGACATAGCGTCCGTCGGGGCTAATGGCAATGCCTTCGGGACTGACTCCGGTCATGGCGCGAGATACCAGCGCGTGACGGGGCGACCCGTCGGCTTGAGTACCTGCTTCTAGGCGAATGCTGACGATGCTGCCACGGGGCGCTTCGGTCCAGAGACCTTCGACATCCGCACCCCAGTACAGTGCATTGGCGATCGCATACCGACCATCCGGCGTAAACCGCACCATGTACGGGGCTTTCTCTGCCTGCACGACATTACCCCAAGCGCGTAATGTCGTGCCCGTGACCTCGACAAAGGAGATTTCTCCAGTGGTTTCATTGGCTAAAGCAAGGAGGTCGCGACTCGGATGCCACTCCGCATGAATCAAATGTTCGCCCAGTACAAACCCGGGAATGGTGGGGTAAACAGGCTCGCCAATCTGTCCGTTCTCAAAAGGAATCAGGGCCAGAGGAGTGTCACTGCCTGCCCCGTTGGGGTGGAATGACACCGCAATTAGCGACCCGTCGGCGTTGATACTGACCGAAGCAGGCCGCTCCGCGATCGCCACATCTTGCAACCGAGTGGGCTGGGTGGGGTCGGCCAGATCAAACACCTGGAGGCGATCGCCATGGGTGAGATCGCCAAAGGTTTGCTGCTCTTCGGCTCCATCGGGTCGCTGCGCCCAGGTTTCGATCACGATCGCATAACGACCATCGGGGGTGACAGCGACAGCTACGGGTGGCCCAGCCACCGAATTGCTGGCTTCGACTTCGTACGCTTGTAGGTCTCTGACATGTCCTCTGAGTGGAATGATGCTAAGGGCATCGATACCTTCACGAGGTCCTAGAGAGCCATCTACATAAGCTGACGCCACCATATCGGCATCTGAAATCGAGACGAGATAGCGACCCTGAAACTCCATTGGGGCTGCACGGTCTTGTGCCAGGCTGGGGGCGACGGTTGGTAGCAAAATTAAGCTGGCGATGAGCGATTGGGCAAACGTTTTCAACATTATGGCTAGGGATAAAAAACTAAAACCACAATAGGAAGACTCGCTATAATTTGTCCAATAGATTTGTAGCTCATTTTTAATAGGTTCAAACTATTAATACGCTAGATACCACCTCACCCATTGAACTGCGACACTTGCGTTATTTTGTTGCCGTGGCTCAGGCGCTGCATTTTGGCCGTGCAGCTGAGCAGTTGGGCATTACACAGCCTGTCTTGAGCGATCAAATTCGGCGGCTCGAAACGCTACTGGGTGTGCAATTGCTCTATCGCACCAAGCGAGTGGTGCAGTTGACCGAGCCGGGGCGTATATTTCTGACCGATGCCCTGCGAGTGCTGTCCCAAACGGAAACGGCAATCACCACCGTGCAACGGGCGGCTCAGGGCAAGCTCGGCAAGCTGGCGATC
This sequence comes from Vacuolonema iberomarrocanum LEGE 07170, assembly GCA_015207365.1. Taxonomy (GTDB): domain Bacteria; phylum Cyanobacteriota; class Cyanobacteriia; order Elainellales; family Elainellaceae; genus Vacuolonema; species Vacuolonema iberomarrocanum. The sequence goes on from JADEXA010000003.1 coordinate 56,518, forward strand.
GGCTATACCGGCCCGGCACTCTACACCGTGCTGCCGGAGATTTTGCGGCTGTTTCGCGATCGCTATCCCGAAGTAGAGCTTTCCTTGCATGAATACTGCACCCCTGAGCAAGAAGCCGCACTACTGGCCGATGAGCTCCAGGTTGGATTCCTGCATCCGCCCATTGATGCCCCATTGCAGCAGCACGAAGTACTCTGTGAGCCGATGGTTGTTGCTCTGCCAGAAAATCATCCCCTAGCAAACCAAGCCATCTTGTCCATCAAAGACTTAGCGCAGGAACCCTTTATTCTCTTTCCACAGGCCGTTGGCCCAAATCTCTACGGCCAAATTATGACGCTGTGTACGCAAGCGGGCTTCAGTCCCAAAGTGGTGCAGGAAGTTACCCCACAACCAACGATGATTGGCTTGGTCGCAGCGAGAATTGGTATTGCTTTTGTGTCGATGTCGATGCAAAGTATCACACGCCCAGGAGTCGTGTACCGATCGCTTCAGGAAGCCTCTCCCATATTGAAGTTAGTCGTTGCTTGGAAAGAATCCTTGCGTGAAACCTCTCGAACCACATCGGCTAATGGTGGCGATCGCTCTGCACAGGATCGATCCTCGCCAGTTTTAGATAACTTCTTACAGGTTGTGGATGAGTGGAGTCAGCAAGTTGAAGCCTTACAGTGAGATGTGCTGTTCTATCAAATTCGGTTGAAGAACCCAACTATCATTTGCACCCACTGCAGCGCAGCGGGTGCAAATGATAGTTGGGTTTTACGGTTGTTTAACCGGATTTGATATTAGACCTTGCTGGGGCTACTTTGTTCGCTTTTGCCCGAAACTTCGTAGGCTTCAACACCAATAGACTCCAGCTTTACCAATGCAGGTTTCAGGTTTTTGCATTGATAGGATGCCACTGCTCCCGGCAGGTAAGAAACCTTAAATCCCCGTTTTCGTGCTTCCTTTGCTGAAACCGAAATACAATGCTCGGCTGCAAGTCCTGACAGAATCAGGTGTTCGATTCCCTCGCGTTCGAGCTCTGCCAGTAGCTCTTGGCTTGAGAAGATGCTCTTGCTTCCTTTGGTGTATTGCCGAATACCATCAGTATTCAGGCGGCTGTCGAGGGCAGCACCAACGGTGCCTGGTGTCATGCTGTTCTTGGTCATCCAGCGCATTAGAGGATTGCTCCAATCGGTCACGACGATCGCAGATGATTCATTTTGCTGCTGACGGGTATTGACCGTTGCGTTGATCGTAGCAACAACATCTTCGATTTGCTCGGTACATGCAGAACTCCTCCCATTGGGCTGAGTAAAATCATTCTGTAGGTCGATAACCAGTAAAAGTGATTTCATGATAAGTCTGGTATTCCAGCAAATAATGACTTGGATGAAAGATGTCTCCTCCCTACTTTGTGGAAGACTCTTAAGCTGCAACTTGTTGACTTAGAAACCTATATTGAGGGGTTAGGTTAGCTAAGAGTTTCAAAAACGAAAGTATTTAGGCGACGACTTCCTGAATCTTAACTCTAATGATTACGTTTAGTTTGTTAAATATCCTCTGTTTTCACAGAATAACGGATCGGAAAATTGCCAAGCCGATCCATGAAATCTCCGGCTGGAATAACTTCCGGTGGCACAAATGCACCATGCTTGACTATCTTCTCTTCGATAAGTTGCTGGCAGATAATGACTGGAGCTAATGCCGTCATGTAGTTCTCTTCACAATATATTTTTATGGTACGCTTCTGACCAATGCCTCTGTTTGTTCCCATAAGCTCTAGCTTAATCAAAGCATCTGAAGTCGCCCATTTAGCCTGTCCCATACGCTTCAATACATTGAGCAAAAATTGTGCGCCGCGATCGCTTTTCGTTAGACCCAATTTTAATCCCAGTAGCATGGCTATTCCTTGGCTTGTAGACTGACTGCCCGACCAAAACGATAGCTCATTAATCTGGATCAATTCAGGAATGATAAGCAAATCACGCGTTAGAGAAATGCCTAAGTAAATGCCTTTCTCAAATGGCTTGCCTAAATACTCCTTACGATCCGAGTCCTTCGGGGGCATCCACTGATCATCTCTCCAAACCAAGGGCTTGACAGCAAACATGTATTTCAATTCCTTGAGAGAAGAGGCTGAAATGCCATCAATTTTCGCACCCAGCACAAACATCACATTTGCCGATTCAAACACTTCAAAGTCATCTTTGGCGCTCATCAATGCAATGCCAGGAATGCCAGGACTCGCCCCAAGCGCTGTTATCAATGTCACCTTATTTTTTGCAGCCAATGGATTGAGCTTGAGAAAGCGCTCTGCATATTCGTAGCTTCCCGCAACATCCAGGTAATGAATGCCAGCTTGGGCGGCTAGTTCTGGCAATAGCAAAGGCGCATGGGTAAAAGGGCCACTAAAGCAATTGATGATCACATCAATATCCTGTAGCGCTGATGATATCGATGGTGCATTGCTGATATCAATGGTGCGCCATTCGCATTGCAGTGTTTGAGCCAATTTCCTCGCTTTGGATTCATTCCGTCCTGCAACCACGAGCTCAATATACTCGTCGGTTGCCAAGAGTTCAGATACGAGGCTACCAACCGTGCCATAACCACCGACGACCAGTACTTTTTGCTCGTTCATATTGTTAAGCCTGTCATGACGTGAGCGGACAATTTGCTAACGTTCAAGCTAACCGGACGACGGCTCCTTCTAGCCGTCTTTTGTGGGGCGATCGCCAGTCCACTGCAGACCTTTCTTTACTGAAGATGCGACAGCAACTGGGTGGGAAGTGGGGCAGTTTCCCAGCCCCACTATAGCCGCACTTCTGATGTAACCGCTCATTCAACTACCACAGCTCCATTTTTGGATCGATCAATTGTTGTAAGAGTGCTGCTGTTGCAAGCAGTTCGCGATCGCCATTGCGTTTACCTATAAGCTGGACACCAATAGGGACGCCACTGCGATTGTCTCGGCGGACTGGAATCGTCACCACAGGATGACCTGTGAGGTTGAAGGGGGTTGTGAGCCGGGTCAATGCCTCAAAGTAATTGAGGCGATCGCCTCCGATATCAAAGCTATAGTCATAGTCGCGCACAAAGTCATGTTCAGAACTCGCTTCGATATGCTTGAATGCTGGAACTAGTGTGACGGGCAAAATCCAGGCATCGTAGTGATTGAGAAATGCGTCTAGGACTGTGGCTAGCTGTTGGCGAATTTCGAGGGCTTGACGATATTTGCGTGCTTGTCGTTGATAGCCTGCTTGAATCGGTTGAATGAAGGTGGGAGAACGACGCATTGCCCCACGACTCATCAGTTGACTGATCAATCGCTGGAATGGGTTTAACATAGCACCAATTTGATGACCCTGAATCATCCCGTAGGCTTGCCATGCCTGGTGCCAATCAAAATTGCTTGGAGCTGCCACCTCCGTTTTAACTTGAGCACTGCTCTCCAATTTCTGTTGGAGAATGCTTAATGTGGCTTGGATTTGGGGATGTAACGGTAAGTCTTTATGAACAGGTGCGATCGCGATGCGAGTGCTGGTGCGATCGCGGGATAATGACAGGGGCGTTTCACCACTCAACGCTTGCCAGGCTAGGGCTAAGTCTTCTACCTGGCGAGCTATTGGCCCAACTCTAGGGAGATAGTCGAGCTGGATGTTGGCTTGTTCTAAGAGGGTCATCGTGCCGTGGGTCGAAACCCGACCCACACTGGGCATGAGGCTGCACACACCACAAAAGGAGGCGGGCAACCGCAACGATCCCCCTAAATCAGCCCCGATTTCTAAGTAGGTAAGCCTGGCCGCGACTGCTGCTGCCCCTCCCCCACTGCTGCCCCCTGCCGTAAACTCTGGATTCCAGGGATTGTTGGTTCGTCCATGCAAGGTGTTGTAGGTCTGAAAATCCATGGCCAAAGGGGGCAGATTGGTTTTACCCAAAATTTGCGCTCCGGCTTGCTTCAGGGCTGCTACAACAGGAGCATCTTTGGTGGGAATAAAGTTGCGCAATTTTTCATAGCCGCTGGTGCAGGGCATCCCGGCCACATGGATTTGATCTTTGATGGATATGGGTAAGCCTTTCAGCAAACGGGTGGTATCGATGGGTTGCGATGGGTCTGCCACATAGACAAATGTGTTGTACTGGCCATTCAATTTTGCTATGCGGGCTTGCTGGTATTGAAAGAGTTCTGATGCAGTCAATTCACCTGTAGAGAGTTTGGCAACGATATCGACTGCACTAAGTTGATGAAGCGTCATAACCTATGCCTGTAAACGGGTTCAAGCTCATCAAACTCCATTTACAGAAGGCGTGCTGTTCCAATCCTGCGCTATAGCCGTTGGGCACATAGCGATCGCACTTATTGATATCAAATTCAGTTAAGGAACCCAACTATCATTTTTGACCGCTGCACAGCAGCGGTCAAAAATGATAATTGGGTTTTACGGCTATTTAATCGGATTTGATATGAATTGGCAACCAAATCTGGGTCAGCAATGCCGCTGCATCAACCTGTTGCGGATCGTTGAGGTACATCTCAAACGGCAATGTATGCCTCAAGGTATAACCACTATTGGGCAGCCAAGCATAATAGATTTGATTCCAGGTTTGATGCAGATAATCGTAGGAACCTTGATGCTCAAAGACAATCCAATTGCCTGCTTCGATGCAGAGATGCTGTTGGCTCCATGGACATAACGCAGGTCTTTCAAACAACCCCCCATACCAAACTGCTGCGGTGAGATCCTTTAAGCTCTTGGGGCTGGCAGGAAAAGCACTGGCTATCCCATACAGCCCATCCCGATAGTGCTGTGCCAGTGTTGCAAATTCATGACAAATATCCTGTTCGGCAAAGAATCGCCCGGCGGAGGTGCCATGGGTGACTTTATAGACCAAAAACAATTGCGGTAAGCGTTGAACATCATAGTGCAATGTTAAAGAATCCGCTGCTGCTGCCTTGAGAAAAGGACGAGAGGGGTGGACGGTATCTAGCCAGGGCTGTGTTCTGAATTGAGAAGGGCTGACCCCAAAGTGCTGTCGAAAGGCGCGGGTAAAGGCCGAATGGGTTTCAAACCCTACCTCGAGTGCTAAATCTAGCACTCGTATGTGTGGATTTTCTTTCAGTAGGGTGGCTGCTTTTTCGAGACGGCGGCTGCGAACATACTGATGGATCGGTTCTCCCATCAATGCTGGAAATAAGCGGTGGAAATGATATTCAGAAAAAGCAGCGGCATGAGCCACATCTTCAACCGAGAACTTTTGGGTGAGATGATGTTCGATGAATTCTAAAGCGGTTTGAATTCGGGCGCGATAATAATTGGCATCCATGACAAAAGCAGTCTTTGCCATCTCACTGTAGATCTTTCTTCAAAAAGAAACGACTACAGCCAGATGGGAAATCGGACAATTCACCAAACACAACATAGCCATGCTTTTGGTAGAAGGCGGGTGCTTGAAAACTAAAGGTGTCTAAGTAAGCATGGCGGCAACCGCGTTTCATTGCTTCTTGTTCGGCAGTGGATAAAAGAACATCCCCAAACCCTTGCCCCCGCAAAGACTCCTGCACCCACAGCACATCGACAAACAACCACTGCCAATAGGTTTCTCCAACTAGGCCACCAACGATATGGTCGTCTACATCCCTCACGAAGATTGCCAATGGTTTGTAGTTTCCCTCACCTGCTCGATTTTTATTGAAATTCAGAAGCTGCTGGACAACAAATTCAATGTCATCACGGTGGGGCTCTGTGGCGATTTCAATTCTGTGTTGGTTCATAGACTTGAGGTTATTCGCCTGAATCTATCCGTCGATTGACAAGCATCACGCCACAAAAGACGATCGCACCACCGCTTAGGGAAATGGGCGTCGGAATTTCCCCCAGCCATAGCCACGCAATCAGTAAAGCCGCAACGGGAATGAGAGCAAGATAGCTTCCGGCTTGTGAGGCTGGAATTTTAGACAACACATATGACCAGGCAATGTAAGCGACAACCCCTGGAAATAGCCCCATATAAGCCACGGCCAAGGTTGGGGTGATCGGTGCCTGAGCAACTGCCAAGACCGCGCGAGGGGCAAAGAGAAACAAGAACAATGTGCCTGTCCAGATGGCATAGGTTGTAAATTGAATGGCGGTGTATCGTTGCAGCAATGGTTTTTGCAGCACAGAGTACAGACTAATGGAAAGGGTGGCGACAAAGACGAGGAGCACCCCGGTTGATAGCTGAAAGCCGCTCGTGCCGCTGAGCGAAATCACACCGACTCCGGCAATACACAGAGCAACACCAAGCCAACCGACATTGCCAAGACGTTCTCTAAAAAATAAACGCGCCAGTAAGGCAATGACACCGATCTCTGCCGAGATAATGAAGCTGGCTACCCCTGCGGGAACAGTCACTTGACCCGCATTCAACATAATGTTGTAGAGTGTAAACCCAATGAATCCGCAACTTGATATGAGGGGAAGGTCGCGCAATCGAGGAGCGGGCATGCGCTTGACCAGGGCATATCCCATGAGGAAAAGCGATGCGACAAGGTATCGCAGACAGGCGACTTCGGCAGGAGTATAGGCTGTCAGGGAAACACGGATTGCTGGAAATGCCGATGCCCATAGCAAAACTGTTGCGGCGATCGCCATCATCACGAGTGCTTTCGGGCGATTCTCCTGAGAAAGGGAGTTGGGACGAAGTGGCCGTTTGCTAGCTTGGTAAACCAACGAAGATGACACCATTTGATTTGTCTCAGGTTATGGGTAAGGGTTGAGTGAGGTTAGGACGGTAAGGGCGATCGCCGCAACAAGTTCGATGTTAGCTAACGACTGAGCGAAACAGTTTTTGAGACGCGACCGATAAGCCATGACTGTTCCGGTACAGTATTGTGTAGGCGATGAGTTCTAGAGCGAGTTGTAGAACAAGGAATATCACTTTAGCGACCAGTTATAGGAATGGTCAGTGCTGGGATAGCTACCCTCGCGAACCTCAGCCGCAAAACGCTGGACAGCGGAGGTAATATGCGTCTGAAGCTGCGCATATCGTTTGACGAAGCGGGGAGATTGTCCTTCGTGCAAGCCCAACATCTCCGTAGAGACCAGAACCTGGCCATCGCAATCTGGCCCTGCGCCAATGCCAATGGTGGGAATGGAGAGTGCCTCTGTTACCGCGCGCGCGGCCACACTGGGAATGGCTTCGAGCAACAGCGCGAAGGCTCCTGCCTGTTCCAGCGCCAAAGCATCTTGAATGAGCTGTTCAACAGCCGCTTGTGTCCTGGCCTGAACTTTGTTTCCGCCTAGCTGATGGTAAGACTGTGGTGTCAGCCCCAAGTGCCCCATGACTGGGATGCCGCTTTGGGTCAAGCGTTGGATCAGCGCATCATGCCGACCCTCTAGCTTTACAGCCTGAACCCCCGCCTCCTTGACCAGCCTCCCTGCATTACGAACCCCCTCCTCAAGCGTGTTGTATGAGCCGAAAGGGAGGTCACCGACAACGAGGGCATGGTGCACGGCACGAGCGACCATTTCGCAATGGTAGACCATGGCATCCATGGTGACGGGAATGGTTGTATCGTGCCCCTGGACGAAAATGCCAAGCGTATCCCCAACCAAGAGGAGGGGAATCCCCGCTTTATCCAGAGTTGCTGCAGTTAAGTAATCGTACGCTGTAAGCATCGCAAACCGCTCTCCCCGAGATTTGTAAGAGCGGAGATCTTGAATGGTGATGCGGCGCATTGTTTTGAAAACCTTTGTTAAGTAACGGTTTAACGGTTAGATATGACTATAGCGGTTAACTGTGAAATGGGAATAGTGCCTTGCAGATGGGTGCGATATGAAATGACTTGGCTCGTTGCTAAGGAAGTCTGAACTGAGTCGAGCGCTCGAACGAGAACGATGAATTGGGATCCCGTCTTATATCGAATCTGGTTAAATAGCCGTAAAACCCAACTATCGTTTGTGCCCACTGCTTTGCAGCGGGCACAAACGATAGTTGGATTCTTCAACCGGATTTGATATTAGGGCATGGTCGACTCCAGGAATGCAAAGATGGCGTCGCCCCAAATCTGTGCGTCTCGTGCGCAAAAACTATGCCCCTCCGCCGGAGTCTTACCGAACTCCGGAAAAATGAATAACTTATGGGGTTTGTTTTGCTTCTGGAGTTCTTGTGCCATCGCTTTTGTTGGGCTCAAGTCGTAGTCATTCTTTGCTTGAATGAAAAGAAGCGGCACCGTTGCCGATCGCACGGCTTGGATTAAGCGCGATCGCAGCTCAGGCACCTTGGCCCAGCTCATGGCAGCAGGAGCAAAGGCAATGGCGGCTCGCAAACCAAGATCTTTCTCTGCCGAGAGTACTGTTTGAATGCCACCAAACGAACACCCGGCGATCGCCATGCGACGGGTATCCACATCGGAATGCTGCTTCAGGTAATGCAGGGCAGCTACCACATCCTCTTGATGGGTTTCCTGCAGCGCCACAAATCGTTGGCTTCGGGTAGAGAGGGGCTCTTGGCGAATTACATCCATAATGTAAGCGCCTTGGTCGCTAGATCGACCTTGTCCGCGACGGTGCGGAAAAAAGACAAGATATCCCCGGCTGACGAAGGGCTCGGCTATTAACCTCCCAGACTTGGGATGCTCGCTGCCATGGTTGAGCAGAATCGCCGGATACGGGGCATCTCCTTCCGGCCTATGAATAAATCCCTGTAGCCTTAAATTGCCGCTGGGGAAAGTGATTTCCTCTGGTTCCGCAAAAGACATGGACTCTTTTAGATGGTGTTTTTATCAAGTGTTGGGGCGTTCTCAACGGTTACTTCGGCTTTGATGCTGGCGGTCAAAATGGCATGTTGTCGCCGAATTTCAGCCAAGCGATCGCCTTCGTTGACTTGTACTCCGATTGTCAGCTCGCCAATCAGCGAGTAGTAGGCTAAGCGGGCACGAGCGAGAGCTTCAGCTTCAGCAAAGCCAATTTCGAGAAACAGTGCTTTGGTGTAGTCCAGTCTCTTTTGATCAACCTGGGCAATCAGGTCAGCGACTTTCTGATCATTCGTCGCCCAAGCGCGAATCGCACGTTCAATCCGACCATCCGCTAAACCAGGCATCAGTTCATTATCTGTGACAGCGAGTTCAAATAGTTTCAGCAGTTTGGTCTTGGGAGGCGCATCAATCTGGTTAACCCGTTCAATGATGCTGTTGGTGTCGAGCTGTACCCATTCAGCCAAAATCGCATTTAACAAATCATTGCGATCTTTGAAATGCCAATAGAAGCTGCCCTTGGTGACATTGATGCGCTTTGCGAGGGGTTCTACCCGAATCGCCTCCATGCCACTTTCGGCTAAAACGACTAAGCCCTCCTTGATCCAATCGTATCTATCCAGCTTCTTCTCTGTCGGTTTTTGCTTGCCCATACGCCACCGTATTGACATCTCTAATAGTTTAGCTTAGAGTGTTGGCATACGGTGGCATATGGGCGGAAGTTCTCTCACCTTTTACAGCATTTTCGTGACAAAATTGAGCACTAAACTCTTCCACAAGAACAGCATTTCTGCTGGAAGTTGGAGAGCAGTCTTTTGTTGTTGATATGAGCTTTTTTCTATGTTGAGAATTGCTGGATGGTGTTGGATGGCGATCGCCATACTTCATGCAGGGGTTGGCTTAATTGTCTATTGGCCACAATGGCAAATGATTGGACAGGCTGGTTGGTTCAACGTTTTGGCTCCCGACCCACTCGCGCCTATTTTTGAGCGCGAAGATGCATTCTGGTTCATGATGATGACACCATTTCTGGTGATTTTAGGAAGGCTATGTTTATGGGCGCACTGGCAGAAACTAACCCTGCCACTGTCCGTTAGCATTATCCTCCTTGGCGTTGTAGTTTGTGGCATAGTTCTGATGCCTATTTCTGGGTTCTGGTTAGTATTAATTCCAAGCCTGATGCTGTTATGGGCGTCGAAAGCAACAGGATACAACGCTAGTGCTGAATAAAGCTTAAGCTTGTTGCGTGTAAGAACTCTAGAAAAGTTCTTCTGTAGTAAGTAGTTCGGCATGATAAAAAACCAGATCCTAAAAACCTGCACCGCCCGCAGCGCGGGCGGTGCAGGTTTTTAGGATTTTAGGTTTAATAGCACCTAACGACTGAGTTGGATTGAGCGAAGATGAAACCCAACACTGGAAGAAGTTTTGTTGAGTTATCCTATTTCCTTCGGAAACGTTTCACGGATACTTTTCGCGACACCGCCTACGGGACAACGTTTATCTGTGAATCAGGTTGTCCAAATTTTTAAGCGGGCGATCGCCCTCCTCAAAACCCCATCATTAAGCTAGATAAGCGCATTTAGCTGAGCCAGTTCATGTTCAGAGAGCTGGATGGTAGCGGTTCGCATATTGTCTTCGAGATGGCTGATTGTCGTTGTACCAGGAATGAGAACGATGTTGGGAGCCCTGTGTAACAACCATGCGAGTGCAATTTGAGTCGTACCAACCTCATGCGTCTGGGCAATTTGTGCCAGAACACCGTCTGCTTGAGCCAATGGTGCGCCGCGTCGTAGGGGGTGTGCTCCCAGAGATCCATAGGGGATGAAGGCAATGTTATGGGCAGTGGCATAGTTGAGGATGGCTTCGTGGGTGCGATCGGTAAGGCTATAGCGATTTTGGATAGAGGCGATCGGAGCAATGGTCTGCGCTTCTTTGAGCTGGGCTAGGGTCACATTAGAGACGCCGATATGACGGATCTTCCCCGCCTGTTGCAACTCAGCTAAGGTTCGAATGGAGTCCGAAAAGGGGATCTTTGGATCGGGGCGATGCAGTTGATAGAGATCGATGCGATCGCGCTGCAAGCGTTGCAAGCTACCCTCGACTCCACGGCGCAGACTTTCGGGGCTGCCATCGGCTTGGATAGTATCGGGAGCGGGTTTGTAAATTCCGCCCTTAGTAGCAATCACCAAATCGTCATGATAAGGATGCAGGGCGTCAGCGATAATTTCTTCATTTGTTCCTGGGCCATAGGCTTCCGCTGTATCGATAAAGTTGACACCCAGTTCTACGGCACGGCGCAGCAGTTGCTTGCCGCCTTCCCAGTCGGCATAGGGGCCAAAATTGCCGGGTTGTCCGGTCAGGCGCATGGCTCCATATCCTAGGCGATTGATTGAGAGATCGCCGCCAAGTTTGAATGTTGTTTGCATGGTTTGTATGGGAGTCGTAATACTCATCACGTTTATTTCTTTAGAGATTCAAAGGGTTATTTCAGACATCTGTGTCTGTGTCGGGCTGATGTTTGACCAGGGGAAAGTCTTCTGCGATCGCTGGTGTCCGCCAGGGCAATACCCATGAGCAGGACCACTAACATTCCTTTTTAAGGGGATTCAGCGTTTGAAATTACTTTCCGTTGGAGGTGTTTGGCCTCTCATCACCCCGTTGCTTTGTGCATGTATTCACTATCGCAAGATAATTGGATATTGTGTAGACGAGTGATAAAAATATCTGCTATTTATATAGCGTATGAGCAAGTCTTTAGACCGTCTAACTCTTTTACAAACCTTTGTGCGCATCGCAGATGCAGGTAGCATCAGCGCGGCTGCTCGGGATTTGGGGCTTTCTCAACCGTCGGTGAGCCGTCAGCTGGCCGAGTTAGAAGCCCGCTTCAAAGCCCATCTGATGCGGCGGACGACCCATTCCCTAGCGCTGACGGAAGTGGGCGTAGAGCTATTAGCCGATGCACGTCGGTTACTGGATGAGTGGGAAGCGTTGGAAGAAAAACACTTGGATGCTGAGAAAACGCCCCAGGGTCAGCTCAAAGTGGTTGCCCCGGTTGCACTGGGACAGCTGTATCTGTTGGATATGGCGATTCAGTTTCAGCAGCAGTATCCACTCATTTCCCTATCCTGGCAGTTGGAGGATCGACCTATCCGCTTTGCTGAAGTGGGCTGCGATTGTTGGATCAAGATTGGGTCTGTCGTGGATGAGTCGCTGATCGTAGAACCGCTAGGGCAGGTGGAACGAATGGTTGTCGCTGCTCCTGAATTGCTCAAAGAATATGGCCGACCCAAAACCTTGAGTGATTTGGAGAGCCTTCCCTTCGTTGCTCTGGAGCCCTTTGAGGGTCGACAGATTCCCTTGACCCATGCTGAGGAAGAGACAAGAGTTCTGTCACCTACGGTGCGGATGGTGACGAACAATATTTCTGCTTTGCGCCAAGCGACGTTGGCTGGCTTGGGAGCCGCTGTCATACCGCGCTGGTTCATTGAAGAGGATTTGAGATACCAGCGGTTGATTGATGTACAACCCAACTGGCGGGCTCCAACCCTAACGATTCACATGGCCTCGCTCCCTGGACGACATCGACCCTATCGCTTGAGGGCTTTTCTTGACGCCTTGCGGCAAACGGTACCGGAGATTCCGGGAGTTGAGAGGATGCATGCAGCTTCTAAGCGACCGAGAGGGGAACGCCGTCAAATGCGTTGAGCATAACTAAGCAGGCGGCTAGCAGCGACACTAAAACAAGAGAGGAGAGTCCCAAGGGAATGCAACCCAGCGTTAGTAGCGCCAGTACCAATCGTGCGATGACCACCTGCTGCGGTAGTGGATGGGTTGATGCCCACTGTAGAATCGTCACTCCCAGCAGAAATAGCGCAAGGCCACCACAGAGAACCGCCTGTTCGGCCATTGGAAATCCATGCCCCGATACGGACTCGATCGCAAACTGGACACCGACTCCCGTCGCGACGATGCCCATGAACGCTAACACATGGCTGTAGCCATAGATGTAGGAGCGAATGAGAGCCAGCTTGCCCCCGCGCAATGCCTGGTCGATGACGTCTTCATCTGCCCGCTCGAAGTACATCCACCACAAACTGACGGCCATGACAAAGCCGCTAATGCCTGCCAGAATTGTGGCCCATTGCCAGTCTGTGTGCGCTACTCCCGTCGCAACAGAAACCATGGCTTCTCCCAGCACAATGATGACAAATAGGCCGAAGCGCTCATCCATATGGGACTTTTGGATAGGGACAGAGCGAATGGTGACATAGGTGATGGGGCCGTTGCTGATCTCAATAGCTAGGGCGATCGCCCACAACCAATAGCGAGCGGGGGCGGGTATCGCGATGGAGAGGATCCAAAACAAAGCTGCAACCGAGAAACTAATCGTGTAGCGAGCGGTTAGCTCTCTAGCTTCGGGCACAAACCGCCAAGCCTGGATATAGAGCCAGATGATGACGAGGCGCAGAGCACTGTAAATGGCCGCAAACCGCTCTGAATGGCCGTGGAGCACATCGCCAACGGTGAGCGCCATTACGACTAGCCCCAACATGACGCCCAGCATCACCAAACGGTAGCGGCCCCGTTCTACATCAAACTGGTCAGCATAATAGCTAAAGTCAATCCACAGCCACCAGACAGGGATGAACAGACCGACAAAACTGGCAATAATTCCCCAGCTCAACTCGTCGTGGAGAAAGTGAGACAATTCGGCGATCGCAAATACAAATACCAAATCAAAGAACAGTTCTAACCAGGTGGCGTGGCGCGACTGTCCCCGGTCTTCATTACGGTACAGCCTTAAAGGGTGAGAACGTTGACGGGGCATAGGAGTTTGGGGGAGGCACAACACCGCTCACTATACAACGGCATCCCTATACGGTAATGGTCGCCGAAGGTTGCGGCATCTAAGGATGATTTTTCTGGAACGAAACATATCATGCCCATTACAAATGATTGATTGAAACCCTTGTACACAAGGGCTATCATCAATTATCGAGGTTTGGTTTTCATAGAATTGAGATTAAACCACCGATACCTAGATGCAAAAAGAGCATAGAGGGCATAGGCGATAAAACCAGTTGCAATAATCCCCAGCCCTATCCTTCCATAGGGCTGGTCTGAAACCTTTTCCAACGCCACGTCTAAACCACCTGCCGCTTCTGGTTGTGCCAGCAATGCGGCTTGGATTAAGCCGATTCCAATCACGGTAAAGGCGACGCCGCGTGCGGTGTAGCCAATCTGTCCTAGCCAGGTCGCAAGGGTTTCTACGTGGCTGTGGCACGTTGCTTTGAATTGGCTGATGTAGCTCCCCGATAGGCCACCGTAAACATAAACTAAGCCGACTCCAACGACAGAGAGGCCCGCCAGGAGCAACAACAAAACACCCCACGCGCTTTCTAAAAGCTGCGCTGCCAAATCCTCAATCGTATCGTCCTGTTCTTGCTGGAGTGCCGTCATTAGTTCGGCGGCGGCATAGACAAGGCTGGCATAGCTCAAGCCGCTCATTGCGTAGCCGAGTCGCTGCACCGTATTCAAAGGACTGCCTGTGTCTGAATGTTCTGGATCGGCGATCGCCTGAACAAACCGCCAAAATGCATAGCCTGCGATTCCAACAGCTAGCAAAAAGAGCAAAAAGATACCGAGGGGTTGTCGTGTCACCACCCGCAATATCCCTTCTGTACCCAACAGCGGTAGCGAAAGCCCAACGGACTCGCCGAGCGCGAACAGACCGACGCTGAGATAGAGCACACCTTTTGCGGCATAGCCAAGGCGCATCCAGCCCTTGACCACGCCCAATGCGGCAAGCTGTGTTAGCGATCGTTGAAATCGAGCGGCGAGCGTTTGAACCATCATCCAAGCGAGATATCAATATCCTCCGCTAAGGTCGGATCGCTGTATATCATCGGCTACGAAGACGGGCTTTTCCCTATATTCAGCTTCAAGCGTTTCTTGCGTTGACAGATCCCAGTTTAGGTCATAGTCACGCTCAAATTCTGCTTCCACATAGGGGCGCAAGACCCCAGTGACAACCACATCTTCATCTTCGGCGATCGCGATCGTTGTTTGTTGGCGAATGACAAGCAGGTCTTCTCCACCAAAGACCTGTTCTTCATCGAGGGTGAAAACCGTCGATGAAACCCGATCGTCCACTTCGCCCGAAACCATAACTTGCTGGTTGTAATACCGTTCCGGATCGCGGGTCAGTTCACCAGGGCTAAGCAAGGGGATAATCGACTGCGCGATGATGACCGGCAAATTCTCATATTCGGCATATAGGTCAGGGTTGAGCTGGAGCCCGTACTCTCGTGCAAAGTCAGCGATAGCAAGCTGCCGCACTTCGCCCGTTACATACAAGTCACTTTCGTCGCCGTTGAGCAGCGTGATTGGCTCACCCACGCTGATAACAATAATGTCTTCGCCGCCGAAGAAAGGCCGTTCGTCCTCGAGCAAAAACGACGCATCATCAATCCTTTCCCTTACCTCTCCTTGCACCGAAACCGTTTCGCCGATAAAGGACTCGATACTGTCGGAGATGACCTCATGGGTCGTCGTCTGAGGGGTTTCTGCTGACCCAGAAGGCTGGGCAGAGGGGGTGCTTGTCTCAACGCAGGCAGATCCAATCAGCGCGACCAGCAATAGGTTGATAAAATTTTGGCTAACACAGCTTCGACGCGGTTGAGATCTTCTTCTAACGACACTGTTCACGCTGGTTCCACTCTCCGTGAGGCTGTGATCGGCTTTTTGCTGGAGTTTTGCCAGTGAGAATCAGGGCCGACGTCTTCACCATTACCTATATATAGGTAGCATAGTCTTTTCGTAATGGATTAGCTCCTGCCTGTAGGAAGAGTGATATCAAATCCGGTTGAAGAACCCAACTATCGTTTGTGCCCGCTGCAAAGCTGCGGGCACAAACGATAGTTGGGTTTTACGGCTATTTAACCGGATTTGATATGAGATCTGAAATTGGAGGAAAAGTGGGATCTGTAGAGCCGTCTTAGGGATTGCCGGATGCATCCCCTGCTTCGAGGCCAAACGCTTCAACGAAGACGATTGGGTTGAAATATTCGCGGAATAGCACAATTTGGCTGTCTACAACCTGAAAAACTCCGCCATAGCGCTGCTCATAGATGCGCCCTGTGGGGATGATTTCGACCCGTCCCTGCCATTCGGCAAAGACCATTGTTGGATCTTCCATTGGATAGAACACCAATTCGTCGGTGAAGTTGGCTGCACCACTTATCTGAGGCCATTCCGCATAATGCTGGATCAGGTTGTCTCGCCCTTCGACTCGGCGGGGAAAGCCTTCGGGGGCATAGGGCATATCTTGAATAGCGTTCTCGGCCCAGACGTTGGCGAAAGCGTCCATGTCTTTTGTTTCGAGGCTGGTGAGAAAATCTCGAACGGCTTGTTCGGTTTGTTGTCGCTGGAGGTAGCTGGCGGGATTTTCGGTAGCCTGGGCCGCCGCTTGCTCCAAAAGGGTGCGATCGCCCACTTCATCGCTTAGCTGCAAGGTCATAGCCTCCACCACCCAGCGATCGGGTTGGCGGACAAACTGATACAAGTATTGCCCTGAGACCTCCCAATAATCGCGATTCAGATAGTGAACGGCGGTGAAATCGGCAGTTGCCGTTGCGCGATCGCCATCGATCTGGATTTGAATATTGGAAATCGCATGGTGGGTTTGGTCGAACCCCGGCAACACCGATGCCCAGGCTGTCATCAATCCTTCTGGGGTAAAGGTTTGAACCTCGCCCCCAAACAGGGATGTGTAGTCTATTTGAATTTCGTTGGCATAGAGGGACTCTAAGGCTTCAAAGTCGCCGTTGTCAGCTAGGGTCGCAACGCTGTTGATCAGGGTGGCAATGGCGGCTTCATTCGCACCCTGGGTTGAGATCGCCGATGCGATCTGTGGGGAGGACTGGGGAAACGGTGGGCTTTGGGCGATCGCTGGGGTGGGAGCCGTTGCCGTGATGAGAGCAACGGTTCCAATAAACAAAAATTTCATAACGACCTCTTGAAAGGATGGGTTAGAAAAATAGCGTTGGCAACAGTTGCCGTGGCCTGACTGAATCGTTTCGAGAACATGCTCAGCGGCTAGATCTGTGGCATTGTCCAAGGGTTCGAGCTGATCGTGTCATCCATCTGCAAGCCTTCTATCCAGGTCATAGATTCCGCAGCAGTCACCACGTCGTAGAAGGCTTGCGCATTGTCTCAACGATTCACATTGTTTTGGGTCGATTGTTAAACGCTGTTGGAGCCGATAAGTAGGGTAGGCAGGTACTAATCGTTGCTCACACCCGCCCCTGCCCCTTCAATCAAAATGGGCTGTTGAAAGCTCTTGGGCTTGTCGCCTACGGTTGCACCGCCGTTGAGCATGCCCTGCAGGCTGGGTTCAAAGAAGGTGTAGGGGAATCGCGCTTCCGGACGGCTGGCCTCATCCAACCGCTGCTGTAGCTCGGCTGGAATCTCGAAGTCCAGGGCACCTAGATTGTCTTGCAACTGGTGCAGTTTGGTCGCGCCAATGATGACGGAGGCCACAGCCGGACGGTTTGCCACCCAGTTCATCGCTACCTGAGCCATGGAGCGATCGAGTTCTTTTGCCACCGCCTCCAACTCGGTGACAATGGCCCAATTCTTCTCGGTGAACTTGTTGAAAGCGGGGTTCCCGCTGCTCGCCAGCATCGCCAAACGTCCGGAACCTTCGACCCCTTCTTCAGACGGCTTGTACTTACCCGAAAGCAACCCACTCGCTAGCGGCGACCAGACCATGACGCTGGTGCCCAGATGCTTTGCCAAGGTGGTGTACTCAAATTCGATGTTGCGCTCTGCCAGGGAGTACTCAAGCTGTACCGTGCTAATGGGTTCTAGATGGCGCTCTTTGGCGATCGTTTGGGCTTGCGCTACATACCAGGCCGGAGCATCCGACAGGGCGGCATAGCGCACTTTGCCCGATCGCACCAAATCATCCAGCGTCCGCACGACTTCCTCGGCTGGCGTTACCTGGTCCCAGGTATGCAGCATGTAGACATCGATGTAGTCGGTGCCGAGGCGTTGGAGCGATCCTTCAACCGCCCGGAGGATGTTCTTGCGCCCATTGCCCCCGGCGTTGGGGTTGCCCGGTTCGGCGTTGTAGCTAAACTTGGTGCTGATGATGACGCGATCGCGCGTCCCACTGTCTTTAATGAATTGCCCCAGCATCCGCTCGCTGTTGCCGTTGGTATACATATCGGCTGTATCGACAAAGTTACCGCCTGCTTCTAGGTACGTATCAAATAGCTGACGGGAATTGGCTTCATCCGCCCCCCAACCCCAGTCATCACCGAAGGTCATGGTGCCGAGTGCTAGACGACTCACTTTGAGTCCACTGTTGCCTAAGGTGTAGTAGTCCATTGGATATCTCCTGTGGTGGAATAAGCTGCAAGACTTTGTTTTGGCTTACAGGTACCACTATCGGAGAAAACATGGGTTCATTCTTGTAAATGATTGCTGTCTTTTGGTAAAAAATTGCGATTCGGCTGATGGAGCCAAAGGAGTTGCAGGATCCAAGGATTATTTTTTTCTGAGAAAGGGCGCGGTATGTCCCTTCTCAGAAAAAAATAAGCTCCTCAACCAGCAATGCCCAGTGCACACGATCGCCCACTCGCAAATGAATGGCGGGCTAGGGGGACAGACCCATTAAAATGGGTTCCGCTCCGTTGCTCAAACGTCGGAGGATCGCCCTTACTCTCCAACCAAAATGTAGAAACCCTGTGTTAGACAAGGGCAAAGTCTGAACTGACACAGGGGAGCAATGGAGCATGTGTGCTGAATACCTTAACTGTCTGAGAAAACCGGGAGGAGGTCATCAGTCGATCGGTCATTTCTGCGGATGATGGAAACGACCTATTGGATAGACCAGTCGACCGATTTGGCTCAAAAACCTTTGATTTAAGGTGAAGCTGACAACCGTTTCGACATTCGTTTCTTCAACCGTTGCACGCTACAGATTCAGCATTCCCTGGAGACTTATGGTAGACGTACACCCTTCGTTCACAGACGGCAACGCATTTGAACTCAATGGATCCGGCTTGCATGAATATGATTCTGCTGATCTGCTTTCTCTGACGCAGAATGTTGGGCGATCGCCTGCATTTTCTGACCCTCAGCTAGAGATAGCACTGGAGCAGCTTGATCTATGGCGTAATCGTAATGGACGCGATGCGTTGGGTGGGTTTTATCCTTATCATTTTACGAATTCTGACGGGTTCTCTGAGGATACGGATAGAGATATATTGCTGGGTGACAATGAAATAGCGGTATTCGGCGGCTTCGATGGTTACTGGCGAAGTCGTCAGGATACCCTTACGCTGGGTCATTCATCGGGCGGGCAGATGCGATGGAGTGTGGATGATCCTCAGTTTGACGCTGACCTGCAAGCCAGTCTGGAGCGATCACTAGAAGATGGCAATAGCCCCGGTTCGATCGCCGCTGTTTCCACAGGGGATGGGCAGTTGTGGACGGGAGCGACAGGGTTGGCGGATGTGGAAAACGAAACTCCCGCTATGGTTGGCGATCGCTTTCCAGCCGCTAGCGTCACCAAACCCTTCACCGCCGCCGTGGTCATGCAATTGGCCGAAGAAGCAGTGCTATCGCTGGAAGACACGATGGATCAGTGGCTTCCCGATACTGTGACAGATCAAATTGCCAACAGCGATACAATTACTATCCGCCAACTGCTGAGCCATACCAGTGGGGTGAACAGCACCCTGATGAGCGATGAATATCTACAAGACTTGGTTGAAGATCCGTCTTTGATTTTTCAAGACTGGACGCCCACCGAGCTACTCTCACGCTATGTGTACGATCGCGCGCCCAGCTTTGCCCCTGGAAATGATGTGGAATACAACAGCGCCAACTATCTTCTCCTCGGGTTAATCATTGAAGCAGCAACCGATTCCACTCTGACCACCCAGTTTCGCGAACGCATCATCGACCCCCTCGACCTCAACAACACGTTCATGCCAGATGAGGATATTCCAGGGGGATATCAACCTGGCTATATCGATTTGGATGGAGATGGAACATTTGACTTGAATGCGGAGGATGCCGATCTCGAACGCTTTGGTGGGGCGGGCGCGCTGGTTTCCACGGTTGAAGATTTAGCTCGGTTTTCCCAAGCGTTGTTTGAGGGTGAGCTGGTTAGCTCCGATGCGCTACAGGAAATGATTACCGGCGGAGTGACGATCTCGACGGAGGATCCACTTGTGCCAGAAGTTGGCGTAGGCTTGGGCTTTGGTTATCAGGATGTTATTGGCGAAGGGCGGCACTTTTTTGCTAATGGTGATAGCTATGGTTGGACGGTGCGGCTGCGCTATGACCGAGAAACGGAAACCACAACCGTTGTCTACCGGAATGGCGTTGATCAAACGGCGACTGAAGACTATGCCGATCAAGCCCTAAACGACTTATTAGTGACCACGAGGGACTATCAGAGCGCCCCGCAGTATGGCACTGAGGAGAATGAAAAGCTAACGGGAACGCCGAAACCAGATAGAATCTATGGCCTGGAAGGGCGCGATCGCCTCTTGGGTCGTGCGGGTTCAGATAGCCTCTCTGGCGGTGAGGGTGACGATAGGCTGTACGGTAAGGCTGGCCTAGATTGGCTTAATGGTGGCGCGGGGCGCGATCGCCTCTATGGTGGCGTTCATCGCGATTATCTAATCGGTGGTCTTGGCAATGATGACCTGGTGGGGGGCAAGGGCTACGACACACTTAAGGGGCAGGCTGGGGATGATGATCTCCGGGGTGGCATGGGCAACGACCAACTCGATGGTGGTGCTGGATGGGATACGCTCAGGGGGCATCTGGGGGATGATGTACTGATTAACTTAGACGGTGGTATCCTGACCGGTGGGCAAGGGAATGACGACTTTCGTTTGGGCGATGGTCGCTTACCCGACACACCAAAAATTACAATTTTTCCGCCTTTACCCGACTTTACTATCACGGACTTCACAGTGGGCGAAGACCAACTGACGCTGAACTTTGGCATCACATTCGACGATCTAATTTTCCTGGATACCGAAGCGGGCACCATCATCAGTACCGAACTGCGAGAAGGATTGATCTTACTGGAAGGGGTTGGATCCGAGGATCTGACGGAAGATAATTTCGATTTTGGTAATGCCGAACTGCAAGCGGCTTTCCAGGCCGACCTAAATCAGGTTCTGACAGAAAGTGGTTTTCCGGGTATGTCTATATCCGTCATGGCTCCCGATGGCAGCAACTGGACGCGCGCCCAGGGCGTATCTGATCTCGAAAATGAGACGCCCCTCACCACAGACGATCGCTTCGTGGTGGGCAGTGTCACTAAAGTCTTTACCGCGACCGCTATTTTGCAGTTGGTCGAGGAAGGCCGACTAGGGTTGGATGACCCGATGAGCCAATGGTTACCGGAGATTTCTGAGCGGATACCCAATGGCGATCGCATCACCGTACGTCAGCTTCTGGGGCATACGAGTGGAATTCGAGATGACGGGGGTGATCTAGCCGAAGCCTATCTGGAGAATCCTGACATTGCCCAGAGAGAATGGACGCCAGAGGATTTTCTGGAACTGATTTACGATAAAGAACCGATGGGCGAGCCCGGTGAGTTTGGCTACAGTAATCCAAACTATACGCTGTTAGGAGAAATTGTTGAGGCGGTCACGGGTACGGACTTAGAGCAAGAATTCCAAACCCGGTTCTTTCAGCCATTGGGACTCCAAGATACCTTCTATGCATACCCAGAAGATATTCCGGGTGGGTATGTCAAGTCCTACTATGACGAGACGGGCGATGGCAATTTCGAAGATATTTTAAGTGGAGTTCACCCCTCACTTTCGTTTAAAAAAGCAGCCGGTGGTTTGGTTTCAACCCCAACGGATTTAAACCAGTTTGCGCGGGCATTGTTTTCTGGCGCACTCCTTTCCCCTGCCTTGCTAGGTCAGATGGTGGGCAGTGGCAACCCATTTCTAGGAAACTTCAAGTATGGCCTGGGTGCCATGTACGACAATGCCCCCGACGTTGGGAGAGTGCAAGGGCATGATGGTGCCCAAAGTCTTTTTGGTTGGCGGGCCAATATGTATCACTTGCCAGACTTGAACATGACCCTTTCAATTACGACCAACGGCTTTACGGATGCAGCGGATCCAGTTGGAGATTTGTGGATAAGAACCATCTTGAATACCGTCGAGCAAGCCGCCACAAGTTCAGTAGAAGGGGAAGATCTCAATTGATATCAAATTCGGTGCAATAGCCATAAAATCCCAATACCGTTTGTGCCCGCTGCGTTGCAGCGGGCACAAACGGTATTGGGATTCTTCTACAGGAGTTGCTATGACTCAGCGTGCGGCTGGCGTATTAACTTTGGTGGATTGGGTCACGTTGAAAGAAACACTAAACGGCTGACCCAGCTCTGTGGCAACGGCTTGCTCGACCAGCGCCACCTCCTCGGGGGTAATCAGTTCAACCGCCCGAACCACCAGCTCAATCTCTGAAGTTTGCCAGTCTATGCGGGTTTCCAGTAGCTCGACATCTTGTCGAACCAGCAAAGGGTTGTTGCTCAAAATCGTTTGCATCGAATAGTCTAGGCGGCTCTTGCGAATCAGCTCCAGGGAGCTAATGCTTAACGGAATGACGAGGATCACCATCAAGATGGCACTCACACTCCAGCTAAGGGTGCGGCTAAACTGATTGTCGCGCTGCGTGTATCCAACCAAGACGTAGACCAGCGTGCAGGCAAGCGTGATGCCCAACAGGTTCGTGCAGTACAGCAAAAAGGCACCCCCACTGTAGACCCACTGCCCTTGAGACAGCGTTAGGCCAACCACACAGAGGGGCGGCATCAGCGCCACGGCGATCGCTGTTCCCGGCAGCGCATCTCCGATCTCGGGGCGAACCTTTGCGTAACTACTAATGGCACCTGCGACCAAGGCAATCACGAGGTCAATGAGCGTGGGTTGGGTGCGGGCCAGCACTTCAGTGCCAAACTCAGGAATTCCCATCAATGTTCCGGCTAGCCAGGCCATGAGAACCCCGACGAGCGTACCAACAATAATGGAAACGGTACTAAGCCTCAACAGCTCCCGATCCCCTTCAATGGTGGCAAAGGCGAACCCTCGCAGCGGCTGCATCAGGGGAGCAATAATCATCGCGCCGATGATGACGGCGGCGCTGTTGATAATCAAACCAAAGGTAGCGATCAGGCAAGAACCCGTTAGTAGAACCAAAAAGTTGAGAGTAAGCTGGGCATCTTTAAGTAAAGAAGCACGCAACTTCAGAATCGGCACTTTGATGAGCCATGACTGAAGGCGGGTACGTAACTGCTGGAGCAGGTTAGGCGATGACATAGGGAGACCCTGGGGATGGTACTAAGCAATCATGCTGGATGAAATTCGATCGCTCAGCATCTGACTGTAGATGATGCTGAAGGCGACCTGATTGTAAAGGCTGTCAGCCCTGAAATTCAAGGATGCTAGCCATGACATCCGCGATCGCGTTCCCCCGACCTCCAATGGTGCCTGTCCTAAAGCTTGAGACCGTTCAAATGCAACGGCGATTCACCTTCCCATGATCACATCTTCAGCGATCGCATTTATTCTCGATAGCGCTGTTAGAATCAGCCCCGGAGACAGGGTGGGGTGGGGCCAAAAATCCGTCACGATGAACACCGCTAGGATTGCGATCGCAACCCGCCTAACCCTGATGTGTGATTCGTACATGGATATGCTCGCCTAACTTATTCTTCAGTCGAATACTTTTTCCGATTCTTTAGCTCTTCATCATGTCCGTTGGTCGTCTGAACCAAGCAATGGTCACAGAGATGCACAGCAAAACAAAGGCGGGAATGGGGCCACCCTCGATTATGGCTAAATGAGCCAGAATCGCACCACCCATGAGTGCGGCTAGCATCATGCTGCCAATAAAGGCTCGGTCGGGAAAGAGGAGCTGCATCGCACAGACAATTTCAAAGCCACCTATCAGGTATCGCAGCTCTGGGCTACTGCTAAAGTGACTAAACACCTCGATTGCCTTTTCGGTGCCGATGATTTTTGAGTTGCCTGCGGTTAGAAAAATGATTGTCGCGGCAATTTGTAGGATCCAGGCAGTAGACTGCTGCCAGCGAGATAAATGGGGATGTCTACGAGTATGGGAGTGAGTCGTTTTCATGGGAATGAAATTCTGTTGTGTGAATAACTACAAGGTTCGAGAAGGGTGTGAGCATGAGTCGTTGGCAATGAGTACGGCTGGGATTTAATGAGCAATGGTTATCAATCAGCAGGATTGGATAGGGATAGCGATGGATGGGGTCTACCCCTCGGAAAGCGATTCAGCCGTCATAGCCGGAACGGTGTTTTCTCCTGGGAGTGCCCAGCGTAATAGCAGTGGAGCAATCAGCGTTGTGGCAACCACCATGAGGACGATCGCTGCTGTCAACTCGGTAGACAAAATATCCACAGAAGAACTGATGCCGACAAAGACGAGTCCGACTTCGCCGCGCGGTACCATACCAATGCCGATCGCCAGTCGATTGAGTCCTTCTGTACGAGGGAGGAGATAGCTAGCAGCTACTTTGCCTAATACGGCGATAACGATTAGGACGGCTGCCATCCATAACCCTGTGGCACTTCCGGGATGGGCTGGATTCAGGATGCTGATGTCGGTCTTTGCACCTACAACGATAAAGAAGATGGGTGCTAGGATGCCTGTAATCGGTTCAAATCGTTCTAAAAGCTGCTGTCGCAGTTCGCTACCGCTAAGCATCACACCTGCGGCAAAGGCTCCTAGAATCGCTTCTAGGTGAATGGCATTGGCGATCGCCGCCATTAGCAGGGCAAACATAATACCCAAAACCAGGACGCTATTGTCCGATCGCAGCCACTTGTTGAGGGCTGTGAATGCGTTGGCAATGGGCGATCGCAGCAGCACGACGAAACCAACAAAGCCAACGGTGCTGAGAAGTAATAGGCCTAATCCCGTAACATCGATCGCGGCATCTTTAACTAAACTGACGACGAGAGCTAGGATGAGAATTCCCATCAAATCGTCTAATACAGCTGCGCCGATGATAATTTGCCCTTCGGTAGATTGGAGTTGCCCCAGGTCTTTCAGCACTTTAGCGGTAATCCCAATACTGGTAGCCGTTAAGGCGGCTCCCCCAAAAATGGCAGCCAACAATGGCATATGAAATAGTGTCATGAGTCCTGCTGTGCCACCGACAAAGGGAAGCACAACGCCTGCTCCAGCAACAATAGCGGCTTGAGGACCGACCTTGAGCAAGCGATCGAAGTCTGACTCGAGTCCGATGAGAAACAGCAAGGCAACGACGCCCAGATTCGCGGCTCCTTCTGAGATTGCGATGAGCTGGTGGGAATAGGCCGTTAAAGCGCCTGCGGCATCGGCTTCAGTGGTCTGACGAATGAGATGAATCACGGCGGGATTAATTACCGTTTCGCCGTCTGCAAAGACCAGGACTTTCAGGGCT
Source organism: Vacuolonema iberomarrocanum LEGE 07170 (assembly GCA_015207365.1). GTDB lineage: Bacteria > Cyanobacteriota > Cyanobacteriia > Elainellales > Elainellaceae > Vacuolonema > Vacuolonema iberomarrocanum. Next base: position 81,741 of record JADEXA010000003.1, read on the forward strand.
GAAACCCCCAAAATAATTCCGCCGATGAGTTGACCGAGGACAGGCGGTAGCCGCAGCCAAGTACAGATTTCTTCCCACACATGGCTGGTTAAGAAGATGATGGTGGTGGACACGAGCAGTGCCCCAAAAATCGCTGACTCACTGATTTCTCCGACTTCGGCCAGGACAAAATGCGGTGCTCCAAGGGCTGTAAAATTCATTGGGTTTCCCTCTCCATTCAAGGTTAATTGGGCGACCTGACAGGGACTGGTCGCCAGGTCGGCTTAACTGCGTTGTTGGGCTAGTTGTTGGGCTAGTTGTTGGGCTAGGCGGCTCCAAGCCGTCGTCTGCGTTGGAGCCGCCTCAGGCCACCCTGTGTTGTGGCTCATCCCTCTTTACGTATGTCGATCGTTCGGTTAGTTGATGCTGAGCTGTGGCGTAGTACTCTGAGATGACAGTTGTGAGTAGCGCAGCGTCAGGGTGTCAAACGTTAGGTCATAGGTGATTAGAAATTCAACCACTTTGACTTCTAAGTCAGGTTTTGCGATCGCGACAAAGCGCTGTACCATCGACGCCACCGAGCACACCACAATCAGATGAACCAGTTCTTGAGGGGAATAACGTTCCACAGCCGCTTGGATAAACCGACGGGGTGTTGTCAACGGTGACTGGGCCGAGAGCCAGGCCAATTGCAATGCCGCCTGCTCGCGTTGACTAAACAAATCTGGGCGGAAGGTTGTCCCAGTCGCTACGGCAAAACAATGGCGAATGCGTTCGATGGCTCGGGCTTTGTCTGTTGCACAGTGATGTGCCATAAACCCTTCGATCGCTGCCAAATAATCATGGTTTTTGGCAATAGCTGATGTCCTTGCCATCAAGTGCTTCAGGTCTGCGGGTAAGACTGTATGGTCGCGATCGCCCATGAGTTCCCCATACAAATAGGCATGATGCTTCCGCAGCGGCGCTGGCCAGTGTTGCATCCAATCGGGCAAGAGCCCAAATTCGCGCTCGGCATAGGCGGTTAAATCATCGATTTCTCGATTGTACTTGGCTAACATTTGCTCGATGGAGGGGCCGCCAGTTGGTATCTCATAGTCCAGATTCGAAGGATTTACGGACTGGGCAGTGTGCCGTCCGGCATCAATACTACTCTGGGTGCTGGCCTGCTCTGCCCACTGCCCCTCTAGCTCTAAGCCTGTCAGATCGTTAAAAACATTGAGAAACCCAAAGGCCGCAACCATCATTTCCACCCCTTTGATATAGCCCTGAGCCTGTTTGGGCGCTCCGGCCAAGCCTACAATTTTCTTGATATGAGTCGTCGTAACCTGATTACGGGTAGCATCGGCAGCCAGCTCTGCGATCGCCAACTCCAACGCTCCAAACGGGTTGGCGGCATCCATATCACCCTCGCGGGCCTGCTTGTATTGCTGCACAACGTTGAGCGAGTGTTCGCCCCCGGTGGCTGCACTGTGTACTTGACAGTAAGAGCACCCATGGGCGTTTGAGGTCGAATAGGCGACCGCAAACATGTTGACGGGGCCCAGCTCTTTCTTCCCATAGTTCACCGCAGAGAAGTTGTGGCAATAGACAAAAAGCTTGTAGGCTTCGGGCCAGTGGTGCAGATAGGCAAATGTATTGGGCCAAAACCCAAAGAACTGCTTGTAGAAGTGCAGAATTGGCCAGCTCTCAGGATCCTGGCTATGTGAACCATCGCTTTGCGGAATCACCTCCCGCAGAACCCAATCGTCTGCCCCTTGATGCAAGGTGTCGCTGGACATTGAATCGAAGGGAAGAGCCGAACCGCGAGCAATAGTGAGGATGGCGTCCAATTGACCCGTCGCGTCTAGCTGCTCTAAATCCTCTGCACCGTTGATGTGATAGGCACCGATAAAAGTTTGCGGCACCGTAGCTACACCGCTGAAATATATAGCCGCACTTGCATTGTCGTTATTGGTCGTTACATCGTAGTTTTCATAAGCAAGGCCAACTTTGTGCAAAACGGCTTTGGCCCGATCACAGTAGCTGCAGTTTGATTTGCTAAACAAGACGATGTTTGGCTGAGGCATGATAATAATTCTCCAACGGGTGTAAGTGATAGCTCTGACAATGAGGTCAACCTAGTGATTCATCAGGTTTCTTTTTTGGGAAGCCAATTTTCTGGATGTTCGTAAGTGCGCCCGCACCGCTGGCTGTGCCAGCACCGTTCCACAAGCCACTGGGGGGCTTCCTCAAGGGCATTGCGGCTACAGAAGTCGCGGTAATGCACGACAAAAAGTTGATAGTCTATGGTCCAGCACTGTTCTAGAAACGCGTTGTCGAGACAGCGATTCAGGTGCCATATTTTATGGCGCTGCCAATACTGGACGGGGTCGAGAACAAGTGGATGAGTGTTATCCCAAAGGGGTTGAGTGAGATATTTCCAAAGTGGAAATTGCATGGTTTGTTTCCTTGTTTTGTTCATGAGTTTTCAAAAGATGAATTGAATCAAACGTCCGTTTAAATCGAAGATTTGCAACGCCTTAACGTTGGTTTGGCTTGGTCGGCTGCCCCGCCTTCTAAATTGCCTTCTAAGTTGGAAGAGCTAGGCTAGAGCAATCTCAAGGCTTCTTGTAAAACCGCCAAGCCAACCGTAAATCGCCAAGTTGCATCGTCTCCCCAAAAAACTGTCGGATGAATGCCAGCTTTTGGGGGGTCAACTTGCGATTGGTGTATAAATCGCTGAGAGCCGCTTCCAAGTCTTCGAAGAATAGTATTCCGTCTGAGACACAGCTCTCTAGATTCCCCTGGAATTGCTGGAGCTCATTTAGATCGTTTGCGTCTAAAGATTGCGAGTTGGAATGGGATATGTTTATCAATTTTCCCCCTTGCAGCATTCGAAGTAATGACAAATTTCATTGTGTTTAGCGTGATGCGTGTTTCCGGCGCAGCCACTTGTCCAACTCAACCAAGCTGTAAAGGATAACCATTCCTATCAGAATTAAAAGCCAGGATGCAGAGGCGACGGGAGCTGTTTCAAAAATGAAATTCATGAAGGGGGCATAGGTCAACAGAAGCTGCAGTGCGATCGCCACTCCGATGCCGCCCAACACCCACAGATTGCTAAAGAATCCTAGTTCTGACAAGGAATACTTCAGTGAACGGCAGCCCAGCAGTATCGCAATTTTTCCGCCGACCAAGGTGTTGACGGCAATGGCGCGAGCGGCCGGAATGGACTGTCCCTGGTGCAGGGCAATGTCAAAGGTGGTGAAGGTAAACGCTGCAAGCAGAGAACCTGCGATAAAGATGCGGCGAATGGTCAGTTTGCTAAGCAGGGGCGATCGCGGCGGACGGGGCGATCGCTGCATCAGCCCTGGCTCTTTGGGCTCCATGATTAGGGTTGACCCTAACAACACAGCGGTGACGGTATTAATCCACAAAATTTGCAGTGGCGTAATCGGTAGCACCACCCCTAAGAATGTCGCAACCAGAATGATGAGTCCTTCTCCCAGGTTGGTGGGCAAGGTCCAAATGACCGCCTTCGAGATGTTATCGAAGACGCTCCGACCTTCTTCTACGGCCGCTTCGATTGTTGCGAAGTTATCGTCGGTGAGTACCATGTCAGCCGCTTCTTTGGCCACTTCGGTGCCTGTGATTCCCATTGCAACGCCAATGTCTGCTTGTTGGAGTGCCGGGGCATCGTTGCTGCCATCCCCGGTCATGGCGGCAATATGGCCGCGATACTGCAGCGCCTCGACGAGTCGCAGCTTTTGCTTCGGCGTAACTCGAGCAAACACGGGTATCTGATCCACCAGGGGCACGAGATCCTCTTGAGACAGGGCCTCAATATCTGGACTGTTGAGGGCAATGGGCTGCTCGGACTCGGCTGCGGTAGAGATTAGGCCAATTTGTTTGCCGATCGCGATCGCTGTATCAATGTGATCGCCCGTAATCATTTTCACGTCAATGCCGGCTGCTTTGCAGACGCGAATCGCTTCAATTGCCTCCGGTCGGGGGGGATCCATCATTGCCTGTAGGCCAAGAAACGTGAGCCCCGTCGAGACGGTGTCATGGTCGATCGTATCGGCGGCCAGGTCTAAGCGCGCGATGGCCAATACCCTCAACCCTTCGGTGGCCATAGCACGAGCGTTTTGCTCAATTTGAAATCGGTCTAAGGGCATGGGTTGACCATTGCTTGAATAGGCTTGCTGGCAGCGGGGCAGCAGTTGTTCCATCGATCCTTTGAGATAAACCACAGCAGACGGCTGACTGTCGTGGTGATGCAGGGTCGCCATGTACTGATAGTGAGATTCAAAGGGAATATCACCCAAGCGCGGGTATGTCGCTTCCAGCTCACGTGCCTCTAAGCCCGCTTTGGCGGCACTGGTCAGCAAGGCCAGTTCCGTCGGGTCACCTTCTGCTTGCCAAGATAGGTCTCCCCGAATGAGTCGAGAATCGTTGCAGAGAGCCCCAGCCCGCAAGCATTCCATTAAGGCAGGATGGTGCTCTGGATGAATTGGTTGGTCGGCCTGATAGAACTTCCCCTCGGGTACGTAGCCCCCCCCCGAAACCTGGAAGCGATCGCCCCCGGCAAAAATGGCCTGAACGGTCATTTCGTTTTGGGTGAGGGTGCCGGTTTTGTCGGAGCAGATCACGGTGACGCTACCCAGGGTCTCGACCGCAGGCAGTTTGCGAATGACAGCATGGCGGTCAGCCATGCGAGAAACGCCAATGGCCAGAGCGACGGTGACGATGGCGGGCAAGCCTTCTGGAATCATGCCAACCATAAGAGAAATGGTGGCTTCAAACATATGCTTCATGTCAGAGCCGCGCAGGAGCCCGACGGCAAAGTTGAGGGCGGCGAGCAGTAAAATCAGCTTGAGCAGAAACTGGCTGAGCTGGCCGATTTGACGGGTCAGGTTGGTTTGCTGTTCTTGCACAGAGGCCATGAGTTGTCCAATTTGGCCAATCTCGGTCTGGTCGCCGGTGGCCACCACAATGCCCCTACCAGTGCCAAAAGTGACAAAGGTGGAAGAGTAAGCCATGTTGATGCGATCGCCCAGGAGGGTTTGTTCCAAGAGCGTTTCGATGGGCTGCTTTTCAACGGGTACCGATTCACCCGTTAGAGCCGATTCGTTAATCTGAAGCGACTGACTTGTGAGCAGTCGCAAATCAGCCGGAACTTTGTCGCCCGACTGCAAAAGGACAATGTCGCCCGGAACCAACTCGGTGGCTGCGACTTTTTGCTTTTCAGCCTGCCGAATCACGGTGGCTTGACTGGGCATCGAACGACTCAAGGCTTCCATGGCTCGGGTTGCCTTTGCTTCCTGAATAAAGCCAATGAGAGCGTTCACCAATACCACGCTTGAAATGACAATGGCGTCGACCCATTCCCGCAATAAAAAAGTAATGATGGCGGCGATCACCAAAATATAGATGAGCGGACTTTGAAATTGCTCAATCCAAATTTTCAGTAGGCTTTTTCGCTTGGTCTTCGTGAGGGCATTATCGCCAAACTGCGCCAGGCGATGAACCACTTCGGAGCGGCTCAACCCCTGATGAGCACTGGTGTTGAGTTGTGCAAGCACAGCGTTAGCAGAATAGTGATGCCAGAACTGAGCAACCCCAACATTTTTGAGGTCTGGAATATGTGGAGACATGATGTAAATACCCTTAATCGTTTTGGACTCTAAACGAATGGTCTTAAACCGTTCAGCGGATTCGTTCGACCGCTTCACATCGTGAATTGCTCAACAGAGAGGGGCTCCGTCGATTCGTTAGGAGGTTGATGATTTGATGGCGATCGCCGTCGTTGTAGCAACAGGTAAGCCGCAGGGGTGAAATAGAGCGCCAGGATGGGAGAGCCGCCAATGCCCCCTGCGATCGCGATCGCCAAGGGTGCCCAAAAGGGGTCGCCAGAGGCAAGTAGGGGCACAAAGCCCACCATGGTTGTGATCGTGGTTGTCAGAACATGACGGGTGGCCTTGACCACGACATCTTGTACGGCCTGGCGATCGCCGTATTTGGCTTGCGGATCTTGATTGAGCGCCGAGAGCACAATAATGGCTCCGTTGATCGCGATGCCCACCAGACCCATCGTGCCGACGATCGCCATAAAGCCAAGGAGTGAGCCAAATATCTTGAGGGAAAACAGCGCCATGCCAATAGAGCCAACCGCTACCGCTGCAATGATGCCCGTTTGTCGAAACGACTCCAGCGATAGCACGAGCGCTGTCAGCATAACTAGCAACAGCAGTGGCACGTACAGCATCAGGTTGCCGACGGCGGTGCTGCGCTCGGCATATTCTCCGCCAAACTCATAGCTGTAGCCCGGAGGGAGCTCAAAGTTCTCTGCTTCGAGCCTTTCTTGTAGGGCGGTGAGAACGGTTTCCGACAGCACGCCAGAGGTAATGAATGCCTGAATCGTATTGACCCGCTGCTCATGGCGACGAGCAATGGCAGCGAGTTCGGGCATGAGTTCAAACTCGCCCAGGGCAGAGGTCGGTCGAAAGGCACGGTCTTGGGTCTGATCGGGCCGCAAATCCAGTGAGACCAACGCCTCTAAGCTTGCGCGATCCGTGTCGGTGAGGCGCACGCGCACGGGTAGATTTTCGGTTGATTCTAAAATTGCGCCGCCGGTAACCCCCTCCGAGTAAGCCGCGAGCTGCTGGGCGATCGCCGTATTGTTCAATCCCGCCTGCTGCACCTGCTCGTTGTCAACAAATAACCCGAGGGTGGGGCGGCCTTCAGTCAGGTCATCGCGCACCTGAATCACATCCGGAATAGTGGTCAAGATCTTCCGGACATCCATTCCCAGTCGCCGCAGTTCACTAATATCGGGGCCGTAGATTCGCATTTCTACCGGAGCGGCATACGGTGGCCCTTGCTGAAACTTTTGCACAATCACCCGAGCAGAAGGGAGTAAGCCATCTAGCTCCGTTTGCAAGGTTTTAACCAGCGTGTCCACGCCTGCGTCAGACTTGAGCTGCACCATCGCCTGAGCGTAATAAGGCTGATTCTGGCGGTCAACTGTCAGGTTGTAGTAGAACTTCGGCACACTCTCTCCCACAAACCAGTGGATATCGTCCACATTGTCGTGCTCTCGGATTACCTCACTGGCTTGCAGCACCTTGGCCTTGGTTTGCGCGATCGCCGTTTGCGATGAAAACTCTATCTCAATGTGGAACTGGTCACGATCGAGCAAGGGAAAGAATTGATTCTCAAGCGTCCTTGCCGAAATGAACCCGATGAGGGGCACCGTCATCGTGAGTGCCACAGCAAGCAGCGGTCGTGCCGTTACCCGCCCAATCGACCAGCGGTAGAGACGACCTAAGCGTGGTGAGGAAAATCCATCGTTCCACCATGCGCCTGGTTGCATCAACAACAGGATAATTTTTTCCCTCATGCTGGGATGGGGCTTACACCGCACCGCGTCGTAACGTTGATTGCTGTTGCCTAACATGCGACCAGCCAAAGCGGCAATTACCGTCAGAGAAATCACCAATGAAGAAATGAGGGACAGAATGACACTCAACGCAATCGAACCAACGAATTCTCCGGCTCCCCCCGGCAATAAGTAAATGGGTAAAAAGGTCATCACTGTTGTGAGGGTGGAGGCCATCAGCGGCACTTGCAAGTACCTCACCGTTGCGGTCACTGCGTGGAGCGGGTTTCTGCCATGCTGCATCTCGACCTGAATTTCATCCACAACGACGACGGCATTGTCGATGAGCAGTCCTAATGCGATGATCAGCCCCGTAATAGACATTTGGTGAATGGGGACGCCAAAGACAGTCATCCAGCCAAACACGGCAAAGATTGTCAATGGCAGCGCCGTCCCGACAACAATCGCGGAGCGCCAACCCATGCCGATCAGCGTCACCCCGACCACTAAAATGGCACCAAATACAAGGTTGGCTAGCAGTGTGCTGATGCGATGGGCGACATAACTGCTTTGGTCGAAAATAACATCTAAGCTAACACCCTGAGGCAGGCGATCGCTGAACGCATCCAGTTCTCTTTGCACCTCCGCAGACCATTGGTCAATCCGTAGCCCTGATTGCATCATCACCCCGACGACGACCGCCGGTTTACCACTGATAATGGCTTGATTGCTGAGGGGATAGCGAACCCCCCGACTCACGCTAGCAATGTCGCTCAGTCGAGTGAATTGACCTTCCCCAGTTTGAACGGGGATTTGACGAATCTGCTCCAGCGTTTCGAGTTCGCTTTCAACTTCGATCGCCAGATTCTGTTCTGGGCTGCGGAGTTGTCCGGCACTGACTTTGGCATCACTGAGGCTGACCTGATTGGCAAGCTGCTGGGGCGATAGCCCCACACCCACCAATTCTGATGCCTCAATTTCAACCAGAATCTCTTCATTGGGAGTTCCAAAAAACTCGACTTCTTCTGTACCCTGGATGCCGCGCATCGTGACGGCTAACTCTTCAGCATAGCGACGCAACACGGCGTAATTCGGGTCGTCCGGCAGATTCCAGGTCAGCGATGCGATGGTCGTATAGGCCTTGATATTGGTTTCGTCTAGTTCAGGAGTGAGGGCCTCTGCCGGAAATCGAGCGGCCGCATCATCCATTTCATCGCGCACGTTTGACCAAATAGGCTGGGCATTATTGACGGTGTCGGCGAGTTCAACTGCCACGGTGGAAAAGCCAACGCGTGAGGTGGAAGACAGCACGTCAATCTCTGCAATCTCGGATAACTCTTCTTCGAGCACGGTGGTCACGAGCGCTTCAACGCGCTCGGCGCTGGCACCTGGAAAGGCTGTTCTCACAATGGCTGTACGGGCAACCAGCTCAGGGTCTTCCTGACGTGGCAATGCCTGGTAAGAGGAGATACCCCAGCCAAGAATCAATATGACTGTGAGAATCAGTAAACGAATGTTGGTAAAAAATGGGCGAACCATGGGAGTAGGGGGTGAGGGAGGGGATAGTAGTCTTGGGTTTTGGGTTTTGAGTTTTAAGTTCAGTAGTGCAACAATTCAAAATGACTGAACCGGTCGTACCTGTTGACCAGGCACCAATCGATGGGCTCCGTTGGCGACGATGCGATCGCCCGATTGGATGGTTCCGCGTACGAGGGCGCGCGCACTTTCCTGATGCAAAATCTCGACAGACTGGAGTTGTACCTCGTAGCGGTCTTCCTCTTCGGTCGGTACCAGCACATAGGCGCTCCACAGCCCCCGAATGTCTTGGTTCAGGGCGGACGTAGGTAGCCAGATGCCATCTGTTGGAACTGTTTCGGCAATCTCAGCGCGTACCGTTTGACCGGGATTAATGTTGGAGACGGCGGTGCGGTCAAGCTGGAACAGCACAACCTGGGTACGGGTCTCAGGATCAACTTCGGGCAGCACAGCCGTGACGGTAGCGGTAAAGCTACTTGTGTCCAATTGCACCGTTTGGCGATCGCCGATCTGAAGCTGACTGGCGATGGTGGTAGGCATACCAATTCGAGCTTCTGGTGTCGCATCTTCGACGAAACGAATGACCGATTGACCCGCACCAACCACGGTGCCTTCATCGACTTCGCGGGAAGCAACGATACCTGCAAAGGGCGATCGCAGCGTACTTTTTTGGATATTGACATCAACATCGGCGATCGCCGCATCGATCTGCTGCACCACGGCTCGCTGCGCCAGAATTTGCTCTTGACGTGTGCCATTTTGCAGTTCTTCTAGATTGCTGCGTGCCTGGTCTAACTGTGCTTGGAGAGAGCCTTGCCCATAGGTAAACTCGTCTAGCTCTTCAAGGGAAATCGCCCCTTGCTCATACAAATACTCTCGTCGCGATCGCTGGGTGCGCTGGAGTGCCAAGTCCTGTTCAATTTGGCGAACAACGGCTTCGGCAGCGGCAATATCTTCTGCCCGTGGTCCTGCTTCGAGTTCCGCGAGTACGGCTAGGGCTTGAGCTTTGTCGGCTTCGAGTTGCTGAAGCTGGGTTTGTAGGTTGCTGGTATCAAGTTGTGCGAGCGGCGTGCCGATATCCACGCGATCGCCCTCTTGCACCAGCACCGACTCTAGCTGACCACTGCGCTCAAAGCCCAAATCACTCGATCGCAAAGCTGTAATTTCTCCGGTATAGGTTCGTGTTGTGTCGTAGCTGTTGACCGCTTGAACCCTCAGGGTTTCTACGGCTAGCTCTGCGGGCTCACTTGCCTCAGCGGTGCTAGCGTTCGAGCCAGCAAGCTGCGTTCTCACGATAGGAAGACCGACCAGGAGTAGAAGGGCGATCGCCCCCACTCCGATAGCGTGCTTTGGATACCGACGTATCGGTTTCAATATCTTTGAAGGGTGGAAGTCCTTGGCGGACTTGGAAGACGAAGAATGAGTAGTCATAGGTAGCCTTACTAGAACAATGATTAGTTCAAACGTTTGTTTTACTCACCTTAGATGAGTGTAAAATCTGGAAAGTCTCGCGCGGTACTCAAAAGCTAAGGAGACCAATCAGAAGCAAGTCACAAAAAGAATTAGGAGAGCCACCTTTATTTCAAACGTACGTTTGATAGTATTAAAACGTACGTTTGAAATAAAGGCAAGACCTCTGAATAGCTAAATTGCTTAAGAGTTTATGAAATCAACCGTTTCAGAGGATGTTCACGTAATATAGAAATTGTTCGTACGTTTGAATAGAATGAGCAACGCAACCACGATCGATACCAAGACCCAAATCCTCGACGTTGCCGAGCGCCTCATCGCAGAAAGAGGCTTCTCAGCGACGACGCTCCGCAATATCGTCAGTGAAGCAGATGTCAACTTGGCTGCCGTTCACTACCACTTTGGTTCGAAGGAAGAGTTATTGCGGGCGGTGGTGCATCGTATGGCTGCCCCTATCATCAAGCGCCAACTTGAGATGCTGAATCGACTGAAGGCCAAGACGGATACGCCTTCAGTCGAGGATATATTAACGGCGTTTTTAACCCCCCCGTTCGAGTTAATAGCCGGGGATGAGCGAAATGGAATGCTGCGAGCGCGGTTTATGGGACGTTGCCAGAGTGAGCCAGAGCCGGTACAGGGCATTGCTCGTGGGGAATTTAGTTCGAGTCTTGAGCCGTTTTTGGATATCTTGCAACGAGTCCTGCCCGAGCAGTCGCGATCGCAACTCAATTGGAAAATGGACTTAGTGGTTGCAAGCTTAATTCGGGTTCAGATCAAGGCAGATACCCCCAACGCCTTACTGAAAAGTAGCCAATCACAGGATATTCAAAATACGATTGCAAAACTTGTAACGTTTTTGGCCGGTGGTATGAAACAGGCATGATTCAGAGCAAAGACCTAAACATGTAACAAGACCCACTGACGAAGACCCATGCCCACATCAATAGCAATCGCTCTCCATTGGTATAAAAATAAGAGGCGTTGCAGAATCCAAGAATGGTTTTTTCTGAGAAGGCGCATAGTACTCTCCTTCTCAGAAAAAATGTCCCCTTAATCAGCACTGCCAAGTGAGACTATACTCACCTTTCTACTAGAAGTTAACTAACGGAACGAAGCCTGCTTCTTGGATCAGGGACTGGCCTTCACGGGTCAATAACAACTCTGCATAGATTTGACCAGATAATTGGTCAGCCGTATTGCCTTCTTTAGCAATCACGAATAGTCGCCGTGTGAGTGGATATTGGCCTGATTGGAGGGCCGCTTCATGAAGCTGGTTGCGCTTTTCTGGGCACTCCTCAGGAGGAATCCACTCGCCTGCATAAGGAGCAATGAGTCTCTCCGATTCACGGGCAATTTTTAGCGGTTTGACACTGCATTGGCCAATCAAGTTGCGAGCGGAGGCCAAGTAAATAGCCCCACGATCTGCGGGCGCAGCGCTATTGATTTGCTGAATTGCCTCAGTTGGGGTTGCAATGGGTTGTACATTGTCGGCAAAGTCGTCTTGTTCTGCAAAAAAGTCTTCCCGCAGGATCGTTGGCGCTCCACTATCGAGGGGGGCCGTGAATGGTTTTATCGTTATATCTGGACCGCCTAGTTCTTGCCAGTTAGTAATTCTCCCAATGTAAATTTGAATGAGTTGCTGAATCGTTAAACCATCAATAGGCAAGTCGGGATGAACAACTACGGCGATCGCGTCTAGAGCGACTGGAATCTGCTCAAGTTGAATGCCTCGCTGCGCCGCAGCTACCAGCTCCTCATCTCGAATCGGACGAGAAGAATGGGCGAAAGATGTTTTGCCTTTGATTAACATCTCGATGCCATTGCCAGAACCGGGGGGTTCGACAGGATCTTGTATGTAAGTGATTTGAAAACCAGGTACAGTCTCATTGATTCGAGCATCGGTTAGCTCACGAATCGCCGCCCAAGTCGTACTCCCTCCATAGAACCAGTTACCTGCTGGAATGTCTTGGCTGGTGCCAAATTCAGCAAAAGTGAGTGCCCTAGCGGGGGTATCTGCTCCGGAGGGCTCTGTGTCAGGATCATTAGCCTGTGAGATGACGAATTGCAATAATATTTCTGGAGGTAAAGTGTTTAGTGCCTGGAAACCTATAGCGATCAACATGGTTATTGCTGCCAAAAACGATGAAATAAATCCTCGGGTTTCATTACGGTTAGCCATGACTTGTATTCTCCTTTTAGAGGGGATGATTTTTGTTGTCAAAATTTAATAAGTCTTGATGATTTTATGGTCAGAATTTCAGTTATCCTTAGAGCCTTTAAATGACTCGTTTTGTGATTGAAATTAAGACGCTACGTATCCGAATAATGAATTCGGTATCAGCTTGAAAAGGTTAATGCCATAAGATATGCATTCAGCGAGTAATAATGAGGCCAGACCACAGCGTATAATTCCATCTCGAAGTCCCGCTCCACCAATGCTCAAAACTTCACCCAATAACTTCTTCTGAGCTTCTTTTAGATGCAATAAGTCGGCTCCAATCAAAGTTCCAAGCACACTTCCTGCAAAGGCAATGGAAGCGGCTGAGCCCTCAGCTTCTGACAAGACTTGTAGGGCAGATAGGGCAGAAAGAATGGCGACAATCCAAAATTGATGCCACTTAAGACAAATGCCTATGCCAGGAATGATAGTGGCAAAAAGGTAACTTGCTGAGGCTGTAATTGCTGTAACTATTAGTATAGAAGTTGGTGAGTTACGACTGAACTGGTACAGTGCGATCGCAATCGGAACTAACGCACCTCCTAAGTTGATCGCTACGCAAAGGTGAGGTTGAAATGTCTTTCCGTAGGAAGGGCTGTTCTTTTTAATGAGCCAAAGAGGGTACAACTCATAGAACTTTAGTTCAGTGGATTTTAACGACATCACCATATACAAGGGAATGTGTATCCAGCAGCAGCAGAATCCTAAGATATATAGCGCTACTCCAAGATGAATATTGATACCCAATTCACGCATGGAAATTGCAAAGAGGAAACAAAATAGCTTTATTCTGAGATAGATGGGACCTGCAATGAACAACAAAACAACTACAACAAACAAAATTATTAGTAGTGTGGCAAGATAAGGGTTGCCTGTCTTCACTGAAATATTGGATACGCGAATACTCATCTCTTGTATTCTTTTTAGATTCATGGTTTTACGCCCCTTTATTCCTTTCATTGGGACTATCGGAAAAAGAAGACGAACTTATGCGCTTGTTTGCAGAACTTCATAAAATATCTGCTGTTAGATATTGCCCTTAATCTATAGTAGATTCAAGGCCGATTTAGCCCCTTGTATTGATCTAAAGGGTCAGAAGTTATATCAAGTCTGGTTAATACCAATTCAACAAAAATCAAAACCAGATAATTTTTTGAGAGTCATGCAGTGCAAGGCTTTCAAAAAATTATCTGTAGTAGATTTTTGGCAAATTTGTATAAGCAGCCGTAAAATCCAAATATCATTTTCGCCCAATGCAATACATTGGGCGAAAATGATATTTGGGTTCTTCAACCGGGTTTGATATTACGCAAGTTTTGCGTAATCCTGAAGAACTTTGTCGATTTTGTGGCCGCGTCGCGGCCACAAAATCGACAAAATGTGTAAGTCCTAAGGTCCTAAATTTTGCCTGAGAATGCTAGTTAAAATGACCGGAGGGGGATAAATCCAGCTTCTCTGATCAAGGATTGTCCCTCATCACTAAGTAGCAGATCGGCGTAAGTTTCGCCGACGCGGGCATCAGTAGACTCTCCATCTTTAGTAATTAAAAATAATCTTCGTACCAGAGGGTATTGGCCAGACTGAATAGCTGCTTCATTCAGTTCATTGCGCTGCTCTGGACAGTTCTCTGGAGAGATAAGTTCCCCTGTGTAGGGAGCTACAAAATTGTTGCTAGAAGCAGCGATTGCGAGGGGCTTCACACTACATTGCCCAATTAAGTTACGGGCTGAAGCCATATAAATACCACCCGTATCGGAGTCATTAGCCGGGTTGCCCACCCGCTGCATAGCTTCACTCGGAGTATTGGTCGGCTGTACCCTCTCATCAAAGTCTTGGCCTTCAGCGAAAAAATCACTCCGAAAAATCGTGGGGGCTCCGCTATTAAACGGCGCCGTGTAAGGAAGAATGGGTAGATCTGGACCACCCAGGGCTTGCCAATTAGTCAAATCCCCCGTGTAGATATCAATGAGTTGGTCAATAGTCAACTGATCGATGGGTAGGTCAGGATGAACGACAACTGCGATCGCATCATACGCCACAGGGATTTGCCTCAGCTGAATTCCGCGTCGAGTGGCACTTTCATATTCTTCATCCCGAATCGGGCGAGAGGAATGGGCAAAGGAAATTCTGCCTCTAATCAGCATGTCGATTCCATTGCCAGAACTGGGTGGGTTAACGGGGTCTTGAATGTAATTGAGTTGCAACTCGGGAATCGTTTCATTGATCTGAGTATCGACGATATTGCGGATAGCAGCCCAAGTAGTACTGCCACCATAAAACCAGTTTCCGGAAGGAGTGGTTTGCTCGGCAGCGATCTCCGCGAAGGTTCGATAGGTAGAAGATTGAAGTTCAGCTTCTGGTTCGGGAAGCGGCTGTTGCCCTTGCCACAAACGACCTCCTCCTATGATAGCCAGGCTTAAGATGAGGCAACTTGCGATCGCCGCTACAATTTTCGTTGGCTTCTTCTTCTGAGTCGTTTGGGGCCACACCAGTGGAATTACAGCCGGATTTTGACAGGCAATCGGTAGCCAAGAAGCACAAGGGAAGTGATTCTCAAGACCCTGAAGTTGTTCCCTAGCTTTTCTAACCGCTAAGTCTAGGGACTCCCCAGCGGAGAATTCTGCCAGAAAGTACCTCAGAAATTTGTGAGCCACTGGATCTGGCACAGGTTCCCGCATGACGATCATCTGTGACAGTTGAGCTTCTGCAAGGGTTGGCACGAGCCCCAACCCACTGCACGAGTTAAAAATGGCCAGTTTTAGCCCATGCTTGACCGCAGCCTGCAACGCATATCGTAGCTGATTGAGCGATAGGCTCTCTGTCTCATTAATCGCAAGTTCTCCGCCGTTTGTCCCGCTGTGTCCGTGCCCTGCAAAAAATAAAATATCCCAAGAATCATTCCACAGGGCTTCGTTCAAAGCCTGCCGCTGAGGCTGCCGCAACAGGGTAAATTTTGCTTGAGGAAACTCATTCAGCATCTCCCAATCTTGCTGTAAATCAAGTCCATTGGCACTTCCTAGAACAGCTAGAATCCGAACGGAATTTTTGAGCGGCGGACATGGTGGTGCATAATCACTGCCCAGCACTAGTTCAAGGTTGGGCCGCTTCGCAATCAAGCTCCAGAAATGCCAAGGAAGCTTCCTTAATAGCTCGTCCTCAGACTGTAGAACGATTTGCGCGCGTTCATCTCGATGGATTTCTTCCTGAATATGTTCTTTTAGATCTCGGATCGCAGGTTGCTTAAACCAAGCTTTGAGAGCAAGTTCGAGCCTATGAGCATTGGCTTCACAGGCTTCAACATAGGACACATTAGTTACTTGGGGCGGAACGCGAATTCTCATTCCACCGGATTGGCTGTAAACCGACTGCCACTGTTCATATAACTGAGGGAGTTCTGAGTTAGCGGGTAGGCTGCCCTGCCTTTCAACATGGGGTAATTTTCCCTCATCACTAATCTGCAACGTTACAGGAAAGCCTTGGTCAAAACTGCCGTTACCAACTTTCAAGACAACTAGCTTGGTCATGATTGGAAAGACTGTATGGTGAATGGCCGGGGATCAATCAAACAATCGAGTCTCGCAGCAAGTTTGTATTAGGCGGCTAAATGTCATTCAGGTATAACGTCCAACTAGGGCACAAAGTTTTGGGTAATGGTGCTGCCCTCAATTGCAATCCTAATGCTAAATTCCTCTTCTGGCTCTGCCGTGAATTTGAGCTGAATATAGTTATCTCTGGAGCGAGATTGTGCTGTCAAAAAGGTTACGCCCGATGCGTCAAGTCCGGAAAGCTCCAAGTCAGGTGGCAAATAAGAAATATTTTCCGGCGGACGAATTTGTGCCAAAACGTTGATAGCTTGGTCTGCCCCCGGCAGTATGGCAACGATTAGCACGAGCTGATGTCCTGTTAGATATAAGCTCAAATCTAAGATGCGACGAACGCCAGCCCTAGGATAGTTGGAATCAATCGTCCAGAGGATTTCTGCTGCTGACCATAACGTTTCGTCATCGGTTGCTGTCCCGATTAAATGAATCAACACCGGAACTAATTCATCGAGGGTCGTTGCCCTATCAACGATCGCCTTAAACTCCGACGCCTGGTCTGTCAAGCCAACACAGAGCCGTTGTACAAACTGCTTGAAGCTCAAAAACCTGCCCAACTCCGTCCCTTGAGTTTGGCGAAAGGCGAAGGCAGAGGTGAGCATAGTCGGTGTTAAGACAGATTCGACTGAGCGCCAGCCCTTTTCAAACACACCGTTGAGCCACTGCCCAATTGTGATGGGTGGAGGAGCTGATAGAGTTTGAGTTGTAGCATCATTTAGCATCACCAGCCACTCATCAATAGGGGCGAGATCATGAATGGCGACTTCTGCTTCGATGGTTGTAGTAAACCCGAGTATGGTTCCCTGACACCCGTTTGGGTCGAGGTGAATGACGACATAACCAACGCGATCTGCCCAGGTCTCCGGTGGTATCTGGCAGGTCCGATCCCCCGGCTGAACGGTTCGGCATTCCAAGCGACCAACGCCAGTAATCATCAAATCAGCCACGTCAGAACAGAGCTGATCAATTGAGTTCCAGCTATGGCTAGTGCTTAAATCGGCAGGAATATCTAGCATTTCACAGTAGTGATACATGGCCAGAACAGACAAAGTATTGCGATATACCTGTGCCGCTTTTGCCGACGTTGATTGCTGCTGGGCAAACCGAGCTGCGGTGTCGCGATCAGCTCTTGTTAGCGGAATCTGAAGGGCCATAGATTCAGTGGAATAGGACATGGATAACACTCCAAAGCTGAAGGCAAAAAAATTACAGCAGGGACTACAAGAAGCCCTCAGATAGACCAAAATCACGGAGCCGTGGCAGGCATTCACGCTGATAAAAGCCACTGAGCGTTGCAACTGACACCTGTAATTCTTGCGATAACTCAGACCAAGCTGTTTCGGGCGGTAGCCGTCTTAAAATTAAGGTAAAACAGTTGATATCGGGGCGATCGCGAACGTGAATTGAGCGCAATTGTTGCTCCTGCTGGTTGACCCATCGTTGGACGTGAGCCTCAATTGGTAGGGGACTCGGTTGAGCAGGCATAATTTCTAGGGGATCATGCCATTCACCTTCACGCAGAATCGGTGATGCCCGAGTTTGTTCTTCTTGCCTCCGAGTCCGCCGCATATCTTCTATCCGGAACTTAAGATAAGCGTTGATCCAAGTGAATAGACTCGCGATCGTCGGATCGTAGGCCTTGCCAGTTTTTGCTTCGCATAGATTCCGGCAAACGTACAGCCAGGTTTGCTGGAGGGCGTCATAGTAATCCTCCACCGGAATCTCACCTGAAGCGATTGCAGGCCCTGCTTTCCATAACCTGTCAGCTTGCTGCACTGTTCTGACCAGTTCATTCAAACCTCGTCGTCGCTCCAAGCTCCCCATAGCGTGACCACAGATGTCTTGGATAAGCCGGTTGACAGACAAGTTTTTAGAAGATGTATCCATAGGAAAGCCACTGCTATTGGGATATGAGGCTCAACAGCAACTTAGGATCTTCACTGTTGCTACAGGACTATCTAGAAAAATTAGCTACATTCTCTCACTCTTTACATAAGTTAAAGATTAGTTTTGAGAACTAGAAGTGTAAGTTGGCACTGAGTGCCGGACAAAACCCGGAAAACTCTTAATTTTGTGTAGCGCGGGCAGCGCCCGCGCTACACAAAATTAGGTACTGCTGGCTAAGGGGATGATTTTTTTTGAGACGCGGCGTATCCACGCCGCGTCTCAAAAAAAATCATCCTCGGATCCTGCAACCCGCAAAATTAAGAGTTTTAGCCAGAGGTTCGATTCTCTGCCCTGTACTTAGAATTTGACAATATCTTTTAGATTTTAGGTCTATGGCGAGCGTTTTGTTCAGCGATAGAGCTAAAGCAGACGGGCTTTAGCCCTCCCATTTACCTTCTGTAAGTTCTGTAAATCAGGGTGTTATCAGGCAAAAGTGGCGGATAAGATCCTGGAAGCTGCGTCTTATGTGTCAGATCTGACACTGAATCTTCTGACATTGAATCTATAGCTATGCTGCTTTTGCAATCAACCATTTAGGCTCATCTCTAACGACATCGCTCTATCTAAGTGATTGATCCGTCACAACGGAAGTGAGAACCTCCCCATGAAAGTCAAGATGATTTTGCCTGCCCTGACGGAAGCCTTAAGCCCTTTTTGGAGACCTATCAAATACCATCTCTTTCCTCCCTTGGGGCTGGCCTCCATCGCGTCATTTTTTGATGCGGATGACGACATTGACCTGCAAGATGAGCATGTTGAGCGCCTGAATCTCGATGATGAACCGGATTTAGTTGTGATTCAGGTTTACATCACCTCCGCCTATCGAGCCTATGCATTAGCGGATCACTATCGCCGTAAGGGAGCCTATGTCGTGTTGGGTGGCTTACATGTGACGGCACTGCCTGAGGAAGCTGCCCAACATGCGGACTCGATTTTCTTGGGACCAGGGGAAGATACGTGGCCCCAGTTTCTGCAGGACTTTCGTGAGGGCCATCCGGCGAAGCGCTATCAATCAAAAATCAGAACTCTGGTGGGTGTTCCCCCGATTCGTCGCGATTTAATCAAGCGATATCATTACCTGATTCCTAATTCCATCGTCGTTTCCAGGGGCTGTCCCCATCACTGTGACTTTTGCTATAAAGATGCCTTCTACAAAGACGGCAAATCTTTCTACATGCAACCCGTAGATGAGGCTCTGGCTGAAATCGATCGCCTGCCTGGGAAACACCTTTATTTTCTTGATGATCATCTCTTTGGGAATACCGAATTTGCGGCGGAGTTATTTGAAGGGATGAAAGGTATGGGACGGGTGTGGCAAGCGGCAGGCACGGTCGAGTCGGTTTTGCGACCTGGACTCTTGGAAAAAGCGGTAGATGCAGGTCTGCGTAGCTTGTTTGTGGGCTTTGAGACTTTAAATCCTCATAGCCTCAAGGAACAACACAAGTACCAAAATTTGAATCGAGATTACAGCTTAGCTATTCAACGACTCCGAGAGCATGGGGTGATGGTGAATGGTAGCTTTGTGTACGGCATGGATAACGATGACGAAACAGTGTTTGAACGCACGGTGGAGTGGGCTGTGTCTCAAGGGATTGAAACTGCTACCTTCCATATCCTGACGCCTTACCCCGGTACGTTGCTGTATGACCGGATGGCGGAGCAACACCGGATCACGAACCACAATTGGGATCGGTATGACACGCGCCATGCCGTCTATCGTCCGATGAATATGAGTGTTGAAACCTTAGAGGCAGGCTACTGGCGATCGTACCGAGAGTTTTATCGCTGGAGTTCAATTTTCCGGGGTGCATGGACCAAAGAACATGCTGCCGATCGGATGCGTCATTTGTTTTATACAGGGTCATGGAAAAAGGCCGAGCCAGTCTGGGATTTCCTGATCCGAGCCAAGCAGGTGAATCGACTCTTGCCGATGCTGGAAACGGTTTTGACGAGCTTTGGTCACCACCCTTGGATGCAAGGAGAAGAGGAGGAGGGGCCGTTATCTTCAAGCCTCAAGCATTCCCTATGAGTGGATCCGTCAGCCTAAGTTGCGACTCAGATATGCCGTTGGATCGCTAGCTGGCTTGCGTAATGCTATATCAAACAAAGTCGGCTTCGCTGATGGTCTCAACCTGGGTGTTGTTCAACCGCAGCAAGCGCTCACTGCCCACTGAAATCAGCACATGGTTGTTGCGCTGTTGAATCGAGAGTTGTTCGAAGCTGATGCCACCCAGGACGATGCGGTCTTGCCCATCGCTGAAGTCGGTCACTCGGTCGAAGCCTTGACCGGGGCGGATGACGATGCGATCGCGCCCCTCGCCCGTTGTAATCAAGTCATTGCCCTGGTCGCCAATCAGGCGGTCATTGCCGATACCTCCCCGCAGCACATCATTGCCGCTGCCGCCTCGGACGATATCGTTGCCGCTCTGCCCGTTCAGGGCATCATCTCCGGCGCTCCCCAGTAGGCGATCATTGCCGCCGCCGCCGAGTAAGGTGTCGTTGGCCACCCCACCCACGAGGGTGTCGGCTCCAGCACCACCGCGCAGGGTGTCGCTTCCAGCACCACCGACCAGGCGGTCATTGCCCCCATTGCCATTGAGCCGATCATTGTCGGTGCCCCCGAGCAAGCGGTCATCATCGGCTCCCCCCAGCAATGTGTCTTGGCCACTGCCACCCAAAAGGTTGTCACGCCCTGCTCCACCGATAAGGCGATCGTTGCCTTCCTGCCCAGCGAGGCGATCGTTGCCTGCCAAACCACTCACTCGGTCATTGCCCGCTAGCGCAAAGATAACATCGCGTCCACTGGTTCCAGTCAGCACATCATTCCCTGGAGTTGGTGATTGCCGACCAAAGACCACATAGCTCTCTCCATTGGGTTCGGCCCAGCGTGCACCGATGATGAGGTCATCGATGCCATCGCCATTGATATCCCCTGCACCGCTCACCGAAGTACCAGAAAGGTCATACTCATCAATGCCGTTGATCACAAAGCCATTGTGGCCATCCAGGTCGGCGAGATTCAGGCTGGCGACAAAGCCCTGTTCGCAGCCAAAGACCACATAGCTCTCTCCAGCCCAATGGTTACCATTGGGTTCGGCCAGGGGTGCACCGATGATGAGGTCATCGATGCCATCGCCATTAATATCCCCCGCCCCGCTCACCGAAACACCAGAACGGTCATCCTCATCAATGCCGTTGATGACAAAGCCATCGCGGCCATTGAGGTCGGCGAGATTTAGACTGGCAGCAAAGCCCTGGTCGCGGCCAAAGACCACATAGCTCTCTCCGGCATCCCTAGTGCCATTAGGGTTGCCACCATCTGCGCCGATGATGAGGTCATCGATGCCATCGCCATTGATATCCCCCGCACTGTTCACCGAAGTACCAGAGCGGTCAAACTCATCAATGCCGTTGATCACAAAACCATTGCGGCCATCCAGATCGGCCAGCTCCAGGCTTGGGTCAAAGCCCCGGTCGCGGCCAAAGACCACATAGCTCGCCCCGGCACCCCTAGTGCCATCGGGATTGGCAAAGGATGCACCGATGATGAGGTCATCGATGCCATCGCCATTGATATCCCCCGCATCACTCACCGCATAACCGGATCGGTCAGCTACATAAATGCCGTTGAGGACGAAACCATTGCTCCCATCGAGGTCGGCCAGATTCACACTAGCTGCGAAGCCCTGATCGCGGCCAAACACCACATAGCTTTGTCCAGAAGAATAGAGGCCAAACCCTTGTGAGCCGATGATGAGGTCATCCAATCCATCGCCATTGATATCCCCCGCACCGCTCACCGACCAACCGGAGCGGTCATACCCATTAATGCCGTTGATCACAAAGCCATTGCGGCCATCCAGGTCGGCGAGATTCAGGCTAGCAGCAAGTCCCTGGTCGCGGCCAAAGACCACATAGCTCTCCCCGGCAAGACCATTGCCATTGGGGTCGGCAGTGAATGCGCCGATAATCAGGTCATCAAACCCATCGCCATTGATATCCCCCGCACCGCTCACCGAACGACCGGAGAAGTTACTCTCATCAATGCCGTTGATCACAAAGCCATTGTCACCATTGAGGTCAGCGAGATTCAGACTGGCAGCAAAGCCCTGGTCGCGGCCAAAGACCACATAGCTCTCCCCGGCATTTCTATTGCCATTGGGGGCGGCCAAGTATGCCCCGATGATGAGGTCATTGAGGCCATCGCCATTGATATCTCCCGCGTCGCTTACCGAACGACCGGAGAGGTCACTCTTATCAATGCCGTTGATGACAAAGCCATTGCCGCCATTAAGATCCGAAAGGTTAAATTGGGTTGGAAAGGTCATAATTCAGTCCTCGATAGATGTGAACCATCGCCGCCGTAAAAACCGACTGGAGCGATTGTTCTCTTACGATGCCTGAAGGTAATGCGATGCCTGAAGGTAATGATGAAGTAATGATGCGTTTGGAATGGGGATGAGAAGTATGAGCTGAGCCCAACTTCGGGCATTAGAGTATCGCTCTTTGAGGCATTTCGGCAGGCAGCAAACACACGAAATCCTTAGTTTGAAACGTGACTTCGGGTGAGATTTGCTACAAGCGATCACTATGATCCTAGCCTTTGCCTACCTGGCTTCAATCAAGAGCGCCATTATTCTTGATTAACCTTCATTAGATAATTTAAGGAAACACTTGTTTCCCTTAGTTTGATGAGTGTTTCATGAGAGTAATTCTCTACAACAACTCGTTATAAGTAGCTCGGCATGATGAAAAACCAGACCCTAAAAACTTGTGTCGCCCGCAGCGCGGGCGACACAAGTTTTTAGGGTTTTAGGTTTAATTGCACCTGCCAACTTATCAAATCCGGTTAAATAGCCGTAAAACCCAACTATCATTTGCGCCCACTGCAGTGCAGCGGGCGCAAACGATAGTTGGGTTCTTCAACCGGATTTGATATTACTGTAAGTCTTGCGTGTCTAGAGTTGCTAAGTCCAGGATAAAAAATTGAACCCCGGCTAAAACCCTTGATTTGGTGTAGCGCGGGCACCGCCCGCGCTACACCAAATCAAGGGTTTTCTGGGTTTTGTCCTGTACTTAGGTCCTTGAGTAGTTTTTCCTATTTATTATTTTGAATAAATGTAAAATTTCTCCCGGCTATCCGTCGATTTTGGACTTATCAAATAAGATAGGTGTGAACGAAATTTTGCGCGGGATGTTTGCACTGCGGAAGAAATGCCATCGGAATGATGACACGTCTTCCATCGAGATTTTCAGCTCATGATCGATGCTTCAAATCCGTTAATTTCTGAGATGCCGCGCTCTTTTTCGTACACCCAATAAGATTGAAAAATCTTTGATTTTGTATCGATTTACGCATGGTTGAGGGGATGCATCCCACTTTTGTAACCCTCGCCCTAAATGCTTCTCCCTCCCTGGGAGAGAGGCTTTGAATCCGGCTCCCCTTACCCAAAAAGGGATAAGGGGCTGGGGGGCAACTTGCAAAACTGGGATGCACTCCATTGTTGAAGAGTTTTATATGGGAGTATTTCACTGTTGCAAGTGAGTATTTTACTCATTACTGAAAGCCTTGATTTAAAGGCGTTGAGTCATTCTCTTGTATCGAAGTCATAGTTCTGCATCTGCAAAGGTGACAGGTTCTCTCTTATATGTATGCACCAAATGGTGCATAGGTTTCGTGTTGAGAACTATTACTGAACTTACGCATTTTGTTGATTTTGTGGCCGCGTCGCGGCCACAAAATCAACAAATTTACTCAGGATGACGCAAGTTTTGCGTAAGTCCTGTATTAGGTAGATGTTCTTTTTGAATGAGTTTGCGCTCAAAAAGCCAATTGACTTTTGAGTATTAGTACTAATTTTATCGTCGATCTCCGTGTGAATAATTGAAGTCCGTAGTGGATTCCTAAAAACGCGTTTTTAGCCTTTCTCTAGTATCTGTAATTGGTTTTGAGTGACGTAAGAGGCAATCGTGCAATGACGAAGCGGATTTTGTGTTGTATTTCTGAATGGGGATACTGGGGCGAAGAATTTGTCGGTCCTTACGATGTTTTAATCGGTGCTGGCTATACGGTTGACGTCATGACGGCATATGGACGAAAGCCTCCAGCATTACCCCCCAGTATGGAAGCGGGATACCTCGATCCGCCTTTGGATAAAGTGGTGACCGATGCCCATTATGCAAAGCGAACCACCGAAGTTGATAAATCTGACCTGTTGGCCCATCCAATTAATTTATCGGCATGGTTTCCACCGTTGCCCTATTTCAACGGGCCCAGTTTTGGTCACAATCTAGAGGCTTACTACAACCAGCGAAATGCTTGTTGGGATGATTTAGATCGGTACGATGCACTGCTGCTGCCAGGGGGTTCTGGCCCAATGGTGGATATGGTGAATAACGAGCGACTGCACGATGTCATTTTGGGATTTTTGGCTAAAGGCAAGCTGATTGCAGCGGAATGTTACTCGGTTACTTGTTTGGCCTTTGCCCGCGACTGGACAGAACGCAAAAGCATTATTTGGGGAAAACATGTCACGGGGCATGCTCGCGAGTACGACTACAAAGATGGCACGGGTTTTGCCCAAATGTATGACTACGAAGGTAAGCCGATGAATACATCGGCGAACTTCGGGCCGCCTTTCTATCCACTGGAATATATTTTGCGAGATGCGGTGGGGCCGGACGGTCAATATCACGGCGGGGTAGGTCATACAATATCCACGATTTTGGACTATCCCTTCCTGACAGGGCGATCGACCCAAGACTCGAAGTTGGTGGGGCAATTAATGGTTCAGGTGTTGGAGAACGGCCTAACGCGTTACGGCTGGTAGTATCTCCCCCGATTGAAGCACGTTCACTTAGCCTATAAATTCACTTGGACTTATGACGGAAAGAACCGGCCGTTTCGGCATTCTCGAACAGTTTCAAGCCGACGGAATCACCCATATCTTTGGGAATCCAGGGACTGTCGAGCAAGGATTTTTAGATGCGTTGAGCAGTTTTGATGACCTCAACTACATCCTGACGCTGCAAGAAACCATCGCCTTAATGGCAGCGGATGGCTACGCCCGCGCAACCCAGAAACCTACCATCGTCCAGATTCACAGCACACCCGGTTTGGGGAATACCATCGGGGCACTGTACCAGGCGATGCGCGGACATTCACCCCTAGTGGTGATTGGTGGCGATGCGGGCATTCGCTATCAGGCTATGGATGCCCAGATGGCTGGGGATTTAGTCGCGTTTGCCGAGCCTGTGACCAAGTGGTCGACGATGGTGATGGACCCCAAGTCTCTATTACGGGTGCTACGGCGGGCCATCAAAATTGCAGCGACTCCCCCCATGGGTCCTGTCTACGTCTGTTTGCCCCAGGATGTAATGGATTTTCCTGTGGACGAGGGGGTTGTGCCCACAAGCTTGCCGTCGACACGAGTAGTACCGGATGAAGACTCCCTACTTCAAGCGGCAGAACTGTTGATGAGCGGCCAGAAACCGATGATTTTTGTCGGGGATGGTATTGCCTACTCTGGGGCGCAATCGGAGCTCACTCGGGTAGCCGAGCTGTTGGGAGCGGAAGTGTGGAGTGCGGATTCAGGCGAAGTCAATATGAGTCTGGAACACCCCCTCTATCAGGGTTCAACCGGCCATATGTTCGGCGAGCAGAGTTTGCCGATTACGTCGAAAGGGGATGCCAATCTGATCTGCGGCACCTATGTATTGCCAGAGGTCTTTCCCATCTTGAAGAATATCTTTACTGAGGGGGCAAAGTCCGTCCATATCGACCTCAATGCTTATGAGATTGCCAAGAATCATCCGGTCGATTTGGGGTTGGTGAGCGATCCGAAGTTAACGTTGGCGAAATTAGCCGATCTGCTCGATGCGAAGATGCCCCCCGAAGCAAGGCAGGCGGCGACAGCGCGCTTGGAGGCGATCGCACAAGAAAAGCAGGCCGCTAAGGCCACTCAAATTGAAAAGGATCAGGCGGTCAAAGATAAGGAACCACTGCACTTTTCCTCGTTCATGGTGGAGCTCGCTGCCAGATTGCCGCAAGATACGCTCATTTTTGACGAGGCGCTCACCAATTCTCCCCCCATTAGTCGCTACGTCCCCATCACCGAACCCGGCTCCTATTTTCAGACTCGGGGGGGCTCTCTCGGGGTCGGGATTCCAGGGGCGATCGGGGTCAAACTTGCCCATCCCGATCGACCGGTTTGGGGCTTTACCGGTGACGGCGGTGCCATGTACACCATCCAGGCGCTGTGGACAGCCGCTCGACACAACGTCGATGCCAAGTTTGTCATTTGCAATAACAGTTCCTACCGCCTCCTGCAGCTCAACATCCAGCAGTACTGGCAAGAGCAGGAGATTCCCAAACACGAGTTTCCCCTAAGCTTCGACCTCTCCAAGCCCACTATTCACTTTGCCCAACTGGCGCAAGCCACGGGGGTTGAGGGGGTGCGCGTGGAGAAAACGAGCGAGATTATTCCAGCGATCGAGCAAGCGTTGGCTCATGCGGGGCCATTCCTGATCGATTTGGTGTTAGAGGGGGATGTTCACCCCGAATTAATTGGTATTCGGTGCGGTCAATAGGAGGGTCTGACCATGACGAGCGATCGCCTTTCAGCGAACGACCAGCTAGCAATTCACGCGCTGAATTCTCGCTATTTCTACACCCTTGATGGTCTCACGTTCCTCATTCCCGGCGATGCCGCCGAAAACTGGGCCGATACCTTTACGCCAGATGGCCGGTTTTCGATTGTGCGTTGGGACCGGGAGGTAGTGATGGAGGTGAGTGGGAGAAAAGCCTTGGCGGATGCCTTTCGGACATTCCCCGATATCGAGACCACCCGTCATTGGAGCAATAACTTTTTTATCGTGACGGATGGCGCAGCGATCAAGTCTGGCTGCTACATCGTTGCCATGGACATCAAGCAGATTCCCGCCCGTTTGGAGCGGACGGGGCTGTACGAAGACGAGTTGGCCAAGGTTGGCGACGCGTGGAAGTTTAAAAGTCGCACCTTGATTCTCGATCCCGCTAGTCCGGGAGCGACGGATTCCCAACGTTCTATCACTAATCGCACCGGCGATCGCAGAGAATCATTGTCCTATACAGAGAGATAACACTGTGATTCACCAGCTCATCTTTGCCCATCCCAAACCCGGTATGAGCGAGAAAGACTTTCAGGACTACTGGGTCAACGTCCATGCGGTGAACTATGCCAGCAAAATTACCCAAATCAAGAAATACCTGATCGATACCCGCATCCCGTTCGGCCCAGAGCCAGAGGATCCTCGCTTTAGCGGTGTGGCGGAAATTTGGCTGAACAACGAACAGGAGCAACTGGAATCGCTGCAATCCGATGCCTTTTTGCAGGGCGCGCGGTTGGACGAGCCCAATTGGGCGGCGTTCTGGCGAACGGTGGCGTTGGATACCGATACCCATGTGTTGTTAGAGGGACCGCCCCGTAGCCGCGACGAGAAAGGCATCAAATTATTTGCCATGGTAAAGCGTAAAGCAGGGGTGCCGCTGGAGACCTTCCGTCGCTACAGCCTGGAGGTGCACGGTGCCCTCGATCTGAAACTACCGGGATTGCGCCGCTATTACCAGTGTCATGCACGGGATGGCTTGTACGCGATCGGCGAGCCCCTACTCGATATGGTGGCCATGCTGTGGTTCGACAGTACCGAGGCGTTGCAGACAGCGCTCGATTCCCCACAGAACGCCGCGTCTGCCAAAGATTTGGAGAACTTTATCGAGATGAAATATGCCTACACCTTCGTTGCCGAAGAGCACTGGATTATTGGGCCAGAACCCCGTGCTTAACCCTCCCAGCGATCGCTAGCCCCCTGTCTATAGCGGTGTGCAACCGCGTCAAGCACAGAAATGGATGTGTGTAGGCGCAACGCGCCCACACACATCCGTACTTAACTAACGCGCATAGCGCTATAAATCTGGCAACCCTTGAGTGATGGAGACGCCACTATGGATACAGAAGCAATGGACGCAGAAGCAATAGTAATCGGGAGCGGTTTTGGCGGTGCGGTCGCCGCTTTGCGGCTCGGTCAGGCCGGAATTAAAACGATGGTGTTGGAACGTGGCCGGAGGTGGACGATTGACGATCCCACCACCAACAGCACCTTCGCCACCTTTCGCCAGATCGACAAACGAGCTGAATGGTTAAATGACACTGGCCTGTCCCAAACCCCGGCCTATGAAGGAACCCCCATCGATCCATACGTTGGGGTGATGGAAGTGGTGGCACATGGGGAATACAAATTCCTCGTGGGTTCCGGTGTGGGGGGAGGGTCCCACGCCTACGGTGGCATTCTGATTCAGCCGCCCAGGGAGCTTTGGGGCAAGGTGTTTCCTAGCGAAGTCTCCTATGACGAGATGGATTCGGTTTACTTCCCCCG
Source organism: Vacuolonema iberomarrocanum LEGE 07170 (assembly GCA_015207365.1). GTDB lineage: Bacteria > Cyanobacteriota > Cyanobacteriia > Elainellales > Elainellaceae > Vacuolonema > Vacuolonema iberomarrocanum. Next base: position 110,263 of record JADEXA010000003.1, read on the forward strand.
CGTCCACAACGAAATCGGCTCCTCGTTGATTCCCGACGACATTGTGGAGAGCCCGTATTACCTCGGCCTCAAGGTGTTGGTGGAGCAAGCCAAAAAGGCTGGCTTTCCCATGGTGGAGTCCACCTCCAACAACATGAAGGATGGCATGACCAAATTCATGATGGGAATCGACTGGGATATCGTGCGGGAAGAAATGGCGGGAACTAAGGTGCCCTCGACGATCGCCGCTGAGTTCTGGTTCGGACAAAATAGCGGTGCCAAGCAAACCTTGGATCAAAACTATCTCAAGCGAGCCGAAGAAACCAGATCGGTGGAGATCCGGCCGCTCCATTGGGTGCAACGGATCGCTCCGCTGCCGGAAGGGGGATATCAAGTCGATGTGGATGTCATTAATGAGCAAGGGGATGTCGTCGAGTCGCAGGTGTTAACCTGCCGCTCGCTCTTCATGGCGGCAGGCACCCTTGGTACGACAGGGCTGCTCTTGAAGGCGAAGGCAAAGGGGTATTTGCCCGATATCAGCGATCGCATTGGTCAAGAACTGGGCAACGACGGCGATACCTTCGTGGTGCGCTCCAACCTGGACGCGACAACCAACCCCCATCTCGGTGGCCCTGGGGCGATCGTGATTATGAACTACGAAAACCCCATATACCCCTGTGTGATGATGCGGGCACCGCTGCCGCGCTTCGAGACGGACTATCCCGATTTGAATGCCATGGGGACCTTCATCTTTAGCATGACGCCCCACCGGGGGTCTCTCAGCTACAACGCCGATAGCGATTCCATTGACCTCAACTACGCCAGTGATGAAAATGCGAAAGCCGCTGCCCAGCAGCTGGTGGAGCGGATGAGCGCCGCCAACGGTGGCGATAGTTCACCGATCTCCGCAACCATCACCGGTCACCAACTGGGGGGCGCTGCCATGGGGCAGGTATGCGATACCTACGGACGCGTGCAGGGGTACGCGAACCTGTATGTCGTCGATGGGGCCTTGATTCCTGGCTCCAGTACCTGCGTCAACCCCGCCCTGACCATTGCAGCTGTGGCCGAGCGTTGTATGGAACATCTTATCCCCCAAGATTTGCAGCTAGGACGTTAGCGATAGGCGATCGCGATTGAACGATCGCGATTATTCAATGAGCCAAGCGATGGCATGGCATTTGAACCCACACGATTCGAACAGTAATTTGGAGGCAAGATTGTGAGCCAGGACGAAACCCGCAAAGTCGCTACCGCATGGTTCGATGCCCTCGATCGCGGCGATATGGACGCCGCGATCGCCTGTATGGCAGATGATATCGAGTGGGTGAATTTGCCCAAGATCCCTGGGGTGAGCGACATCATCCCTTGGATTGGTACCGCCCATGGTATCCCGGAAGTGCTCAAGCAGTTTTCCACCCGCGACGGCATCGTGGAAGTGAAGCAATTTAAGCCCGTCGATCTGGTGGTCGAAGGCAATGTCGCCGTGGGAACCGTCCACGATATTTCGACGGTGTTGGCGACGGGACTGGATTTTGAAATTGTCTTTGCCACTTGGATGGAAGTGCGCGATGGCAAGATAGCCAAGTGGAAATCCTATTGCGATCCGGCTCCGATTATCGCGGCCTTTCGGGGGGATGTTTCCGCCCGTCTGATCGAGTCCGTCCAGACGCAAGATGTCGCCACGCTGAAAACATTGCTGCATGCCAATGCGGGCGACCCCAACACGCGCGATCCAAAAACCGGCCTGACGTTGCTGATGATGGCCGCCTGCCAAGCCCATGTGGAGATGGTGCAGATCCTGCTAGATGCCGGGGCCGATGTATGGACGGCTGACAGCAAGACAGGAGCTACAGCGTTGCATAAAACCTGTCAGGGGGGAAACCTCGAAATCGCCGCAATGCTGCTCGATCGCGGTGCCTTCATCGATGCGGTGACGCCCAGCATGGGGCACACCCCCATCATGGATGCCCTGTGGTACAAGTGGCCGGAGTTGGTCAAACTGCTGGTCGATCGCGGCCAAAACCTCTACTTCGGTACCCACTATGGGTTCGCGTTGGAGGATCACATTGCCTTCGAACTCAACGTTAACCAAGGGGAAGAGAAGAAAAAGTTTGAAACCATTAAGGACACCATCGACGCCGGTAAAGCTCGAGACCAAACGGCGATCGCCGAGCAAACCGTGATGGCGAGTACCAACAAAGGCGAGCTGCACGCGGTCAAGGAACTCATTGCTTCGGGCACCAATGTCAACACGGTTTACCCCCACATGAATTCCTTTACGGACGGGCATACGCCCTTGCTCGTGGCAGCCCGCGACAACCACAGCGAAATCGTACAGGAGTTGCTCAAAGCCGGAGCCCATGTGCGGGTCGAGGACTGGGTCTTCAAAGGGGCTCCCATCCACAAGGCCACCTACAACGGGAACCCTGGCATTCTCAAGATGCTGGTGCAGCATCCCGATATCGATCTCGACGTACAGGGTCCCATTAACGGCTATACCCCCCTACACGATGCCCTCTGGCATGGGTTTGTCGACTGTGCGGAAATCCTAGTTCATGCCGGAGCCCGTCTCGATCTGCGCGGTCACGACGGCAAGTTGCCGCTGGATATCGCCATTGAGGTGTGCGGCGAAGAATCTGACATTGTGAAGCTCATTCGCTCGAAACTGTCGTAGGGGTTGCCGAGCGAATGAAGGCGGAATGAACTACTGCAAGTCTCGAACCGATGCTACCGGATTCAACACTGTTAAAGAGGAAAACCAGCGTGAATGTTTTAGCCGAAGTCAATGATATTTCTGTTTCCTTGGCCGTTAAGGATCTCGATGCAACAGCCAAGTGGTATCAAGATTATTTGGGCTTCAAGCAAGTTCTATTTCGTGATTTTCCGGAATACGGAACGCGCATTGTTTTTCTGGAAATCAATGGCATCTCAATCGAGCTGATTGAAGACCAGAAATGGACGGCGATCGCTCGACCCAATCCCCCGCAACACACCACCGTTCAAGGGGTCAGCCAAGTTCGCTTTATGGTTCATGACATCGAGAAAGTGTTGGAGCGAGTCAAATCTCAACCAGACATTGAAATCGCCTGGGACTTAATTGTGGTGGAAGATATTGGCTTTAAAGAATTCTTCATTCGCGATAACGAAGGAAATATTCTTCAGTTTGCCGAGACGTTTGAGCCCAATAAATAGACCGTCCACTTGTCAACAAGCGCCAGCCGTTAGCATTAACTTGAGATGGTATCGCGATGAAACTGAAAGGCAAAAAGATTGGAATCTTGATCGAAAGTGATTTCTACGAGCACGAGATTTGGTATTACCACTATCGCTTTCTCGAAGAAGGTGCAGACCTACACTTCATGACCCGCCTGTGGGGGCAGCCCTCCATCACCTTTAAGGGGCATGAGTATCATGCCCCCTTCGAATGCCACGAGTCCTTCGAGGGCATGGACGACGAGACGCTGGAAAGCTTCGCGGCCATCATCGTGCCTTCGGCGATGGTGTCCGATCGCCTGCGCTACACCGACGATGTCACGAAATTACCACCGGCTACCGAGTTTCTTAAACGCGCCTTTGCCAAGTCAACCCTTCTCAAGGGCATCATTTGCCACGGCATGTGGCTAGTGGCTCCCGCCACCGAATTAGTCAAGGGTCGCCCTGTGACTTGTCACAACAATCTACACGGCGATGTGTTGGCCTATGGAGCCATCTATCAAGACAAGGATGTTGTGGTGGATGGCGACTTAGTCACCGGTCGTACGGGAGGCCACGCTCACCTGTTCGCGGCCAAGATTATCGAGCTTCTGGCGAAGGAATAAGGCTCGATCGGCGATCGCCTTGCGATCCCTATTGGCTCTTCTAGCTTTGTTCTTCCTTGTAATTCTTACTCTCCAATTCGTTCACAATTTTCGTTCACAATTAAGGATGCTGTCACTATGACCCAGGCTACTCTTGCAGCTCCCACCAAGGTCTATCCCTTGTCCCCAGGAAACTCCTATCCTTTAGGGGCAACGGTACAACCCAGCGGTGTCAATTTTTCGTTGTTTTCGGAAGCCGCCACTGGCGTCGAATTACTTTTGTTCGACAGCCATAGCGATTTGGAACCCTTCCAAGTCGTTCAACTGGATCCCACTGTTAACAAAACCTTTCACTTCTGGCATGTCTTTGTGGAAGATTTGCCTGCCGGAACCCACTACGCTTATCGCGTCGACGGGCCGTACAGTCCCAGTGAGGGCTATCGCTTCGATCGCAATAAAGTGTTGCTCGATCCCTATTCCAAAGGCAACAACAAAACCCTTTGGAACCGGGGGGATGCCTGCCGACTAGGGGATAACCTCACCAGCTCGATGCGCTGCGTTGTCATTGATATCGAGGATTACGACTGGGAAGGCGATCGCCCCCTGAGCCGACCCATGAACGAAACCATCGTCTACGAAATGCATGTCGGTGGGTTCACAAAATCCCCCACCTCCGGCGTCAAACATCCCGGAACCTTTGCAGGGGTGATTGAAAAAATTCCCTATCTGCAGGAGCTCGGAGTTACTGCCGTCGAACTCCTCCCCATCTTTGAATTCGACGACACCGAAGTTCTGCGAGTGGTGGATGGCAAGCCCCTGACCAACTACTGGGGCTACAGCACCATGAGCTACTTTGCCCCCCATCCCAGCTATTGCGTCAATCCCGAAACCGGCGATCACGTACGAGAATTTCGAGACATGGTGAAAGCCCTTCACCATGCCGGAATCGAAGTCATTCTAGACGTCGTCTTCAACCACACCGACGAAGGCAACCATCAAGGTCCCGTCTTTTCCTTCAAAGGGTTGGACAATCGGACTTACTACTATTTATCGCCTGACGATCGACAGTACTACTACGACTACACGGGCTGCGGCAATACCTTTAACTGCAACCACCCAGTTGGGGAAATGTTCATCCTGGATTGTCTGCGCTATTGGGTGCAGGAAATGCATGTGGATGGCTTCCGCTTCGATGAAGGCTCGGTGCTCTCTCGCGGCGAAGACGGTGCCCCCCTCGAACATCCACCTGTGGTTTGGGCGATCGAGCTGGATCGCGTGCTGGCCAACACCAAAGTGATTGCGGAAGCATGGGATGCTGCCGGACTCTATCAAATTGGTTACTTCCCCGGTTATCGTTGGGCGGAATGGAACGGCAAGTATCGGGATACCATCCGGCGCTTTGTGAAAGGCGATCCGGGGATTGTGGGGGAGGTCGCCAACCGCATTACGGGCAGTGCCGACCTTTACCAATGGCGTCAGCATTCTCCGATCAACAGTGTTAACTTCATCGTTGCTCACGATGGATTTACCCTCTACGACCTGGTTGCCTACAACAGCAAACACAACGAAGCGAACGGCGAAGGCAACCGCGACGGCATAGACGACAACCTCAGCTGGAATTGTGGTGCGGAAGGAGAAACCGATGACAACTGGGTTAACGATCTCCGCCAGCGGCAACTGAAGAACTTTGCCGTTCTCCTGTTGGTCTCCCAAGGGGTACCCATGATGGTGATGGGGGACGAAATCTGTCGCACCCAGCAGGGCAACAACAACACCTACTGCCAAGACAACGCACTCAATTGGTTGGATTGGCGCTTGGTTGAGAAGAATCGAGAGATGTTCCGTTTTTGGAAGACTGCGATCGCTCGCCGCAGGTATTTCAAAGAACTGGTGAGGCCCCGTTACTTTACGGGAGCCGTCAACGAACGGGGGGTGGCCGATATTACCTGGCACGGGCCTCAACTGAACCAGCCCGGCTGGGACGATCCGGGATCGCGCACCCTTGCTTTCACCTTAAGTGGCTTCGATGGCGATCCCGACGTGCACATCATGATGAATATGCATTGGGATAGCGTCGAGTTCCAATTACCCAATATCGCCGGGTGTCGATGGTATCGCTCCCTTGATACCGCCTTACCCTCGCCGCACGACATTACGTTGGTGGGCCAAGAGGAACCCATTGACGTGTCGAGCTACCTGCTCACAGCTCGCAGTATTGTCATCCTCGATTCGCGACCCATTTAATCCTTTACCGTCTCTAACCGTCCTGCCGAACGATCAGACAACTGTGCGGCTCGCGCGATCGCCAAAATCGCCAGCCCCGTCAACCCTGTCCTTCATGTAATGCGACTCTTATCATGACTAATTCTCTCAACTTTACCTTCTCGGATCTGATTGCCGGTTACATCACCCACGTTGCCTATCCAGACCAGTTCGATGCCCAAGGGGCGATCGGCCTGCGGACCTCCGACGGTCGCGAATACGAGGTTAAGATCACCTACGCTTGCTATGCCGAGCTAGTGCGCAACCTGGCGGAACCCTTTAATGTCGCTCCGGACATGAAAGATATCCTCGTTGAGGGGCGGTTTATTCATGCCTACGGCATCTTTTATCCCGAGGCGTCGGGGCTCAAGTTCGAGGCCAAACATCTCGTGCTGTTCGGTCGCACCAAAGATCACCTACGGTTTGAGGAACAGGACTGGTGGATTCGCCAGATCCAGCAATTGCTGAATTTCTATCTCGAAGCTCAGTTTGGGGTGCAGGAAGGGGAGGCGATCGACTTTCGCAACTTCCGCACGGACATCAGTGCCGAGGGAGAAAAACTCGACGGCCAGCAGAACCTCGACACCATTTCCCGACTCATCTACGGTTTCGCGACGGCTTACATGATTACTGGCGACGAACGCGCGTTAGAAGCTGCGGTCAAAGGGACGGAATACATGCAGCGGCATTTCCGCTCTCGCAACTCCAGCGAAGGGATCTGCTACTGGTACAGCCAGATCAATATTCGCCCCGACGGCACTACTCGCAAATACATTGGGTCTCAAGCGGGAGGGGAAGAGGGAGGCAATGCCATGCCCTGCTACGAACAAATCTACGCGCTGGCTGGCCCCACCCAAACCTTCCGTCTGACGGGCAATCGAGATGTCTTGAAGGATATCCAAGATACGATTTCCTTCCTCAATCGCTACTACAAAGATCCCACCCCTAAAGGGGGCTATTACTCCCATATCGATCCTGTTACCCTTTCACCTCATGCCGACGCCCTCGGCATTAACAAGGAACGCAAGAACTGGAACTCCGTCGGCGACCATGCCCCGACGTACCTGATCAACCTCTGGCTGGCCACCGAAAAGCAGGAGTATGCAGACTTCCTCGAATATTGCTTCGACCTAATCTGCAAGTACTTCCCCGACTACGGTTACAGTCCATTCATGAACGAGAAGTTCTACGACAATTGGAGCCACGATCTCAACTGGGGCATCCACCAAGCCCGCTGCGTCGTGGGTCACAACCTGAAAGTGGCCTGGAACCTTACCCGCATGCAGAGCCTCAGGCCAAAAGATAGCTACAAGAACTTTGCCTACAGAATCGCTGAGATCATCCCCGCTGCTGGCTGCGACAACCAACGGGGCGGCTGGTACGACATGATGGAACGCACGCTCAAACAAGGGGAAGAGTTCTACCGTCTGGTGTGGCACGATCGCAAAGCTTGGTGGCAGCAGGAACAGGGTATTCTGGCCTACTACATCATGGCGGGGGTCTACAACGACAACCCCGAATATTTGCGATATGCCCGCGAGGGCTCCGCCTTCTACAATGCTTGGTTCTTGGACTACGAAGCCGGCGGAGTGTACTTCAATGTTTTGGCCAATGGTCAGCCTTACGCGTTGGGGAGCGAGCGGGATAAAGGTAGCCACTCGATGGCGGGCTATCACTCCTTCGAACTGTGCTTCCTGTCGGCCATTTATACCAATCTGCTGATTAACAAAGAGCCGATGGACTTCTTCTTCAGCCCCGAGCCAGGGGCATGGGAAGACAATATCCTGCGGGTGGCTCCCGATATCTTACCGCCAGGCAGCATTCGGCTGACAGAGGTATGGATCAACGGCCATGTCCACACCAATTTCGATAGCGAAGCCTTGACCGTCACTCTCCCGACCGATTTGAAGGAGATGAAAGTGCGATGTCGCATCACCCCCAGCGGCATCGCATTCGATTCTGATCTGCTGTCTTACGAGAACGGCGTTGCCACGCTGGCGCTGGAGGGCAACCTCGACAGCAGCAGTCTGAAGTACCTCCGTGAAGAGGTGGAGAAGCTGCACAATCTCACTGACCTCGTCCTGGACGGCACGAATTTGCAATCGATCTCTACCGAAGGCCTCAACTATCTCATCTTTACGAAGCAAGCCTATGGTGAGCTATTTAGCATTACGATGCGCAATCTCCAACCCTCCGTCAAACAAGCGCTGGTGGAGAGCGAGCTGATTGAGGAGTTTACGGTGGTTTGAGCTCCGCATCCAATGCTCTGGCGATTTCGGATGACGCGTCATTTAGATGAGTCATTCAATTGACCACTACAGCATTCGAGTTGTGCAACCACAAATCCCCTTCGCTCTGGGAAAGCGAAGGGGATTTGCAGTTGACATTGTCATTTCACTCTACCGGGCTTACGCAAGTTGATGATTGTTGGGACGAATGCGTCCCAACAATCATCAACCTGCTTTGGCTTTTTGTACCAAATGCGTAAGTCCTAGAGCCTTACGCATTGAGAACAGACTCAATCATTTTTTGAAAGCTTTGCAGAGCAAGGCTTTCAAAAAATGATTGGGTTCTACTTGAGCACGTAGCGGCGTATTAAATTTTCCAACGATGTGACATCCGATCTAAGAAGTTCAGGATCCGATCTTCGAAAATAAACAGCACGGGAATGACGGCTAGCGACCAACGATTGGATCCCGGTAGGGCAAAGGCCAAAAACAGCGCAATCACTAGCAGGGCGGTGGCAATTTGGCGCGCTCGATGAATCTTGAGCACTGTTTCGTACTCATGTTCGTAATGCAGTCGGTCACGTCGCGCCACTGCTAAGGCCGCATGGATCGACAAATCGGCTAGCAAACAAATTCCCACAAAGAACAGATCGACAAACGCTTCGTGATTCAGGTTCAGAATCGACGTCACTTGTCCCCCCAACTTGTAGAGCAAATTGGCTGAAAACGGGATCAAGCAAACCACCATCAAGGTGAATCCGTGCAGCAAGAAAGTCGACCGCGTGTGGCGGACAAACAGATCGTTAATGCGCCGTTGGTTGTACCAGAAGGAAAACAGAATGACAAATGATAAAGCAAAATCGGCGATCGCCATCGCGATCTGATTGATTGTCTGGTGCAGTTGTTGATCGGTTTCCGGCACCGGCAGTTCTAACACCAAGATCGTCATGGCGATCGCGTAAACGGCATCGATCAGCGCCCCAAGCTTTTCCTTATCCATTTGCCCCTCCAATAACTCTTCACTGTTGCGATCGCGAGCCATGCTAAGTACGGAGCCTCCATTTTCTGCCGGACAGGTTTCTGTCGGACGGGTTAGCGAAGCGTAACCCATACAGAGATTGGTTTATGGCCTTCGGTAAGGCTGTGCCAATGCACCTCAACCACACCCGACGTAGTCATCCTTGAAAAACCCCAATAACGAGGGAGGTTTTCAGGGCCGACTACTCGGAGCAGATTTAATGATGGCTACCGATTGAGTACATCGCAAAGACTATTTTGTAAGTCGTTCAAACGTCGTTCATTGGAAGATGACTTCTACCTTGAGTCATTGTCGGGGAGAAGACACTCCTCCAATGGTCAGACTGACTTAGTGTTCCCCATTATTCTCGCTATTCACTGAGGATGATGCAGAACTTGCGTCATCCTCAGTGAATTCGTTGATTTTGTGGAAGCAGCGGGCACAAACGATCTTTGGATTTTATGGTTGGGGTTGCAGAATCCAGGGATGATTTTTTGAGAAGGAGCGCGTATTACGCGCTCCTTCTCAAAAAATCATCCCCCAAATCACCAATGCCTTATGGCTAGTTAATCGGATTCGATATTAGAGCAGTGCTATTCTGGAAATTCCGTGAAGTTACGGCGATCGCTGTTAAAGCTATACTACTTTAAGTTAGTCTGTACTTAGTGTTGATCCTGAGCCTGCTCTACCTGTTGATCGGGCTAACGAGTAGTAACCAAGGCTAGAGAATCGGTTTTATCGCACTGCTTTTTTTACATGTTTAGGAGTCTGTCATGCTCTTTCCTGCGCCGTTCAACCTCGTCAACCTCGACGGTCGCAATGGCTTTGTTCTTAATGCATGCATGAGGATGATCTCTCTGGTCGTTCAGTGAGCGGGACAGGGGATATCAATGGGGATGGCATCGATGACCTCATCATCGGTACCGCCGATGCCGACCCTAATGATAATGATGCCGCCGGAGAGAGCTATGTCGTATTTGGTCGCAACCAGGGTTCTGCTGTGAGCCTAAATCTTGTCGACCTTGATGCCCGTAAGGGCTTTAGACAATGCCTTGGGAAGAAGGTAAAGCGATAGTGACTACCGCTTTAAGTCCGCCCATAGCACTCATCCATGCCTGTAATGATCCCGAACCCACATGGTTCTCAACTGGATCCAGCAACAGCTCCAGCAACTGTTCACCTGGTTCTACTAACTCCTTTATCCAGGGCTGTGAGTATCTGTAATGTCTCAATTAAACCGTTGAGATCTTCCGCATTTCCTAGTAGATGTTTCAGATCTTGACCCCTTTTTTTGTCGTTCTTAAGGGAAAAACTAATCATGGCTAATTTCAATGTGACCGTTGCCACTGACGATGGTAGTGCAACGATTGAAAACACCCTCAGCTGGGCGATTCGTCAGGCTAACCAGGGTGGTGATGACACGGATACGATCACCCTCGAAACCGATGTCACCCTGACGGGGGTGATGAGAGCCCTAATCGATAGCAATATCAATATCATTGGCAATGGCAATACGGTCGATGGTGATGAGGATGACGATGACGCTGGGTTTCGACCCTTTTTCGTGCGATCGGGTACGGTCACCCTTAGCAATCTCACCATTACAGATGGCATTGCCGAGGGGGGCAGCAGTTACGAAGGGGGCGGCGGTGCCGGTATGGGCGGTGGCCTCTTCATTTATGACGGAACTGTGACCCTCGATGGCGTCACCTTCTCCGACAACATTGCCCGAGGCGGCAGCATCCTTAATGGTGGCGGTGCTGGCGGCGGTGGCCTCTTCGGCGATGGTGATAGTAGTGGTGGTGGCGGCCTTTTTGCCAGCAGTACCGGAAATGATGGAGCCTACGGTGGCGATGGCAACTACGGTGGCAGCGGCGGTAGCGGGGGTAACCTCGGTAATGCCAATAATGGTGGCTTTGGTGGGGGCGGTGGCAGCACTACCACTGGCAACGGCGGCAACGGCGGCTTTGGAGGGGGCGGCGGCTATGGCTCCAACTTCGGTGGTCTAGGCGGTTTCGGCAGCGGTGGCGGTTTTGGGCGAGGCAGCGGGGGTGCTGGCGGCTATGGCGGTGGCGGCGGTCGAGGTATCATCGGGAGCTATGGCGATGGCGGCTATGGTGGGGGTAGTGGTACAGGCTTCTACGGTGGTGCTGGCGCTGGCATGGGCGGTGCGGTCTTTGTCCGCAGTGGAACGCTCAACATCTTCAACAGCAGCTTTTCCAACAACCTTGCCACAGGTGGCACAGGCACAAATAGCGGTAGTGGGTTGGGTGGTGCCATCTTCGCGATGCAATCTACCACAAACTCAAATGCAAACAATGCAGGTATGCCCTCAACCCTGCCCACCGTGACTGCTAGCACCGTAACCTTCGCGAACAATATGGCCGCCGATGCGATGGGCAATACTGCCCCCAACGGTATTGGAAATGATCAGAACAACAACGATGTATTTGGCACTATCACCGCCTCAAATCTGCCCACAACGCCCACGGTGCAATTCTCCGCTGCCACCTTCAGTGATAGCGAGGCAGCGGGCACAACGGAGGTCATCACCCTAACCCGCGACAGCGGTGAGGGCGTATCCGAGGTACAGGTTAGCATCACCGGGGGCAGTGCGACTGGCGGCGGTACGGACTACACCGATGCCAGCTTCCCTCTAACCGTTACGTTTGCCGATACGGAAACCACTGCCACCATTGCCCTGCCCATCATCAACGATACAGACGTGGAGGGGGATGAAACGATCACGCTGGAGGTAGTGAGCGTCAGCAATGCCAACATCGGAGGCCAAGCAACGACGACGTTCACGATTACTGACGATGATGTTGTTGTCGGGACACCGGGTTTCACCATTGACCCGCTCACCTTGGAAATCAGCGAAGCCGATGGGACAGCGACCTTCACGGTGGTGCTCGATACCCAGCCTACGGATGAAGTTACCCTGCCGCTCTCGGTATCCAATACAGCCTTGGCGGAGATTGACGAGGCAAGCCTCACCTTTAACGATGCTAACTGGGATATTCCCCAAACCGTGACGGTCACAGGCATTGACAACGACACTGTTGATGGCGATCAAACCATTTCTATCATCACCGGTGACCCCACCAGCAACGATACGAACTACAGCGGTGCGAATGCCAATCCAGAGGATGTCAGCGTTATGGTCACTGACGATGATATGGCCGGGACACCGGGTTTCACCATTGCCCCGCTCACCTTGGAAATCAGTGAAGCCGATGGGACAGCGACTTTCACGGTGGTGCTCGATACCCAGCCCACGGATGAAGTTACCCTGCCGCTCTCGGTATCCAATACAGCCCTGGCGGAGATTGACGAGGCAAGCCTCACCTTTAACGATGCCAACTGGGATATTCCCCAAACCGTGACGGTCACAGGCATTGACAACGACACCGTTGACGGTGACCAAACCATTTCTATCATCACTGGCGACCCCACCAGCAACGATACGAACTACAGCGGCGCGAATGCTAACCCAGAGGATGTCAGCGTTAGCGTCATCGATGATGATGTGGCCGGAACACCAGGCTTCACCATTGACCCGCTCACCTTGGAAATCAGTGAAGCCGATGGGACAGCGACTTTCACGGTGGTGCTCGATACCCAGCCCACGGATGAAGTTACCCTACCGCTCTTGGTATCCAATACAGCCCTGGTAGAGATTGATGAGGCAAGCCTCACCTTTAACGATGCCAACTGGGATATTCCCCAAACCGTGACGGTCACAGGCATTGACAACGACACCGTTGACGGTGACCAAACCATTTCTATCATCACGGGTGACCCCACCAGTAACGATACGAACTACAGCGGTGCGAATGCCAATCCAGACGATGTCAGCGTCAGCGTCACCGATGATGACGAGGATGTGGTGGGGACACCAGGCTTTACCCTTGACCCGATCGCCCTAGAGGTGAGTGAGTCTGGTATCACCGATAATTTTACCGTCGTGCTCACGGGGCAGCCATCCAGTGACGTGGTCTTGCAAGTCGCGAGCCAGGATGCGACCGTGGCAACAGCGCTACCCGCCGAACTGACCTTCACAAGCGATACCTGGGATCAGCCGCAAACCGTTACGGTGACAGGAACGGATGATGAGCAGGTCGATGGCGACCAAACAGGACAGATCACCGTGAGTGTTGTGGCTGGGCTTAGCGATGATGCCTTTGATGGGCTGAGTCCGCAGAGTGTGAGTGTGACAACCACCGATGATGATGTCCCACCCGCCATTCCAAGCTTTGATGCGGATCTGCCAACGGATACCAATCCACCGACATTGAGCGGAACTGGAGAGCCGGGAACTACGGTGGAAGTGCTGGATGGAATGACCGTGCTGGGGACAGCGACCGTTGATGGTGCGGGTAACTGGAGCTTTACCCCAGATGATTCCTTGGCCGAAGGTAATTACAGTATTACCTTACGGGCCTTGGATGCCGCTGGTAATAGCAGTGGGCTCTCTGACCCACTGGTGTTTACGATCGAGGACTCCCCCGTCGAGAATCTGTCGCCCTCTGACGATGACTATACAGGCACCGATGACCGCAACTCGGTTTTTGCGGGTGCGGGCAACGACCTTGTGCAGGGCTTGGGCGGTAACGATCGCCTCGCCGGTGAAGCCGGTGACGATCGCCTCTTTGGGGGTGACGATGACGATCGCCTGCTGGGCGGCAGCGGTAGCGATACGGCAGTCGGCGGTGCGGGGAATGATCGGGCCTTGGGAGGAACAGGGGGCGATCGCCTCGTCGGCAATGCTGGAAACGATCGACTGGTTGGCGGCGATGGCAACGACAATCTGCTTGGCGGCAGCGATGATGACACCCTGATTGGTGGGGCAGGCAACGACCGTCTTCTCGGAGCCGGAGGCAACGACCTGATGCGCGGCAACTTGGACAACGATACTCTGAATGGCGGAGCAGGTAATGACCGCCAGTTTGGTGGTGCGGGCAATGACCGTCTCAATGGCCAAGGCGGCAACGATGTGATGCGTGGCGGTGCTGGTCGGGATGTGTTGCATGGGGGCGGCGGGAACGATCGCCTCGCAGGTGAACTGGGCAACGACTTGATTGTGACGGGTGCCGGGCGCGATCGCATCATCATCCGCTCGGGTCAGGGCTTTGATCGCGTCACGGATTTCGAGGATGGGCAAGACCGCATCGTCCTCGGCGGCCTCAACTTCGGGCAGCTCTCGATTCAACAACGCAATGGTGATGTGCTAATTTCCCGTGGTACTGAGCGCTTACTGCTGTTGCAAAACACCAACGTTGGGGATATTGACGCAGCTGACTTTGCCTAGAAGCAAAACCGATTTCGCTGGATGTCGACATTGGGTGTCGCATTCCCAATCCACATAGGAAACAGGACTCAGAGTATTCTCTGAGTCCTGGTGTGAGGAAAACGCCTATGACTGACTAAGTTGGAATTTAGTGAACGCGATCGCTCTTAGTTGCCGCGATCGACCAGGTTTTCGAGCTGGTTGTCGACAGAGCTAACGAAGGTGCTATTTTCCAGCGCTTCAGCCGAAAGCCGACCGGAGGCGATCGCCGCTTCAACCACATCTTCAGCGACGATGTCGCCTGTAGCGATGCCCGATTCCAGCGAACCATAGCCAGGGATGCCTGCTTCACTGAGGCTACCGCGATAGGCCAAGCTGGTGACTTGGAAAGGGGTCAGCGTTTTGGTCGTTTCAGCAGCTTCAGCAACGGGAGCAAAAGCGGTGGTCGCGATCACGAGGGAGAGTGCAGCGGTTGCAACGTTCATGATGAGTATCCTTTTAAGTGTGAGGTGTGCGAGAACTGAGGCGTTTGGTGTGTGGTCTGCCTCAGTGTCGATTCACCAGTAATACGACCCCAAACCGAGTCTGGATGCGGATTTTCTAGTGATTTGTGAGTGTCTGTGTGGTGATCCTCATCACTACAGTCGCAACAACTGGAACAAGAATGTATAAGGTCAAGGTAGCTACAAATTATTATCAACATGAGCCTACCGCCGCTGATTCCACGCGCCACTCTTTTTGGAAACCCCCAGCGCAGTCGTCCGCGCCTGTCTCCAGACGGCAAGTATCTGGCTTACATCGCCCCAGATGCCAATAATGTTCTACAGGTGTGGCTCCAGGATCCAGACAGCAGCGATCGCCAGCTGACTCAAGACAAAAAGCGCGGTATTCGGGCGTTTTTTTGGACATACCAAGAAAATCGCCTCATTTATCTACAAGATGCTGACGGTGATGAGAACTTCCACCTGTACTTGGTAGATATCGTCACTGGCATGGTTCGCGACCTGACTCCCTTCGAAGGTGTCAAAGCCAACCCCATCGACCTCGATCCGGACTTTCCTGACGTTGCCCTAGTCAGCCTCAATCTCCAGGATCAACAAAAATTTGATGTCTACCGCATTAATCTCACGACGGGTGCGGTGGAATTCAACACCGAAAATCTGGGCAACATCGTTGGTTGGACGGCTGATGCTCAGTTTCAAATCCGGGCAGCTACTGCGGCCACCTCTGATGGCGGATCCGAGCTGCTATACCGCGCCAATCCCGAAGCTGTCTGGGAAAGCTTACGTCGTTGGGGGCCAGACGATGAAGGCGGAGCGATTGGTTTCTCCAAAGATGGCAACACCCTTTACGTTATCGGCACTCACGATGCAAATGCCCAGCGTTTTATCGCGCTCGACTTAACCACTCGGACGGAGACCATCGTTGCCGAAGACCCGCAATACGATGTCGGCAACATCGAAACCCATCCCACCGAGCGTACAATTCAAGCGGTTTCTTTCTACAAAGACAAAGAAGAATGGACGATTCTTGATGACTCTATCCGTCTAGATTTTGAAGCCATTGCCCAGGTTCGTCCCGGTCAATTCTCCATTGGATCGCGTACCCTTGCTGACGATCAATGGCTGATTGCTTACCTCACCGATGATGGCCCGGTGTATTACTACCAATATGATCGCGCCAGCAAATCTGCTACCTTTCTATTTAGCAATCAGCCAGAGCTAGAAGACCTTGCCTTGGCCGCCATGGAGCCGATTGAATATCAAGCTCGCGATGGCTTGACGATTCATGGTTACTTGACGTTGCCGATTGGTATTGAAGCCAAAGACCTGCCCACGGTGCTATTTGTCCATGGGGGGCCTTGGGCGCGAGACATGTGGGGCTTAAACCCGCCTGTGCAGTGGCTGGCCAATCGTGGCTACGCGGTGCTGCAGGTGAACTTCCGAGGGTCCACTGGCTATGGCAAAGAGTTTCTCAACGCAGGCAATCGTCAATGGGGCAAAACCATGCACGATGACCTGATTGATGCCGTCGATTGGATTTGCAGCAAAGGTATTGCCGATCGCACGAAAATCGCGATTATGGGCGGCTCCTATGGTGGTTATGCCACGCTGGCCGGGTTAACTTTCACCCCAGATGTGTTTGCTTGCGGTGTGGATATTGTGGGGCCGTCGAATTTGCTGACGCTGATTCGCAGTGTACCCCCCTATTGGCAACCGATGATGGCCATGTTTGCCCATCGCGTTGGCAATATCGAAACCGAGGAAGAGATGCTGAAAGAGCGATCGCCCTTGTTCTTTGTCGATCGCATCAAGAAGCCCTTACTGATCGGCCAAGGTGCAAACGATCCTCGCGTCAAAGAGGCGGAAAGTGAGCAGATTGTTGAGGCGATGCATAAAGCTAAAAAGCCGGTCGAATATGTCCTTTATACTGACGAAGGACACGGGTTTGCTCGCCCGGAAAATCGCTTGCACTTCTATGGCATTGTCGAAGAATTTCTAGCGAAATACATCGGCGGTCGGGCTGAACCAGCGGTGGAAGTCGATGGACATTGCGGCGTTGTGAAATAGCACAGCCTAGGGCGCGTCATCCATCAAACAAGTCAGAAGTAGATACCGTTTGGTAGCAGCCATCCGCTGTCGATACCCTCAATTAGGCGAGCCTTCGCTGTAAGCGTTATCGGCATCCGTCAGGGGCTGTGGTTGGGATCGACAATACGGGCATTGGAGCCAATGCGGAAACGGCGATCGCGCCAGGCGATCGTGTTACCACAGTAGGCCCAGATCACTATGGTAATCTGCTGCCAATCCAGCAGGGGCAACAGCAGCAGCTCGAACGCTTGGCCTCCGCGCCAGCAATAAATCACGCTGAGACCCAGCCAGCAAAAAATGGCTGCGCCGATGAGTGCGATTCCGCCGGGTTGGAAGCCAAAACTCAGGCAAAGTAACCCTAGCAATCCCCAGAAGGTACCATTCCAAATCAAGAGATTCAGCGGCCCGAACAGAAATAGCGATCGCATTAAACGCGCCCAGCGACTGAGCTGTTTCCAGGCATCGGCCACCGTCCAATGGTTGAGTGAAATCTCCATCAAGTCAGGAATAATGACGCCTTTCCAGCCATAGGGACTCAAGAGTTGCCCTGTCAGCCCATCGGCTGCCAGGTAGTGGCTTAATTCGGCAAATCCGCCCAAATCTTGCAATGCCTGGCGACGATACACCATCCACTTGCCCATGATAGGCGCGATTCCAGTCAAGCGGTAGACGCCCCCAATAATGGACACCAGTTGGCTGCCAATGTGCAATGCCCGCAGTCGTGATCCCAAGGTTTGCCCATGCCGCACAAAAAACGGCGCACAGCCATATCCCACCTGTGGATCGTGAAACGCTTTGGCCAGACGCTTGAGGCTATCGGGCTGTGGCCGAGTGTTGGCATCACTCACCAGCACCAGTTCCCCTCGAATGTAGGGCTCTAACCCCTGCAGATTGAGCATTTTAGGATTAAGACCCGGTCGAGCTGTGGTCATAATGAGCCGCAACGGCGCTTCAGGATAGTCTGCCAGTAAGGCTTTTACGACACTGACTGCTGGATCGTCGGCATCGGCAATGCCAAAGAGCACTTCATAAGAGGGGCCTGTCAGATCAACAAAGGCTCGCAAGTTCTCGGCAAGCTCGTACTCCAATCCTTTCAAAGGCTTCAGGATTGTAATTTGAGGTGTTGTATGCGCCTGCTCATCTACAGATAGGGCATCCCACTCAGGTAGAGTAACGGCCCCCTTGGGACTTGCTCCAGATTGCAAATACACTTGAGTGATAACGGCCATACCTACCAAGCTGAGGGCAACTAAGCCAGCCAACAGGATGCCAATGCCGTTCATCACCATCGCCACCCTTGTGGGTGTAAAAAGCGTTTCAACCGTGGCAACAGTCATCGTGAATACCATCATGAATAAGATGTACTCCTAACGTCTCTTCATTACAAGGACAGGTATGCAACTCATACAGCCTACTGTTGAGCAATCGCTGTGGCTACTGCGAGTGGTCAAATCCATATTGGGGCCTATCGACTCGGGGGCGGTTCACAACTTGATTGATGCCAGTCAACGACATTGGCTCCAAACCGCCTACCATTGGGAGGAACTTGAACCACTGCCAAGCACAGCCTGGGCTACCGAGCTATCTGACCTATTGATATCTGAGCCGCTGATGGCTCAACAGTTGATTCAATCGCTGGTGATTTTGGCGATCGTCGGCGATCGCCGTGATTGGCAGACCTACCATTGCATCCGACAGCTCGCGCACAGGCTCAAGGTCAAAAACGCTGGGTTGCGATACCTCCGGCTCTGGTGTTTGAAGGCTGACGGGTTGCTGGTATTCGATGTCTATTGGCATGGCTTCATCGCGCAAAAATATCGTTATGAGTGGCGGCGGCGAGGGTGGCGCTGGCTACTTGGTGGCGCGGCTACCTACATGGGATGGATGCAGAATCGTGCTTTGACGCAGCAGTACCAGCAACTACAGGGGTTGCCGACGCATACGTTGGGTCATGCATTTTGGCAGTTTTATCAGCAGCAGCACTATGCGTTTCCGGGAGAAGCACAAGGGCTCCACGAAGGGCTAGCCTTTCACGACGTGACCCATATCCTGGGCGATTTTGATACCACGTCTGCGGGCGAGCTCCAGGCCGTGGCTTTAACAGCGGGTTATCAGCAGGGGGGGGATGCTTTAGCCTCGCTCATTTTTATTATCTTGCAGCAACACTTAGGGATCCAGATTGGTCTTCTGTCACAAGCAAAGCAGGGTGGGCTAGCTCGATCGGATGTGGCTGATCGCTTTGTTCGCGCCTTCGTTGCAGGCGCTGCGATGACGGTGGATTTGTCGCAAGCTTGGAACTTCTGGGATGCAGTCGAGCAGCCCGTTGCAGCACTTCGACAACGCTATAACCTGACACTTAATCACCCTCGAAATACAGGCTAATTTCGGGGTACGTCCGCTTACTTCAGTCCCCTTCGGACTAGGTGACAGTTGTCAGAGTTACTGCATGACGACTCCATAATCTGGCTGATACTCGCAGGTAATCTGGCTGATATCCGCATAATGGGGTCTAGCTGATATCCGCATGATTGATAAAGCTATCGACATGCGGTAGGAAGATGAAGCTTATGCAATCTGAACTGATTCGAACCGACCAACTTGCGTCGGCAGATCGTGCTGCAATGTATGCCTTGTTCGACTCCCACTTTGAAGGAGTGACACCGGAAGTCTTCGCAACTGACCTCAGCCTCAAAAATTGGGTGCTACTGATTAAAGACGACAAAGACACCCTCAAAGGTTTCTCAACGTTGTTGATGTATGACCTCGTTTTTGAGGATGAGCTGCTGACCATTGTTTACTCTGGCGATACCGTTATGGATCCGAGCGTCTGGTCGAGTTCGGCTTTATCACGGGACTGGGTAAACGCCGTGAACCAACTGCGATCGCACTATCAAGGGGAAACACTTTACTGGCTGCTGATTTCATCGGGGTTTCGCACCTATCGCTTTTTGCCCACCTTTTGGCAAACCTTCTACCCCCGCTACGACCAGCCTACGCCTCCTAAGATGCAGCGTCTGATGCAGTTTCTATGCTGCCGACAATTTGGTAACTGGTACGATGCAGCGGCTGGAGTCGTACGATTTCCGGTGCCGCAGAAGCTGGGGGTTAACCTGAGTGGCATTCCGTCCGAGCGTCTGCGCAACCCCCATGTAAAGTTCTTTGCTCAACAGAATCCAGGTCATGCTCAGGGGGATGAACTGGTCTGCCTGACACGATTTGCATCCGACAACCTGACGCCGGCGGGACAACGGATGTGGTTTAGCCATATGTCTCCTATTTCCGATAGGAGGGCGCTGTGAAATCCACCCAAATGACGGTGTTTAACCAAGCGGAGCAATTTGCCCAAGGATGGTACTGGGCGTTGCCCTCGCGGGACTTGAAACAAGGTCAGCCTCGGGCAATAACCCTGTTAGGACGTGATTTGGTGTTGTATCGGGGAGAGCAGGGCCAGGCGATCGCGCTAGATGGCTATTGCCCTCATCTGGGGGCTTCGTTGGCCCAAGGAACGATCGAGCATGGCCAAATGACTTGTCCGCTGCACCGTTGGCGATTTGATGCGACTGGAACCTGTGTCTCGGTACCGACACAGGCACAGCCTCCACAGGTGAGTGTCAAATCTTGGCCCACAGCCGAACGCTATGGCCTCATCTGGGTGTGGACAGGCGAGCATATCCCTGCCTCGTTCTCCCTCCCCCATGTACCCGAACTTGCCGATCGCTCCTGTGATGCCGTTTTGAGCCATCACTTTCGCCGTAACTGTCATCCCAACGTGCTTTTAATCAATGCGATCGATGCCCACCATTTCAACTCGGTGCATGACTTGCCCCTAGAGATTCGGTTTGCCCCGGCGATCTTGAGTCCAAGTGCTTTGCAGTTGAGTAATACGACCCGAGGCGGTGAGGCGTCTCGATTCGTTCGACTCATTCGCCCCCTCTATGCCAATGAGGTGACCTACCGGCTGTGCTACTGGTATGGCAGCACGGGAACGGTGACCCTAGGGCCTGACTTCTTCCATTTCTACCTGATGTTTGCGCTCCGCCCAGCGGCGGCGGGGACGACCGAAGGGTGGATGGTTTTGTTGACTCCCCAACGGTTCGGCCTCTTCGGCTGGATCTTTAACCGGGTTGTTCTCTGGCTGACAGAGATTGTAGGTACCTACTTTGCGACGGGCGATCGCCAAGTATTCGAAAGCATCCGATTTGACTTTAAGACACCTCTGCAGGCGGATCGCTCTATCCTGCAATTCATTCAGCATGTTGAACACCAACCCGCCCTTGCTTGGAAAACCTGGGAACCCTTGCCATGACTCCTACTGTTGCGGGTCTGGGTCTGCCTGCTTTAGACCCTACCCATAAGCTACATCGTGTCCTTGCCTCAGCGCTGGGCTCCAAACCAGCTACAAAAGCTGTAAGAGCAGCGCCCCCCTGGGATGCGACCTTTTTTGGCCTCGACAAAAGCACCGTATTCCAAACTGCCACGACTGACGAACAAACGCGTATCCTGCAGCAGGCTAGCCAAGACCTTCTGGTGGAGGCTTACTGCCTCGAAAAAGCGGGCATGGGCTACATGGCCAAGATGACACTGCTGGCGGAAACAACCGAAGAGCGGATGACCTATGCCTTGTTCAGCGCCGATGAATGCACGCATCTGGCTCAACTCAGTGCCTTCTTAACCGAGGCAGAGACCCAGCGGGGTGCGGATGATGCGTTTTTGCAGCTACTGATGCCGCTGCTAGAAACCTCGGATCGCTCACTACTGTTGTTCGTGATTCAGGTGGTGTTAGAAGGTTGGGGGCTCAGCCATTACCGTACGCTGAGTCAAGGCTGCCGCCAACCTGCTTTGGCAGACTTGTTTCGTAGCTTTTTGCAAGCCGAAGCTCGCCATCACGGAGCTGGTGTGACGCTGTTTGACCCAACCCGGCTCTCGACTACCAGCCACACAGCCATTATCGATATCCTCGCTGACTTTTTACAAATGGTGCGACGCGGGCCACAACGGGTCGTCCATGCGATCGCCCAAGTTAAAGGTGACTTAACGCTGACCCAGCGCCTGCATTTACTGACCGAACTAGAGACCGAAATTCACAGTGCGACTCGATTAGCCACCTTGCGATCGCTCATTGCTCCCATCGCCCCGAGTGTTGCCGAAACGCTCGACCGTCATGAGTTGTTTTCGCCATTGTCACCGATGGACTGTTTCTGAATCGTTATTTGAATCGCTATTGGTTCTTCGTTCTTGGTTCATGGCTACCCCCACACTCTATTCCTCTACCCCTCATCCACCCCTTTACCCCCCATCCACCCCATGGTCACTTCCTCTCCATTGGATCGCCAACTGCAACTCAACTATCGCCGTAATCATCAACAGGATCACACGTCGCGTTTGGATGAGGCGGCGCGGGCATTTCGGTATGAAGACTGCCGCGATCGTTATTGGCAAGCTGAGAAATTTTCGTTGCTGTACGGCACCGCTCTATGGGAGCAAGCCAGCCCCGAGCAGCGCAAGATTTTGAATCATCTGTACTGGGTGGCGTACTACTCTCAAATTATTTCGGCTGAAATTGCCACCATTTTCTTTAACCAGACGAGTGCTGCTGGGCTCTATGCCCACGAAGGCTTTCGGACTGTTTGCGACATGCTTGACTTAGAGTCTTCGCAGGAACGCGCCCACATTGATGCGTTTCAGACGGTTGCTCGCCAGACCGAAGCGGTGCTGTTTGATGCACCGCTGTTTACTTACCCTATGCGTGGCCCCTTTACCGAAACCATGATTTTTGCTCAGACGGATGGGTTGAAGCGATGGTGGAAGCGGATTCAGTTGCATGCGTTTGGGCTGGTATCGGCGGGCAATACCTTTTTAGCCTGTCAATATTTCACGGTGCGAGGACTGCGAACCCTCAACGGTAAGCTTGTGCAGCATCAGCTGAGCCATTTCTGCCAAAGTGACGTGACAGCGGCTCCTATTCCGTCCCAAATTTCCCACTATCACTTTATGGATGAGAGCTTTCATTTCAATAGCTCCAAGCTAATTTCCCATGAGGTGATCAACTGCTTGGCTCCACCGACGGCCTTTGAGCAGCAGGTCGCCAATGTCGGAATCCGCGGTTGTCAGCGCGACCATGCCACCTTCTCGGGGGTGATCAATGGCATCTTTTGGCATGATCCGGCTTTGTACGAAGCCATTTATCGGCTCTTGCGATCGCGTGTTTTCGACCTTAGCGATCGCGATGCGGAAGAAATGATGCGCCGCTGTTTTACGCAAGAATCTGAAGGGCTACACCAGAGTTACCAGACCCATCACGAGGCGGCAACAGCGTATCAAGCCTATCTTGAACCGCTGAGCTATGTTTGGCCCAGTAATCGACAAATGGCCATCATGACCGCTGCCTCGGTCGAAACCTATCTGGCGACTCAACGACGAGCCCTGCCTCGCTTTTTACAACGCAAGAGAGGCTGCAAATGACCCCAATGTCGCAGGCTATTTTCAACAACCCTAAAGTTGTTGCCCGAGGCTGGTACTTCGTTTGCCCCAGTGTCGACCTGCTCGCTGGTCATGTCCAATCCTTTGACCTGTGCGGGCAGCGTATTGCTGTTTTTCGAGGTGAAGATGGCCAAGTTAGGGCGCTAGATGCCTACTGTCCACATATGGGCACGGACTTGGGCATCGGCGATGTGGTCGGCAACCATGTGCGTTGTTTCTTTCATTACTGGGCGTTTGATGGAGCTGGGCAATGCCAGGATATTCCCTGTCAGGCTCAGATTCCTACAGGGGCACGGCTACCGTCCTATGCGACAGCTGAGCAATATGGATGTATCTGGATTTATCCCGATGAGGTGGCTCCCGTTGGGGTCGCTGAGTTTGATGAACTCAAAGGACATGATGATGTCATTGTGCGGCGCGATCGCCCCCTGACCCGGCACTGTCACCACCACATCTGCATGATGAACGGGATTGATGTCCAGCATTTGCAAACCGTCCATCGGCTCCCGGTTGATCTGGAGCTATCGTTACAGCGCCGTGCTGAAGAGGGACTCATCGACTTCACGCTCACTGGAGACCTGCCGCAAAACTCCTGGCAGGCTCGCCTCGGACGATGGCTGCTGGGGCCGACCTACACCTATACAATGCGCTACGCCTACGGCTGTCTGGGGTTGCTCACCCTGATGAAAGGTGTGCGGCTGATCCCGCCGCTGCACATGCTGTATGCCTATCGGCCTCTCCCATCCGGCGAGACATGGGTGCAACCTATCTATGTGACCCGCTGCCGTCCAGGTCTGTGGGGATGGGTCGTCAGCCAACTATTGCTGCTGTTAACGCAGCTCAGCTATTACGCCCTGCGCAATGCAGATGGCCAAATTTACGACAATATCCACTTTGACCCCAAAACGCTACTCCCGATTGATCAACCCCTGGTGGAGTATATGCGGTACATCAATCAGTTAGAACCTTCACGTTGGTCACGCCATGATGTCGATGCCATGGATGTCGATGCCATGGATGTCGATGCCATGGATGTAACCAATATCGCCAACTCTATAAGTCCTTGCTCCACAAACACCCCTGCTTCCTGATCAAAGATGAGCCTAAAAACCACTATGACTTTCCAACATCCTTCGTCCTCACCTTCACCCTCCTCCCCATCCTCCCATCCCCCCATTTCCCCTTCCATCTCCCTCCACTTTCCCAACACCGACTATCCCGCGATCGCGGTCGACCCTCACCAACCTCTGTACGCGAACCTAACGCTACATAACTCCCCCATTCTTTTCGGCTGTCGTACAGGGATCTGTGGGACTTGTCTTGTTGCAGCGACCGGCGACATGCTCTCAGCCGATGCCGATGAACAGGAAGTCCTGGATATCCTCGCTCCCCATTGCCCCACGGTTCGACTGGCTTGCCAAATTCATGCCATAGGCGATCTCACCCTTACCCCCCTGCAACAGAACCCATCTTGAGATGACGCCTTCGCTTTCCTTCTGCCTTTCGCCATCACTCAAATCGAAAATCCAAAATCGATATCACTATGAAATTCGAAAACTTTTGGTACGTTGTCGCCTTGAGTGAGCAGCTCACCGCCAAAACAGTGCTGGCGCGAACGGTCCTTGGTGAGTGGTTAGCTATCTTTCGCGATGAGCAGGGGCAGCCTGTGGCGCTGCGCGATCGTTGCCTCCATCGCAATAGCCGTCTCTCGGCTGGCACGGTTAAAGCGGGACAATTGCAGTGCCCCTATCACGGTTGGCGTTATGACGGCAGCGGTGCCGTTGTGGCCGTTCCAGCGGAAGGTAATTGCCCTCAAGGGGCGCACAAAGCTCTGCGCTATGCCACCTGCGAACAGGATGGCTATGTCTATGTCCAACTCGCATCTGACCCTGCTGTTGAGGCCGTTCCGTTTCCAATGCCGCACTACCAGGCAGCAGGATGGTCAACGGTGCGAATCGTGAATCGGTTCCAGAACACAGTGACCAACTGCGCTGAAAATTTTATTGATATTCCCCACACGGCATCGGTGCATCCGGGTATGTTTCGACGGGCTAAACAGCAGCCTTTGGCGATGACGGTGACGCGTCAGGCCGGTAGGGTGACAGCAACCTATCGTAATGAGACCACGAATCTTGGCTGGTTCCGCTGGTTCCTTAATCCGCAGGGCGGTGAAATCTACCATGTGGATCGTTTTTTTATGCCCAATGTGACGAGTGTGGAATACGACATGGGGCGATCGCGCCGCTGCTTCATTACCAGCCAGTCCATTCCTGAAACCGAAGGTAGCACCCTTGTCTATACCGATGTGACCTTCAACTACGGGATTTGGACCCACCTCGCCCGTCCCCTCGTTCGCTGGACATCGCAACGTCTTATCCATCAAGACATTGCTGCCCTGGCCCTGCAACAACAGGCGATCGCTAAATATGGTCAGCACTTTGCCCATACCCCTGCCGACACCATTCATGTTTTTGTGGAATCTATCCGCGAGGCGATCGCCGCTGGCAAAGACCCCCGCCAACTGCCTGAAAAATCTGTGGATGTCAATTTTTGGGTGTAATCCATTTCTCCTATGACTCTACCGACCCTCGCCATCCTCATCACTTTCTGGCTCCTCGTCGGGCTGAGTGTCCGTGCGTCAAAGGGGTGGCAGCAACTCTCCCAAAAACCTCGCGCTGATTGGGTGTTGGACCTCTGTGGTCTGGTAATGCAGGGCGTGGTGATTCCCGCGTTGCAAGTGGGGCTGCTGTACCAAGGACTGCATGCGATAGTACCCTGGGCGGCCCACCGCTTCGCGCTGCCATCTGGGGTGGGCTTTTTCATCTGCCTAGTGGTGGTGGACTATGGCTATTACTGGAATCATCGCTGGCTGCATGGCCAGGGGTGGCTCCTGCACCGGGTTCACCATACCGTTACCCAGTTGGATGTTTTGGGCACCTCACGCAATACCCTGTGGGCCAGCTTTTTCATTCTTTATCTGTGGGTGCATACCCTGATGCTTTACCTCCTAGAGGAGCCCTCTGGCTATGGGTGGGGTATCAGCCTAACGGCCATGCTGGATCTGTGGCGGCATAGTCCGTTGGGGCCTCAGCCGAGGGGGTGGCTTTATCGTTGCCTCTCTCCCTGGTTGGTGCTGCCCCAAGATCACGCCCAACACCATGCTTGCCAGGAAGCGGGGTGTAATTTTGGGGCCAATTTCAAAATTTGGGATCACCTCCACGGTACAACGCAGTCTTGTCCTGAGTTTCCTAAAGCCATCGGGATCCGCACCCCGCTGAACCTATGGCAAAAGCTGTTCTACCCTATCCAGACACCATGACCTTACTCAGTTCTTTGCTGGCGCTTTTTCCTTCCCTGATCATCGGCTTGGCTGGGTCTGTCTTGGTGTGGCTATGCGTGGCCGATAGTTGGTTAATCGGGCTGTCGCGACTGGGGTTGTTGTTGTTTGTGCTGTATGGCTTGCCGGTGCTGATCTATCGGTTACATGCTTGGCGTTATCCCATTGTCGAGGGGGTGAGCTATCTACAGGGGCAGCACTATTCACCGTGGTGGGGAAGTCATCAGATCCAAGCCATTTACATTACGTTTCCGCTGCTGGAGGCGGGTTTACGCCTGATACCCGGTGCGTTTTCGGCGTGGCTCCGACTGTGGGGAGCCCAAATAGGCCATCACGTCTACTGGACCCCTGGGCTAGAAATTGCCGATCGCGGCTTGCTAACCCTTGGCGATCGCGTTGTGATGGGTCACCGGGTTGGACTCTACGGCCATGTGATTAAACCCAAACGGCAGGATCTGCTGCTTTATGTCAAACGTATCGCGATCGGCGACGACACCTTCGTCGGGGCCGGATCACGCCTCGGGCCAGGCGTCGTACTTGCACCTGGCACATCCCTAAATGCAGGCAGCGATGTATATCCGAACCAAGCCATATCGCAATCAAGTGATATCTAAGCAAGCTGAAATAGCCACCGACCCACCGCCTATTTCCCATCTTCCACCCAAAACCGAAGTCCATGACAAAAATCCAACCTGCTACAACGCTTGATTCTTGTTGGTGCAGGCACCGCCTGCGCCAACAAGAATCAAGGATTCTCAGACGTTGTCCTGGACTCAGACCGAAAACGCAAAGCTCATGCGAGAGGTAAATTCATGCGCTGGCTCATCGAACGATTTGGTTCTCTTCTGGCTCCAGCTTCCCGACGGTTCTACACGGCTTTGGAGCAACCCCAGCAGGCACAGCAAGCCGTTCAGCAGCGCTTGGTAAAGCGATTACGCGCTTGTGAATATGGCCAAGCCCTGGGGATTGAAGATTGTACGGACTGGCATCGTTTACCCATTGTCAACTATGAGGACTTGCAGCCCTGGATATGGGGCTCCAATCCGTCGTCCGATCAACCGTCAGGTCTCGATAGCCAGGTGTTAACGGGTACCGCCCCTTCTATAGGGCGATCGCCCCTCACCCCAGAGCCCATCCTGTTCTATGAACCCACATCGGGGAGCAGCGGCCCCGTCAAGTACATTCCCTACACCCGCTCCTTGCGCCGCGCCTTTAACCATCTGTTCTGTGTGTGGGCCTATGATCTGATTACCCAGGGCCCTCCGTTTTCGACGGGGAAGCTATATTTTTCGATTTCCCCAACGCTGAGTGATGTCTCTCAACGCGATAACGGTACGACAGATGATTCAGACTATCTCGATCCTTGGTTGCGCTGGCTGCTACGAACGTTTTGGGTGACATCGCCGCCCTCTCGCACAGTAGAAGCCTTTAAGGAAAACCTGGCCCGGACGTTACTCCAAACCGAAGCACTGGAAATTATCTCGATCTGGAGCCCAAGCTTTTTGACGGCTCAGTTGCACTACATCCAAACCCATCGTCAGCGTTTGCAGGCAGCGTTGCAACATCAACTGTCGGCTACCCGATCGCGCTTGCTCGACTCAACCCAAATTTCCTGGACAGACCTCTGGCCTCAACTCAAGTTCATCTCTTGCTGGGATAGTGTCACGGCGGCTGACGGTGCCTCGGGATTGCGATCGCAATTTCCAGGTGTGTTCGTGCAGGGCAAAGGACTTCTGGCCACAGAAGCGCCTATGACGTTGCCACTGGTGGCGGCTCAGGGGTGTGTTCCGCTACTGGATGAAATATTTTTTGAATTTGAAGATGATCAGGGTCGTTATCACCCCCTGCATGATCTGCAGTTAGGGCAAACCTATCGCGTGATTATCTCCCAAACAGGAGGACTTTATCGCTACCGTATGGGCGATCGGGTCAGGGTGACCCATACTTTTTTAGCAACGCCATGTCTGCAATTTGTAGGACGCCATCAAGATGTTAGTGATCTGGTCGGCGAAAAACTCCATATTCAGTTTGTGAGTGATTGTCTCGATCAATTACAGTTGCCCGCTACCTGCTTCCAGTGTTTGGCTCCGGTGCGCCAACCGACCGACCATTACGTGCTACTGCTGGATCGATGCGATCGCGACGTGAGGGCGATCGCAACCCAACTAGAGCGAGCCTTATGTGAGTCATTTCATTACCGACTGGCGCGCCAACTCGATCAACTTGCTCCCGTCCGTGTTCTCGTTTCAAACACGCTTGTCGAACAACTTGCAACGACTAAAGCCCAGTCAGGCCAATGCTGGGGTGATATTAAGCACCCACGACTCATCACAAACTGTCTAACTGAAATGAACGTCTTCTAAAAAGTGGCAGGGCTGAGCATCGTGACTCGCCGACAACATCCGAATTCGCGACTAGACTACTAGCTTTGACT
Source organism: Vacuolonema iberomarrocanum LEGE 07170 (assembly GCA_015207365.1). Taxonomy (GTDB): domain Bacteria; phylum Cyanobacteriota; class Cyanobacteriia; order Elainellales; family Elainellaceae; genus Vacuolonema; species Vacuolonema iberomarrocanum. Next base: position 139,682 of record JADEXA010000003.1, read on the forward strand.
ATCTTCTATAGTTCTGCCGGAGGTGCAAGCGCACCTGCAATGAGCGGACGGGCACCCCTTTCAATCATCTTGAGGTGCCGAGCGACATTATCTTTCACGAAGTGTCCAGAAGGAGGAGGTTAATCGAATTGGCTAGTAGCTAAGTTGAATCCGTCATCTTAGGAGGAACGGATTCATGCTTCTGGTTAAAAGGATATTCAATTCTCTCCTCGAGGTAAGCATTGGTTTAGGCGTAGGTGTAGGTAGCTTGTTAGCAACACTTCCCGTCTGGGCGGCTCCGTCGCCGGTCTTTGACTCGATTATTGAGGAGATTCAAACCTCGGCAACTGGCCCCGTACGATTGCCTGCTGCTGTTCCGGCAGATGTTGAATTTTCCCCGATGTTTGACAATAACTCAGGGGCTCCGGTTGTTCGGCTGCGTGCCGTTACTGACAGCGAGGGGACAACAACGTTTGGAGTCATCATCATGTCAGCACCTGAACCCACAGATTGGCCGCCCCAAAATCCTAATGACCATGGCCTAACGGTTGTTGAGCTAGATGAAGGCTTGCAGGGCTATGCGTATGGAGATAATACAATCGCCGGATTGCAGTGGGTTCAAGATGGAAGGCTATACATGTTGAATATTAACGAGCAATTGCTTTCCTTGGACGATGCGATCGCAATGGCAAACTCCATGATAGGCGAGTCTCCAATTACAACCTCACCCCAGTAGACTTATGAGAATCCGTTTACTGATTTGGTTTTGTCTCGGTTTGCTACTATTCATGCTGGGCAGATGGGGGCAGTATGTCATGCTGGGCAGATGGGGGCAGCATGGCCTGTTCCGGTTAGCTCTGCCAGCAATGGCGCAAACCACTATACCTTCAGATAGCGCCGTTAGCGCCGTCTACCAAATCGATATCGACGGAACGAATCTTACCACGCTGGCCTCTGATTTAACGGTGGGCGATCGTTCATACTGGTCGCCTGATGGTCAATATCTAGCTACGATTGTTCAACAGGATGAGTTGCAACAGCTTTATATTGTCAGTGCTGATGGAACCCAATCTCAACAGGTTCTATCTGACTTCTCTGGCACCTATAGAGGGCCAGCCTGGTCACCGGATGGACAGAAGCTTGCAACTGTTATCCGCCAAGATGATAGCAGCGACTTGTATGTTTTAGACTTACCGAGTGGTGAAGTCATCAACCTGACCCAAGATGCAGAAATCAATGACCTGACAGCACCTGCCTGGTCGCCGGATGGACAGCGCATTGTCTATAGCTGTGGCAGAAATGGGATGGGACTATGCACCATAGAGAGTGATGGGCAGTCTCGTCAATCTATTGCCTCAAGTCGGTTTCCAAATTCACTGCAGTGGTCCCCAGACGGACAGAAAATTGCTTTTACCTCCTCGATTGGTAATGACAGCTACGTCAGTGTCGTAAATGCAGACGGCAGCAATAGCATCGGTCTCAGCGCTCTAAGCGGTAGTGCTCAAGACTTCAACGCCGTTTGGGCACCCGATAGTCAGCGTCTGGCGATTGACGCTCTAGAAGGGTTGGTCCTGATCAATGCAGATGGAACCGATCGTCGTGTTATCAGTCTTCACGGAAGCCAGCCACTGTGGTTGCCCGATGGTAATCAGCTTGTCTTCCTGAGGAGCAATGAGATCTGGCGAGTCAATACGGATGGGACAGCGCTAACGCAGATAACCGACTTTTTTGCGGAGCAAGAGATTGAATCTTTCATAGGGTTAGTGGAGGGGCAACAACTCGTCCTTTTAGTACGCCAAACTAGCTGAAATAATTTACCTGTGAGCTGCTTCGCGATCGCGAGGAGAGCCCGTTTCCCAAGTTTCAATCTATGTAGAGGATTGGGTCTGAAGACCCTTCCAAAATGCCATGATGGCGTTTGAGAAAAGGCGTATCGGTCGAATCAAGTAGTATAAAAAATATAAAGGGCTGGGCAGTTTAATAAATAATGCATCGTTTCGAGTCGGTCGAAAGAGGCGCCGGATGGGAGCGAGTCCGTGACGGTAAAAACACTTCATCAAATAATGAACCTGTTCTCTCAAACTTGACAAGGTACGGCACTGAAATCTCAACTTCTCAAAATCCATTGTAGCCGTCAAACCACTTTCACCCGATAGGATACTTTGATGGACTTGATTGGCCAGGGCTTGTGTTTCTGAGTCGGCAGCGATTCTTTCCTCAACTAGAGTCGGTAATGTTATTCCCAACACCTGCTGAGCTAGCTTTAATCCTAGTAGGAGCATCCGCTCAATTTTTGCTGTTTGAGCTTTTTGTAATAAAGCGTCCCAATTGATGGTAGAGTTGGCCTTCACCAACTCGGCTACGTCGCAAATCCAGACTAAGCGTTGCCAGAGGCTTTTAGCCCCGTGAACACAAAGATATATCAGCAAATCCTCTGGGTCAAACGTAGACAGCTGGTGAGCTTGAGAGACTGGGATCAATCGTTGCCACAGATCTTGGAACTCAAATGGATACGCTAAAAACGTTCCTCCAGTTAAGGTTTGATGCAGGTCAACAATCGTTTTCTGCGTAGGATTCACCAGTGAGCATTCATAACCCGATTGCAAATTAGCCAGTTCCTGCTCAACCGAAAAAAACCAGGAGGCCTGTGGCGGTTGATAGCCCCCGTGCTCTAGCAGGATCTGTCGCGCCTTCAAAAAATTACTCGGAGCAACGAGAATATCTAGATCATCAAATTGCCGGAGTGAGATTTCACCATAAATGTTGAGGGCTAGGGTTGGTCCTTTGAAGGGGATTGCCTGAATATTGTGTTGCTTTAATAAATCAATCAGCCTGGCAACTTCTACCAAGCGACTTAAATTTTGAAACATGTGACGACTCGAAAAATCTTGGAAGTCGACCAAGAATTGGGGGGGGATTTTATTGGGCGCGATTTGTCTCAAGTGGCGGAATAAAAGTGGTAAGACGCGATGGCGCATTGCGAAAGAAACAAGGAATTGCCAGTCTAACTCTACGTTCAAAAGTTGACGGATGCGATCAACCTGTTCAGTCTGAAGTTGAGTGCGCGCACAGCACACCAGCAGCTCAACTTCAGCGCGTGTTGTTTCGTGGACAGCACCAGATAAAGAGGGCGATTTGAATGGAATTTTCATATCGGTTTATTGGGTTATCTAGATTGACCTGGACATTCTCTCGGCGAAAACGATGATGTTTAGAGCTGGCTCAGTTCTGTCGAGACTTCAGCGTCATGGCTGGAAGGGGGCGTTGTCTGCATTTGCGATCGCCATGATTCGGCATACAGACCGTCTTGCTGCAGTAGCTCAGCGTGGGTACCTGACTCGACAATGCCCCCAGCACGCATAACATGAATCTGATCCGCTCGCATCGCTAGTGTGAACCGATGGGTAATCACAATGGCGGTGCGTCCGCTAGCCATCGTGCGAAAGCGATCTAACCAGTCGGCTTCAGCCCAAGGATCCATCGCACTGGTGGGTTCATCCAGAATAATGATGGGTGCTTTGCGAAAGAAAGCCCGAGCCAAAGCAATCCGCTGCCATTCCCCACCGCTGAGATCGGTCCCTCCTGGAAACCATTTGCCCAGCAGCGTGGAATACTGCTGAGGCAGTCGCATCAGCTTGTCATGGATGCCTGCACCCATCGCTGCTGTTTGAATTTGCGCATGGTCATCGGATGCGTCTAGATCGCCCAAGGCGATGTTTTTGTTTGCTGGCAGTTGATAGGTCATCGGAAACTGAAATAAAACCGTAATCAACCGCCGAAGAGCCTGCACTGGAAAATTGCGAATATCGTTGCCATCTAACTCAATACTGCCTGCTTCCGGGTCATAGAAGCGGCATAGTAACTTGAGGAGTGTGCTTTTGCCGGCACCGTTGTCTCCGACAATGGTCACGATGTTGCCAGCCGGAATTGTGAGATCAAAATCCTTAAGAACTGCCTCACTGCTCCCTGGATAGCGAAAGGTTACTCGATTAAAGCGAATACCCTGGCGCAAACTAGAAGGAACGGGTAAAGGCTGAGGTGGGTCGACGATTTTGGGCTGAATGCTTAAAAACTGGAATAGGTTGCTGATAAACAAACTATTTTTGTAGATCTGACCGAGGTTGTTTAAAGCGGCTTTGACAACGGCTTGCCCCCGATTAAACGCTTGATAAAACAGTGCCAAGTCCCCTAAGGTTACCGTGCCCAGTAATGCCTGACGTCCCATCCAAGCTAAGGCAACGCCTGCGATGACCAGGGCAATCAACCCGGCTGCGAATCGGCTGATGCCTTGATCTCGAATCAGCTTAAATTTTTCGCTACGCAATCGCCGACGTAAGACCTGATACGTCTCTCGAAAGTGAGGCCCAAAGTTAAATAATCGCAGCTCGGCCGCTACCGTCGCGTGGGTTAATAACAGCTCAAAATACTGTAGGCGGCGGCGATCCGTCGTCGTTCGTTGTGACCATTGATATTGCAGCCGATTCAATCGCAAAACCACGTAAAAGGTTGGCAGTGCACTGCCCAGCAATATAAACGGTAGCCATAAGCCATAGGCCACTAGCAGGGTCGCAACGGCTAAGAGCGTAATGCTGTTTTGCAGCAAGCTCCCCCCACTTTCGAGTAACGCTAAGGAGCGACTACTGGCCCCTGTTCTCGCTCTATCCAGCTGATCGTTATAGTCTGAGGATTCGTAGCAGCCAAAATCAATGGCCATCGACTGGCTGTGGATCAAGTGACTCACGTGATCCTGAACCAGCTCAGCCTGCATAGTGCGAACCAGTTCGCTGATGCTGCTTAAAAGTTGGGTGGTCACCAAAATCACGGCCATCAAAACCGTCGGCAGTAGCACGGTCTGAATGGCATTCCAATCAATACCAGCCCCGACGACGAATACCAGACCATCAACGAGTTGCCGGGTTAAGACCACCGTTGCCGCTGGGAGAAGGCCTTGAATGCCCAACAAAAGTAGCCAGCCCAACGTCCAATACCTAGCAGCTGACCAGACTAAGCCAAAGGTTTTGAGAAGTTTTGATGCGAGGGTATTTGCCCTATGCAGGGGTGCTCGAAAGGTTAGAGGCACGATTTAAAATCTCAATCGGTAGCAGTGGAAGCATGGGAAATCGTCAGCAGGTCTGCTGTTTCCGAGGTTAGTCGTTGCGCCCTAGGCAATCCATCATGATCCAGAGCATCATCATTGCTCTCTGCCAGGTGTGCCTTCACCATGGCCACAAGCTCAGGCAAGTCTTCCAGCGCAGGCTTTCGGGCAAAGCGATAGCACTTGGTCGTTTTCAGCAGTTGGGTACATTGACGTAAATGGCTGGCCACAAACTCAGCAGACTTTAAGGTCGAGACCCCGCGAGTATGACGAACAACTTCAGCAAAGGCAGCCTGAGCATCGAGTTTGACAATCTCGTGCTGTGTGCCTTTGGCAAGGACATAAATCCGGTGTAATGGTTGAGGTACCTGACAAAACCCACGATTGAACTCGTAGGTCATTTTCGAGGTTTTGCTGTGCAAAGGAGATAGCTCTGAGGCGTCATACCCCAGGGCAGTAGCCGTTTCAGACCACAGCCTCTGTTGCGGGAAGGCTGGGTATGCCAAGGGTGGGGTTTTCTGGACATCTAAGGCCAAAACATCATCTGTCAGAAGATCGTAGCCTTCTCGGTGAAAGGCGTTAGCTAAGGTGGATTTACCCCAACCCGAACTCCCCATGAAGGCGATCGCGCCATGATGAGCCACGACTGCGCTAGCGTGTAGAACGAGCAAGCCCCGCTGCCGCAAAATGATCGCCATAGCTGGACCTAAAATCATTGAGCACAGCACAGGGATCGTCGCTTCTGGAGCGGGCTCAATGATGATTTCCCGCCCGTCTTGAATGAGCAATCGGCCTCTCTCTGGCAGATATCCTAAAAACCGATGGCCCAGATCAAGTGCAGCTCGGGGGGTATTGTCTAGCTTTCCTAACCGCACAGTGACATCGGCATCACCGGAGGAAACCATCGTCTCTAGCAAAGGAATCTCTGAGTGAATACAGAGATCGTAAGCGGTATAGACATCCATGTTCGCAGCGCAAAGGTGAAGAAATAGATTAAAGAAGAAATAGGGTGTTCCATCGGTTTGGAGGTAATTCATGACTTACCAAAGCCCGGGCAACACCCTAGGAGAACTGCAAAGTGCAGTTAAGTTGCAGCTGAGCTAATGTCAGTACTGCTCCAGGTCACAGCATTAACCGATGTCAATATTGATATCCTGGGACAAAGTGTTGTCACTGACACTCTGACCGTTGAAAATCAGCACGTCTTGCGGAGAATTGCTGCCAACGACTTGAGTTAGCTGCTCAACGCTGCCGTGGACTGTCATTTGAGGTGAAACGTAAGCTTTTTTCATGATTAAGTCTCCTGTTTTACAAGTTGGTGTTAACCAGGTAGACTGCCTTCCCTGTCCCGGACTTACAGCCTCGTCTAGCAACAATGCGTTTGCATATCGTGCTAGCGAAAAGACCTGCCAAGCTTCAAAAATTTGTTGAATAATGTTGCAGCCACAATGCCAGGATGACCGATCGCCAAACCATCATATTGTCTTCATTTCGTATCGTCTCATCCGCAATCATCCGCTGGTAGGCTGCGTTTAATACATCAAGATTGATGTAAGGCTCAATAAGTTCCAATTGAGTCAGCATGATGTCGTCTAACTTTGGGCGATCGCGAATCAATAACCCATGCAGAAAGTTGGCGGTCATATCCGCTTTTCCACCGCGCCATTGCACCGCTTCTGGCAAGATACCGGCCAACGCTCGACGGAGAATCATCCGACTCCATCCTTGACTGAGTTTTTGCTCATCTGGTAACGACAAACAAAACTCAATCAGTCGCTTATCCATAAAGGGGTGACGAACCTCAAGAGAGAAGGCGGCTGCACAGCGATCGAGCTGTTCTAACACGAGGGATAGAATGCCATGGGTCAGCGATCGCCAATGGATCTCTCTGACGGTCGGTGACGCCGAAAGAGCGGATTCACAGTCTCGAAGATGACGCTCCAAGTCAATTTTTTCGGCAAATGCCCGCTTAACCAACTTAGAATAGGTAGCCTTTTGAGGAGTGGCTTGGCGCTGCAACCGAAATCGCCGGAGTCGGGATTTCAAGGGTTTCAGACCAAACTCCAGCAGCAGACGCTTACGAGATAGCCCAAAATGGCGATGGATGGCTTGGATCCCGTTGATTAAGGGTAGCCATTGCAACGTTTCACCCCATTTCTGTAGAACGGGATAGCCATAGCTCTTGAGGATAGATTGGGGAGATTGGCCGAAATTTTTGGCAACACCATCCGCCTCCTTAAAGAAGACCGCCCAGTCTCCCTGACGCGCTAATTGGGTGAGCCTATCAATACCGTGAGAGATCGTCGTATCCCCATCTAGCCCATCTAAGACAATCCGCACACCAGCGTGTTGAGCCGCCTGATTAAGATGCCAAGGATACGAATGACTCGGCCCCAAAAACGCTTCGTCTTCGTACTGCCAAATATCCGTGGCGTCTGATAGGGGACCAAACTGATCGGCTTTGACATAGTGGGGCGTCAACCCACCCTGCTCCAAAACGGCATTGATGTAAGAGCGCTCGTCACACTCAGACACGTCGTCAAAAATATTGGAGAAAGTATGCAATGTGGTTTCTGGAGAGGCGGCCAAGAGCTGACGGACTACACATGTAATCGAAGATGAATCCAAGCCTCCGCTCAAATGGCAACCTATTGGGAAAGCACTGCGCAAGCGGCATCGCACAGCCTCTGTGAAGATCTCTAGAAAGGCGTTTGCATAAGCCTCGTCAGAGTCTAATTTCAGCTCGCGATGCGGATCGAGTGACCAGTATGACCATTGCTTCAGTTCTGAAGAGGTGACCAGAAGACTATGAGCCGCAGGCAATCGTAAAACCTTCTGATACGTCGTCAGCGTTTTATCGTTCATTTCTAAGGCTAAATAGTCTCCCAGCCTGCTCTCATTAAGATCAGGTGATACTTGGGGCAATGCCAATAGTGCTTTGATTTCAGAGGCAAATAGGAAGAGTTGATGGGGCTGATGGGAGTAGTAGAAAGGTTTAACACCAAGATGATCACGCGCACAGAAAAGAGCTTGTTTTGCAGCATCCCAAACAGCAAAGGCAAAGGCCCCTAACAGGTGCTTTGGACACTCAACGCCCCATTTTTTATAGGCAGCTAGGATGAATTCGCTATCGGGTATTTTCTCCAAGGGGCGATCGCCCAACGCCAACTCTCTGAGTAACTCCTCACGATTGTCAATGCGGGCATCAGCCGTCAGCACATAGGTCTCGGAAGTATCAACTAGTGGTAACGTCTCCAGCAAAGATTCTGGAGTCGACCACAGCATGCGATGTCCCAAACCAACCGTATCTTGAATCCACTGTCTGCAACCATCTGGTCCTCTATGGGCCAGGATATTGAGCATGGCAGCAAGATCGGTTTGGCTAACTGCATGACCATTCAAGGAGGTGATACCCACGATGCCACTCATTGTTCGCTTCCTCTGTAGGCAAGTAAAGGGGTGAATTGAGTCAGGTCTTGGAGGTTGCCGACAATGACGCGCCCCTGATACTCAATCCAGGCATGGGCTCTAAAGGTTCCTTCAGGGGTTTTATTGACCCCAATGTGGAGTTCAGACACATATCGATGCCAGTTCATTAAGACCTGGGTCGCGAGTGCCCGTGCTAGACATTTTGTGTTCCCTGGCAGACAACGACTAGCCATGTTGATTGACCAAATAATTCTGGCAACACGATAAGACTGATGCATAGTTTTGGGGGAACCTTCTAAAGCACTCAACGGAGATGAGTCGAGCTTATGGGAGTCTGTGTTCGGAGTTTTATTCGAGACGTTGGGTGAGCTAATCTGCATGAGGAACCTAAACAATAGGCGAAAGGGCATGAGCCATAACCCTAGTCGAACGGCTCCAAGCAACATAAAGGCTGCAATCAGCAAGTATCGATCGCAGCTCTTTAATTGTTTAAATTTAGCGACCAGTTTTAACATTTTTGGCATCGATAACCTCGATCATGCTTTGCTCCATCAGTTTTTGAAGCAGGGATTTGAGGTCGCGATCGCAAACTGCCGCATCAACTTCATATTCACTCAAAATTGCAGTTCGCAATTCCTCGACTGTCTTAGGTTCTTGAATCAAATTCCAAACAAATGTTCCTGTTGGGTTCAACCCATAGTAAGTTCCTGATTTTAGGTTGAGAATGACTGTTTCTCCACCCAAGTCAGAGCAAACTTGATCTGGTGCTGCTTTCACAACACAATTTCCTGTTAGGGCTGGCAATGTGCTCATGGATTCAAACACCTTATAAATCGAAAGAAAAGCGACTCTTCTCAAACGGTGGTTGATGCGGTACGGCAGCACATCAAAGTAAAAGTACTGCTCACGACTGAGACGTTCTCACTTTCAATAAATGGGTCAGGACTTCTCAGCACTAAGTCAAAAGAACCGAAAAACAGGGAAATAACTGACAATCTGAAGATACAGAGCTTCAAAGTAGTCAAGAAGCTAAAGACACCCAATTTGTTCCTTTTGGATATGAAACCTTCAAACTAAAAGAAGAGCGTGAAATTGATCGTTTCTTTTATGAACTAAATCTGTTCAGATGACCCAACTAAGATGACTCAGGTATCCGCAGTTTGAGCCAAAGTCTGTAGAAACTTTAGCGAAACTTTATATACAAATTCATCCTGATTCTCAATTTGGTTCTGGAATAGCGAGCAGGTTTTATAGCCGTTCTCAATAGCTAGGGGCGCCTCTTGATCGAGATAGAGTTTAAGGTTAATTTATCTAAGCATGTTGGAGAACCAACCCAACACATGGACACGGCATTGCCAACTTAACTTCTGTGATAGTCTCTGCTGGAGAGAGTCAAGGCGAGCCAGTTTAGGTCAGCTATTAATACCATCGATTCCCCATGGCGATCATCAGCCACTGCGTCTGATTCTACTACCAGAATTCGCCACTTCACCCCCAATCAAGCCTATCGGCTATAGTTGGAGCACTGTGACGAATTCTGGTAGTAGCTCATGAAAAACTGAATATCAAAGGGTTGGCACGCACCCGACTGGCAAAATCTATCCTGGATGCTGCATGGGGGCAATTCCTGGAGATGGGGGCTTTCAAAGCTGAAAAAGCTGGGAAGCTGACCATTGCAGAGAATCCATCTGGCACCAGCATTGATTGTTCAGACTATGGGACAGCTGTACCCAAAACACTGGCAGTATAGAGAGCATCGTTGCCCGTCCTGTGGACTGGTGATGTGCCGCGACCAGAAGGCTGCTAGGAATATCTTGCATAGGGCTGTGGGTCATCAAGCCCTTAACCTCTCAGGAAATGTCCCAGCAGTAGCGCGAAGTCACTGAGGAAGCCCGCTCCCTACCCGTTAGGGTCGGAGTCGGGAGAATGTCACAAAAATGAATTTCGGAATAAACTCTATAAGGTTTGATCGATATTAGCTAAAGGAGGCTTCTGATGGGGCGAAGTACAGAAAAAGATGGTTTACGAAATCGCTTAGAGTTTATGGCATTAACCAATTTCTCGCCAGTCTGGAGATTTACTCAAAGCGTTCCCTTCCTAGAGGAAAAGGTTAATCAGTTCCTAATTAATAGTGCGGTTTACAAGGCTCGTGTTAGACCTCATCCATTTAGCTTACTGGGGCTAGAGCCTACAAAACCTACTTATACATCATGGGAATCCCTGACTGATCGTACATACACTGGCAGACACTTGCCACCGGCTGAACCTGAATATACTAATTCTTTGCCCGCCATAGAAAGAGTCATAGAGATTTTTCGACGTTCAGAAGATGAAGCTCGCTTCTCTACCAAATCAACACTGCTCTTCAGTCATTTCGCTCAATGGTTTACAGATGGTTTTCTCCGTACCAATAGAGATGATTTTCGTAAAAACACATCTAATCATGAGATCGATCTAAGCCCGCTTTATGGGCTGAACAAAAATATCACAGAAGCACTCCGAGAGAAAGATAAAGGACGGTTGAAATGCCAGTTAATTGGAGGAGAAGAGTTCCCTCCATTTTACTTTAATGAAAATGAAGAAATTCGTCCTGAATTTCTTAATAATGAGGGTGAAATTATCGTTCCTCTACTTTACGGTGAGGATTTACCTCGTGAGCGTAAACTTAAGCTTTTTGCAATGGGAACAGAACGCGCTAATGTTCAGATTGGATATGTGATGTTGAACACGCTATTCCTACGTGAACATAATAGGATTTGCGCTATCTTGCACGAAAAAAATCCTGACTGGGATGATGAACGCTTATTTCAAACAGTCAGGAACACTGTGATTGTAATATTGATTCGGATAGTTGTGGAAGAATATATCAATCATATTGCTCCGTATCATTTCAAATTTCGTGCACAACCACAATCTTTTTATGATCAGCGATGGTATCGAAACAACTGGATGACCTTAGAGTTCAATCTTTTGTATCGTTGGCACGCATTAGTGACAGATGATGTATTGATTGCAAATGAGATGGTGCCTGTTGAAGAAACTTTCTTCAATAATCAACTCCTTATTGATCGAGGATTGGGGCCATTATTTGAGGATGGATCACTACAGAAATCAGGAGATATTGGATTGTTTAATACACCCAGTATGCTCATTGAGACAGAACGTGCAAGTATCTCGCTATCTCGATTAGCTCGACTACAAAGCTATAACGCATACAGAGAGTATTGCAGTTATCCTAAAGTCACTGAATTTAATCAGATTTCTGGTGACCCGAAAGTCCAAGATGCTTTGCGTATACTTTACGATGGTGATATAGATAAGGTTGAGCTATACATTGGACTATTTGCTGAAGATGTGCGTCTGAACTCTGCCTTATCTCCTCTCATTGGACGCATGGTAGGAATAGATGCGTTTTCGCAGGCATTGACCAATCCCCTTCTGTCAGAGCATGTCTTCAATAAGCAAACCTTTGATGAAGGATGGGAGATAATTCACAACACTAGTTCCTTATCAGATGTAGTTAATAGGAACGTAATTAATGATAGTCCTTACTTTGTATCTATGACTCAAAAAAATTGGACTAACAACTAGTTCCAGTTGATATAGCGGTGTGCAACCGCATTAAGCACAGCAACGGTTGTGTGGGGCGCGCCGCGCCCCACACAACCGTACTTAACTAACGCACATAGCGCTATAACCGATAGGGTCACAGTACTTTTCCAACCCAAAAAAGAGGCACAGACCTGGAATCTCGACAGTACCCAGTCGGGCAGGTTAAAACCTACATGAGGAAAAAATATCTCCTTTCATTCACTATGGGTAAACCTTTATGCAATTTCGCCTATTTCGATGCTTGCAACTCCTAGTTCCGCTGTGGCTTCTGCCCGTTGTCCTGCCCGCTACGGTGATCGGGCTACCCAACGTCGTATCAGCACAAGGAGAAGCAACTAATCCTAGAACCGAAGCCCTCGCTATATACGAACAAGCCGTTCAGCTCCAGCAGGCGGGGCGCTACCCAGAAGCCCTTGAGCAGTTTGGCCAAGCCTTGACCCTCTTCCACCAACTAGGAGAACACCAAGCGGAGGGTACCACTCTCAGTAATATTGGATTGATCTACGACAGCGTGGGGCAATACCCGCAAGCCCTGGATTACTATGCCGAAGCATTGGCCATCCAACAGGCCATCGGCGATTCCCAAAATGCCAGGATCACCCTCACCCACATTGCGGCGGTCTACGAAGTTCAGGGACATTACCAGCAGGCTCTCGCCACGTATACTGAAGCCCTCACCCTCCAACCCAATCTGGAGGGCTCTGTCGCAAAAACAAAATTAGAGTATGAAATCCCTCTTCCTTATCCATCTCTATGCAGCGATGCCGAAGATTTTGTGGATGAAAGAGATCTGTCCTGTCACATTATCCCTATCGACAGTTTGAATCTGTCCTTTGCGGATCATCGCCATCGCTTCATACCCTTTGAGGGTGCGTCGAGCTTTGTGGAAGGAGCCAAAGCCTAAACCGGGTTTGATTAGGCGTTTAATGCGGCGATGATCCTGCTCAATCAGGTTGTTGAGGTCCTGGGTCGGTCGGAGTTCGGCGTCTTCACTCAGAATGTCCTCTTGTTTTAGTTCATCAACGGCGGGGGGATAGGCGGCATTCTGATCGACATTAATCACCCGTGGTGTCTGAGTATGCTGTGCCGTCAAAACCTTTTTAAAAAAGCGTTTAGCGGCTTTTGAATCGCGCTTGGCACTGAGCATGAAGTCCAAGGTCTGGCCCCTGGAATCCACCGCTCGATAAAGATACTTCCACGCTCCTTTAACGTTCACATAGGTTTCATCCACTTTCCACGAATCGTTGGTCGGGCGTAGATGGGGGCGACAGCGTTTGTCTAGTTCTGGCGCATACTGCAGCACCCATCGGTTAATCGTGCTGTGGTCTACCGATAAGCCGCGCTCTGCCATCATTTCTTCCAAGTCTCGATAACTCAAGGCATAGCGGCAGTACCAACGAACATTCAGCAGGATAATTTCGGGTTGAAAGTGCTTCCACTTGAATAGGACAGGATGAGACATGAACTTGGGACGAGCAGTAGATGATATGAGTAGGGTAAGCGTTTAAGTGTATCATCTCACTGTTTTTGCGACAGAACCCAAATGGGTTCTATAGAAAGTTTCCAGGCAGTCTCTGGCTAGATAAATTCGCAGTTAAGAAAATCAGTAATGGTGGATTTGCTAAGATGGCTTTACCTTCTTGAGAAGATCTATCATTAAATGAGTCGCTAGGGTCCCCTTCGTCGTTGTTTCCACCCCTTTAGAAATCATGACTCAACCCACTTTCACTCAACCTCTCACAGGGGCTCGGAGCATCCTCGCTCCCGTTAAAGGTCGGATCGGAGGGGCGATCGCCCTCGCTTCTTTCAGCGCTATTACCGGCATTGGTTCTCTGCTAGCGGTTCCCCCAATAGCCGCAGAACTTTTGTCTGAGTCACCTGAACCTGCAGTTATTTGGCGCTGGCTGGTGATCGCGGTGGTGATGGTGGCGATCGCCTTTAGCACCCGCAGCTTGGCCTTTACCGTCTCTCACCTAGCAGCGTTCAAGCTAGAAGTCATTTTACGTACGGCTTTGACCGAGCATTTGGCTCAAGTTCCCCTGGGCTATGTGATTACGACTGGATCTGGGGCCATCAAAAAGCTCGTGCAAGACGATGTTAAGTCATTACATGCCTTCGTAGCCGATAGCACCCCCTTGATTGGCCAAGCCTATACGACTCCGGTACTGTCTTTAGTCATCATGATTTTGGCCGACTGGCGGTTAGGGCTGATCACTCTAGCCGTGCTGCCCATCGGCATGATTTTTATTCAGCTTGCCTTGCGAGACTATGGTGAACAGCGCAAGGCTTACGACCAGGCCAATGAACAAATCAATGGCGTCATCATTGAATTTGTGCAAGGGATGCAGGTGGTGCGAACCTTTGACGATGGCAGCAGTTCCTTTGCCCGATTCCAGCGATCGCTTGATAGTTTTACTCAAACCCTGCGAGAGTGGAACGCCAAAACCCAGCTATCCGGTCGCTTAGGCACGCTGCTGTTTGAACCCTTACCAACCCTATTGGTCGTCTCAGCAGCTGGGGCATGGTTGATGATGCAAGGCAGCTTATCTTTTCCGCGACTGTTGGTCTTTCTCCTGATAGCACCACGACTTTGTGGAGCCTTTAAACCTATCTTTACTCTGGCTCACTTCATTAACCAATCGAATGCTGGAGCCTTGCGAATCGGTGCCGTTTTAGCCGAGCCCGTACTCCCTCAACCGCAGCATCCCCAACAACCCAAAACGGCTGAAATTACGCTGCAAACTGTCACGTTTACTTACGGTGACGGTCGTCCAGCGCTACAAGATATCTCCCTGCACATGCCCGCTGGCAGCGTGACTGCATTGGTCGGCCCCTCGGGCGCAGGCAAAACCACTCTGGCACGATTGATTCCTCGCTTTTGGGATGTGGATGGCGGTGCGATAGAAATTGGTGGTGTAGATGTGCGGCAGATGACCTCTGCCACCCTCATGTCTTGGGTTTCGTTTGTTTTTCAAGATACCTTTTTGCTCTACGACACCATCGGCAACAACATTAAGCTGGGTAGACCCAACGCCACCGATGCAGAGGTTGAGGCCGCTGCTCGTGCAGCTCAAGCCCATGACTTCATTCTTGCCTTGCCCAATGGCTACGACACTATTGCCGGAGAACGGGGCACGCGACTGTCAGGGGGGCAACGTCAACGCATCACCATTGCCCGCGCCATTTTGCAAGACAACCCCATCGTTGTGCTCGATGAAGCTACGGCCTTTGCTGACCCTGAAAATGAGGCATTGATTCAAGATGCGATCGCCTCACTCACCCAAGGCAAAACCCTAATCGTCGTGGCCCATCGCCTCAGTACCATCATGCATGCCGACCAGATGGCCGTTCTCGACCAAGGGAAATTGGTTGAACTGGGCAAACATGATCAGCTACTTCAGTCCAATGGCGTATACACCAGGCTTTGGAGTCGTCATCAGCAGGCTCAAAATTGGGAACTCAGTGTTCGTTCGCGTAGCGTATTAGCAGCTAGGACAAACTCAATTTAAGTGATTTATGAGGTTAGAAATGGACACAACCGCACTTAAAACCATTTTTCTCGCAGTCACGAATTACCCCTAACTCAATCACCATGACCAGTACCCAACGCCAATCGACCGATCAACTCACTGGGGTTGCCGAAACCCTCATGATTACCCTCTATGCGCGAGCTGTCGAAACTCAGCGAGATGACAGCTTATTTCAAGATCCAAAAGCCGTCGAGATTGCCCAAAGTACTGACTACAACTTTGAAAAGTATGCCAAAGGGTGGTCATCTCAACTGGGTGTTGTCATTCGGGTGAAAGAATACGATCGCATCGTTAAAAACTTTATTACAACCCATCCCAATGCCATTGTGATTAATCTGGGTTGTGGGTTATGTACCCGATTTATGCGGGTGGATAATGGCAGTGTTCGCTGGTATGAGGTTGACTTTCCCGAAGTCATTGAGCTTCGACGTAAGTTTTTTGAAGAGACGGAGCGCTATCAATTTATTGCGCAATCTATTTTAGATTTTGCCTGGATTGATCAAATTCAGCAATCGCCCAACCAACCCTGTTTGATTGTGATGGAAGGGGTAGCTCCCTACTTGAGCGAAGCTGACAATCGAGCCTTGATGTCGCAAATCCAGCATCATCTGGCACCGGCAGAATTTCTCTTTGATGTGCTCAATAAAAAGTGGGCTAAAAAATCTAAGCAGCATGACACCGTTTCTCAAACCAACGCCGAGTTCAAATCAGGCATTGACAGCGGCAAAGAAGTAGAATCCTGGGGTACTGGCATTCAGCTCAAGGATGAAATTTACTTTTCCACCCAATTTGCAAACCATCCTCAACGTCTCCCCCTTTTGGCCAGATATCTTTCTTTCATCCTTGTTCCACTATTCAAAAACTCAACTCGAATCTTACGTTTCAAAATCACCCAAGATCAGTCATAATCGATATCTTTCCAGTGGATACATGCCTATACAGCAGCAGATTTTTGAGACTCGGCATAGCGATCGCCTGATAGTTAAGGTAGGTCAACATGGAAATGCGCACGCTCAAGATCATTTTTCTAATTTGCTATGCTTTCGTTTTTATCATCCGTATCTATTACAAGTGAAAAACTGATCAGAACGTGATCGTAGACGCTCATAAGATTGTTCGAGAAAAAAGATTATGGCTTTTCATGCTTTTTGGCGTGTTAATCTTACCGCTGACCTATATTCTTACCCCTTGGTGGGCCATTGCAAATTACACCTTACCTATTTAAGCAAACCTGCTAGGAATCTTGATGTTTGTGAGCTCACTTTGGTTGCTATGGCGATCGCACCATGACTTAGGTAAAAACTGATCATTAACATTACAAATTCGAGAAGACCAGATGCTAATTACGAATGGTATCTATCAGAAGGTTCGTCAGCCCATGTACACATCACTTTGGTTGTGGGTAATTGCCCAGGCACTGGTATTGACCAATTGGATTGCGGGGTTATCTGGAATGGTTACGTTTGGGACGTTGTATTTCACCCGTGTTGGGGCAGAGGAAAGAATGATGCTGAAACAGTTTGGTGAGGAATATCAAGCTTATATGCAGAGGACTAAACGATTGTTGCCCTATATTTTGTAGGTTTAGGTTTTAGGTTTAAACCTAGTGTTATGAGATGCGATCGCCCAATTTGCCCCTTCTAATTACCTTATCTTAGGAGATGGCCAATGTTTCAAACCTATCGCCGCATGATGACCGTTACCGGTTCATATCGGCCACAATTACAAACTGCCCTTCTCCTTTCTGTCATTGCCTCTATCATTCAAGGCATTATTTTTGCGCTGTTCTTTCCACTATTTTCAGCGTTGTTGACACAACCCATTGATGCTCAAAGGGTTTGGATACTGCTGGGTGGGTTTGGCGTCCTGGTTGTCATTGAAGGACTACTCCGCTGGCGCGAATTAGACTTTTCTTGGCTAACCTCGTCGAAGGTAGCCCACGAAACCCGATTGAAGTTAGCCGAACAACTGCGTCGCATCCCGCTACAAGACCTGAGCCGGCGGCGATCGGGGGATTTAAATGTGGTCATGAGCGGCAATGTCAGCGAGTTAGTGATGTGGATTGGCAGCCTCGCCACCTTAGTCATTCAAACCATTGTGGTGCCGCTAATCACGTTTCTAATTACGCTGTGGATTGACTGGCGGTTGGCGGTGGCATTACTCGTGGCATTCCCGATTGCGGTACCAACCTATCGGTATATGCGATCGCTGGTAAAAGCGATGCTTCGAGATGTAGCCGCAGCGGATGCTGAAACCGCCTCACGGGTGGTGGAATATGCCCAGGGGTTACCCGTTTTGCGCGCAACCCAGCAAATCGGGGTGCGATCGCAACGGTTACAAACCACCCTTGAGCGCCAGCGCCAAATTCAAGTCAAGGGTCAACGACTTGGCGTCCTACCCTCCATTACAATGGCAACCTTGGTAGAAGTAGGGGTTGTGGCATTGATGGGACTAGGTACGCTGTTTATTTTGCAAGGCAGTCTTTCGATTCCGATGCTGTTCGCCTTGCTGGTAATTGCTATGCGATTTACAGAGCCTCTCACCCAGCTGATCCACCTCGCTAGTGTCTTTGATCTTATGGAAATTGGTCTGGAGCGCATTGAAGCGTTGATGAGCATTCCAGCGCTGCCGGTACAGCCTCCAGCAACTCAACTGACGCGCTTTGATATTACGTTTGATCAGGTGTCCTTCCGCTATGCCGATCAAACCGAGTGGGCACTGCAAGATGTCTCCTTTCATTTACCGGCGCGATCGCTAACGGCTCTGGTTGGCCCCTCCGGTGGCGGGAAAACTACCATCACCCGGTTAATCAGCCGCTTTGCCGACATTCAGACAGGTGCCATTCGCATCGGTGGGGTGGATATTCGACAGGTTGATCCGGCCGCACTGATGCGATCGCTCTCAGTAGTCTTTCAAGACGTATATCTATTCGACGATACGATTCTCAACAACATCCGCATGGCCAAGCCGGACGCTACCGATGCTGATATCGAAGCAGCCGCTCGGGCTGCCAACTGCCACGAATTCATCACCCGACTCCCCGACGGCTATGAAACGCGCATCGGTGACATTGGTGGTGCCCTCTCAGGCGGAGAACGCCAGCGGATTTCGATCGCCCGAGCCATGCTCAAAAACGCCCCAATTGTTTTGCTCGATGAACCCACCTCAGCCTTAGATACCGAAAGTGAAGTGGCGGTACAAGAGGCCATCAACCGCTTGGTGGTCGATAAAACCGTGATTGTCATCGCCCATCGCCTATCAACCGTTGTGGGATCAGATTTGATTTTGGTCTTAGCCGACGGGCAAGTGATTGAACAGGGAAGCCACCCAGAACTCCTAGCTCAGCAGGGACGCTATGCCTCCATGTGGACTGTGCAACAGCAGTCTCAAGGGTGGCGAATTGCCTCGTGAGCAAATTTGGCGTTGCTGGATTAGGGGATGAATCTTGCTGGCGCAGGGACATCGCCAAACTTGAGAGAGTGGATGAGCAGGCGGATGGCATGTTTCAACAGGTCTAGCGACTTTGAATAGCACAAGGTCTTGCGGTGCAGTCGAGCCAGGTAGTGCCGCAATCGGGTATTCTCGCCTTCCACTCGAGTCATGTAAGTCTTGCTGACGATCTGATCACCGTCCGCAATGGATTGGGGATAAACCTTGTATCCGTCAGTCACATAAAAGAAGCCGTGCCACAGACTGACCATCGCCCAGAGCGGTTCAAACGTCTCAGCACTATGGTCGCCGACCACCCAGCCTAGGAGACCGCGTTTGAAGTGGTTGACTGCTGTCCAGATCCAGATTTTGTTTTTTTAGAGCTCACAAAGGTTTGCAGTTCGTCCAATTCACCGACCTCTGGAATCTCCTCGGGGGCGTAAGCATCGGGCAAATTCTCACGGACCTGCCGAACCCAGTTAATCACTGTCATATGGTGAATATCCGTGACCCGCTCGATCCCTCGAAAGCCCATGCCATTGACTGACATTTTGAGACACAGTTTGCGAACATCATCGCTGTAACCCCGATACGCTTGAGGGCTTTCCACAAATTGACGGCCACAATCGACGCATATATGGTTCTGTTTTCCTCGTCGGTGGCCATTCTTGCGGATATGGTTAGACTGGCATTCGGGACATTCCATGCGTTTGATTAGAGTTGGTTCACCTCAAAGTATGAAATTCATCCCACATTTAGGCAACGCCCTCAAATTATTACCTCATACAACAAAGTCCAAGATGCTCTACCTTGACTCAAACTCCAGTGAGGTATCTTCAACGCACCGTCACCACCTGTGTAACATAAGCCAGCTAACTAAAGAGGCTATAGCTATACGAAGCGATGGCCATGCTCCGCAAAGGACAGATTCAAAATATTGATCGAGAGGATGTGACAGGACAGATCGCTTTCATCCACGAAATCTTCGGTATCGCTGCATAAATATGGATAAGGAAGAGGGATTTTGGTACCCTCATTTTGTTTTTGCGACAGAGCCCAAAATTTTCGGTATCGCTGTGTAAATGTAGATAAGGAAGAGGGATTTTGTACCCTGATCTTCTTTGTGCGATATAACCGAGTAGTCAACCTCACGTGCTCAACTGACTGAGTTTGGCTTCAGCGTCCCCAATTTTGAGATTTTGGTTGTAAAGTGGTGCACCGGGCTCAAAGATGGAGCTGTCATTTAAACTGCCGATGTCTTGAGGAGCCAAGCCAATGTCTGCGATTAGCTGCATCACAGTTTGCTTGGCTGCAGCGTCATCGCTGGCGACCTGCACGGCGATGCGATTGCTCCCTGACTGGAACGCTTGTTCTGCTAAAACTTTGAAATAAATTGAATTGAAAGCCTTGACCGTTTTGGCTCCGTTGAACTGACTGGCGACATACCCTGTCGCTGTCTGGGTTGCATCATCAATGACCTGCTGGGCCACATCGCCATCGCGCTGTGGGTAGGGATTGGTCGCGTCGATTAAAATCTTGCCGTCAAGCGTTCCGATCGCACTAACCAAGTCTGGAATCACACCGAAGGGAACTGCCAGCAAGATAATCTCACCAAAGCGCGCAGCGGATTGGACATGACCCACTTGCGCGCCTATGGCCTCAGCCATCTGTTGAAGCGCTTCTGGGTTGCGGGAGCTAAACATCACCTCGTGGCCAGCTTTTGCCCAATGTCTGCCGAGCGTACCGCCGATGTAACCTGAGCCGATAATACCAATTTTCATAATGTGACCTCGTGATTGAACCTATTCTGGAGAACATCAGATGAATTACGCAAACAAGGTATTGGGACCTGTGTAGGGCTTCAGTGGAAAAATCTCAAAATTCAGGAGGTTGTGCTGAGCCATCCGGCAGCGCAGCAACTAAAGATCGAGCCACTTCTAAACTGTCAGCCTCCAGCATTAAAACAGCTCCACTCATATCGGCAATGTAGTGAACAGAGCAGCTAATATCGTCGGTGTAATAAACCCAACCCTTCTCGGCTTCGGGTTTGCCGTAGGGCAAGACCTCAGTGGGCGAGGTACCTTCATTGGGTCGTGCGATCGCTAAAAATTGCATGGCCGTCCTCATCGAATAGTCAAATCACTGAAATCATCTAAGCTCCTTGCCATAGACTGAGGCGAATGCGCCCCCCATCCACCAGCAAGTCTTCACCAGTAATGTAGGAAGCTTCCTCACTGGCAAGGAATAATACAACTTTCGCAATTTCTTCGGACCGTCCCAGTCGCCCCATGGGGATTTCACGACTGAGGGTTTGCAACTTTTCGTCGCCCATTCCCTCAATCATATCGGTCTCAATCACGCCGGGACTGATAGCGTTGACTCGAATGCAGCGCGACATCAGCGATGTGGCAAACGATCGGGCTAGCTGACTCACCGCTGCTTTGGTAGCCGCATACACCGTGAGGTCTGACAGTCCTTGGTGCTGCGTTAGTGAGGCGTTGAGCACAATCGCTCCGCCGTTGGTCAGATACGGTAGAGCCTGTTGAACGGTGAAAAAGACGCCCTTAAAATTGATGCCAACAATCTTGTCAAACGTAGCTTCATCTACCTCTCCTAATCCGGTTAATACGCCGATGCCAGCGTTGGCAAAGACAACATCAATATGGTCGAAGCGATCGCTCACCTGACGATAAAACCGATCCAGATCACTCACCTGAGAAACATCCACAGCTGCCGTGAGGATACGTTTATCAGCATTGAGTGTCTCAGCAGCTCGATCTAATTTTTCTTGGGAGCGCCCACAAATAGCGACATTCGCCCCTTCCAGTAAAAAAGCGCTGGCCACCGCCAACCCCATACCGCTACTGCCCCCGGTAACTACCACTGTTTTGTCTACAAAACGCATGACTGATGTCCTCACTGAAGATGTCCTCACTGAACCAGGCGACTGCCCCCATCGACATCAATGACCGTGCCGGTGATGTAGGGGTTGGTCATCAGCATCAGGGCCACGGCTGCGATGTCTTCAGGCTCGCCAACGTACCCAACGGGCAAAGCCTTGGCGGCTGACTCATACATGGCCTGCCGCTCGCCGTCGGGCATGGCGCTGTAGGCAGGGGTTTTAA
This sequence comes from Vacuolonema iberomarrocanum LEGE 07170, assembly GCA_015207365.1. Taxonomy (GTDB): domain Bacteria; phylum Cyanobacteriota; class Cyanobacteriia; order Elainellales; family Elainellaceae; genus Vacuolonema; species Vacuolonema iberomarrocanum. The sequence continues at coordinate 161,881 of JADEXA010000003.1, forward strand.
CTAGTCCCGGCGCAATCACGTTGACGCGCACGGGCGCAAGCTCTACAGCCAGCGCCTGACCCAGCCCTTCTACCGCCGCATTGACCGCCGTCACGGCTGCCGTCCCCACTTTCGGACGGCGACTCAGGACGCCCGAAAATAGGGTGATAGACCCCCCTGGGCAAACCGTCGCTGCTTGGATAGCGCGATATTGCCCAAAGAATTTGCTGTTCATCGCGGCGATCGCATCCTCTACGGGCATCTCCTTGAAGCCTCCCCATTTGACGAAGCCTCCCGCAATCACCAAATGGTCAATTTCGCCCTCGCGCTGGAAGAATCCTTGCAGCGACGCCATATCGGTGATATCAACCGGGTAGACCAGTACGTTGTCCTCGATTTCGGCCAGGGCGTCTTCTAGCTTTTGGGGCGATCGCCCAGCAATCACGACCTTGGCTTGCTCAGCGACAGCAGCTTTGGCGATCGCCAGCCCCATCCCTGAACTGCCGCCAATAATCACCACTTTTTTATCTTTCAGAGTCATGTTCAGTTAGGTTGAGATGTCAGCCAAATTCGGAAATACATCATAATAAGAAACAGTATTATTTCTGCAGTACAGTTGTTCGGAAATAGAACAAGTTGTGATTGACAAAGTGTGTTGGATGCGGGTTAGGTCGCGTTGCGGCCATGCACCGTGCGCAGAACAACTTTTCCGGACATGTTCTGTTCGTCGAGGTAGGTATGTGCTGCAGCGACGTTCTCGAGATCGAAGACCTTGCTGACCTTGGGTTTCAGGCGACCGTCGGTCAGACGCGGAACCAGGAAGTCCTTGGATCGTTGAACCAGGTCCTTGCGTTGCTCATAGCCCAGCCCCTTTGAACCCACATAAGCGAAGACGGTGTAGGCGCTGATTGTCGCATTCTTTCTGATCATCTCCACGATCGGCAGCTTCGGATCTTCCAGGTCGAGCGCACCATAGAGCACAAGCCGACCGTCGCGCGCGAGGCAGGCGATCGAGGTCTCCACACTCTTGCCTGCGATCGGATCAAAGATAGTCTTGACACCCTCACCGTTCGTGATTTCGCGTACGCGAGTTTCCAGATCTTCGTCGTTGGTGACGAGGACATGCTGAGCGCCATATTCGCGGATCAGATCAGCCTTACCAGCACTACGGGTCGTGGCGATAACCTCAAGGCCAAGCTCACGTGCGACTTCAACCGCAGCGAGACCGACGCCACCGGTCGCGGCTGGCAACAAAACCCTATCCCCTTGTTTCGCGGCACCGACTTCGTCAATCCCAATGTAAACGGTGGTGTATTGCACCCCAACGCAGGCCGCTTCCGCCGCAGACATCGTATCAGGCCAAGGCCATAGCGCTTCGGCAGGTACATTGACCTGTTCGCCGCAGACTCCGTACTCGGACTGCAAGAAGGCTGGGATGGTCATCACCTTGTCGCCAACCGAGAAACCGGTCACGCCCTCACCGACAGCCGTTACCCGTCCGGCAGCATCATAGCTAATCCGGCTAGGCGGTTCTGGGCTTTCGATGTAGAGATTCTGCCGCAGCAAGATGTCGCCGCGATTGATACCAATCGCCTCGACCGCGATGTTGACCTCGCCCGGAGCCGGATCACCGATGTCAACCTCATCCACGCTGAGACCTTCAACACCTCCAAACTTATGAATACGAACTATTTTGACCATGGAGCTGCTCCTCTTTTTGCGCTATGGACAGTTTCGAGTGGGATTTATAGCCGTTTTCAGACAGGCTTCGCGAACGCCAACACGTCGTTCTATCCAAGAACTTAAGCAGGATGGGACTCTTCTCTTGTACTAGAAACATCACGCCCCTCATCTCGTAAGTTGAATGAAGCATTGTAGAACCCAATAATGCCTCAGCTAGTTTGGATTATCAAAACGGTTTCTCTTTTGGCAGAACCTTCATAAAGCTAATACTGATAATGGTGGAATCATATTTTTTGTTTAGGTTTGAGAAACCAATAAATCAACATAAATATCTTTATTTTTAGCCAGAAATTGAATGATAATCTCTTCTATACAACTAGAGTTAATGTCCATTACAAGATGGTTGAAGCTGAGCTAAAAAGTAGACAAATAGGGGAATGAACCCAATTCAAAAAATATTTTTATCGGTAAAAATTGATATAGGCTTAATTCATTAGAAAACACCAACGACACTTGAGTTCATTGTTATTACTCGAGTTCAGTTTTATCATGCGTTTTCAATAGTTACCAAGTTGTTACCGACAGATTTTGCAAGTATGGTTGAAAAGCAGTACGGTTGTCCGGTGGAAGTCACACTTGACGTAATTGGGGGTAAATGGAAATGTGTCATTCTTTGGTGGCTTCGGCGAGGGGCAAGGCGATTCAATGAGCTGATACAGCTGATACCTGGTATCAGTCGCAAGGTGTTGACCGCACAATTACGTCAACTTGAAACCGATGGCCTGATTCATCGTCAGGCGTTTCAAGTTTCACCCCCTCGGGTGGAGTACTCGTTGACAGTCTACGGAGAAACGCTACGACCTATCACAGAGTTAATGTGCGACTGGGGCAAGGTGCACGCTCCTGAATTTAGATTTGGAGTGATATACCTACGATCATTACGCGTTTTAGTGATTGCAACTGACCTTACGAGTCAACGCATAGAAGGTGAGCTAGGTGAATTCCGAGACGCAAATGTTACCGTCGCTTCACTTATGACTGCGCTCGAAAATTGGAGCCAGATTCGACCGGAGGTTGTTATAGTTGACTTTGCTCTAGATGAAGATTTTAGCCCGCTTAGGCCGCAGCTTGAAACATCAGCAGAGGATCCCCAAGCGTCAATTCCGGCTATCGCGTTAGTTGCCAACAGTCAACATCGAGAGCGTGCCCTTGCTCAAGGATTCCAAATCCAGCTAATGGAGCCAGTGGAAATCCCAGAACTCGTGGCTGAAATCGCTAATCTCACTGGGCGACTAGACTAATCTCCTATCGAGAAAGCCGCAATGACAGGTTGAAAATGAGACGATGGAGAGTGAGTGCATTGATAGAGTAGCTTTGTTGCCGATGCCTGCTTCCTATGACATCCATGAAGCCTCCCCCACCTCGCGTTAAGTTGGCAGGTGCAATTAAACCTAAAACCCTAAAAACCTGTGCCGCCCGCAGCGCGGGCGGCACAGGTTTTTAGGGTCTGGTTTTTCATCATGCCGAGCTACTTAGTAGGTGGAGGAGGCTCCATAAGACGATGATTTATTCACCCGAGTCTTCATCTTCCTTTGCCTTGGATAAAAGCATTTGAAAAAATTCCGTCCCCACAATCACTTCAACGTCGCGATCTCAACGCGTTTGATCAATTTCTGTCTGTGACATTCTCCCGACTCCGCCCCTAACGGGTAGGGAGCGGGCTTCCTCAGTGACTCCCCGCTACTGCTGGGGCATTTCATGAGAGGTTAAGGGCTTGATGACCCGGCACTGTCCAGTTAAGGGGTGAGGTATTCAAATCCCCTGCATAAGAGCATCTCAGAGATCTTCAATGGCCGATCAATAAACCCCATCGCCATGGCAGGGGTCGTCGTTTTGCCCAAACTCCAATGGGGCCGCCCCCAGTTATGGATGAGTCGCTGCACATTCAAAGCCCTCTGCAAGCCCTCTACCTGCTTGGCATAGTGGTTTTGACGCCTTCGATAGGCCGTTGCTCTACGCCGCAATGCACTGTTGAAGGCTTCGACATGATGAGCATGGACGTCTGATGTGGGACTAATGGGTGTAAAGGGATGCTCTTGTTTGAGCCACTCCACCCTTACCTTGCCCTGAGAGCCTTTGATCTTGATGGCCACTTCTAATCCCTCACGCCATACCTTCCGGTAAGGATAGGCCTCTGAGGTGAGACGGCTGGGTAGATAGATACTGGCCAGTTTCCAGAGTTCCTTGCCGTAGCGCCGCTCACCATCGGTAAACCACCGGACCCATCGCTGGGTGCTGCCCACTGCCAGGCTTGTTGAACACCTTGCTCAAACAACTGAGCCTCCTTGAGTCCGGCACTGGCTTCTATCCAGTAACGACTCTCTCGCTCAATGAAGCTGATTGTCCATCCCTGGGAGGCTTCGGGGGGGAAGGTTCTCACCCACTCGGGTGTAGAGTTCATCGCCTTCTAGCGTGACGTCCCCTCCGTCAGGTGCCCTGGGGGACCAGTCCGGGAGAGGCGTGGATAAGCGCTCTTCCCAATCTGTGATAGTGCTGGGTGATGTCCCGACGACTCGTCCGGCTGCTCTGACGCCAAGCCCTTCATGTCTGGCTTTGAGGGCCATCTCTACCGTTGTTACTGGGGTTCTTAGACGGGCCATCGGAGTGCCGCTGCGGTCATTGAAACGACGGCTACAAGCCTGACAGAGATATCGTTGGAGCACTTGGTTGCTCTTCAGAGTCTGGGTACCGTTCTTGACGACCTGGTCGCTCTGGCAATAGACACACTTCATTTGGCTTAGATGTTTGATTATGCTTACAGTCTAACCTTAGTGGTGCAGAAAAGCCTTGAAACGTAGGTAAAGCCGTGAGTCTCACATAAGACCGTGGTCGCTGAGAGGGGGTATTTCGTGAGAGGCTGAAGTTCCCCAACTACCAGCCTAACCCATGGAAACACCCCCTCTGTATCGTCAACTACAGGCCCAACTGCGTCAATGGGTCACCCCGAAAGACCAACGCCATCTCCAAGGCTTTAGCGAAATGGTCGCCGCGATTCTGCAATCGGAAAGCGCGTGTTTAGGGAAGTGGATTCCGTATCTGACCCATCGCTCGTGCCAAGCGCGAGCGCACATGGAACGCCTCAGTTACTTTGTTCATAATCCCCACATTACCGCCGAGCACTTTTATGACCCGATGCTGCGCGCTGCCCTAGCAGCCTGGGAGGGAGAGACGGTGTTATTGACGTTGGATAGTAGCCTGTTATGGGAGCAGTTCTGCTTGGTCGAAATCTGCTTGGTATGGGGCGGGCGCTCGTTGACCTTAGCCCAGGATGTCTTGAACCATAGCAGTGCCACCGTTAGCTTTTTACAGTATCAGCCACTGCTGGAATCGACCCGCCGCAATCTACCACCCAACGTCCAGGTGACGCTGCTTGCAGATCGGGGCTTTGAGCATGAAGCGTTGATCCAGTGGTTGCAAGCCCAGGCATGGGAGTAGGCGATTCGGGTCAAACGCAATTTGAGCATTACCCTGGCGAATGGGTCGGTTTATCCGGTTGAGCAACTCATACCGCCGCCTGGCCAAGCTCATCTATTTGAAACCGTCCAAGTCCTAGGGGGTATCCCTTGCCATCTCGCCACAGCTCAGGTCGCTCATGCCAAAGACGCATGGGCGGTTTTGGCCAGCCAGCCACCTTCGCTGCAAACCTTTGCCCTCTATGGTCAGCGCTTTGGGGGCATTGTTCGCGAAGCGTCTCCGTTAGGAGAAACCACACTTTAAGGATTACAAATCTGCGGTGTTTAACGTTTTAGATAGCGGATTACGGCATCCTCAAGCCTTGAGCCGTCTCGTGATGCTGCTGGACTGTGCGATTTTGATTGCCCTGATTCTGGGGATGCTGGTGGTTCGAGCCGGACGACGCGCCCAACTGGACTGGCATGGAGCACGCGGATTGAGTTTTCTGCAACTGGGGTTACGAGAGCTCAAACGGCTTAGCTACCAGCACTTCGCGCTCCCGACACTGGTCGGCTTACCCAAACGCAATCCACCACCAGCTTGTGCTTCAAAGCGGAAGCGAGATGAACTAGCCTATCGCGTTGAATTTGCTAAAGTCCTCAGGTTCTCATCATGAGACCGCTTGAGTTTTCTGCACCACTAAGCAGTCTAACTCTCACCCCCTAAGCTGACAGTGCCCGTCACGCTTCATCATCAATATAAAATTAATAGTATCTTCAAGCAATAGTCCGGACAGTTTTGCTGGGGAGTAGGAAGAAGGCCGTCCACCGTATAAAGTGCGAATGTAACTAACAGGTCGCACCGATGGACAGCTTCACTCGGATTCTAACCGGTCTGCCCTTGAAAATCTACGGATGCGATTACTTTTTCAGTTTTTCAAACGACCATTATTTCAAACAAAAAAGGATGAGACTTGAAATGATACTACCTCAGTTTATAGTACTTCAATCTTGAAAACCAAAAGATAAGCTTTGAGTACTGCCATCACTTCTAATCAAAGCCAGCTAATGATTGAGCTCAGCGGCGTTAGATAGCCTTGATTTTCATCGCAAATAACCTAAATACGCAGCTGCAAAGATTTGTTATACGTGTTGCCAGCACTCCCTGAAGATGAGTGTGATCAGCCCGTTGTCGTCGGTTGAGCCTGAATCATATACTTGAGGCATAGGGATTGCCGAGTGGGAAAGTTTTTATGAAACTGTCTGTTGGAGCTGCCCTGATTCTAATGGGAGTGGTCGGTTGCACAGGTGCTGTACAGGTGCAGGATGGTGCTCTGACAGGGACTGTAGAGCGTGTTTGGGAGGATGGATTTGAGGTGAATACAGGCGATCGCACCGTCAGAGTCGATGCCTGGGATCTATGTGGCGACAACACTCAGCAAAGCGTATCGGTTGGTGATGAACTCACGGTAGAAGGGGAATTTGATGATGGTGAGTTTGATGCCTCAGCCATTACGAACGTGAATGACGATAATATTTGTTCAGCAGCATCAGCTAAAGGCATCATCAGTGTTGCGCCTGCTGAATTTGATGCCGTGATAGGCGTGTCAGACACTCGATGACGAGAAGATTGGGTTCATCCCAACTTATGATGATCGGCAAGAAGGCAGCTTTTGTCCCGGTGGAAGAGGTGAGTCGAGGGGGCTGAGATCGCTACTCTGATGAGGGGTGATCGCTCGTTCATGCGCGCTGGTGGGATGCGCTTCTGAGTGTCCTTTATCAAAGTCAGACGGGCATAGCCTATCGAAGGCTAGACTGGAGTTTGATGGTGCAGGAAGCGCTAGCCAAGGGCTTCGGCGATGGCCATGCCAAGCTGTGTGAGTGCCCGGATCTTGGCCACCTCAGCTGCGGCTCGAGCGGCTTCAGCGAGGATGATATCTGTGTTGGGCATCAGCTTGTAAGCGCCTGGTAGGTAGCCGAGTGCTTTACAGTAAGAATCGCCTAAGTTGGCGGTTGCTAACCGTCTCACGCGAGCATAGTCCCCCCGCCTGAAAGCATCCAACGCTTCTCGTTGATGTGCTTCCATCGGATCGCCTAAGATTTCGAGGATGGCATTGACAGCTTTTTGGACGCCTTCTTGAGTCATGGAGACAGACATGATTTGAGTCATGATTGAATTGCTCTAGCCGAGATATGAAGTCAATGATCGTATCACGGTTGTGCAACACTGCAATACGCAGCGGTGTAAAGTGGCAAATGCAAAACAGCGCGATCACGGATGGGCAAGGATTTCATGCCCAAAACCTTGTCACTACTTGCGAAAGGGATAGGGTGGTTGCTGAGAGAGAAAGGGCAAGTATTCCCTAGGGGTGTCATACGTGTAATAGTCAAGCGCCCTGGTGGCTCATGGCGGCTCCCCTTTGCTGTGCTGGAGTGTGCTCTTGAGGGAGGGGAGGCGATCAAGTGCGATCGCCTTGGAAGAGGATTGTTTTTGGAGAATGCAAATGACGGGCTGATAGTTTAGGGAGATGAAGGTTTGCCGCCTCAGGCTGTTGAGGCGATAGCGAGGTTTTTGGCGATCGCTTCCCTCTGCCTCCGTATAAGCTACGGACTTTTTGCCTCATGCTCTGGGTTTCACCGCAAATCTCCAGATGGAGACTGCTCTCATGCTTTCTAAAACGGATGAAGTTGCCAGGGCAACCTGTGGCTGTCGTTTTAAGCGGCAGCAATGCACCCCTGTCCAAATGATGAAGGCACGCCATTGGATCGCACCTAGCTGTTGCACTCAACCCTCGATCGGGGAATCCTACAGCCAGAAGGATAAAAATTGACACTCATGCTTGTTCGAATCACGTATTTGTTTTAGCTTTCTTCGGGTAAAACATCCCAGTGTCTTTTTTTCTCTACTTTGCCCACCGGAACGCGCTTCCGGTTGTTTATAGATAGGGCAATGGGCACAGGTTTCTTTGGCGTTGATGCCATACCTGCTTTCCCCCAAGGTTTATTCCAACCATTAATGGCTCCAATTCCCTATCCGCCCCCCTCAACGCCACCGATCGAGCCTTTTGAGAGGCCATAGCGGAGGGTTTTTGTCCCGCCATATCCTGCGTGAGGTTTATCTGGCATCCGTTGTCCATGGGGGTAGGTCGCTTGCTGTTTTTCCTAAGGGCCATCCCATGCCCCAGCAAGTCTCAACCACTGGTTCGCCTATCCCCCAACGACTGCTTGATGGATCACAGGGTTCCCAGGTGATCTGCACGATGTGATTGGCCACTGTGACGATTTCTATGGTAGAGATCCTCCCCTGACTCTTTCCTGCAACCACGGTTTACATCCAACAAGGACTCACATTATGACGTTTCCAGCCCAATTCAATCTCTCCACCCTGAATGGGAGCAATGGCTTTGTCATCAACGGTATTGATGAGCGTGATAGCTCTGGTCGCTCGGTCAGCGGGGTGGGGGATATCAATGGTGATGGGGTCGATGACCTGATCATCGGTGCATTCAGTGCCGACTCGAATGGCAACAATTTTGCTGGGGAAAGTTATGTGGTGTTTGGCCGCACCCAAGGGTTTGCTGCGAGCCTGAATCTTGCTGACCTCGATGGTCGCAATGGCTTTATTCTCAGCGGGATTGGTACGGGTGATGTTTCCGGTCGCTCGGTGAGCGGGGCGGGGGATATTAATGGTGATGGGGTCGATGACCTGATCATCGGTGCACCCGAAGCCAACCCCAATGGCATCGACTCTGGGGAGAGCTATGTGGTGTTTGGCCGCACCCAAGGGTTTGCTGCGAGCCTGAATCTCGCTGACCTCGATGGGAGCAATGGCTTTGTCCTCAGGGGTATGGAGGAGTTTGACCGCGCCGGTATTTCGGTGAGTGGGGCGGGGGATATCAATGGCGATGACATTGATGACCTCATTATCGGTGCAGACCTTGCCACCCCTGATGGCAGATCGGTTGCTGGGAAGAGCTATGTGGTGTTTGGTCATACCCAGGGCTTTGCTGCGAACCTGAATCTCTCGACCCTGGATGGGAGTAATGGTTTTGTCCTCAACGGCATTGCACCGGATGACCGTGCCGGTTTTTCGGTGAGCGGGGCAGGAGATGTCAATGGCGATGGCATCGATGACCTCATTATCGGTGCAGCGGGTGCCGCCCCGAATGGCAACGACTTTGCTGGGGAGAGCTATGTGGTGTTTGGGCGCGATCAGGGCTTTGACCCTAGTCTGGAACTCTCCGACCTCGATGGCCGCAATGGTTTTGTCATCAGTGGCATGGCGGAGTATGACTTATCCAGTCGTTCGGTGAGCGGAGCAGGGGATATCAATGGTGATGGCATCGATGACCTCATCATCGGCGCAGCGGGTGCTGACCCCAATGGCAGTAGCTCTGGGCAGAGCTATGTGGTATTTGGCAATAATCAGGGCTTTGACCTTAGTCTGGATCCCTCTACCCTAGATGGTCGCAATGGCTTTGTCATCAACGGGATTGATTCGGGTGACCGCTTCGGTATTTCGGTGAGCGGGGCGGAGGATATCAATGGCGATGGCATCGATGACCTCATCATTGGTGCATTCGGTGCCGACCCCAATGGCGCGAACTCTGGAGAGAGCTATGTGGTATTCGGCAATAATCAGGGCTTTGCTGCGAGCCTGAATCTTAGTGACCTCAATGGCAGTAATGGCTTTATCCTCAATGGCATTGATGCCAATGATCGCTCGGGCCGTTGGGTGAGTGGGGCAGGGGATATCAATGGCGATGGCATCAATGACCTCATCATCGGTGCATACGGTGCTGACCCCAATGGTGAGGGTTCTGGAGAGAGCTATGTGGTATTTGGCCGCATTCCGCTGCCTCAGGTGAGCATTTTGGCAACCGATGCCGAAGCTGCCGAAGCAGGCACTGACTCCGGTACTTTCACCATTACTCGCACCGACGATACGACCGACGCCCTTACCGTGACCTATACCGTGGTGATGACATCGACGGCTACCAGCGGCAGCGATTATGACCTCCTCACGGGCACAGTCGAGATTCCTGCTGGGGTAGCTTCGACCCCCGTCACTCTCACCCCTATCAACGACAATCGCGTGGAAGGAACCGAAACCGTCACGGTGGAATTGACCGCGACCGCTGACTACGAGCTGGATAATGCTAGCAGCGCGACCATCACTATTGCCGACGACGATATCGCTGGCTTCAGCCTCAGCCAAACGACTGCGACGGTGGGTGAGGTTAATGGAAGTGACAGCTTTATCCTCACCTTGGATGCTGAACCCCTCTCTCCGGTGGAGTTTGCCATTAGCAGTGATAACCCCAGCGAGGTGGATGTTAGCCTATCCACGGTGATTCTCGATAGTTCCAATTGGGAGACTGGGATAGAAGTAACCCTAAATGGGCAAAACGACACTGATATCGATGGTGATACCACCAGCACCATTACCGTGAGCGTCGTTGCTACCAATAGCGATGATGCCTTTGATGGGCTGGATGACCAGACTATCAGCGTTACCACTACTGATGATGATGTGCCTCCCACCCCCCCTGATGAGCTGGATGAGCAGACTGTTAGCGTTACCACCACTGATGATGATGTGCCCCCCACCCCCCCAAGCGTTGATTCGGAGCCACCTACAGGCATCAATCAGCCCACCTTCAGAGGCACTGGGGAACCGAGCACCACAGTGGAAGTGCTGAATGGCGCTACCGTGTTAGGGACTGCCACCGTGGATGGCAATGGCAACTGGAGTGTTACCCCAGAGGCACCCCTGGCTGCAGGAGAATATAGCCTCACCTTCCGTACCCTTGATGCCGATGGGAATGTTAGCGCCCTTTCGGAACCGCTGGTCTTCATGGTTGACGAAGCTGCATCTACGGGTGGGTTTACGCCTTTCAATGATGACTTTACAGGTACTGAGGGGCGGGATGTGGCCTTTGCGCTAGCCGGTAACGACATTGTGCGTGGCCTTGGGGGGAGCGATCGCCTTGTGGGCGAAGCTGGCAACGATCAATTGGAGGGGGGTGCAGGTAATGACCGTCTGATTGGAGATGTCGGGAACGACATCCTGATGGGTGGAGCCGACAACGACCGGATACTGGGCGGAGCGGGAGGCGATCGCCTGGTTGGTGGAGCCGGAAACGATCGCCTGGTTGGTGGCGATGGGGTCGATACCCTGCTTGGAGGCAGCGATGCTGACACGCTGGTTGGTGGCGTCGGAAACGATCGCCTCAGTGGTCAGGGCGGCAATGACCGGATGCGCGGCAACTTGAGTGCGGATGTACTTAATGGTGGGGCTGGCAACGATCGTCAGTTTGGTGGGGCTGGCAACGACCGCCTGAATGGCCAGGGCGGTAATGATGTGTTGCGGGGTGGTGCTGACCGCGATGTGCTGCGTGGTGGGGCTGGAAACGACCGCCTGGCTGGGGAGTTGGGCAACGATTTGATTGAAACGGGGGCTGGGCGCGATCGCATTTTCATCCGTCCGGGTCAAGGCTTTGACCGCGTGACCGACTTTACCGATGGGCAAGATCGTATCGTCCTCGATCGCATCAACTTCGGTCAGCTCTCGATTCAGCAACGCAACACTGATGTGCTGATTTCCCGAGGAACCGAGCGCTTGCTGCTGTTACAAAACACGCGTGTTGGAGACATTAGCGACGCTGACTTTGTCTAATAGCAGAGCCGAGTTGGCTGGACGCTGCCTTTCGATGTCTCATGCGGGCATTGACGAAAAAACAGGACTCAGACGTGATGCGCTGAGTCCTGGTGCGAGGAGAAGTTATGGATGACTTGTTGGATGTTGGAATTTAGCGAACGCGATCTCTAGTTGTCGCGATCAACCAAATTTTCAAGTTGATTGTCGGCAGATCTAACCAAGGCGCTATTGTCTAGAGTTTCAGTCGAGAGACGCCCGGAGGCGATCGCTTTTCGATTGCATCTTCAGAGAGTCTTTGGGAAGCAAGAAAGGCGATTGCCACAACCGCATGATTTTGCATGGTAATACGGTATGACTTTATCTGTTTATTGCCGCAATTGCATGTTCCTCACAACAGTTGAGATGTATTGTGAGTGTAAATTCTGAGTACTAGAAATGACCATATAAGCGAGCACCTTTTAAGGTTGATATTAGATTCATCACGTTCTAAAAAATATAAAGTTTTAGAGATATTTTCAAGTAAGATGTATGCAGAAAGATGCGTGCTTGCACGGTTAGTTAACTACAAAATTGTGACTTATATATAGAGAAGTTCCGATGGAACGATGATAAAAACGTCCTGTCTACTCAATTGCGCTGTATGTGTTCATCTATGAGATGGCCGTGCCAGAAGTCAAAGGCTGAAATTCGCTGGTCTTTGAGCTACGCAGCAGTGGAATGGAGGAAACAGTTTTATTGAATATTGGAGCGGACTGTAGGTTTGTCTGAAACGTTGTTTTTTATGCGCAACATGCGTAAAAAACAACATTTTCTGAGTCTTCTAACCAAATCCTGAATATTCAAAAATCAATAAGAATTTGCCCCTGATTTTATAGCTTAGATATTTTTGATAAGTGCTCGTCCTTGAACATTTGAAAGTTTACTTTGGTTTCTCGCTGGCCGATTGACTGTTCACAGGTTTATTTGAAGGAATGTATTTCTAGATGACTTTGTGATGGCAATCTGTGCTTTGACGAAGCTCAGTTGGAGATAGGTTGATCACTTCTAGAACCTTTCACTTCTGTAGAAAAGTTCTCATTTGTGAATCATGTTTATATTCCGTTCAATCGCTATTCGATTGAACATCGAACTTTGGTTATTGCGCTCAACGTATTAGAAGAAGGCGTTAGCGAATCTCGTTGCAAGCTATTTACTTTCTAAACCCATGGCTGATCATCTCTCTCCGGATCCTTCTATTTTTGGTACCGTAGGCCAATCCGTTAGTAGCCAAGCTGCATCCTTGTTGAATGGCTCCTTATATGAGCTATCATCATTGCCTCACGAAGCTATGACTGCTCCGGGTTTCGCTCTAGAGGTTGATGAGCATAGCTTCCGGCAGCAGGATGCGGGGCTTACTGATCAGTTTAAAGCTTGGCAACAGTGGTTAGAAGAGCAGCGACAGCAGCGACAGCAAGCGACTCCAATCCCATCATTTTCCCCCGATGCGTTGACGGGTATTAGTCCCGGTGCATACACTGCGGGTTTGTCCACAGTTCAAAGTAATACAAATGAATTGATTTTGCCCTTTGATGAGACTCCACCATCCGATACCGATCAAGCGATCGCCTTAAGAGGCAATGATAGCCTTCCCGTAGGTTCAGGGCTAGAGGGGATTCTGGGGGTATCTGCCTCGCCTGTAGCTGTCACAGTCGATCGTGACTCTGCTAGCGTTCAAGCCTTGAAAGCTAGCAGCACGAAGCTGTGGAGTGTAGAAGCACGGAGCGGTGGGCGATCGACCTACGAAGTGGCGATCGGACCCAATGGGGCACAGGCGGATCTGCATGAGCAGATGGAATATGTTTGGCAAAATGGTCAGGATGTGTTGTGGTCACTGGAGCAGCAGGGAAGCCAGGTTGTCTTTACGATGGCTGGGAAATCGATCCGCTATCCGGCGGCGGATACAGCGGCTCTGAACGCGTTTTCTCTGTTAACGAAGGTGAATACCAAAAACGCGTCAAAGGTATCACCCGGGACATCAATGGCTGTATCCATCCAGTCTGTCAATGGAGAGGCAGTATCTGAGCCCATTACGTTAGCCAGTGTTGGCCCCGAAAATGGGCAGGACTTAGATGAGCTGTTTTTCAGTCTTGATGGGACTGCGACAACTATAACGGGTACGATGCGCCTATCTTGGCCCACAGAGGGTGTGAATCCCTATCAAAAAAATAGCCAAAGCCGAGTCACCTTCAAATTATCGGGGTATCAAGCGTCCTCTCAACCCTTAAACCCACCCACAGGGATTGATCTGAGTGCGAACCAAGTAATCGAAAACAGTGGGGGCGGGACGGTTATTGGCCAGCTATCGACCGATGATCCAGATGGCGAGGATAGCCATGTCTATACGCTTTTGGATGATGCAGGCGGGCGCTTTGAGATCGTGGACGATAGGTTACAAGTCAACGCAAATGCCACTCTTGATTTTGAGGCGCAGACGCGCCACACCATTTTGGTTCGCAGCACAGATGCCTCTGACTTGAGTATTACCGAAACCTTTACGATAGAAGTTCTCAACCAGAATGAAGCACCACAGATTACCAGCACACCGGTGGAGGATGGTGATCATGGAGAACCCTATGCCTATGAACTTACAGCTATTGATCCTGATGCGGGTGATACCCTCAGCTTCGCCACTGAGCCATTGCCAGATGGACTGACGCTCACAGATAACGGCGATGGCAGCGCCCTGCTCAGTGGTACGGTTGCCGGAGGGATTTATGACATTGATGTTACGGTTCAGGATCGAGAGGGATTAACAGATCAGCAGTCGTTTGTTCTACGTATCAATCACCATCTCCATCTGCAAGAACGAACAGACTTCTCACCCTCTGAGCAAGTATCGTTCATGGTGCCTGAGACTCCCTCCATACTGCGCTTTGTCCTTACTCCTGAATTCGATACAAGCGACCCTGATCGGATCAACGATGCGGTAGAAGTGGCCATTGTTGATGCCCAGGGACAGTCTCTGGTGCACACCTTATCGTCTAAGCAACAGACCACCTTAAACTGGACGGAAGGCGAAGACATTCAACTGGCACCTGGCGTTGCCTTTGAGCCTGCTACAGGGCAAGTTGAGGTGAACTTGGTGGGATTGGATGCAGGCCAAGAGTTCACAGTTGTGTTTAGCTTGGTGAACAACGATGGTGATAGCACCACCCAAGTCTACATCAATGATTTGACCCTGGAAGATGCTCCGACTGGGATGACGGCTCCCCTCTTACAGGGGAATCCAACCCCCAACAATCAGCGTGAACGACCGAACTTTAATGCCCTAGAGGATGTATCGGACAGTGTCGAGGCGGTCTATCGATTGACGAGCTTCAACGAGCAGACCCATCTCTTATACGCTGCGGTTCAGCTCCAAAATGATGGATCCTACAGTTTGGATGCACCTTTGTTGGTGGCGGTCGATCGCATCAGTGATCCGCAGGTGCAGCTGCAGAACCCAGATGGCTATACTCCAGACGGATTACCCTACTATGACTTCAGCCATCTCGTGATCGATGGAAAACTGAACCCGTCTGATGTGACGGCTAGCCGTAATTTCGTATTTTACAATCCGAATCAGGTTCAGTTTAGCTATGACTTGACCATTTTGTCCGTGATTAACCAGGGGCCATATATTACCTCGCAACCTCGACTAGAGGTCATTGGCGGACAACTCTATCGCTATGACGTAGACGCAACGGATCCTGATGGGGATACCTTAAGCTACCAGTTGCTCTCCGCTCCGGATGGGATGAGTATTGATGAACGGACGGGAGCGATTGACTGGGAAACGGATGCAGAGGCTCTGGGTAATTACTCTGTCATCGTAGAGGTGTCTGATGGTCACGGTGAAACGGCATTGCAGCAGTTTTCGCTGGCTGTGATTGGGACGCCATCGAATCGTCCCCCTATCTTTACCAGTACGCCAGAGGTCGATGCCTTTATCAATCAGCTGTATCGCTATGATGCAGATGCCGTGGATGCCGATCAAGATGAATTGCTCTATGGACTGATTGTTGGTCCAGATGGCATGAGTGTTAATCCACTGACGGGGCAAGTCGAGTGGATGCCGCCCCCCGTCCTCACCCTAGGCGATACGGTGCTGGGGACTATCCGTGTGCCTGGTGAGCAGCATGAGTTTGCGTTTTCAGGGCAAATCGGGCAGCAATTGTACTTTGACCCCCTGCAATACACGGGGAATTTCCGTGACTGGACCCTGAAGGTTTATAGTCCCAGCGGTCAGGAGATATTAAATACGCACCTCAATGTTAACCGCCTGCTCACCTTGACGGAAAACGGCAATTATAAAATTGTTTTGGATGTCGATGGGGCTCAGACCGGTGGGTATGGCTTTAGCGTCATTGACTTGGATGTTGTGCCCCACATCATGCTCGACACATTGGTTGAAGGAACCTTAGGTCCTGGGAGTGAAGATGATGTATATCGATTCACCGGGCAAGCAGGACAACATGTGTTCTTAGATGATGTGAGCAAGAGTGGAACCCTGGACTGGCAACTGTATGATCCCTATGGCAATGCCATGGCCGTCGCCAGTCGGAGATTCACAGGAACTGGTTATATAGAAGTGACCTTACCCCATGATGGGGATTACATCCTTGCATTGAAAGGCACATCCGGGTTTACCAACACGGCTGACTATGCCTTTAAGATTATTACCCCGGATCGGGTGACCCAGGCGATCGCCATCAGTGACCATACCAATCCTCAAGCGGTCTATGGAGAGTTGCAGGAAAAAGGTGAAGTTGATGTTTACACCTTTACAGGGCAGGTCGGACAGCGACTCTACTTTGACCAATTGTTTGTTGACATCGGTGGTCGCTCTTCCTACTATCGCGCCACGATTTACAGCCCAACGGGTAAACCCGTTCTCAATTGGACGGATGGTGCATTTAACGCAGAACCACTGCCGATTACATTAGCGGAAGCTGGTACCTACGAGCTGCAAATAGATGCGCGGGACGAAGATACAGGAACCTATAGCTTCAGCCTTTTAGATTTAGCGTCAGCGACTCCAATTGATAGCGATACGCCGCAAAGTGGAGTGCTAGATTCGGGCCAGGAACTCCACCTCTATGAATTCAGCGCAGCGGTGGGTCAACGGTTGTATTTTGATACCGCTAGTGATGACATTGGGGCAACCTGGACTTTATTCACATCTGGGAATGTGAAAGAGACGGAAGCGAATATCTCTAGTGATATTGAATATGTCTTTGATACGGCGGATCGATATATCTTGGCGATCCGAGGGGCAAATGGAACAATCCCGTTTCACTATGGGTTTGAAATCATTACACCCGATGCCCTAGCGATTCCATTGACCTTAAACGAGCCTGTCACAGCTCAAATTCGTGAGAAGGGTGAACAGGACATTTACACCTTTACAGGTAGCCAGGGCCAACGCCTATTCTTTGATGTCCTGACCGATGCCAATGGGACTCAGGCGAAGTTGTTGGCCCCGAGCCAGTCCGTCACAGGATTAGATACACTTGTTTGGTGACTCATACCGTGAGCCCTTCTTTTTGCCCGAAGGGGGAGAGTATCAACTCATCCTTGATGGACGTGACGCGTCCACCGATCCTTACAGCTTCCAACTGTTGGATCTAGACCAGGCTCCGATACTGAATATGGATACCTTGGTGGAGGGAATGACCCTTACACCCGGAACAGAAATCCAGTTCTATCGCATCGAAGGAACCGCAGGCCAGCGCCTGTACTTTGACTCGCAACAAGCGGTGGCATCCACGCATTGGCATTTATATGGCCCGGGTTTGCAGGAGTTAACAGAGTTAGGGTTGTCGAGCGACTTTGAGTTGGTTTTACCTGCCGATGGTACCTATTACTTGATGCTGCGTGGGGAGAACGCGAACCCGGTCGATTATCAGATTCAGGTGGTAGCCAGTACCTCACCCGATCAACCCTTGGCGTTCAATGAATTGACGACAGGCAGCATCAGCAAATTAGGCGAACAGGATCGCTTTACAATTGCTGGCACTCAAGGGCAGATGGTGTATTTTGATGCCCGTTCTGGCCAGACATCGATGCCTGTGACCCTGACGAATCCCGCTGGCAATGTCGTGTTTAGGGGCACAATGGCGGCTGACAGTGTGCCCTTTAGGCTCAATCAGACTGGTACTTACACCCTCTTCGTCGATGGGGCTCAAGATGCCTTGGGAGATTATAGCTTTGCGCTGGTGGATGCAACCTTACCCCTGGCTATTGATGGGGGAGCTGCATCGGGAGCGCTAGTAGCTGGTGAGACGATCCTATATGCCCTAGACGGCACACGAAATCAGCAATTGCAAGTGAATAGCCTCTTGGCGACGTCAGATGCGACCTGGACAATCTATGTGCCGACATCGACAACTGGCGACTATAGCGTGCTGACGTCAGGTTCGCTATCTGAGGGACGCAATGCAACCTTACCCCTGGATGGTACCTATGTCTTAGGGATTAGCAATTCGAGCGATCGCCCGATTAATTACAGTTTGACCGTTGCAGCGATATCGGCTCCAACGGTGGTTAATGCGGGCTTCGGCATCCGGTATGAGGGGGCTGGAGCGGCGGAGTATCGGCTGACTGCCAATGCGGGAACCTTGATCTTTTTTGATGGTATTCAAAATTAAGGGTATTCCAGCAATGTCAGGTTATATGCGCCGGATGGTACTGCCATCTTTACCAATCAGAAACCTGGGCAGGATCGCGATGCATTCGTTCTAGATCAGGCTGGAGACTATCGACTGACGGTGAACGCTCAGCACGCGTTTCAGGTTTTAGATTTAGATACGGCATCTTCCCTAACCTTCAACGATATTGTCAATGTGACAGTGCCGAGGGCTGAGGCGGTGGCCTATAGCTTCAGTGTGGCGTCTGAGGAACGGGTGTGGATGGATAACATTCTTGGTCATCCACTGGTCGCCGCACAATTGTTTGATGGAGCAGGACGCCCACTGGTTGCTAGTCAAGATTCGCGGTTTGATAATGGCCCGCTATCCCTCCAAGCCGGTCAATACTATCTAGTGTTCAGCAGTCGGACCTCGACGCCGGTTGATATGGCGTTCCGTTTGCTGAATTTAGGTACCAGCAGTGAAGCGATCGCCCCAGGGCAACCGATTACGGTTGCGTTTGATCCGAAAAATAGTGCGCGCGCCTTTACCTTCAATGGAACCACAGGCGAACGGCTCTATCTAGATGCCAAGACCCCATCGGGGTATGGCAGTTGGGCGTTGTATACCCCTGATGGACAACGACTGAATTCCCCAGGGCAATCCTTGCGTGATTTTGAATTGGATTTGCCAGTGACGGGTGAATATTTGATGGTGTTGAACTCAGAAGAAAGGTATGGTCCAGCAACCTTTTCATTTGAGCTGTTCTCGCCCGTTTCACCCACAGTGGCGATCGAAACGGGGCAGATCATCCATGGTTCATTGGCAACCTTTGGGCAACAAAACCACTACACCATTGAGGTGGAGTATGGTCAGCATCTGTACTTCAACAGCCTTAAAGCTGCGTCTGGAAATTTAGATTGGACATTGGTGTCTCCGAGTGGAAACATCGAATTTAATAGCGACTTCCGTAGCAATCAGCGCCAGCTCTTCAGTGAACCTGGTACCTATACCTTGATGGTTGATGGGGTTCAAGATCATCTAGAAAACTATCATTTCCAAATTCTTGACCTCGATGATGTTGACCAAGTCCCAATGATTCAGCTGGATGAGGGGATTACAAATGGATTTGATGCGAGTGAAAAGGAAACGAGTCTTTATCGCTTTAGCGGAGAAGAAGATCAATATGTCTACTTCAATCGCCTTGAAGGGGGATATGACAGTTTCTGGATTTTAAGAGACCAGACAGGGACAGAACTTGCCTCTAACCGATTGTCCTATGATTTTGAACAACCGTTACCCTACAGTGGGGACTACTTCCTTGAACTGCAGGGTAATAATGCCTCTGCTCGGTATGCATTTGAGTTGGTGACACCGGAATGGGCAACGCAGGTTCTCACCCTCGGGCAGGTGGTATCTGGTGAATTGACTGAAGCAGGAGAGCGGCAATTCCATACCTTTGAGGGAACGCCGGGACAAATCCTCTACTTTGATAGTTTAAAAGCGGCCTCTAGCTATCTGGACTGGCGTTTGATCTCCCCGACAGGTGAAACGCTTTTCAATTCAGACTTCTCATCGGATCAGTTGCAGACGTTGGAGGAAGATGGTCGTTATACCCTTATCGTTGATGGTTATAACGACCATCTTGAGGACTATCAATTCCAGGTGTGGGATTGGGCCAATCCTGCCCATGCCCAACCCATTACCCTCGACAGTTTGATTAGAGGAGATTTTGGGGTAACGGGTCGCGCGTCTGATTTTTACCGTTTCAGTGCCCAAGCAGGGGATTATCTGTATTTTGATAGCTTCTTGAACTCCGGGATTTACGAATCTTGGACCCTCTATAGCAGCTCAGGAGAGGTGCTAGTGGCTGAAAGGCTCTCGGATGATTTTGAGTTAGCGTTGCCCTACACCGGAGACTATATCATTCGTGGCTTTGGTGCAGGGGGTACGAATGACTATGAGTTTGAAGTGGTGACGCCTCAGTTAACCACTGAAGCCTTATCGTTTGATTCCGTGATCACAGGAGAGATTGCAGAGTCCGGCGATCAGCGAGCCTATACCTTTGATGGGAATGTCGGTCAACGGTTGTACTTTGATAGTCTACAGGACTCATCTTTGTACTGGCGATTGTTGGCTCCAAGTGGCAAGGAAGTCTTTGCCAATAGTCCAACCTCAGGACGGTCCTTGTTCAACGACCAACTGCAGACGCTGTCTGAAGCTGGTCAATATACCTTGGTCATAGATGGCAGGGATAATGATACAGGTACTTTCCGCTTCCAGGTCAAGGATTGGAGCGATCAGCAATCGGTTACCCCGATTGAGTTTGATACACCCATCAACGGTATGTTTGATGGGTCGCAGCGGGATGCTGTCTTCTATCGCTTCACCGGTCAAGCCGGAACTGATGTCTATTTTGACTGGGATGCTGATGGTGCACCCAATTGGACGCTGTATGATGCGGCGGGGAATCAACTCCGCAATAGTAATTCAGATTTTGAATTGGCATTGCCCCGCACAGGCGATTATGTCCTGGGTGTCTTTGGCAGCCGCTCCGTCAGTGACTATGGGTTCCAGTTAGTCACTCCTGAAGTATTGACGAGAGCACTGAGTCTAGGGGAAGTCGTATCTGGTGCGTTAACTGAGGCTGGCGAGCAACATACCTATGTCTTTCATGGATCGGTGGGGCAACAGCTTTATTTTGATCGAAACCAGGCGTCTAGTACTGATCTCGTGGCCAGGCTTTATGATCCCTATGGCAATGAGATCTTCAGTCGCTACTTCTATGACAATCCCCATCGAACCGATGTAGCTTTCACGCTGATGGAGGCAGGGGACTATCGTTTGGTGATTGATGGGGAGCAAGACTCTACCGCTGTCGGAACTTATCAATTCCATCTGAGCGATCGCGGCGAAGCGCCCCAATTGCCGATTGATCTGCCCACATCTGGAACGCTAGACGCTCGCCAGACGCAGCTTTATCAATTCAATGGCGAACGTGGCCAGGTGATCTCCTTTGACTGGATCACTCAGCCATCTGGAGCGCTCAACTGGGTCTTGTATGATGCCAGCAATCAAGCCATTGCTCAACCTGATTGGCGTAGTCCTGACTTTTCTGCGGCATTACCGACATCAGGACGTTACACCTTAGCGGTGATGAATAGCAGCGATAGTCCAGCAGACTATGAGTTTTCTGTGTCTGACACATCCCCTGCGCCAGTGGTCAATACAGGTTTAGGAGTGGTGCAACAGGGAGCCTTGGCCGCGGGAGAAACGGTTGAGTATCAATTCACAGCGTCTGCCGGAACTCAAGTGCTCTATGACAGCTTGAACCAGAGCAATGGGCAGATCCGCACGCGATTGATCAATCCAGACGGGTCCTATGCGTTTGACTATCATAATGCGAGTGTCGATCGCGATCCGTTTGTGTTGCAGCAGTCGGGGGACTATACGCTGCAGGTATATGGAATTGCTGCGTCTACTGCCGGAACCTACGAATTTACCCTGCATGAATTGCCCTCAAGTGTGACGAGTGCGATCGCGAATGGGGTTGAACCCGGCACGATTGTGACGGGGAGTTTATCGGGTAAAGAAGATATTGTGTACTCCTTTGAGGGAATAGCCGGGAGGCGCATGCTCTTCAATGGAATGGATGGCAGTAATGTTAAAGCCCAACTCTATGACCCTAACGGCCAGCGCATATTCTCCTTAGGGAATGTTCGGGCCAACGATAGTGATCCATTTACCCTTGAGGTTGATGGAACCTACCATTTGGTGATAGAGGGAGAACAGAGCAGTGGGCGAACCTATCAGTTCCAACTGCTAGACCTAGAGGCCGGTGCACCTATCCCGTTTAATGTGCCCGTATCCGGTGTGCTTGAGCCTGGATCGGCTAACGCCCTCCATCACTTTTCAGGAGAAGCAGGTCAGCGCCTCTTCTTTCGTGCGATTGAAGGTTCCTGGTCGCACGAGTGGCAACTGATTGGACCGGATGGTCAGACCATTGGTACAACCCATCGACTGGATCGAGATTTTGAAGCGACGCTACCCCATAGCGGCGACTACCGTATACGGGTTCTGGGACGCTCCCCCCAAACAGAGTCTGTCAGCTATCGGTTTGAAGTGCTAACGCCATCGATAGATAATACGGTGTCGATCATTACCCCTGGAACGGGGGAATCTGCGAGTAATAATGAGGATGCCAGCCTCGGACTATTCCCCGTGACGCTCCAGGTCGAGGATGGGCGTGGCGGTACGGACATCCAAGAATTTAATATTCGTCTGTGGCCGGATCCGGATAATGCAGACCCTGTGATTATTAGTACCCCAAGCTCGGAAGTGGCTCTGGATCAAAAGGGCTATTCTTATCAAGTGACTGCATTGGATGCAGATAATGATGAGCTACAGTATCGTCTGCTCGATGGTCCTTTGGGGGCATTGATGAATCAATCGACAGGGGAATTACTTTGGTTCGCCGAACCCGATGTGCAAGCGGGGGATATCGTTGAATTTACCATTGAGGCTATCGATGGTCGGGGAGGGACAAGCACTCAGACGTTCTCTGTAGAAGTATTTGATGCATTAGGCAGCATTGCAGGGATTGTCTTTGAAGACCTCAACCGTAACGGTATTCCAGATTCCACGTTGATTCAGGGCGAGAAGCCCGATGTGTTCTTTGTGATAGATACATCGTCCAGTATGCTTGGCCATTATGTGGATTGGACGCATGCAGATCTTAATACGGTCTTTAATCAACCAATGACGCCTTATGATCAGGAGCTTGGTGCTTTTATTGTCTTGAATAATTACCTGGCGAATCTGGGATATGGTGATGACGCTCAGGTTGGCATTGTTAATTCTGGTCAAGTTCGCTTTGATATGAATCCAGTAGAGCCAGGAGTCCAGTTTTTCACGACCCCCTTAGCGGACCATAACAACAATGGCATTTTAGATGTTCGTGAAGCGGTCAATGGTGATTTTGGGGGTGGATTCTCTAATACCAGTGGCCTAGCGCTGGCGTGGGGAATCCAGCAGGCGGCAGGCAGTGATGCCAATATTATCTTTATGTCCGATGGGTTTATTACTGTAGATACCCAGTTGATCGCTGATATGAAAGCGGATGGGGTGAATATTCAGGCGTTTGGCTCTGCAGAAGGTGGCATGGAAACCATGCGCCTGGTGGATGAGGATGCCCTGTATGTGGGTAGTCCTGCGGATATTGTTGATATCTTTAGTGGCTTTGACTCCCGCTATATGCTTGAGCCATTGATGGAAGATGTTACTGTTTATCTCGATCTAAATGACAATGGGGTTCTGGATGCGGATGAGCCATTCCAAGTAACAGGGGAATTAAGCCAAGACATTACTTCGAGTGGAACCCGCTTCCAGTTTAGGTTTGATAACCTGCTGCCTGGGGATTACACCTTGCGTCAAGTGATTCCCAATGGGTACGAGCAAACGGCTCCTGAAGATACGGTGATCGATACGGTTACAGTGGGTGGCGGGGAAAACTTTGTCCATCTGTTTGGCAATCATTTGATTGAAGCGGTTCCCAATCAAGCCCCAACGTTTATTAGTGATAGTCCAACAGGGGACGTTGTTCCCAATACGCCCTTTTCCCATCGGATCGTCGCAACAGACCCAGATGCCGATCGCCTCACCTATGATGTTCCGTTGGGGCCAGAGGGGCTAGCGGTTGATCCAGAAACCGGCACGATGGTATGGGTACCCTCTCCCAATCAAGTGGGAACTCATGATGTGATTGTGCGGGTTCGCGATGGTGAAGGGGGCGTCGATCTACAAGCGTTTAAGGTAACGGTTGCTGAACCCAATCAGGCACCTACCTTTAGTTCTGTCCTTTCTGACCAGGTTCAACCCCAGGTGGGTAAGACCTTTACCTACGATGCGGATGCTTTAGACCTAGATGGGGATGATCTCACCTACAGCCTTGTAGATGCCCCCGATGGAGCCGAGATTACCTCCGATACTGGCATTCTCACGTGGACTCCTACTGCTACCGGAGATGCCGAAATCGTCCTGAAAGTAATGGATGCGAAGGGGGGTGAAGATTTCCAGATCCTGAATTTAACTGTCATTGACCCCCTTCCCAACCGATCGCCCTCCATTACGAGCACGACCCCCCGCACGGAGATTCGCTACGGGCAGCCCTATTTCCATCAATTTGAGGCGGTAGATCCCGATGGTGATGCTCTCACCTATGCTCTTGTCAACGCTCCCGCTGGCATGACTTTATCCGAGGATGGATTCCTGTCCTGGATACCCTCGGTGGCTCAATCCGGGGCTCATGCGGTCGAGGTGCAAATCGGGGATGGCAATGGTAGCGCGACCCCGATCGCTTGGACCCTGAACGTTTCTCATCAGTCCACCAACCATGCTCCGATCATTACCTCGGTTCCCGAAACCCGTACCAACCTTGAAAAAGGCTTTACGTACGATGCCCAGGGGAGTGATGTAGATGGCGATACCTTGCTGTGGAGCTTAGAGGCAGCCCCTGAGGGTATGGGGATAGATCCATTGTCTGGGCAGGTGAGTTGGAATCCAGAACCCCATCAGATTGGCACCCATACGGTGCAGATTCAGGTGATGGATCCCTTTGGCTTGTTTACCGGTCAAGCCTTTGAGGTCGTGGTGACAGGTGCAAATACCCCTCCGGCGATTGTGTCCGAGGCATTGACCCAGGCCACGACAGATGCACCCTATCGCTACGACGTAGTGGCAGTCGATCCAGAACAAGATGCGCTGCACTTTAGCTTGGGTGTGCGGCCCGATGGCATGAGCATTGATGCCGAGAGTGGGGTAATCCGCTGGACTCCCCATCATAGCCAGGTCGGCTACCACGAGGTCGAGGTGCTGGTGCAGGATGCCCAAGGGGGGCTCAACCGTCAGCGCTTTACCGTAGACGTGGGCACCGAGGCCATGAACCAAGCGCCCTCGATTGAATCGTCCCCAGTGTTCCGGGCGGATGTGGGGAGTCCCTATCGCTACTCGGTGGAGGCTAGTGATCCGGATGTGGGCGATGTGCTGTCCTACCAGTTGATTGAAGCCCCTGCGGGGATGACCATTGATAGCACGGGTGAAATTCAGTGGGATACCCCCGTGTTTGGCAACCATAAGGTTGTGGTGAATGTGACGGATGACCAGGGCTTGGGAGCCGCTCAAGGCTTTACCTTGACGGTGCTCGAAAATAGCGCGCCAGTGATTCGCTCGACGGCGAAAGAGGTGGCGCAGCTAGGAGAGATCTACCAGTATGATGTGGTGGCTATCGACCCCGATAATCAGGCATTGACATACCGCTTGGATGCGGACTCAGTAGCTCGTGGGATGACCATTGATGGGTTGGGCCGCTTGCGGTGGACCCCGACCGATGATCAGGTGGCGGCAGATCTGCCGGTGACGGTAACGGTAACGGATGAATTGGGGGCGACCACCGAGCAGTCCTTTACGGTGTCGGTGATGAGCGATGACCAAGCGCCGCTAGTCTCGCTGCGACCCAGCTTAGATCCGCTGTATGTGGGGCAGGATCTGACGCTCTATGTCTGGGCAACAGACAATATCGAAGTAACCAACCTCCAGGTTCTGATTAATGGCGAAGCCGTCGCCCTCAACCAAGGTCAGGTGACGATCGCTCAACCTCCCGCCGGGGCGATCGCCGCCACGGTCATCGCGACTGATGCTGCGGGCAATAGCACCACTGAATCGATCAGCATTGATGTGCTGGATCTCTCCGATGGCACGGCTCCAGTGATTGAATTACCGACTTTGGATGGGGTGGTGACGAGTCCTATCGAGATTCGTGGCACGGTGACTGATGATAACTTGGCGTCCTACACCCTGTCAGTCGCGCCCGTGGGGACAGAGGATTTTCGGGTGATCTTTACGGGTACAGAGCCTGTGACCGATGGGGTCTTAGGAACCTTTGATCCGACAGTGCTGGCGAATGATGCCTACACAATGCGATTGACAGCAACCGATACCGCAGGCAATACAGTCTTGGTGGAGAACCCCGTGAATGTGGGGGGTGCCTTAAAGCTGGGCAACTTTACCTTGTCGTTTACGGATCTGGGGATTCCGCTATCCGGCATCCCCATCAGCGTGACGCGTACCTACGATAGCCTGAACGCCAATACAACCGATGACTTTGGTTATGGCTGGCGGTTGGAGTTTCGCGATACAGATTTGCGAACCAGTCTGGGCCGAGATGAGCAATTTGAGCAACTGGGCATTCGCTCTCAAGCCTTTGATGAAGAGACACGCGTGTATGTGACGCTGCCAGGTGGACAGCGCCAGGGCTTTACCTTTGCGCCCAAACGGGCTCCGATCTCCCAATTTTTGCCATCTGTAGATGGAGCGGATACGGGCTTTTATGAGCCAGCCTTTGAAGCGGATCCAGGGGTAACCAGTACGTTAAGTGTGAAGTACAGCGGTTACCTTTCTCGCCGCCCTGACAATACCTTTGGTGGTTTGCAGGGGAGTGGCTTCAATCCAGAGGATTCGCTTTTTGGTGGGGTGTATGTGCTGACGACCCAGGCAGGCATTGTGTACGAAATCGATGCCACAACGGGCGACCTGCTGACGGCCACTGATACCAATAACAATCAACTCACCTTCTCAGACGAAGGCATCTTCAGCGATACCGGAGTGCAAGTCACCTTTAATCGAGATGCGCAAGGCCGCATCCGAGAAGTAATGGGGCCAGAGGATGCCCTTGTGACCTACAGCTATGATGAGAACGGCGATCTCATCTCCGTTACTGATCCGGAGAACTATACGACTCAGTTTGACTACCATGACGAGTATGACCACTATCTCGATGAAATCATCGACCCGCTAGGGCGGACGGCTGCTCGAAGCGAGTACAACGATGAGGGACGCTTAGAGACGCTCTTTGATGCCAACGGCAATCCCGTAACCATCACCTATGATCCGGATAACTCCACCCAAGTGGTCACAGATGCCAACGGTAACGACACCTTTTATGAGTACGATAGCCGGGGCAATGTGGTGCAGCAGGTGGATGCCTCCGGGGCGAAGACGCTTATGAAGTACGAGGATCCGCGCCATCCATTCCTCGTGACACAAGTCATTGACGACAATGGCCAGGTGACCACTTACACCTATGATGCCAACGGCCATTTGACCGCACGTATAGAGAATGATTGTGGGTGTGCCAATGTGCCTTCAGGAACGACCTATTACACCCACAATGCCCGTGGTCAAATGACCGCGATCGTATTGCCGACAGGGGCTTCCTTTAGCCAAGACTATGATGAGCGTGGCAATTTGTTGGCGATCAAAGATGGCGATGGCAACCTCATCCAGTCCTATACCTATGACCGTCGGGGTAATGTGCTGACCGAGAGCGATCCCTTTGGCTCCACCAGCTATGACAACCCCGATACCCCTGGAACAACCCATGACTTTGATGCCTTTGGCAACCCCTACTGGATGCAGGATGCCAATGGGGAAATTACGACCATGACCTACAATGATCGCGGTCTATTGGAAACCATGACCGACGATGAGGGGACTTCGACGTTCACCTACGATCAGCGGGGGCGAGAAACCCGTGCGGATTATGGTGATGGCATTTTTGTGGAGTACAGCTACGGCTATGAAGGGGATTGGACCACGTTGAACGCACCGACCATTGGTCGTATCGAGCGGAAATTTACGGCGGATGGGAAGTTGGGCGGTTGGGTGACCCCCGATGGCGGAGAGCTGACCTTCACCTATGACAAGGTGGGGCGTCTGGAAACAGAGACCACGCCAGATGGGCAAGTGACGCGCTATGAGTATGATGATGTCAATCGCACCCATCGGGTCATCAATGAAGCGACGGGGCTTGTCTCAGAGACGGTTTATGACAATGTGGGGCGTGTCCAGACGCGCACGCAGATTGCTGATGAGGGAACGGTGGATGAGCGGCGCTATACGACCCGTTACACCTACGACAGCGATGGCCGGGTGAAGACGATGACCGATCCTCGGCA
Organism: Vacuolonema iberomarrocanum LEGE 07170; assembly: GCA_015207365.1. Lineage (GTDB taxonomy): Bacteria > Cyanobacteriota > Cyanobacteriia > Elainellales > Elainellaceae > Vacuolonema > Vacuolonema iberomarrocanum. Next base: position 190,313 of record JADEXA010000003.1, read on the forward strand.
GAAAACTTGGACCTATGAGTATGTAGGATTGGCAACGACGGTGATTGATCCGTTGGGGCGGCGGACGACGACGGTTCAAACCGAAAACTATTTGCCGGATGAGGTGCGCTATGCCGATGGCAGCACCAGCCAGACGGAGTTTTTGTTCAACAACAATTTGTTGGAGGGGAGTGATTATCCGACGCGGGTTGTGGGTCAGGGAGATCACGACCGCGTGTTTACCTACGATGACTTTGGGCGCTTAGCAACGGCGACGGATTTGGGTGACAACACGTTCTATTACCACTACCGCCCTGAAGATGCTTCGGACACCACGGCTATCAATGCCTTTGAAGCCAAATACGATTTCAGCAATCCTCAAGCCATTGACTTCTTTGTAGAGAACGCTGAGGGTGACACGCTGTTGGCTTATGACTATGACAGTAGTGGTAATCTGGTTGCTATTACTTACGAGGATGGTCGCCAACGGCAATTTGACTACGGAACTGATGACGAAACCTTCACCATCGAGAATCCTGATGGTACCAGCAGTACCTACAACAGTTCCGACAACCGCCTCGAAACTATGACCCTGCCGTCAGGGATTGAGGTACGTTACACCTACAACGCAGCGGGTCAGGAAGAACTACGGCAGTACTATGGAGCTGACGGGATCACGCTGATTGAGACCGTCGATACGGAATGGACGGCGGATGGTAAGTTGAAATCAATCACGGATAATTCTGGCATCACCACCTATCACTACAATCTCGTTACAGGTGCATTGTCTGGAATGGACAGCCCCACCGGAAGCCTCCGCTACGACTACGATAGCTTCGGTCGTATAGCAGAAATGGGCGTCAAAGCCTCCCCTGATGCCGAAGAATCGATTACCCAATATCGCTATGACGGCAACAGCAACCTAATTCGCGTCATCGACAGCAACGGTGAAACGGAGATGGTCTACGATGATGTGAATCGTCTGCAGACCCGCATCTTACCCAATAGTGTGACCATGACTTATGTGTATCAAGCCAACACCGACTGGGTTGAATCGATCACCCACAACGATAAAGATGGGACTGTGCTCAGCGCTGTTCAGTATGAGCGTAATCCTGATGGCACCCCACACACCATCACTCGTGAAGATGGCACCTATGTGAAATTGGACTACGATGATTCCCTACGCCTGGAAACCGAAACCTACTACAGTGCCGGAGGGGTGATTGTCGATGAGATTGCCTACACCTACGACCCCGATGGTAATCGCCACACCGTCTCCAACGGGGTCGCGGAAGGTACCTACCACTACGACACTACCACCCATCAACTCAGCGGCATTACCACCGCAGCCGGAGATGAATCCTATCTCTACGATGAAAGCGGTCGAGTCTGGAAAATCCTCCGTGATGGGGAAACCCTGACGCTGAATTACAACGCGAATGACCAACTGGAAACCATCACCAATGCAGAGGGTGAGGTGGTTACCGCCTACAGCTATGACTCGCAAGGTCGTCGCTTAGCGGTAGATGACAAAGATTATCTGGTGGCACCCATGGTGGGCACCGATCTCAATTCTCCCCACCTGATTACCGACAGCAACGGTGATATTCTCTCCCGCTATGTCTATGCTGGAGCGACACCGCTGATGCGCTTTGACGAAAATGGTGCTCCTATCTACTACCTCACGGATGCAATGGGATCGGTGATTGGTCTAGTGGATAATAGTGGAGCCAGTGCTGCCACCTTCCACTACGACAGCTTCGGTAATCTAAGAACCGCAACTGGGAATGCGGCGACTGAGTTGAATGCGACTGGAGGCGATTTCCGCTTCCAAAGCCAGTGGCTTGAATCCGATACCGATCTCTATCATTTCCGAGCGAGGTACTACGATCCTGAAGTGGGTCGCTTTATTAGCCGTGATCCTGTGGATATTATCCAGACAGCACCAGAGAGTAGCAATCCATACCAGTTTGTCTACAATAATCCATTCATCTACACAGATCCAACTGGAGAACTCACTCTGACATCAGTTCAATCTACCCAACAGATACAAAATATTTTACAGAGAACGCAATCTGTTGTTGCTAGAAAAGCATATGAACAAGCCATAGATGCAGCACAAGGAGTTGTCGGAGATTTACTTTACACCGCGCTCAACTCCATAGCCCCCCCATTCTTTGATGGCTTAGGACCTATAGCTCGAGGCAACGATTTCGAAGATTTGGCTGTTGATAATATTTGCAGCCTGTTTGGGGCTGTTGCTGCTCCCATTTATGACAGGCTTTGGCTAGGAGTTCCTGTACACACAGGAAGTGGCATACCACAAGGGTCGGGCATAGGTTGTCCTCCTTTGGGAGGTGTTCCAAGAGGTTTTCCAGGTAGAAATCAAGCTAGACCTGACTTTATCTTCAAAAAAGGATCACCTACAGAAGCTAGGCCTAAAGCTTGGCTGATCGGTGACATTGCTTTCAGTGTTAGAACTGTGGAAGACAAGGTTCATCCCAACAAGCCTCAGTGGAATGCTATTTATAAGCATGCTCAATATCAAAGCGATCGCCAATATACCCCTCTTGTGCTCTATATGACTTTTAGAGGAGGCACAGAAGCACAGCTAAGGTCTATTCAGGAGGAAGCCACAAGCAAGCATGTAATTGCTTATATTTTAAGCGTGTTTGATTAAGTTTTTTACTCTCAAGTAGTTACAGCTCTGAAATTTACTGAGGTGACGATTTAGCTATGGTAAGTATGGCAGATCTTGTAGACGAGTTCTATTGTGCTGTAGAAGAGGGTGATTTACAAATTATCAGAGAATTGCTGAACAATGGAGTAGATGTTAATACGCCCTTGGAAGACTGTGATACGTTTCTGATGTTAGCTATCAGCTGCCAGAATCTTGAGGTTGTAAAAGCTTTAGTTGAAGCTGGAGCAGATATTAATAGGATATCCTATCACGGAAGTACAGCACTTATCCTAGCTGCTATGCCTCAAAGAGCAGCTATATTTCGGTATTTAGCTCCTCTAGCATCTGATGAAGTTAGGCAGTACTCGTTAGAACAAGCTTTAATGATGGCTGCTTCTAAGGGAGAATTCCCAGAAGTTATTGATTTCGTGCTTGAAGCAAGAGGTGACATAAATGCTTATGATGAAGATAGTGATTATGCAACTGCTTTGATGATGTCAGTATTATTCCGTAGGGTTGTCTTTACACAAGCTTTGATTGCAAAAGGTGCAAATATAAATATCTTGAATTCTCGAGGCAGAACAGCATTGATGATCGCTGCGCGATCTAGGCATTTGATGGAACTAAGAGAACGGAACTATTGGGAGACTCAGACTGAGATTGTTGAGCTTTTAATTAACGCAGGGGCCAATCTGGAAGTGACTGATTCCGATGGTAAGACGGCACTGATACATGCTGCTGAATTTGGTCCTCCGTTAGTCGTTGAGCTCTTGCTTAAAAGTGGAGCTAGTCTTGACATTAGAGATAGTGAAGGTAAATCAACACTAGATTGTGCCAGAGAAAGCGAAGCATTGATTGCTAAAGATAGAGAACGTCGTTCAGAAATTATTAGAATTCTTGAGGAAGCTATTAGCTAACGTGAGTACGGGATAAGAAATGCAGGGGCTGAGTAAGCTGAAGCTATGCAAAACCATTCAGCCCAGCCCCTCCCATGACTAGTTTAGAAGCGCTTTTCTGCCATATTGATGATTTCTGCCAAGCCTTCGAGCCCCAATGGCAGGCCACCTTGATGGGCAATGGCGTGAACCGACGTCAGCATGCCCGTGCTTTAAGCCTCAGTGAAATCATGACGATTCTGGTGAGCTTCCATCAACAGTCCTATCGCAACTTCAAGCACTTTTATCAGAAACATGTCTGTCGCTATTGGGCCGCAGAATTTCCTCAACTACCCAGCTATCAACGCTTTGTCGATTGGATACCGTCCACCTTGCTACCGTTGTGCATTTATCTCAAACACTGCTTTGGCGCGTGCAGCGGCATTCGTTTTATCGATGCCACAGCACTGAAAGTCTGTCACAATCAGCGCATTCACCAACATCACGTGTTCGATACCCTCGCGGCGCGCGGCAAGACCTCGGTCGGGTGGTTCTATGGCTTTAAGGTGCATCTGGTGGTGAATGAGTTTGGCGAATTGCTCAATGTGCGGCTCACTCCGGGCAACACCGATGACCGCAAACCTGTTCCGGACTTGTTGGCGGGTCTGTTCGGCAAGGTGTTCGCGGACCGGGGCTATGTCTCGAAAACGCTCGCGTTGCAACTGCTTCAGGACTGGGGCATCGAGTTTTTCGCCAAGCCCAAGCGGAACATGAAAACCGCACTCATGAAGCTGACCGACAAGCTGTTAGCCCGCAAGCGCTCCATCATTGAGACGGTGATTGACCAGTTGAAGAATATCTCCCAAATCGAGCATTCTCGCCATCGCAGTCCGGTCAATTTCATGGTCAACGTGATGTGTGGCTTGATTGCTTACTGTCATCAGCCGAAGAAACCTGCACTCAACTTGGAGTGGGCGTTGCCGCCTGCGGCTTAACCCGTACTGACGTTAGCTAGGCTTTGCTGAGAAAAGCTGTAACAGTTTCAGCACAAAGCTTTAGAGAATCAAAAGCGAGGCTCAAGTGCAAGGGAAAAGCTGATAATTGGCTCAAACCCTTGTACTTGTCTTGCCGATGTACCGTCGTCCTAGCCCCGTTCAACTGAGTTTCGTCGACTTTTATCTGTCTTTTGGGGGCCAACTATCACCCGACAATCGTTGGGTAACGTTAGCCGAGATTGTTCCCTGGGAAGAGCCCAGATAGCCTGGCACACGAAAGCGAGCAGAAAAGTGCATCGACCGAGACCGATAGCGGTTGTGTGCTCCCCCATGTGGAAGCCTTGCCCTACCAGGCTCGACGCCGATTCGAGGTATTGCAGCGGTTGCAGAGTTATCGGGGCCAGGGGCAGTATCGCGAGGAAGAGGCGAAGGCCGCCCAAGAATTAGGCGTGAGTCTGCGTAGCGTGAAACGATTAGTTCGACAATACCGTGAGCAGGGAATCGCGGGCTTGCAGCGCCAGCCTCGGTCTGACGAAGGGCAGTTAAAAATTGATGAGACCTGGCGCGCGTTCATCCTCAAGACCTACCAGCAAGGGAACCGGGGCAGCCGTCAAATGAGTCGCGCCCAAGTGGCTAAATGCGTCGCCAGCCATGCGGCTGACATCGGCAGCAGCGATTATCCCAGCCGCCGCACCGTGTATCGCGTCCTCGCCCCTGTCATCCAACACCAAGAGCAAAACCAGAAACGGCGCTCCATTGGCTGGCAGGGCGATACCCTCAAGCTAACAACCAAAGCTGGTATTGAAATCGCCGTTGAATATAGTAACCAGGTCTGGCAATGCGATCACACCCCTGCGGATATCGTTGTCGTTGATCGCCAAGGGGATATCCTTGGTTGTCCTACCCTAACGACCGTGATTGACACCTACTCGCGGTGCATTATGGGGCTGCACCTAGGGATGGAGTGCCCCAGTGCTGCCGTCACGGGACTGGCGCTGCGCCACGCCATCTTGCCGAAACAGTATCCGTCAGGCTACGAACCGACGAACCTGTGGGAGAGCTATGGAGTGCCTCAATACCTCTACACCGATGGCGGGTCTGACTTTACCTCCAGCCATATAGATCAGCTTGCGAGTCGGCTAGGGATTGTTTTGTGTCGCCGTCGCCGCCCTGCGGAAGGCGGCATTGTTGAACGGCCCTTTGGCACATTCAACAGCGAATTCTTTTCGACCCTGCCAGGATATATCCCCCGCGACGCTAAGGTCTCTCCCGCGACGATCAACGCTGAAGCCTGCCTGACGGTCGAACAATTGGAAGGGTTGCTGATTCGCTACATTGTCGATAACTATAACCAGCGACCCGACGCCCGAGACCGCCAACATAGTCGGATAGTGCGGTGGCGCTCCGGCCAGATGGCTCAAGGCGTGCCTCCTGAAGAACGTGAACTGGATGGCCTCCTGATGTGCCAGCACCGCCGTCGTGTTTACCAAGGCGGCTACATCCGCTTCGCCAATCTGATTTATCGCGGTGAATATCTAGCCGGATATGCCGGAGCCGAAATTATCTTACGCTATGACCCCCGCGACATCACCACGGTCTTGGTTTACCAACCACAAGACAGGAGCGATGTCTTTTTGACCCGAGCCCATGCCCAAAACCTGGAAACGGAACGGCTTTCTCTCGCTGAGGCTAAAGCTATCAGTCGGCGCTTGCGTGAGGCTCGAACCGAGATTACCAACCAATCTATCCTCAGCGAAATCCGCGATCGCCTGCAATTCATTGACGCTCTGACAGCAGAGCCTTCTACAGCGGCATCACAAGCCCCATCCACAAGCGGAGAAGATGCCCCACGGGTAGATGCAACAGAACCTGAATCGTCCATTACCCATAAGCCCTTGCCGCCCATTCGGGTCTATGACTACGAGCAACTGCGACAAGAGCATGGCCTTTGAGTGCAATCAAACAACCTATTTTGGAGCCTCCTATGTCCCATAACGTCCCGGTTCCTGACCCGCAAACCGCGATCGCGGATGTGAACGAACGGATTCGACAACTGGGTCGGCGTCGTATCCTAGAGCTGCCGCAGATGCTGGAATTTCACACCTGGCTAGATGGCAAGCGGCTAGCGAGACAGTCCTGTCGGGTGGTGGGTGAATCTCGCACTGGCAAAACAGTGAGTTGTGATACCTATCGTCTCAAATGCAAAGTGACACAGCGACCAGGAGACGCCCCTACGATTCCTGTGATGTACTGGCACTGTCCCGAGAAACTTTCTGTCAGTAGTTTGTTTGTTGGCTTGCTAGAGAGCTTGCAGTACCAAGCCACACGAGGACGCATTCCTGAACTCCGAGAGCGATTGCATCACGTTCTCCAGAGCTGTCAAGTGGAGATGATTATCTTTGACGAAGCTCAACGGGCAACGGCTCAGGCCATGTCTGAGATCCGAGATCTTTCAGACCTCTTGGAAATTGCAGTCGTACTGGTGGGTACCGACCGCCTGAATGCGGTCATCCAGAGAGATGAGCAAGTGCTGTATCGGTTTCTATCGGCCTATCGCTTTTCACGATTGGGACGTGAGGAACTCCAGGAGATGACCGCGCTTTGGGAGGCGCATGTTCTACAACTGCCAGAGCCATCTAACCTGACCCAGGCCAAAGCACAGACTCTTCTGCTCCAAGCCACGCGAGGCTATATCGGTGTTCTAGATCAAATTCTGTGTGAAGCGGCGATTCGCGCTTTACAACGTGACCAGAAACGCATCGAGTTGCCATTGCTGAGGCAAGTGGTGAAAGAATGCTCACTTGCCATCAAATAACCCTGGGTTGAAACATGGCTAATGAGTCAACCAGAATCCCCACTGCACCCTTGGTTATTTCAGGTTACCCCCTATCTGGAGGAGAGCTTTAGCCACTTCCTGGGGCGCTTTCGCCGCGCCAATTGTCTGAGTAGTGCACAGCTATCACCCTTATTGGGGCAGCGTTCTTAAATCGTTTCTTATTGGGAAAGTCCCTCGCGTCAACGGCGACCTGACGAAGCGCAGCTCGAGCAACTCTCACAGCTGACGGGCGTTGCGATCGCCCGTCTCCAATCGATGTGGTCGCCGTCCGCCACCCGATTACATTGGCCCACGCGGTTATGTCCTGATTGTTATGCTGAAGCACCTTGGCATAGATTCATCTGGCAATTGGCGGATCAACCCGATTGCGAACGTCATCAGCGATCGCTGATATCTGCATGCCCTGACTGTCATCATGGGTTTCAATTGCCGAGTTATTGGGCAATGGGGGCGTGCGATCGCTGTCGACGTCCCTTCGCGCAGATGGGGCTTGAGTTGGCTGACCCGGAAAAGACGAGAGCTAGGATGCCAATTTAATTGACCAGATAATCTCGCGTCCAGCAACGGGCTCATGGGTTTTCTGAAACTGCTGCTTCAGCTGCTTCAAGCGTTGCTCTTGCTCGATGATGTCCCGTGGGTAGTGCCATTTGCCGGGCGTCAGCCGACGAAAGATAAGGGCTTGCTCATGCTGAAATTGATCAGTCTCTTGAGCCGCACAGGCATTAAAGAACGCAGGTTTGAGGGCCTCAATTTGAGATTCGAGTTGAGCCAATTGAATCCGGAGCGCCACCATTTGGTTAATCACATGGCTAGGGTCAGCCGAGGTCGTGTTCATGGATGCACCAACGTATTTTGCTACCAACCTCAGGAGTGTGGCACGTTGTGAGGTCCATGAAAAACGATTCAAAGCATTATGAAACAGGCGTTTTACTCCTCCTTCCAGCGCTCCGCTCCGCGCCTGACATTGGCCAAGGATTGTGGTGTATGAAACGGACAAAAACTGCCCCCGAGCTACCGGATGGCTCAAATGAGGGGCGATCGCCGTTCTGAGGGAGCGCTATCGCGCCGTGGAGATCAGCTTCTGAATGGCTGACGCCGGAGTTAGAGGAGTGCAGTCTAGTCCGAAGTCCGATGAAGTAGGAAGCGCTTGCTAGAGCGCGGACTAGATCTCAGTCGTGAGTAAAAAGCGCGTTCGCGCCGGAGCGACGGCCTTTTTTTGGGAGGACGTTATTTTTTTGAGGGAGGGGCTGTATGGGGGTGATCGGCGGGATAGCGAACCCTTGCACTGGGGCGTTGCCGGGGATTGATCCGAAGCCGTCAGAACTAGTCACAGCGGTCGCCCTCGATGGTGCTGAGGTTAAATAGCTTGGCACAAAGAACGCACGCGAGCGATCGCTAAATCCAGTCGAGGAAGATGGATGAGTCCTGGATTCATAGGTGCGATCGCCTGAAGGATTACACCGCTTTCGGTGCGATCGCTATTTTCTTAGTACTGTTTTATTTTGCTTATCATTATCGATTCCAGGATGTTCCTTATCTTTAATAGATAAGTTATTCAAAAGAATGCTAGGCGATAATGGTTTTGGTGGTTTAGACTGAAAGTGTTGATATGTAAAGCTTCTGCTTGTTTCGCCCTTCTCTTTATCGGCGATAAGAATAAGATTTAACTTATTATTTGAAGTTGGCGATCGCTATCATTGATAAGTGATTCAAAACTATGATAAGGTGACGAGTTTTCATCTTAAAGCCTGAAGCCTTTGCTGTACAATGCTTTTAGGGGATATGGCATTCTATAGAGGATGGGCAATCGCTTATTGATCCCCCGCTTTTTAAGAGGAAAGGATAAGGTATTTATATCGATATGGATATCTTATGGCGATCGCAGCTTGACGTATTAACTTTTTGGTATACCAAAAAGTTAATACGTCA
>JADEXA010000040.1 GCA_015207365.1 Vacuolonema iberomarrocanum LEGE 07170
AAGTTTCACCCATCCCAAAAGCTGTGCCCTTGCAAAGACTCTCAAAAGTCGGCCTGACCCTCTGTGTTGAAGCACTCTACGCCTGCGTTCTCAACACAGGCACGACTCTGTTTGTCCAAAATCAAATGCGGCGGTTGATGGAGCAGGTGGCGTATTGGGTGCATACGCAGGGCGGGACGGGTGAGCAGCAAGGGGGAACGCTGATCGACCGGGATGAACTGGTCGCAAAGCTGGCAAAGGATATCCAGAAACTGAAGCGGCGAGAGCAGCTGGAATTCTATGAAGCCGAGGCTGAAGCAGAGCGCTTCTTGGATTATATTCGTGACCGGACAGGCCTGCTGAATGAGCAAGGGAAAGACCGCTATGCTTTTGTACACAAAACATTTCAGGAATATCTGACTGCATGTGAAATCCTTTACCGAGAGCGGAATCAGGATTTGGGAGATCCGGAAACGTATAAGCCAGAGGTTGTTAATCACATCCGAGAACACTCGCATAACGCACATTGGCGTGAAGTTTTACTGCTTTTGGTCGCACAGCAGCCCCCCAAACCCGCATCTAGATGTATCAAGACAATTCTTCAATACTCTGATTGCTATGAAAAATACCTTCATCGCAATCTCTTCTTTGCAGCTAGCTGCCTAGCAGAAGACGTAGAGATTAGTAACGCTCAGGTTGTTGAGCAAATTCTCGAAGATTTAGTTGCGCTTGAAATTGAGGCGAAAACACTTTCTAGCATCCAGCGACAAGTGTCTAAGACTCTCTCTAGTCTTGCTGCAACTCAGTATGAGCCGATCGCCTTACAGCATTTGATGAATGTGCCAGAAGGAACGATTGAGGAGGATCGATTACGAAATTATCGGGTGGAGTTGGGCGATCGCCTGAACGTTGTCGAAGAGTACTTGCTCCTGTTCGCTGACCCCGATCCGGGTGTGCGCTACAGAGCGGCAGAAGCGGTGGGCAATCTGGGGCAGGGGTCGCCGGAGGTGATCGAAAAACTGCTCGACCTGTTCGCCGCCCCCGATCCGGTTGTGCGCTCCAGCGCGGCATTTGCGGTGGGCAATCTGGGGCAGGGGTCGCCGGAGGTGATGGAAAAACTGCTCGACCTGTTCGCCGACCCCGACTCGGTTGTGCGCTACAGCGCGGCAGAAGCGGTGGGCAATCTGGGGCAGGGGTCGCCGGAGGTGATCGAAAAACTGCTCGACCTGTTCGCCGACCCCGACTCGGGTGTGCGCTACAGCGCGGCAGAAGCGGTGGGCAATCTGGGGCAGGGGTCGCCGGAGGTGATGGAAAAACTGCTCGACCTGTTCGCCGACCCCGACTCGGGTGTGCGCTACAGAGCGGCATTCGCGGTGGGCAATCTGGGGCAGGGGTCGCCGGAGGTGATGGAAAAACTGCTCGACCTGTTTGCCGACCCCGACTCGGGTGTGCGCTACAGAGCGGCAGAAGCGGTGGGCAAGCTGGGGCAGGGGTCGCCGGAGGTGATGGAAAAACTGCTCGACCTGTTTGCCGACCCCGACTCGGTTGTGCGCTCCAGCGCGGCATTCGCGGTGGGCAAGCTAGGTAAAAACCTTAAAGGAACCCTAGACAGTGAAGTGGATGGAAATGTGTTGGAAGCGCTGGTGAATTGGCTGGAGACTCACCCGGACTTGGAGGGAGTCGCTAATGCGGTAGATGCATTGTGGAGTTTGATAGCAGAGGTTTAGCCTGCGAGATTGGGGCATCAATGGATGCGGTTCATCAGGTTTTGGGGCTTTTGGCGAGCATCCTTACGGGATCGCCAAAAGCCCCAACATTAGGATTCTCAGTCGAAAATCCAAAACCGAAAATCCAAAATCACACCTACGCGGCCAAACCGCTGTGCCGGAGCAACGGCTTGGTGTCCGGCTCCCGTCCTCGGAACGCCTTGAACACCTCCATTGGGTGTTGGCCACCGCCGAGGGCAAGCACTGTCTCGCGGAAGCGTCGTCCGGTTTGGGCGATCGCCCCTTCGTCATCCAGGCCAGCTTCTTCGAAGGCGGCGAAGGCGTCGGCGCTGAGCACCTCGGCCCACTTGTAGCTGTAGTAGCCTGCCGCGTAACCTCCAGCGAAGATGTGGCCGAAGGCGCAGAGGAAGCGATCTTCGGGGAGGGGAGGCAGCACCGTGGTTTTCTCGGCGATGCGGAGGCGGACATCGTGGGGAGTTTCGCTGCCATCGGGTTGGTAGCGGTGGTGCAGTTCGATGTCGGTGAGAGCGAAGTGCAGTTGGCGCAACATGGCGCTGCCACTCATGAAGGTTTTGGCCGCCAGAAGTTTTTGGTAATAGGCTTCGGGCAGTGGTTCCCCCGTTTCGTAATGCATCGCCATGCTGAACAGGGTGGGGCGATCGTAGCACCAGTTTTCCATGAACTGGCTGGGCAGTTCGACCGCATCCCATTCCACGCCATTGATGCCCGAGGCAAAGCTGTAGTTCACGCGGGTCAGCATATGCTGGAGGCCATGGCCAAACTCGTGGAACAGGGTGGTGACTTCTTCAAAGGTCATGAGGCTGGGCTTGCCGTCCACCGGGGGCGACTGGTTGCAGGTGAGATAGGCCACGGGCAGGCGTAGGATGGATTCCCCATCTTCGGTGCGGAGGGAGCGATCGAGGCAGGTATCCATCCAGGCTCCACCCCGCTTTTCTGCCGGACGGCTGTAGGGGTCGAGGAAGAAGTAGGCGATCGCCTCTCCCGCTTCGTTCGCCACCTGGAAGTAGCGCACATCGGGATGCCACACGGCCACGCCATCGGCGGCAGTAATCTGCACCCCAAACAACCGCTGTGCCAGGGAAAACAAACCATCCAACACCTGATTTAGCGGGAAGTAGGGGCGCAGTTCTTCGGCATTGAGTTCATACTTAGCTTCCCGCAAGCGCTCTGACCAAAACTGGACATCCCACAGTTGCAAGTCATCGGCTTCCGCTGCGCCCTGCTCTTTGGCAAAGGCACGCAAGTCATCCAACTCAGCAACGGCAGCATCGTAGCTACTTTCCCGCAGCGACTCTAGCAAGCCTTCTACCGCCGCGACATTGGGAGCCATTTTGCTGGCGAGGCTGAGTTCGGCATAGCTGTCGAAATCCAGTAGGGCAGCCATCTCTTTCCGCAGGGTGAGGATGCGGGCGATCGCCCCTTGGTTGTCGTACTCGCCCTCCGATGCCCGGGTGATCTGCGCGCGGTAGAGGGTTTCGCGCAGGTCTCGGCGGCGGCTGTGCTTGAGGAATGGGATGTAGCTGGGGTAGTCCAGAGTGAAGCGCCAGGGGCCATTCTCAGCGGTGGCATCCTCTGCACCTTCCATCCGAGCGGCTTGGGCGGCTTGGGCCAACAAGCTGGCGGGCAACCCTGCCACCTCGTCTTTCTGGGTCAGGGTAAGGTAAAAGGCTTTGGTGGCATCCAGCACGTTGTTGGAAAACTTGGTGCCCAGATCGGCCATTTCCAGTTGGATGGCGTTAAAGCGCTCCTTGGCGTCGCCTTCCAGTGCGACACCCGACAACTCTGCATCCCGGATCGCCGCTGTGATAATTCGCTGTTGCGCTTCATCTAGGGTTTTCCACTCTGCGCCATCCCGCAGCGCCACATAACCTTTGTAAATGGCTGCGCTCTGCCCCAGGCGAATGGAAAATTTCACCACCTCGGGCTGCACCTGTTCGTAGGCTTGCCGCAGCTCTGGGCTATTTTTCACGCCCATCAGGTGACTGATAACGCCCCAACTCCAGGACAGGCGATCGGTCAACCGTTGCAATGGGTTGACCAAACCAGCCCAGGTAGGGGTGATGGCTTGCTCCAGTGCCGTCAGTTGCTCGTGCAAGTCTGCCATCAGCGCCGTCATCGCTGGCACCACATGCTCCGGGGCGATGCGATCGAAGGGTGGTAACCCGTCCCCTTGCAGCAGAGGATTGTTGGCTGTTTGTGTGGCAGATGAGAGTGTAGCTGTCATACAGGAACCCGTCCTTCTTGAATGAACAATAAATCGTGAACAGTTGTATAGAGAATAGTGATGGTGGAGGGTTAGTCGGATGCCTTCGCGCCAGCGTGACGCACCAAAATCGTCGACTTCTGTTCCAACTCGGTTTCTGGCGATCGCCAACCCCTCTCCACGCCGACTGAGACGCCTGATCAAGACCGCCCGATACGGCATTTGGGGGAATAGGGCGATCGCGAAAAACATCCCAAATTCCTCAAAAATCCCTGAAAATGTCAAAATACATTTCGGGTTTTCGGATTTTCTATTATGCCTGTTCTTCCTATTATGATTGACTGCGATCCAGGTGTGGATGACGCGATCGCACTCCTGCTAGCCCTCACCTCGCCAGAGCTAGAGGTGCTGGGCATTACGACCGTTGCCGGAAATGTAGCGATGAAACACATCCAGCGCAACGCTCGGCAGATTTGCGAACTGGCAGGGCGACCCGACATGAAGGTGTTTGCCGGATGCCCCCGCCCGTTGATGCACCCCCTACAAACCGCTGAGGAGGTGCATGGCGTAGGCGGGTTGGCCGGTATGACGCTCCCAGAACCGACGATGCCCTTGCAAACGCAGCATGGGGTAGATTTCCTGATTGAAACCCTGGAGACGGCGGCAGCCCCCATCACCCTGGCAACCCTGGGGCCTCTAACGAATGTGGCGATCGCCCTGATCAAAGCACCCCATATTGCTACCAAAATTGAACGCCTCGTGTTGATGGGAGGGTCCACCACCTTTGGCAATATCACCGCCTCTGCCGAGTTCAACATCTACGTTGACCCCCATGCCGCTCATGTTGTGTTCACTAGCGGCATTCCCCTCACGATGCTTGGACTGAATGTTACCCATACTGTGCTGAGTACGCCGACCCGTCGCGATCGCCTCCGTGCCTGTGGCGATGTGGGGGCGATCGCCGCTCAGATGCTGGACTTCTACGGTGCCGAAGAAGCTGAGCAGATGGGCTTACCCGGTTCCCCTTTGCATGATCCTTGTGTGATTGCCTACCTGATTCAGCCCGACCTGTTCACCGGACAAGCGGTGCAGGTAGATGTGGAAATCGCCAGTCCGCTAACGCTGGGGCGCACCGTCGTAGACTTCTACCCCACCGGGGAACCCAATGCTACGGTCATTACCCATGCCAATGCCGATGGGTTTTACGACTTGCTGACTCAGCGTCTGAGCCAGTTGGGAGATTGAGCCGTTCACAGATCTATATTCCGAATGAGCCGAACAGGAACAAATACCTAACTTATTGAAGATTCCCGCAAGCCAGCCAGATTGGTAACTTGTGTACCGAAGCATGTAAACCACGTTTACTCAACAGACTCACCTTAGACGCTTTTTTAGATAAGCATTCCATTCACCAACGTGGTTCAAAACGGTGGGTCATTGCCGCAAAAGCAGAGGTCTCATTAATGACATTCGCCAACTCAAATCAAACCGTTGACGTTACAACCAACAGCTTTGACCAGCTGAGTGTAGATGACCAACTGGCCTTGCTCTGGTTTATCTATACTCGCATGGGTGATTCCGTGACACCTGCGGCTCCTGCCGCCGCATCACCCGAGATTGCCAGCGGCTTGTTCCAGCAGATCGCCGACCTAGAAAAGCAAGAGCAGCTCCAGGCCATGCGCGATATTGCGAGCAAAGCAGACACTCGGATCAGCCGCGAATATGGCTCCCTGAGTGCCAACACCAAGCTGGCCTTCTGGTATCGGCTGGCGCAGGGCATGGATACAGGCACCATCATCGGCGTTCCCGCAGACTACAAGATGACGGAGGAAGCCGATCGCCTTTTGGGGGCAATCGAAACCATGGATTTCGAGCAACAAATTACGATTCTGCGGAATGCAGCCCTGGAAATGGGTGCCGAGCCCAAAGCGGGTGCAGCGGTATAGGGCGATCGCCCGCCGCCCAACCATGGCAGACCAACCAATCTGACTCAACTTAGTCAGCTCAACTTAGTCAGCTCAACTTAGACCAACACACTTCACACAACCAGTCGCGGTACAAGCGCATCCAATCGCTTGCCGCGAACCAACCTAGACCCCGGTTCTATCAAGGAGCCGGGGATTTTCTTGCAAATTCATCCTTTCTTGGATTGGTACCTTGCTTTGATAGCGGTGTGCAACCGTATCAAGCACAGAAATGGTTGTGTGTGGGCGCGACGCGCCCACACACAACCATACTTACCTAACGCGCACAGCGCTATGAGGATGCAAGTTTTATCCTTTGGGGTGCAGTTGCTACGAGTACAGCTCGCAACATCCGCATGAATGCTTGGTATTAGTAAGAAACCAGACTCCACCATGCAGGTCTATTGCTTATGCTCCCCGTCAAGCCCAAACAAGTTTTCTCCATGCAAACCCGCGATCGCACTCGGCTCGATGCGGATGTTTACTACCCCGATGTCCCCGGCACCTTCCCGGTGTTGCTGATGCGGCAACCCTACGGACGGGCGATCGCTTCCACCATCGTCTACGCCCATCCCGCCTGGTACGCTGCTCATGGTTATATTGTCGTGATTCAAGATGTGCGGGGACGGGGCAGTTCCGAAAGCGACTTTGATCTCTTCACCCACGAGATCGAGGATGGCTACGATACGGTGCAATGGGCCGCGACCCTCCCTGGTAGCACGGGGGAGGTTGGGATGTATGGCTTTTCCTACCAGGGCATGACCCAACTGTTTGCCGCTGCTGCCAAACCGCCTGCTCTCAAGACCCTCTGCCCATCTATGGTGGCCTATGACCTCTACGCCGACTGGGCCTACGAGGGGGGCGCATTTTGCTACCAACTCAGCCTGGGCTGGGCCACCCAACTGGCCGCAGAAACCGTTCGCCGTAAGGGCGATGCCGAAGCCTACAACACTCTCTACACTGCCGCCCACAACCTCGACCTGCGTGATCCGGTTTGTCCCCGTTCAGCGTTGCTGGCCTCCCTCGAACCCAACTCCTTCTACCACGACTGGGTGCAACACTCCGACCCCACAGCGGCGTACTGGCAGGGGCGATCGCCCAAAACCTATCTCAACGCTGTTGATCTACCCATGCTCCACATCGGCGGCTGGTATGACACCCACCTGCGGGGCAGCCTCAAGGTCTATCAGCATATGGTCACCCACAGCTCCCACCCGCAGCATCTATGGATTGGCCCCTGGGCGCATCTCCCCTGGGGGCGTCGGGTTGGGGTCGCAGACTATGGGGCGACCGCCAGTTCCCCCATCGACGAGCAGCAGATCCGTTGGTTTGACCATTTCCTCAAACACAAAGACACTGGGGTGTTGCAAGAAAATCCTGTTCACCTGTTCGAGATGGGCAGCAACCGCTGGCTGTCCCTGCCCCGTTATCCCGAAGCAACCCAGCCAATGTTCCGCCTCCAGAGCAATGGGCTGGCCTGCATGGGCGAGCGCTACGGTCAGCTCATCCCCAGCGATATCCCCACCAAACGCACCGAGGATATCACCGACACCTTTGTCCATGACCCCTGGCGACCCGTACCCGCATCCGGCGGACATGCCACCATGCCAGAGGGGATGAGCGATCGCACCGCCCTCGACAGCCGCACCGATGTTGTCACCTACACCACCGAGCCCCTCACCGAGCCGCTCCACCTCGCTGGAGCGATTCAGCTCACCCTCCAGGTCACAGCAGATGCCCCCAGCTTCGACCTCAGCGCCACCCTCTCCGATGTCTCACCCGACGGTCGCGTCCTCAGCTTCACTCAAGGCTACCAGCGCACCGATTGCTCCCTCGAGCAACCGCCTACCGCACCCCTGACAGTACAAATTACTCTGCAACCCACCTGCAACATGATTCCCGCTGGCCACTCCCTACGCTTCAGCCTCAGCGCTGCTGCTTTCCCCGCCTACGCCGTCAACCCCGGCACCGGAGACACACCTGCCCGCAGTCGCTTGATCGATGCCCGCGTCATCACCCTCAGCCTCCACAACCAGGGCTCCTGTCTGGCTCTGACCCTGCTTAATGAAGAGGAAGCAAAAACCCACTAAAGCAAGCCGTATACGAAGCACCGCCCATCGAGCATCAATACAGAGAAGCGCGATCGCCGCATACTGCTAATCAGCGACAGAGTTCGCCCCCAGCCTACAATCGGCATGAACCCAATATGGAGAACTCAGCCATGCGCCATATCGTGCTGCTGGTGTTGCTGATCGCCCCCGGCATCCTCGGCGTACTCGTCTTCGGCTACTTCGCCCTCATCGATTGGGAGGCCCTGATGCGAACCTACAGCGCGTTTGAAACTGCCGCTCAAACCTCAACCAATATGAGCGTTTTGTTCACTGCCGAAGCTCAGCAAAACATTCATCGCATCAACCTCTTCGCTGAAGGCGTTTGGGTATTGCTCAGCGCCATTATTGCCGCCATTGGCATTCACGGCATGTGCATTCCAAAGAGAAATCGACTCTGAGAAATCAATGCGTGGATGTTGCATGCACGAGCGAGTGTCTCTTTCGGATTTACTCAAGCAACCAAGTGAACAGATCTGCAACCGTCAGCTGTAACTCCCTGGCAAAGGATGGCGTAGGAATAACCGCCTCTGCTTCATCAAAAGCTTCCGGCTCTTGCTTCGAGCGATAAACAAACACCGTTTGCTCATCCGGGTCGATCAGCCATCCCATCTGGGTTTCATGCTTCAAACAATGGAGAATATTTTTTGTAACTTTTGTTTGGCTCTGGTCAGGAGACAGGATCTCAATCGTCCAATCAGGAGCAACAGAAAATGTATTCGCCACTTCCCCGCCCTCATCACGCGGAATCCGCTCCCACAGGAAAACAACAATATCCGGAACCGTTGACCGACCGCCAAACGTACACCGCAATTCAGGGAAGGCACGGGCAATGCGTTTCGATTTCACTATCTGATTAATCGCGGGGACAAGTTCTCCTTGAATGGCACTATGCTTACCCTGAGGCATGGGTTTTTGAATAATTTGACCGTCAATATATTCGTTTGCAGGCTTCGTTTCCGGCAATTGCAAAAACTCTTTCAAAGTTAGTGATTTAGAAGGCGCTTGTACCATACAGTTTTTCTCTTAGATTACAAGGAGAAGTTATCAACCATTATTACTCTTCGATGCATAGCGTCATGATTGTCGAAGATAGTTCATCAGTTCCCACCACCAAAATAGGGCCAGATGCAACGGGTTCAAAGTTTAGCTTTTTATAGAACTTCTGCGCACGATAATTGGAGTTAGAAACACATAACCATATCCATTTTGAACCTGCTCGTCGAGCAACATCAAAGGCATGCTCAGCAAGTATCCTTCCCAGCCCTGCTCCATACTCACTCGATAGGATATAGATCTGTTTTAGCTCGGATGATGCTCCATCCAGCGGCGTTGGGCAGCTCTGATAGTTCAGTAGGTAGTAACCAACGGGCACCTCTTCACGATAGGCGATGATGCAATCAAACTGGTCACTCGACAAAATGGCCGTCGCATCTCCTGCCGAATAGTTTTGGTCACAATAGGTGCGGATATTCTTCAAGCTGTGTATGTCGTGATAGGCCTGTGTGAACGTTTCTGCCCACAGGTTCACAAGGATATCAGTTGACTCTACACCGACTTTTCTAAATGCATACATAAACCGTCTTGTTTGAATGCGCTGTTCTTACATCTGATATCAAAACACAGCGACGGCAGACAAGCTAGAGCACAATACCATGACTCTCGCTCATCTACTGCCCTATGGTGTCAGATTGTAGACACCACCACCATGTATCAGCTACCCGACACAGCACTCTCCCCCTAACCAAGATAAAACTGTCAGAATAATCCCGATCATAAATATGACGAGCGGCAATGCAATCCAATATAAATGAGTGCTCCCAGCAATCTTTCGTCCCCAAAAATAAATTTTGGTCTTGTGGTGTATCTCATCAGCATGATGGGTGATTTGAGATAATGTAGCTGGTGCCTGATCTTGAAAGAACACAGTATCTAATTGCGTTAATAGTTTCGAGGCTCTCTCTCGATTTCGCCAATAAAGTTCTGTATATGAAAGTGAAAATAGGGCGCTAAGAAGACCAATACAACTCACAAGCACCGACAACGGTAAATCATAGCGATTGATTTGACTGTCAAATAGAATGACCGTGGTGAGTGCGGATGCAATCAACAATGCATAATTAACGGCATTTGATCGTTGTGCTTCACTGTGTCGAGCGTGATTTCTTATTTCTTGATATAAACCCCACAATAACTCTTGTTGAATCTTCTTTACTTCACTCATATCTTCATGGGTATCCATCAAGAAGCCTCCGAGTTTGCAGTTTAGTCTTGTTAATATTGCAACTACAAATTAATTGATTCCAAACTCCGACAAATAACTTAGCAGTACCATCCCAATCAGGAGAGAAAACTACCCCGTGTTGAAAGCTAACAGCGATCAAGGGTCATGCAATTTGTGGCAGGGTGAAGAGATGATGGGCGATCGCTATCGTTTGTGCTCTGGATTTTTGAAATCGGTTTTGCAGCCCGCGTCCCAGGCATCCGGTTGATTGCCATGAGCTGGGATACCGCCGTTATCTTTCAGCATGCGGGCTAGATGCATACAGTTCCAAATCAAAAAAGTGGTGTTGCGATTTGTGAAATCATTCTCTGGGCCACCGGAACCGGGGTCTAGATAGGAGGGGCCGGGGCCGACTTCGCCCAGCCACCCAGCATCCGCCTGAGGAGGAATGGTGTAGCCAATGTGGGACAAGGAGAACAAGATGTTCATCGCACAGTGCTTCACCCCATCTTCGTTACCCGTGATGAGCGTAGCCCCTACTTTGCCGTAGTCGCGGTACTGCCCCTTCGCGTTGAGGAGATGGGTGTAGCCATACATGCGCTCCAACACGCGGTTGCAGACCGAACTCTTCTCGCCCAGCCACACCGATGTGCACAGCACCAAAATATCGGTGGCATCAATTTCTTTCTGGATTTGGGGCCAATCATCCTTGTCCCATTCCGGCGTTTGGGCCATATCCACGCCCAACCCAGCGGCAATGTCGTAATCCACCGGGCGAATCACCTTCGTCTCTACGCCATTGGCTTCAAAAATCGCTTTGGCAATATCAATCACCCCTCGGGTATGCGACAAGACAGGCGTGCGGTTGAGCGTGCAATTTAGAAACAGCGCCTTCAAATCGCTATAGGCCGCTGGAGCCGTTTGACATTGGCGCTCGGTGATTTGAGCCAGTTGGTCTGACATTGGCGTGGAATTTTGGTTCGTTTGCATAGTGTCTACCTTCGCATTCTGCCTAGAGCGACAAAATCAATGTGGTGTAGAGAGCGGCTCCGCCACCGAAAGACCCGAAGCAGCTTTTTTGCTCGTCTGGCAATTCCCGCTTCAAGATATTGAGGATGATGCTCCCAGCCAAAAATGCCCAGATGATGGACACCGCCGCTTCATTCAGGTGAATGGCTTGACCAGCGATCGCCCCCACCATAATCGCTGCTGTTAAAAGCCATCGCCCATACTGGTCGTAGGGCGTTTTGTGATGCTCTCGCAAGTTGTGATCCATGATGAAAAAGTGCAAGGCCACCGCCACAAAAAACAAAATGCACCGCAGCACGGTATGGTCGGCCAAATCTTGAAGCAAGTACCCAAAAACACCGTTCAAGCCCGCAAAGGCGGCGATGTGGATCCAAAAAATAGCGATTCCCGTACTGTCATCATTGTGGGTTGTGCGATTCCACTGTCGAGAGGTAAGCGCCAGAAAATCCAGCCCATAAAATACGAGCAGCCCCAAAAGAGCCAGCAGGTAAACATGGTTTTCTAGATAGGCCACAAAGGGAATCGTCGAATGCTCCAACTCTTCTTGAGCATGGCTAAGTTCTGGAAAGATCTCTAGAAACACATATCCAAGGGAGACACCGCCCGCAAAGGACATCCATCGATGCTCAGGGATAAATTTAGAGATATCTAGCTTTGAAACAAACGCATGAACCAACGCTAACCCAATGGCGAGAATCAAACCTGGATTTTGCATGATGGGTTGCCTCTCAATTCCGAGATGACCAGGAAGCAGCCTGACAGAGCAACTCTGTTATGAAACTACTATCTTTTGCCGAGAAGATAGTAGTTTTCCAACAAAACTAAACTTAGCTGATTGCTGAAATGAGCGGGCGGCGCTCTCATCTTTACTCAAAGAATTAAGCCAAAAAATCTTCAAATATAAGCTCCAACTTACTGGCAAACGGTGGTGTTGGACTGATTGTCTTTGGCTGATGTTATCTGTTACTCAAGTTTCTTCCACCATATCTAGAATCAATCGATATAAGGTTGCAGATACTCGAAACTCCGAAGTTTCAATCAAAGCATCCATCAGAGGTTTCACCGCATTAATTAAGTTTTTCCGCTTTGCTTCAACCAAGAGACCTAGCAGTACGGTAATTCTGAGTCCCAGACGGTCAGCTTCTGCTCTTCCCCGACGTTCATCAATTAGAAGTAATTCGGCTCCAATTTCCAGAGTCAGGGCGATCGCTTCAGACTCTCCAGCATCTAATCTCACCTCATTCTGAAGACGTTCGACAACCTGACGGTTTGCAACTGGTCTAACTTCTAACCAATCCACTGATTGGACTTCAAGCGTTCCCGGAACAGGTGAATTAATATCTACAAATTCACAATAAACAGCTTCTGGAATGATGACCTGACCATAAAGACTAGGCAGAAGCGCTAGGTGATTGATTGCTGCCAAATTAGTGATTGTTGACGTATCGCTAACGACGATCACAATCGCCCCAACTCTCTTAAGTTCTTCAAATCCAACTCAAAATCCTGAACATCATAAGAATATAGTGGGATGTTCCGCCGTTTCAGAAGTTGACGGAATTCGTCGAGTGGCATATCTGCCAACTGACTGGCATAACCAAGGGTTAAATGCCCTGTCTGGAATAAATGGATGGCAATTTCTTGACGGAACTCATTAGGGGTCAGCTGAGACGCTTGCAGGATCTCATCCGAGATAACAATACTCATAAGAACCCTCACTTAATCGACCACTCTATTAGCCTAGCTCAATCTCGACTTACAGTTGTCTCACGTGGCGTATGCTCACCTCAAGCTGATTTCCGTAACTAAACAAAAAGCTGGGCGATCTCTCCAAAAACTCCGATTCTCTACTCTTCGAATCAAGCAATAGCTTTACGCATCTGGCGATCGCAGATAGACAATTGCAATGCTCAACTCTGGAGTTTTGCGATATCTAGTGGCAAACTTTCGCCAGTCAAAGATGAAGGTTTTTGGTAAGAGCCAAGGGGCTGACTTATCCTTCAATGAGTCGCTGGACAGAAATTTCTACTTCAGGGAATACTTGAGGGCTGAGGGTTCCCTCAGTTAGGTTGAGGGCTTGTTGATAGTCACCCTGTTCTGGTTGCCACAGCGCCACGACCTGCCGGAGTTTGAGGTTGACGATCCAATACTCCTGAATATTGGCACTGGCGTAGGCTTGGCGTTTTACCTCAGAATCTTTGAGCCAACTGGTGTTGGCATACTCGATCAGCCAGAAGATGTTTTTAGGATAGGGATGGCGGGTGCGATAAAGGGCACGCAAGGGTTGGGCGATCGCAATATCGGGTTCTGGCTCCGAATTGCTATTCGGCAGCGTAATGGGTTTTGCTTCGCGCACGAGCACCTTTGTTCCTAACAACTCCCGTAAATAATCGGCAGCATCCGTACTGATCTGGGCATGTTCTGGCCCTTCGGGTGCCATCTCGATAATTTCTCCGTTGAGCAATTCAACCTGGCGTCCCACCAAAATATTGGCCGCAATCATCTGGTGGTAGTCATCCAGTGACCATTTTGCTGTGGTGATAGTCATTGGTGCTGATCTCCTTTATCCTGCGTCATCATCGCTTACGTTCAAGCTCTTCACGCACAACTTTTCGCAGGGTTTCTCATGACTTGCTTGAATATGCTGACGTAAGGCTTCATTGATCAAAGTCTGGTAGTTTCCTCCACCAGCAGTATGAACTTGCTCACGAAACCAAGCCAAAACCTCATTATCTAGCCGAATCGTGATGCGGGTTTTACCTGATGGTGTTGGGGCGATCGCTCCTCGCTTACCTTGACTGAAATCATATTCTGCTTTCATAGCTTATCCTCCCTCGTTTGTTCGACCCTTCACTCGTCACGCTGCTCATCCGATCGCATTCCCATTTGAACGCGCCATAGAGAGGCATAGATGCCGTTTTGTTCTACCAGCTGCTCGTGGGTACCGCGTTCGACGAGTTTGCCTTCTTCCATGACATAGATGCAGTGGGCGTTGCGGATGGTGGAGAGGCGGTGGGCGATCGCCACGGTTGTGCGGTTTTGGGTGATGCGTTCTAGGGAATGCTGAATGGCGGCTTCGGTTTCGTTATCTACGGCGGAGGTGGCTTCGTCGAGGATGAGGATGGGGGGATTTTTGAGGACAGCGCGGGCGATCGCCAGTCGTTGGCGTTGCCCACCGGAGAGCTTTTGTCCCCGTTCACCCACGATGGTGTCGTAGCCATCGGGTAGTTGCTCGATAAATTCATGGGCCTCGGCAATTTTCGCCGCTTCGACCACCTCGCGAAATGTGGCATCTGGGGTGCCATAGGTGATGTTTTCCCAAACGGTGCCGTGGAAAAGAAACACATCCTGGCTCACTAGACCGACCGACCGCCGCAAATCACGCAGTTGAACCTCACGAATATCGATGCCATCCAGTGAAATTTCGCCGACCTGGGGTTCATACAGCCGCAGCAACAATTTCACTAGGGTGCTTTTGCCGGAGCCGGTGGAACCGACAATCGCCGTGGTTTTGCCTTCGGGGATATGCAGATTCAGGTGTTCAACAACGGGAGCGCGATCGCGATAAGCAAAGCTGACATCCCGGAACCAAATGTCGCCCTGCACGGTGTTGGTCGGTAGGGGTGTGCGACCGGGATGGATGGCGATCGGGGTATTTAGCAAGTTCATCACCCGGCGAGTCGAGGCCATGGCTCGCTGGTATTGATCCAGGGTTTCGCCCAACCGCGTCAAGGGCCACAGCAACCGCTGCACCAAATACACCAGCACACTGTAATTACCCACCGAGATTGTCCCATTCACAGCCGCCAAACCACCGAAGAACAGCGTTGCCGAGAAGCCCAGCAAAATCAGGATGCGGATCAGTGGGGTGAAGGCAGCACTGAGGGCGATCGCCCGCTGGTTGCTGTGGCTATAGGCATCGCTCTCGCGGCGAATTCGCTCAATTTCATAGGCTTCTGTCGTGAAGCTCTTGATAGTTGTGATGCCGCTGAGGTTATTGGACAGGCGACTGTTGAGCAAGCTGGCTTTTTCTCGCACATCCGCATAGCGGGGAGCCAGCCATTTTTGAAACGTCACCGCTCCCCAAAGGATAAACGGCATGGGCAATAGTGCCATTGCGGCTACTCCTGGGGTTAGGTAGAAAAAGATGGCACCGATGATTACCACCGTCGCTGCCACCTGCAATACCTCATTGGCACCAAAGTCTAGAAAGCGCTCCAGTTGGTTGATGTCGTCATTCAAGATAGACATCATGCGTCCGGTGCTGTTGCTCTCGAAATACTCCAGCTCAAGCTCTTGAATGTGAGCATAGGCATCGAGCCGCAGGTCATGCTGAATTTGTTGCGCTAGGTTACGCCATAGCCGCGCATAGGCATACTCAAACAGCGACTCGAAGCTCCAAATCACCAGGCTGGCGAGGACAATGACCAACAACTGACTCCGCACGGACACCAGGCCAAAGTTTGTGAGCCAGGAATCCTGTTGCTGCACCACAACATCAACGGCGACCCCAATCAGCAGCGGAGGAGCCAAGTCAAACAGTTTGTTCAGGATCGAGCAGGTGGTTGCCTGCCAAAACCGACGGCGATAAGCGCGCCCGTAGGTTAGCAATCGGACAAATGGATGTGGAAGAGACGAGGTAGATAGGGACAAGGTGGCTAACTCAGATAGATGGTTCAAGGAAGGGCGTCATTCAGAGAAAAAGGAACATGCCAGCGCAAGGTACAGACGGTTTGTGGGGAAATCTAAAGAGAAGCGATCGCCTCCCCAATTCATCTGCTGTTCCTTTTCGATCCGTTTTAATAGGAGCTGCATAACTCACCCAAGATGTTTCGACTTCGCGCAATCAGGTGAGAAACAGTAACGGTTGCCGCACCGACGCAGGTTACAACGCTCCAACTTTCTCCCTCTAGCGTACTGGGAAATGGCTTGAAGACGAGACAAACCAGGAACAGGAGCCTTCAGAGATGTCCCTGTAAAAAGACCAAGAACTTACGTTCAGGATAGAGTTCTGGCTATTTAAATCACAGCGATCCGAACACAGTCCGCTGTCACAAACGCAAGGGGTCATCTCATTTTTTGATCGGATAAGTAGCTCGGCATGATGAAAAACCAGATCCCAAAAACCTGCGCCGCCCGCGCTGCGGGCAGCGCAGGTTTTTGGGATCTTAGGTTTAATTGCACCTACCGACTTAACGTGAGTTCGGGATAATGCCCTGGGGACTAAAGTCGCGGCTATCAGAACGAAGTCCGCCGTTGCGGACTACGGAAATTCGTAGTTTAAGAACCCGCGAAGGCGGGTTTCGTTCCGCTAGTCGCGGTTTCAACCGCCAGATTTTCTGATCCCGAATTCACGTTCGGATATGTTAGCTATATCCGCAACGCATCAAATCCTGGCAGAGGAGGCGTTACGGCTATGCCTAACAGACCAAGTTAAATAAACTCAATGGCTAAAGAGGAGATCTTCTGGTCAGAATAGAAGTGTTTGCTGTGTTGACGTTGAGCGATCGCCCGTATGCCTTTTATCTATGAACGCACCGTCCGCTTTCAGGACACCGATGCCGCTGGGGTGGTGTACTTTGCCAATATCCTTTCCATGTGCCACGAAGCCTACGAAGCCTCGTTGGCAGACGCGGGGATTAACCTGAATCGGTTCTTTTGCTATCCCAAAGTTGCAATTCCGGTCACCCATAGCAGCATCGATTTTACGCGACCTTTGTTTTGTGGCGATCGCGTGCGGATCTATCTCACCCCCCGCGAAACCAAAGATACTGACTTTGAGGTATCCTACGAAGCCTGTGTCGTCGAAAGCGTGGGTGACAGTATGGATCAGGTGCAGGAAGCCACTGCTGCTCGCGCCCTGACGCGCCATACCTGCATCGATTCTGCCGCCCGGATGCGCACCTTCATTCCCGATGAGGTGATGCGCTGGCTGCATCAATGGGGCGATCCCAATCAAAGTAGAGCCGCACGAGAATCAGATTTGCTGCTCTGAACTGAAGCTGTCTACAGCTATTCCAAACCAGAAGGGTCGAAGGGTGCCGTGACGAGCGATCGCGTCAACTTCGCCGGGCAGATATCTGCCCAGACTTTGTAATATCGTCTCGACGTTGTGACAATGCAAGGTTGCCCACTTCGGCGTAATTGCTGGCACATTTCACGCACGCCTGTGCGATCGCCAACTTCCAGAGTTTTGGCTAGCCGATAGAGACGATTCTTGTAAAAAACCCCGTCGCGGAGTTCGCCATCTGCATAGAAACAGAAATACTTAACTGATGATTCAGCAATGACAGTTGGAAGCATGGTAGATGCGTATCAGAACACCGAACACGCTGATATCAAGACCAACGTATAGGGGGTTAGACCCTTTGTCCAACTTTTAGAGCAGTTCCAGACGGGGCACATCCGTAATCTTTCGTAGAATTTCATCCACCCGTAAACGTTGTTTCGTCTAACGACGAGATTTGGGCGAACGATTATCGCTGCGCCCAAACCAGGGAATCCATGCCCACTGCTTTGCCTGCACGCTCAATCCAAACCGCCTGCGCTCTGCGGATGCACCCTCTAGCTTCTTGGGCGGTAGCAGTTTTTGAGGAGGCTTCCGGGCGGACAGGGCTGATGCGATCGCACTACCAGCAAACCCTGCTGCCAACCCCAACATCAGCGATAGCACCACTGGATATCGCAGCAAATAAAAGGTCAGGAAGAAGACCAACCAGAGCTTTAACCCAGCTAAAAAGCCATCATTTCCCATTTTTCAAGAAAAAATAAAGCGTGATCGATGGAAGCGAATGAATGGCACTGACAGCAGCCATTCTC
The DNA here is from genome assembly GCA_015207365.1 of Vacuolonema iberomarrocanum LEGE 07170. GTDB lineage: Bacteria > Cyanobacteriota > Cyanobacteriia > Elainellales > Elainellaceae > Vacuolonema > Vacuolonema iberomarrocanum. The sequence continues at coordinate 18,075 of JADEXA010000040.1, forward strand.
ATTTTGCTGTCACCATCCATGGCTTTATTCTAATGGCCTGTCAAGCGGTTGTTGAGCAAGCCAGGAGGCGATCGCCCTTTCCATCTAACATCCATCCGCTCAGAACCCACTACAGAGCTATTGAAAACGAATAGATCACCGACGAGCCTTGCCTGAATATTTAAGTGCCCTGGTCGCTTACTCCATTCCCCTAAACGACAATTCCAGTCATCAGAGCCGTATCAAAATCCTTGTAAAAATAGTGCAAAAAGCAAAGAAAATGGTCTTCAAAGCCTTTCAATATAGGAGTAAGGCAAATGAGCAATCAATATGACGAACAACGAGAGCAGTTGGAGCTTCAAGCAGAACAACGACGGCTTCAGTTAGAAGAACAACGTATTGCCAATGCTCAATGGAATGCAAGCCTTAGCCGTGTAGTTGCGGCAATTTACAGCCTTGTAGGCGCGTTGGAAATTTTGCTGGCATTCCGGTTTGGCTTACGCCTATTCGGCGCGAACACTGAAAATCAATTCGCCAGATTTATTAACACTCTCTCGGAACCCTTTGTTGCACCTTTTTCAACCCTTTTCATCAGCCCCACCTCAGCGGATGCGACCAATATTTTTGATGTCAACCTGTTGGTTGCAATGATTGCCTATGGGGTGGTGGGTTTAATTGTTTGCAGCCTCATCTGGCGGATCTGGAGCCGATAACTGAGTTACTCCAAACACCAGACGTTGCAGCTTGTTGATCTTTTCTTTAAGGTCATTAAGTGCGATCGCCCCCATTTCAAGCATTGATTCCACTGGCGATCCCACTAGGAACATCCGGTATCTCTTTCCAACGAGAACACAAACCCGATCCTTATACCCATGCTCTAGACAGCGTTCACTCCCCTATCCCAACGAGCAGTCGGTCAGACAATAACAGCGAACTGGGCATTCAGGACTCTTCAGGTGGGGATCCGTCAGCGCGTTGTTCTATGCAACACCTCACCCTGGCGAGAGATAAGCCCCGAGACTGGGAGCCATCTCTGGGATCAACCTCAGAAGGCGATCGCTTGCCAGCGCATGGCTGCGATCGGCTTCCGCATGCTCCATGTTTGGTCCAGCCTCGATGCTGCCAACACAAGCTCTGTATTATTGGTGTAAGTAGCTCGGCACGATGAAAAACCAGACTCTAAAAACCTGTGCCGCCCGCGCTGCGGGCGGCACAGGTTTTTAGAGTTTTAGGTTTAATTGCACCTGCCAACTTAGACCAAAAATAGATGAGTATTTTTGCTGTGTAAACGAGAATGAAGAAGCCTGAAGAAAATGTGAGTTTCTGGAAGAAGTAACGACCTTTCTGTTACCTTAAATATAGTTTCAAAACTGCTAGCGACTTTTTATTACTGCTGGCTTTTCAATACTCATCATAAAGCTGCCAGTCACTCATATAAAGACTGGCTTTTAAGAAAAAACTAATGCTCCTAAGCGCTCCTGGCCTTATATCAGCCGGGGGCGCTTCTTTATTAGCCCGTAACACAAAGCGCTACGAAAATGCATTGATCAACGCTGAAATGAAAGCAAAAGACTTGAGTTATCTATCGATAGAAATTGATAGCAAGCTTGACGCTTTTAGTCTAGGTTCAATTCTTAAGAGAATCTAAAATTTTCAAAACTAAAGAATACAAATTTGAAGAATAGAATTTATGACAGATTCTTGGTGTCTCTATGCCGATACCGCAAATTCGAAGTAATACGCAATCAGCAACGCTTTATTTCGCGACAGCATTACGGCGTCACACCAACAAGATTGCGAAATCCCTCGGACTGACGGATATCGTCAAAACTGTTGTCACCCAGTGCCATAACACGATAGAGGTGAGGACTGAGAACAAGGGCACGGTGCAAGCTTCGTAGAGACTGGCGGAGGTCGCGTTGCAGACTGTAGCAGCAGGCTTTTCCGTACCAGGCTTCGGGGTTATCTTCTTTGAGAGCGAGGGATTGGTCGAAGCTCTGAACGGCTTCTTCATACCGCCCCAGTTTATTGAGCACCACGCCGCGATGACTCCAGGCATAGTGGCAACTGCGTTTGATAGCGATCGCCGTATCCAAACTACTGAGCGCATCTTCATAGCGACGCAAAGAGGCTTGCGATACGCCTCGGTTGTACCAGGCTCGATAATTTTCGGGGCGCAGTTCTACAACCCGATCAAAACAGGCGATCGCCTCTCGATGGCGAAACACACGCATATTGGCGTAGCCCTTGTTATACCAGGCTTTGATGTCACTAGGATTGAGCCGAACAGCCCGCTCAAAGCTTTTGATAGCCTCGTCATAGCGCTCTAGCTTTGCCAGGGTAATGCCCTGACCCTGCCAATGCAGCGCTTCCTTCGGTTGGTACTGAATGGCTCGATTGAAGCTTTCCATGGCTTCGCTATACATGCCGATCTCGTTCAGGCAGTATCCGCGTTTGCTCCAAGCTTCGGCATGGGTCGGGTTATTCAGCAAAATTTTGTCGAAGCGAGCTACGGCTTTTTCATAGCGCCGTGCCACAAACAATGCCGTTCCCTGACTCAGCCAGTTGTGAATCGTCTGATCATCTTTCATAGTGATGCAACACGGGCCATGCCCGATCCTGGTAGAGACCCAACACTTTTCCCACGCCATCTTCGAGTCGGTCTTTCAGGAGGCATTCAGACACTGACAAAAGGTTTCGAAAACCTGGGACAGGGGGCAAAGACCAAATCACCGCATACCTTGAGAGAGCATGCAGAGATTTTTACAGCGGTATGAAGGTTGAAGAGATGCAGGTTGCGAGCTGAGAGCGATCGCTCAAAGCCTGATCCTGCACCTGTCATTCAATAATTGTTCTGGCTTTCTTCCTCAGCCCCATCTTTTGCTCATGCATCAAAGAAGCATTCAACTCAGCATCGGAGACTCAGCAAGCTTTACAGCACCCTATCCATCAGTATGCCCAGCACGCCCTGAAATAATTAGCAAGGCATTTATAAACTTCGTGTCAATTTGAGTCCAATGATTTGTGACATGATTTTGGAGAAAACAAGCAATTCTACGGGCGACACCAATACGATGCGAACGGAAAAAGACTCCATGGGAGAGCGTCAGCTTCCAGATGAAACGTACTATGGCATCCAGACTCTTCGCGCCACCGAAAATTTTCCGATTAGCGGATTAAAGCCTTTGTCAACTTATGTCGATGCCTGTGTGTTGATCAAAAAGGCAACGGCACGGGTCAATGGCGAATTGGGCTGTATTCCAACAGACATCAGCCAGGTCATTATCCAAGCAGCAGATGAAGTGCTCCAGGGAAACTGGCGCGATCAGTTTGTCGTGGATGTATATCAGGCAGGCGCGGGCACCTCCCACCACATGAATGTGAATGAGGTGCTCGCCAATCGGGCGCTAGAGCTTTTGGGAGGAGAAAAGGGCGATTATGCCCGCCTTAGCCCCAATGATCATGTGAACTATGGGCAATCGACCAATGACGTGATTCCGACAGCAATTCGAATTGGGGGGCTACTGGCACTGGAACGATCGCTCTATCCCAGCTTGGCAGGGGCGATCGCCACCCTCGACAACAAAGCGCGCGAGTACCAAGATGTGGTGCGCTCAGGACGGACGCACCTGCAAGACGCCGTTCCCGTACGGATGGGCGAAACCTTTCGCGCCTGGGCCCAAATCCTGGCGGATCATTTGGTACGAATAGAAACCGCCGCACAGGATTTGACCCTATTAGGTTTGGGTGGCAGTGCCGCAGGTACAGGGTTAAATACCCATCCCCGCTACCGTTTCCGCGTTGCCGAAGTTCTATCAGAGCTGATCGACCACCCGCTACAAACGGCTCCCCACCTGATGGCAGCAATGCAAAGTATGGCTCCGTTTGTGAATGTGTCGGGGGCACTTCGCAATCTGGCACAGGACTTGGCCAAAATGTCCCATGATCTCCGATTGCTAGATTCTGGCCCCAACACAGGTTTCAAGGAACTTCAACTGCCTCCGGTGCAACCCGGTTCCTCGATCATGCCTGGAAAGTACAACCCGGTGATGGCGGAAATGACCTCAATGGTATGCTTTCAGGTGATGGGCTATGACACGGCGATCGCCTTTGCCGCCCAGGCTGGGCAGTTGGAATTGAACGTGATGATGCCGCTGATCGCCTTCAACCTGATTCACAGCATTGAGCTACTGGGCAACACCCTGAATGCACTCACCTTGCGGGGGCTGAAGGGGTTGACCGTGCAGAGCGATCGCTGCACCGCTTATGCCGAAAGCAGTCTTGCCCTGGTCACCGCCCTCAATCCTCACATCGGCTATCTCAACGCTGCTGCCGTTGCTAAAGAATCCTTAGAAACTGGCAAGACTCTCCGGCAGATTGTGTTAGAAAAAGGACTGATGAGCGAGGAAGCACTGGCACAAGTCCTCGATTTGGCAAAAATGAGCGCTATGCCCGGCAAACCTTCCGAAAATGCATCCCAACCTTAATTCCCAACTGTTATGTACACTCAAGAATCTGTTTACACTCAGATGACTTTCCACTACATGAATGGTCAGTCTGAATCGTTCAATCTCTATGCTCCTGTTGAATCAGATGGTTCTACCCAAACCTTTCAGCTCGTAGAAGTACGCCATCTATTGAATAAGGACTGGTGGATTATCAACCTGCCCGACCAAACCGTTTTCGTCAACATCGACAATGTGGTCAAAGTCGAGGTGAAGCCTGCTATTGATCAGTTAAAGGGAGAAGATGTGTTTACCAATGCTGAACGGGTGACAGCGCTAAATCGTTCTCGCTAGGTTGCTTCTGCGGTGAGCAGAATTATGAACATCCGAAATTGAAAGTGTCCGTCTAAAAGCTGCACTAATTTTGGAGTTGATACACAATGATCAGCAGGCTATCTGATTTTTTCTGGTATGCGTTAGCGGATATGTAACGCATCAAAGCCTGGACATAATAATTTCTGGCTACGCTTGATTCCTAGTTGCCAAACTTTTGAGTCCTGGTTGTCAAACTTCATTAGGTTTGTCACAAAAAGAGAGCGAAAAAAACGATCGCCTTTGATTCTGCCAATCCAGTTGTTTACCCTTCTCCCCAACCAATTGCGCTATGACTCCAACGGTAAGCCTAACCCGTGCCTCGTCCTATGAGTACGATTATCTGCGCGACCAATTGCGGCAGGTTTTGGAACCTATGGGCGGCATGGCAGCCTTTGTAAAGCCGGGCGATCGCGTTTTGCTCAAGCCCAATTTGCTCACCGGTTCGCGCCCCACCAAGGACTGTACAACGCGGATGGAGTTGGTGTACTGCGTGGCTCAATTGGTACAAGAAGTCGGAGGCAAGCCGTTTCTGGGAGATAGTCCGGCCTTTGGTAGTGCGCGGGGTGTGGCGATCGCTAATGGCTATGGCCCCTTACTGGATGAGTTGGGTGTTCCTGTCGTCGAGTTCAGCGGCCAGCGCTATGCCACCAACAGCAAAGCTTTCAACCACCTGCTGCTATCCAAAGAAGCGATGGGTGCGGATGTGGTGATCAACTTGCCCAAAGTGAAGTCCCATATGCAGCTCACCTTGACCCTGGGCGTCAAAAACTTATTCGGCTGCGTTCCTGGCAAGATGAAGGCATGGTGGCATATGGAAGCCGGGAAAGACCGTCTGCGATTTGGCACGATGTTGGTGGAAACGGCACGGGCGATCGCCCCCAGCCTCACCATTGCCGATGGCATTATCGGCCATGAAGGCAATGGCCCCAGCCAGGGCGACCCCCGTTACCTGGGCATCCTCGCCGCTGCCAACGATGTCTTCGCCCTCGATCGTGCCCTCGTCGAAATCCTTCAAACCGATCCAACGACGGTTCCGACCCAGGTCGCTGCCGAGCAATTGGGGCTCAATTCCCCTCTAGACGAGATCCAGTTCCCCTTGCTAACCCCGACTGACCTCCAAGTTCCCGACTGGAAACTCCCTTCAAACCTGGCACCCATCGACTTCGGCATGCCACGGGTGATCAAATCCACCTTCCGCCATCTCTACATCCGCTTCATCAAAGAACCGCTGCGGGCGTACAGCGATCGCCCCCAGGAGAATCGCACCTAACTCAACTGCCATAACCTCTGAGCTCTGCATATCGCCTCAAACCCCTGGGCTAAGTTTTAGGGAGGATATGCCGACTCACAACCTATGAAGTTCATCGTCACAAGTGCGATCGCCCTGATTCCCCCAATCATCTGCCTGGCTCTTTTAGGCGTCAGCATTTATCCAGGTGGGGTTGAAAATGCAATTATCTTGTTCATCCTGCTAGTGCTGGTTGCCCTGAACTTGTTCATTAGCAACTTGATTGCAGGACAGCTTTGGGCAATCCTCACGTTTGTGTTACTGGGGGGCATCCCAATCCTGATGCTATGGCGAGAAGTACGACAATCCGCTACAAACAATAGCCCATCCTCCTCTCATCGGCTACCTGTCAGGCTTCGCAAAATATTGCGGTGGCTATGGATCCTGGATGGATGCATCGTCGGGCTAACTATCGTACTTCTCAGTGCCAACATCCCGCTGAAGTGGTCATTCTCCCAGGTGGAGCCATCTTTCTCTGATCTGGCGGCTCAGGCTTCAACTCCAGGGGCGATCGCTTTTGTTGATCGACAGTTTGGCCCCTATTCTGTTTCAGAAATGGTTCAGAGTGAGGCGGGAGGAACCTATATCAGATTACGCTCACCGGAGTTCTTTGTGAGCGATCGCACCATCTACGGCTTTGCCCATCACCCCAACCCAAACGGATCGCCATTCGGTGGTGGCGATGAGAATCATCGCCATTACGAGGTTCATTCCATTGATGGCGAATGGCACTGGTTCCAAGACAATTTTGGGACGGACGACTGGCGAAGCTTTTAGGTAAAGAGAGCTAGCGGCATAAACACGAACGCCTGAGAAAGATAAGGGCTGACTAATATAGATTAGAAAGAGAACAGGAAGCGATCGCCATCGGGGTCAACCAATTTAACCCGTAGGGTGGGCATTGCCCACCAAAGCAAGCCTCAGTGCCACCCAATCTACTTCTTGCGATTTCGCCTACTTACGAAGATCCGCACAAACCAGAGTTCACCATGACCTTTGACGCCGCAGCAGACTTTCAAGATGAATTCGACGTCATCGTCGTCGGAGCAGGCCATTCCGGATGCGAGGCCGCACTGGCGACGGCTCGGCTCGGATGCCGCACCCTGCTGCTCACCCTCAACCTCGACAAGATTGCGTGGCAGCCCTGCAATCCGGCTGTGGGCGGCCCTGCCAAGTCGCAGCTGACCCACGAAATCGATGCCCTGGGTGGCGAAATTGGCAAAATGGCAGACCGCACCTATTTGCAAAAGCGGGTGCTGAACGTGTCGCGAGGGCCAGCCGTGTGGGCGCTGCGGGCTCAGACTGATAAGCGAGAATATGCCGCTGTTATGAAGGGCATCGTCGAAAACCAAGACAATCTGACCGTGCGTGAGGGCATGGTGACGGATCTGGTACTGGGCAAAAATGATGAGGTGATTGGCGTCGAAACCTACTTTGGGGTAGCCTTCGGTTGCAAAGCTGTCATCCTCACCACAGGTACCTTCCTGGGCGGACGCATCTGGGTCGGCAACAAGTCGATGGCCGCAGGACGCGCCGGGGAATTTGCGGCGGAGGGTTTGACCGATACCCTCAACCGCCTGGGGTTTGAGACCGAACGACTAAAAACCGGAACCCCTGCACGGGTCGATCGCCGCTCTGTCGATTACAGCCAAATGGAGCTGCAACCGGGCGACGAGGATGTGCGGTGGTTCAGCTTTGACCCAGAGCGATGGGTAGAGCGGGAGCAAATGCCCTGCCACCTTACCCGCACAACGGCTGAAACCCATCGCCTCATCCAGGAAAATCTACATCTGTCCCCCGTTTACGGTGGTTGGGTCGATGCAAAAGGGCCTCGCTACTGCCCTAGCATCGAAGACAAAATTGTGCGCTTCGCCGACAAAGAATCCCACCAGATTTTCATCGAACCGGAAGGCCGGGATATTCCTGAACTCTACATCCAGGGCTTTTCTACAGGACTGCCGGAGAAGTTGCAGGTGGCGATGCTGCGATCGCTCCCCGGCATGGAAAACTGTGTCATGCTCCGCCCAGCCTATGCGGTGGAATATGACTATCTCCCCGCCACCCAATGCTTTCCCACCCTAATGACCAAGACCGTGGAAGGGCTGTTTTGTGCGGGGCAGATCAATGGCACGACGGGTTATGAAGAAGCCGCTGCCCAGGGGATGGTTGCAGGTATCAATGCCGTCCGCTTTGTGCAAGGGCAAGAGATGATTGTCTTCCCCCGTGAGCAAAGCTACATCGGCACATTGATTGATGACCTCTGCACCAAGGATCTGCGGGAACCCTACCGCATGCTGACCTCCCGGTCAGAATATCGCCTGATTCTGCGATCGGATAACGCCGACCAGCGCCTCACGCCCCTGGGACGCGAGATTGGGCTGATCGGCGATCGCCGTTGGGCACTGTTTCAGGACAAGCAGGAAGCGATCGCTAGTGAAAAAGAACGCCTCCACGGCACCCGTGTCAAAGAACACGACCCTGTTGGCAAGCAAATCATTGCTGATACCGAGCAACGGATCAAAGGCTCAGCAACGCTGGCCGAACTGCTACGCCGTCCTGGTTTCCATTACGCCAACTTGGTTCACTATGACCTGGGCAACGCCACGCTCCCTCGCGAGGTGCGCGAAGGCGTAGAAATTGAGATTAAGTACGCGGGCTATCTTCAGCGCCAACAAAACCAAATCGACCAAGTAACTCGACAGGCCAACCGTCCCCTCCCCGCCGATCTGGATTACCACGCCATCAGTACCCTCTCCAAAGAATCTCGCGAAAAGCTCGCCCAGGTGCGTCCCCTCACCATAGGACAAGCCACCCGCATCGGCGGCGTTAACCCTGCCGACATCAACGCCCTCCTCCTCCATCTAGAGATCCAATCTCGTCGAGGCAAGGAGGAAAAATCGGTGACGAAAGCTCTTATTTGATGCTCAAATGAGACTCGATAAACTCTCTTCGAGAAGTAAAGTAATTAGAAGTTGTTTCAAAAGATTAAGACGCATATGTCAGAAGAACCTGTCTGGATTATGACTTATGAAGATGAGGAAGCAATTGAGGGTGGAAAAGGATGGGGAGATGATCTAGCCAAAAGAGCTGCTTTGCTAAAGCCGCAACCTATTGATCCTAAAAAGCTGACTCAAGAGTGGAAACGGACAATGAGAGTAGTGAGGCAACTTATTCAACAAGCAGGTGAAGAGGTCGGAGAAAACTCTGATATGCAGTTGGATGAAGTGACTCTAGCGGTTGAAATTACCACGAAGGGGCAAGTAAGCATTTTAGGTGCTTGCAGTGGTGAGGCTAGTGGAAAAGGCGCAATCACCCTGAAGTTCAAACGGGCTTAATTAATTTTAGATGGTTAGAAATCGAGCAATCGTAATTGGTGTAAACCATTATGAACATCTCTCCCCTACAGAATATCTCCAGTATGCAATGCATGATGCAGAGGAGATGGAAAAGCTACTACATAATCACTTTTCTTTTAGCGAAGATGAAATTTTACTGTGTACAGATAGCTCAAAAGCAAAACATGGTTTAACCACAAAACCAAATAAAAGTAACTTAATCAAGATCCTGGATACTACTAGCCAAAGAGGACAGAAACTAGATAATCTTGTCTTTTTCTTTAGTGGACATGGGGCAATAGATAATAAAAATCGTGACTATTTGCTACTCTGTGATAGTTATCCCAAGCACCAGTATCTAGAACATTCGGCAATTTCAATCAATTTTGTATTAGAACATTTAATAAGCTGCAACGCTAAAAATACAGTTCTCGTCCTTGATATGTGCCGGAGTCAATGTTCGATCGGCAGTAAAAATATCAATGAAGTTGGACTCGAAACTATCACACTTGCAAGGCAGAAAGACATAACTACAATATTTGCCTGTCAGCAAGGTGAAAAGTCATATGAAATCACAGAACTACAGCAAGGCTCATTTACATATGCACTTATAGAAGGTCTTAAAAAGTATTCTTTGTTAAGAGAAGTAGAGAGTTATTTGATCTCTAAAACGGTTGAAATTAATAGAAGATACAAAAGACCTAATCAAACTCCAATATTTTTAGTTCAACCAGGATATAAATATGATTTACCATTATTAAATCTAGCTAATTCTAGGGTTAATGAGTTTCTTGGAATTCAAGAGAAAATTTCTCATTCACCCCCTATCAATGAAAATCTCCGGAAGCTAAAGCAACTAATTGAGCAACCTCTCTTGCTACCCTCACTTCCTAATAGCCAAGAATTTAACTTTGAAGTTGTAGCAGTGGATGCCCAGGGCACGAAGATAATTCAATCTAAGAAAAAATCAAAAGAATTTATAGAAGAATGTGGTGATCAAAAGTTTGAGATGGTCATTGTACCAGGTGGTAGCTTTCTGATGGGAGCAGCGGAGAAAAATGCACCTAAAAGTGAACTGCCTCTACATACTGCAACGGTTGATCCATTTCTAATCAGCAAGTATCCAATTACAAAGGCTCAGTGGAAAGCAGTTGCACAATTACCACAGATCGAACGAAAATTACTTAAATCACCTAGCCGCTTTGGTAGCGCAGCTCATCCTGTAGTTCAGATTTCATGGGACGATGCGATTGAATTTTGCAAGCGCTTATCTGAATACTTAAAAGCAGAGTATAGACTTCCAACGGAAGCTGAGTGGGAATATGCCTGCCGTGGTTACTCTCTTACTCCTTTTCATTTCGGAGAATCAATCACCTTAGATCTAGCGAATTATGATGGAACTCATAGTTCTCAGGCAGAAGTGGAAGTCATAGTTAGAGGAAGACCAACATCAGTTAAAATATTTCCGTTCGCCAATAATTTTGGATTATACGATTTACATGGAAATGTTTGGGAATGGTGTATGGATCATTGGCATGAAAACTACAATGAAGCGCCTAATAATGGTTCCGCCTGGATAGACAATGATAGTAGAAACACTGATCGTGTTATTCGCGGTGGATCATGGCAAAACACACTTGCCTTCTGTCGTTCCACCTCACGTCTTGCAGATACTGAAGATAACAAATCAGATAATATTGGCTTTCGAATTGTCAGATGTCTTTAATCTCTAAACCTTCTAGGCTATATCTTGCGTTGAAGAGTTAACTTTATCACTTTTCTCTAGTGTCTTAGTCCTGAGATATTCCCATGATTGAGGTGAATCATAGCGTTGAATACTTTTAAGTATACCCGTTTCTTTTCTAATGTCGTCGATTGCTTTTTCAATTTCTTCACGAGAAGCTCTAAAAAATTCTCTCCTATCATTTATCTTATTTACTCTTCTATCAGAAAAGCGTTCATGTAACCTTTTTAACGTATCTGTTACGTCCTCTGACAAAAATTTAAAATGAGTCTCGAAAGGAAAAGGAACAGCAGGATTCATACTGCTTACATATGCATCAGGATCACGAAGTCTTCTAGTCATGCAAATCCTATAAATATTTTCTCTAAATGAACCCTCATTCGAAATTACATATATATATCCCTCTTTCCAACTTTTCAATTTATTATTAGCCTTCTCAACATCATTCTTAGCCTCCTCAAGTTCTATACTGAGCTGTTGAATTTGAGATTCTAACTCTTTGTTCTTCTGCCCTAGAGCTTGCTCCTTTTCCTTGATCGCTTTCTCTAGAGCCTTTCTAAAATCTTCTTCCCTTCTTTGCGCCTCTTCAAGCACTTTTAGCTCCTTATCAATTTTTTTACGCTCCTTATCTCTCTCTTTTAAATCTTGTTCACTTTCTTTTTCTGCCTGCCTAAGACATGCAAGTTCATGCTTGATATACAATTCTTGAAATTTTAGTCGAAGATAATCTTGAGTAATCTCGCAGTCTATAATCTCTGCGGTTTTATTTAATCGATTGATTATCGTTTTAATCTTATTTTCAGATGAATTAATATTATTGTGTAAAACTTTTTCCATCACATCATCACACTCAGAATTAAATATTTTTAGCATTAGCTTCAAGAAGCTTTCGGTCATCTTTTGACCTTCTTTCTCAGCTTTCTTTTCGCTTACTTGTGAGCCTTTTTTTAGCATGAAGGGTGTATGACATATTGCTGCAATTCCCTCTTTAATCATGACTCTCTGCTTATTCTTTACAGTCTTGAGAGAGTCTTCAAAGTCCCCGGCAGTTATAAAATCATATTTTGGAACATACAAACCAAATGCTTGAACATAGGCTTCTTCTTCCAAATCAAATAATTGTCGCTTCAAAGTACCAATATGGACTTGCAGATCTTCTTTCTCAGCTATCATTTTTTGGAGGAATCTCTGTTTAGAGGCTATTCCTTCATCCAGTTGATGTTCGTAATCTTCCTTAGATGCCAAGCCACTATAGTTACTGAGTCGGGATTTGAGACGAATTCGATCTTGATAGAGATACCCAACACAAGCACCTAAAGCCGTGGTTAATAATATGAGGAAAAGCATTGTTTGTTGATCTTGTAAGGCTTCAATATTCCTTGTACAGTTATTTTAATTTAGACAATTCCTGGATTAGGAGCAAGTCGTTGCATTTTATGATTATGAAATCTTAGTCCAAATAATAATCAATGAAATTCATATGATCAGTCAAGAAGGTCGGAATACAAAGGATTGGGATGTAGAGCTATTAAATAAGATTAGACAATGGCGTATTGAGGCTGAAGAACTGGCAGAAGTAGAACGTCAACGGGCAGAAGCAGAACGTCAACGGGCAGAAGCATTGGAAGCACAGTTGGCAGCGTATCGGGAGCGGTTCGGAGAGTTGAACGGAGACACCTCCGAATCTTCAACATGATTCGAGGAGCGATCGCCCTCCCTCATCCACCCATCTCTCATCCACCCCATCACACCCACACCAAAGTCATTCTCGCTACGGAGTAGCTCCGCCCCATTGTTACAATGAACTTGCATTAAAAGCTTGCACTGTACGAGGATCTCAGGGAAACGCCAATCCGCTATGCAACCAACCGATCCCAAAAAGTTTACCGAAAAGGCATGGGATGCCGTCGTCAAATCCCAGGATGTTGCCCGCAACTATCGGCAGCAAAACCTAGAAGTGGAGCATGTGGCGATCGCCCTCCTCGACCAGCAAGGCATGGTCAGCACCATCCTCGAAAAAGCGGGGATGGATCCAGCGCGGCTGCGGCAACAGCTCGATGCCTATGCCCTACGCCAGCCGAAAGTTTCGGCGGCTGATCTCAATCAGCTGTTCCTGGGGCGCGGCTTGGATCTGTTTCTCGACAAAGCAGAGGACGCCCGCAAAATTTTTGAGGATGAGTTCATCTCCGTTGAGCACCTATTAATGGCGCTCTCAGAAGACGATCGCGTCGGCCATCGATTGTTCCGTACCGCCAATGTAGAGGCAAAACAGCTTGAGATTTCGATTAAATCGGTGCGGGGTAGCCAAAAGGTGACAAGCCAAAATCCGGAGTCTCAGTACGCCGCCCTTGAAAGGTTTGGGCGCGACCTGACCGAACTAGCGCGGGAAAACAAGCTGGATCCTGTCATTGGGCGGGATGAAGAGATCCGCCGGGTGATTCAGGTACTTTCTCGTCGGAGCAAAAATAATCCGGTATTAATTGGAGAGCCGGGTGTCGGGAAAACGGCGATCGCCGAAGGTCTAGCGCAGCGCATTGTCAAAGAAGATGTCCCTGAATCGCTCAAGGGTCGGCAGCTAATCTCCCTGGACATGGGCGCGTTGATCGCTGGAGCTAAGTACCGGGGCGAGTTTGAAGAACGTCTGCGGGCTGTCCTGAGAGAAGTTACCAACTCCGCAGGGCAAATCGTCCTCTTCATCGACGAGTTGCACTCAGTTGTCGGCGCAGGCTCCTCTCAAGGAACAACGGATGCTGGCAATCTGCTCAAACCCATGCTGGCACGGGGTGAGTTGCGTTGTATCGGCGCGACAACACTGGATGAATATCGCAAGCACATCGAAAAAGATGCCGCACTGGAACGCCGTTTCCAACAGGTTTATATTGGTCAGCCTTCGGTCGACGACACGATTTCCATTTTGCGTGGTTTGAAAGATCGCTATCAGGTACATCACAACGTCACGATTACGGATGCCGCACTAGTAGCGGCAGCAGCCCTGAGCGATCGCTACATTACTGATCGATTCCTTCCCGACAAAGCCATTGATTTGGTCGATGAAGCCGCTGCCAAGCTAAAGATGGAAGCCACCTCCAAGCCGGTGCAGTTAGAAACCATTGAGCGGCGCATTCGACAGCTAGAAATTGAGAAGCGATCGCTCGAAAGCGAGGGAGCACGCTTGGGCTTTAGTAGTGCAGCCTTCCGCGCCTCCAAAGAAAAGCTGGCACGCTTGGAGCAAGACATTGCGACCCTGACACCTGAGAAGGAAAGCCTCACCGAACAATGGGAAGCTGAAAAGACCATTCAGCAAGAAATTAAAACCCTGCGGGAAGAAGAAGCGTCCCTCCGCCGCCAGATCGACAAAGCCGAGCGCGAGTATGACCTCAACACCGTTGCTCAGCTGAAATATGGACAATTAGAAACCGTCCATCAAAAGCTGGAAGAGAAGGAAGCCGAGTTGCTGGAAATTCAGAATCGCAACGGCACAGCCTTGCTCAAGCAACAGGTGGTCGAAGAAGATATCGCCGAAATTGTTGCTAAATGGACTGGGATTCCCGTCAACCGCCTCCTTGAATCGGAGCGCCAGAAACTCTTGCATCTAGAAGCCTTTTTACATCAGCGGGTCATCGGTCAACAGGAAGCGGTTGCGTCGGTTGCGGCTGCCATCCGGAGAGCGCGATCAGGATTGAAGGATCCAGGTCGACCCATTGGCTCCTTCATGTTTCTTGGCCCCACTGGGGTTGGAAAAACTGAACTAGCACGGGCATTAGCAGAATGCTTGTTTGATTCCGAAGATGCCCTCATCCGCATCGACATGTCGGAATACATGGAGAAACATGCCGTTTCACGCTTAGTGGGAGCACCTCCAGGCTATGTCGGCTACGAAGAAGGCGGACAGCTCACCGAAGCCGTACGCCGCCGTCCCTACAGTGTTGTGCTGCTAGATGAGGTAGAAAAAGCCCACGCCGATGTCTTCAACATTCTCCTACAGGTGCTCGACGATGGACGTATCACTGACTCTCAGGGGCGCACGGTCGATTTCCGCAACACCATTGTGGTCATGACCAGCAATATTGGCAGCGACCACATCTTGGATGTTTCAGGCGATGACACAAAGTACGAGCAAATGCGGAAGCGCGTCATGGATGCCCTCCGCAAACATTTCCGTCCAGAGTTTCTCAACCGAGTAGACGATATCATCCTGTTCCACGCACTGGGGCTGAATGAATTGCGGCAAATCGTAGGTATTCAAATGAAGCGCCTGCATCGTTTGCTAGGAGAACAGAAAATGGCTCTGGAGTTGACGACCAATGCCCAACATCATATTGCAGATGCAGGCTTTGACCCTGTCTATGGCGCCCGTCCCCTGAAACGAGCCATTCAGCGAGAGATTGAGAATCCCCTGGCAACAAAGCTCCTGGAAAATACCTTTGTTTCAGGAGACACGATCCTGGTAGATGTCACCGACAGCAAGCTAACGTTTACCAAAAAGCTAGCAGCTCCATCACCCAAAGTAGAGCAAGAAGTATCTCAGCCCGTAGCGACCGAAAGTTGATCCTTGGCTTGCAGTCGACTAACTCGATGGCTTGAATCTCAGCACAGGGGAGTCGCGTCCCACCAGTAGTTGTGTTAGGCGTGCCAGCATCCTTTCAAATTCAGTCTACAGGCGAAGGAGAAGGCAAGAATCTGTTCGATTGTCTACAAAATGTCGAAATAGTGTAGACAAAGTCGAAACATGTGGTTATGATTATAAATCGTCGCATATAAAACTTTGTGGTGCTTTTAGCACGTACATCAGCGTGATAAAAGCGACTTCCAAAGTTGCAACGGATACTGAGTGGGCTGCCACTCAAGTCCCTGCGAAACTTGCTGGGAGTTGGTATGACTGTGTGACTAGACTCCCCCGGTAAGGCTTACAGCCAGAAGGTAACAATCCGATTCTGCGTTGTTCTGTCAGGGTGGCTCGGCGCTTACGTTTGTAACGCTTGTTCTGTCCTCAATGTTCGATGGTTTGCTTGATGAGCTAGAAGGTTCATCGGGTTTTTAGTGTGTTAGCAAAGGGAGAGGTGTAGCTGTGTCCGTCGGACTACTTGGCACCAAGTTAGGGATGACTCAGGTATTTGACGAGTCTGGAAAAGCAATCCCAGTAACCGTCATCCAGGCCGGGCCCTGTCGGGTCACGCAAGTGAAAACGGTAGAGACAGACGGCTACACTGCCGTCCAAATTGGCTTTGGGGAAGCACGGGAAAAGGCTTTAACAAAGCCTGAGCTAGGTCATTTGACCAAGTCAGAAGCACCGCCCTTGCGGTATTTGCAAGAGTATCGGACGGATTCGCCGGACGATTTTAGCCTGGGTCAAGAGGTGAAGGTTGATATCTTCACGGCCAACCAACAGGTCGATGTTTCTGGAAAAAGCATCGGTCGTGGCTTTGCTGGCTACCAAAAGCGGCACAACTTCCGTCGAGGCCCGATGGCGCACGGTTCTAAGAATCATCGACTGCCCGGTTCAACAGGAGCGGGTACAACACCTGGGCGGATCTACCCCGGCAAGAAAATGGCTGGTCGGATGGGCGGCGTGAAGACGACCGTTCGTAAGCTCACCGTGGTGCAAATCGATGGGGATCGTAATTTGATCCTGCTCAAGGGATCTGTTCCTGGGAAACCTGGAACGCTCATCAACATCACCCCTGCAAACCTGGTTGGGGCTGCCAAATCATAACCATTTAAGTCATCAACGAGGGCGATCGCTCTCTCCGTGCTGAATTGGGTCGAGGAAAGAAACATGGTTGAATGCGCGATTAAAAACTGGAATGGCGAAGAGGCAGGCACAGCAACCTTTGAATTGAAAGTTGCTAAGGAAGAGAACGCGGCTCACATTGTGCATCGCGCCCTGGTTCGCCAAATGAACAATGCTCGTCAAGGTACGGCATCGAGCAAAACACGCTCTGAAGTACGCGGTGGCGGACGCAAGCCCTGGCGTCAGAAAGGAACTGGGCGAGCCCGGGCAGGATCAAGCCGTTCGCCTCTCTGGCGAGGTGGCGGTGTCATCTTCGGCCCCAAGCCTCGGGATTATTCCGTCAAGATGAACCGCAAGGAGCGACAACTTGCCCTCCGCACAGCCTTCCAGGATCGGGCTAATGACATAATCATCGTTCAGGATTTTGCAGATGAGTTGCCTCGTCCTAAGACGAAAGAGCTGGTTTCAGCGTTAACCCGCTGGGGTGTAGAGACTGGCGACAAGGTGCTGCTCATCGTTGCAGATCGGAATGAGAATGTCTATCTGTCTGCACGAAACATTGAGACGGTACGGTTGATTTCTGCCTCGAATCTCAATATTTACGATTTACTGGCTGCCGATCGCGTTGTCGTAACGGCATCCGCCCTGGAGAAAGTGCAGGAGGTGTACGGTGGCTAAGCGCGATATACGAGATTTAATCGACCTTATTCGGCGTCCTTTGATTACCGAAAAAGCGACAATGCTTCTGGAAGATAACAAGTATTTGTTTGAAGTTTCCCAGCAAGCACGTAAGCCCGAGATTAAGGAAGCGATCGAGGCGTTGTTTGATGTCAAGGTCGTCAAGGTACATACCCAGGCAGCAACCCGAAAGTCGCGGCGTGTCGGTCGGTTCATCGGTCACAAACCAATGTATAAGCGGGCGATTGTGACCTTGGCGGAAGGTGATTCTATTGTTCTTTTCCCCGAAGTCTAGAGTGTGGAAGCGCTATCGAGAAAAAGCGTTTCGGTGTTGTAGCAATTTGATTTTGGAACACAACGGCTGTTTAGGGCTGTCAAAACCGTAGCTAGAAGTCATCGCTGAGAGTGAGATTATGGGCATTCGTAAATATCGACCTTATACCCCAGCCACGCGGGAGCGTACGGTTTCTGACTTTTCAGAAGTCACAAAATCAGAACCCGAACGGTCGTTGGTTGTCTCAGTTCATAACCCTAAAGGGCGGAACAACCGAGGTGTGATTACCTGTCGCCATCGTGGGGGTGGGCACAAGCGACTCTACCGCATCATCGATTTCCGACGGGATAAGCGAAACATTCCCGCTAAAGTTGCTGCGATTGAATATGACCCCAATCGCAATGCTCGCATTGCCCTGCTGCATTACCAGGATGGTGAAAAGCGTTACATTCTGCATCCAGTCGGTTTAACGGTTGGAACCACAGTCATTGCAGGTGAAGATTCTCCGTTCGAAGTAGGTAATGCTCTGCCCCTCAGCAAGATGCCTCTTGGTACGACAGTTCACAACGTTGAACTGACTCCTGGACGAGGGGGACAGATCGTGCGAGCAGCCGGTACATCAGCACAGGTTGTGGCAAAAGAAGGAAATTACGTCACTCTGCGGCTTCCTTCGACTGAGGTACGGATGGTACGTCGCGAGTGCTACGCCACTATTGGTCAGGTTGGTAATACCGATTCCAGAAACGTCAGCCTGGGTAAGGCTGGGCGCAAGCGCTGGCAAGGTCGCCGTCCTGAAGTGCGCGGTAGCGTCATGAACCCGGTCGACCATCCCCACGGTGGTGGTGAAGGACGCGCACCCATTGGGAGATCCGGTCCTGTGACTCCTTGGGGTAAGCCTGCATTGGGTGCCAAAACGCGGAACAAAAAGAAGGCGAGCAGTTCACTCATTGTTCGACAACGACGACGGACATCCAAGCGGGGTCGGGGTGGTCGCCAAGCTTAAGGCGAGTCTTTTATCGAAGCAACTGAAGTCTTGCGAATTGGTTCTGCCTTATAAGTTGGTCTGTATGAATTGATTAACCTGAATTCGATTCACCCAAACTCACTGATTGTTAGACATTTTCTAGGTTAAGAAATATGGCTCGCTCACTTAAAAAAGGTCCATTTGTCGCCGACCATCTGATGAAAAAGATCGAGGCGCTCAACGCGAAGAATGAAAAGCAGGTCATTAAAACCTGGTCACGTGCTTCGACCGTTCTACCTCAGATGATTGGACACACGATCGCCGTTCACAATGGTCGTCAGCATGTGCCCGTGTATGTCACAGAGCAGATGGTAGGACACAAGTTGGGTGAGTTTGCACCAACACGGACGTTCCGTGGTCATGCGAAGAGTGATAAGAAGGCACGGCGATAGGAGAAGACGATGGCTACTATGACCGATGAAAAAGAAGTGAAGGCGATCGCCCGCTATATTCGGATGTCACCCTTCAAGGTGCGGCGAGTGCTTGACCAGATCAGAGGGCGTTCTTATCGCGAAGCCCTGATTATCTTGGAGTTTATGCCTTACCGTGCTTGTGAGCCCATTCTAAAAGTGTTGCGATCAGCCGTTGCTAACGCAGAGCACAACGAGGGTTATGCTCCGGCAGAGCTAATTATTACTCAGGCCTATGCAGATCAAGGACCTGTTCTGCGTCGCTATCGTCCCCGTGCCCAGGGCCGAGCCTATCAGATTCGTAAGCCCACTTGCCACATCACCATTGCTGTAGCACCTGGCGCAGATATTGAAGTTACTGATTAGCGTCGATCAAATCTATTCCTTTCGTTCGGTTTCGTTTGCACATCTAATCTGGCTATTCCTGAATCATCAATTGAGGACACATTGTGGGACAGAAGATACATCCAACTGGTTTTCGACTAGGCATTACCCAGGAGCACCGCTCTCGTTGGTTTGCCGACACTAACAACTATCCCAAGCTGCTTCAGGAAGATCATCAAATCCGTGAGTTCTTCTTGAAGAATCCCTTGAAGTTAAAGAGTCTGGAAAGCCCCAGTATTTCCGACATTCGGATCGAGCGAAAAGCAGATCAGATCGATTTAGAAGTTCATACTGCCCGCCCAGGCGTTGTTGTTGGTCGCGGCGGTGAAGGGATCGAGAAGCTGCGGGAAGGTTTGCAAAAAGTGCTGGATACTCCAGGACAAATCCGAGTCAACGTCGTTGAAGTCCAGCGCGTAGATGCAGACGCAGCTCTGATTGCTGAATACGTGCAGCAACAGCTAGAGCGACGCGTTTCGTTCCGGCGTGTCGTTCGTCAAGCCTTGCAACGAGCACAGCGGGCAGGCGTGCAGGGGATCAAGATTCAGGTGAGTGGCCGCCTCAATGGTGCTGAAATTGCTCGGACGGAGTATACCCGCGAAGGGAAAGTGCCTTTGCACACATTGCGGGCGGATATTGACTACCACTACCGTACCGCACAAACTATCTACGGCATTCTGGGTATCAAGGTTTGGGTCTTCAAGGGTGAGATTATCCCCGGGCAGGAAGATACCAATCCTACCCCTGCCAACAATCAACCCCGCCGCCGTCAACAGCGTCGTCGTCCTCAGTTTGAAGATCGATCGAATGAGAGCTAAGGCGGTATCAAAGCCGCAAATGCCTGAGCATCTTCATCAGCTCTCTTAGTCACGAGTCAAGGTAGCGAGTAGCGAGTCATGTTAAGTCCTAGACGAACAAAATTTAGAAAGCAGCACCGGGGGCGCATGCGCGGACAGGCAACCCGTGGCAACTCCCTCAATTTCGGGGATTTCGCGCTGCAAGCCTTAGAACCCTCCTGGATTACATCCCGCCAAATTGAGGCGAGTCGTCGTGCCATGACCCGCTACATTCGGCGGGGTGGAAAAATTTGGATTCGTATTTTCCCAGATAAGCCCGTAACGATGCGTCCTGCTGAGACCCGTATGGGTTCCGGTAAGGGAAATCCAGAGTACTGGGTTGCAGTCGTCAAGCCAGGGCGTGTTTTGTTCGAGATTGCCGGAGTACCCGAGGCAACCGCACGGGAAGCCATGCGCCTCGCCTCTTACAAGTTGCCGATTAAAACGAAGTTTATTACGCGCGAAGTGGAGGAGTCTTAGGATGTCTCTTCCTAAAATTTCAGAGATTCGAGAATTGAGCGATCAGGAGCTCGCTGAGCAAATCCTGGAAGCAAAGAAGCAATTATTTGATTTGCGGTTTCAGCAGGCGACACGTCGTCTGGAAAAGCCTCACCTGTTCAAGCACACACGTCATCGATTGGCTCAATTAATGACCGTGGAGCGGGAACGCCAACTAACCGCTAAGAATTCGGATGACGGCAAGGAGTAAGGTGCAATGGCAGTAAAAGAACGGGTTGGTGTCGTAGTAAGCGACAAAATGGACAAAACGGTAGTGGTCGCGGTAGAAAACCGTTTCCCTCATCCTAAGTACCGCAAATATGTGGTGCGTACTAAGCGCTACAAAGCGCATGACGAGGAAAACAAATGTAAGTCGGGCGATCGCGTCCGTATTCAGGAAACCCGCCCCTTAAGCCGCACCAAGCGGTGGATGGTTATTGACGTTATTAGCGAGACCGCAGAGGTCTAACACCGCGTGGAGGTGGATGGTGATTCAGCAAGAAACCTATCTAAATGTTGCCGATAATAGTGGTGCTCGCCGCTTGATGTGTATCCGGGTACTGGGCGGAAACCGACGCTATGCCGGAGTTGGGGATGTCATCGTTGCCGTCGTCAAAGATGCTTTGCCCAATATGGGTGTAAAGAAGTCGGATGTGGTGCGAGCTGTCGTGGTTCGTACGAAGAAGGGGCTGCGGCGAGATAGTGGCATGAGCATTCGATTTGATGATAATGCTGCGGTCATTATCAATGCTGACGGTAACCCCAGAGGGACGCGAGTATTCGGTCCTGTTGCTCGTGAGCTTCGGGAGAAAAATTTCACGAAAATTGTGTCACTCGCTCCGGAGGTGCTCTGATGCCGAAAGGGACATCCAAAAAGGCTATGAAAATGCATGTCAAGGCGGGAGACACCGTTCAGGTGATCTCTGGCAAGGAAAAAGGCAAAATCGGCGAGATTAAGCGTGTTTTCCCCGAAAACAGCACGGTTGTCGTCGATGGAGTCAACATTCGCACCCGTCACGTCAAACCGCAGGCAGAAGGTGAATCCGGGCAAATTCAAACATTTGAGGCTCCGATTCATAGCTCAAAGGTAATGCTCTATTCTACGAAACAGAAAGTCGCTAGCCGTGTCTGCTACACCGTTGATTCGGATGGCCGAAAGGTGCGAATGCTGAAAAAGACAGGGGAAACGTTGTCCGACAAAAATTGGGAAAGACGCAAGTAGTGTCAGTCATGTCTACTCGTTCCTGACCAAGACCAGGAACCTCATTCTGAAGGAAGAACGATGACGAAGTTGAAAGAGACCTATCTGGAAAAGATTGTGCCGAAGCTGATGGAAGAATTTCAGTACGGCAATATCCACCAGGTTCCCAAGCTCACCAAAGTTACGGTGAACCGGGGTCTGGGCGAAGCGGCACAGAATGCCAAATCTTTGGAGGCAAGCCTCAGCGAAATTGCTATGTTAACCGGACAGCGTCCTGTTGTCACGCGTGCTAAGAAGGCGATCGCGGGCTTCAAAATCCGTCAAGGTATGCCTGTTGGAATTATGGTAACGCTGCGCTCAGACCGCATGTACTCTTTCCTAGAGCGTCTGATCAATCTTGTTTTGCCCCGTATTCGTGACTTTCGGGGTATTAGCCCCAAGAGTTTTGATGGGCGTGGCAACTATACCCTTGGACTGCGCGATCAGCTAATTTTCCCAGAAGTGGAATATGACAGTATCGAGCAGGTTCGAGGTATGGATATTTCGATTATTACAACTGCGCCGACAGATGAAGAAGGTCGCGCATTACTCCGGGAACTGGGGATGCCCTTCCGCAATAACTGAGGCATTTTGTTAAAGAGGAAACTATGGCGGTAAACGACACGATTGCAGATATGCTGACGCGCATTCGTAATGCGAATCTGGCGCGACACCAAACAACTCAGGTTCCCTCTACCAAAATGACGCGGAGCATTGCCCGTGTGTTGTTGGAGGAGGGTTTCATCAAAGAATTCAATGAAATGGGCGAAAACCCGAAGAAACAGTTGGTCATTGCCTTGAAATACAAAGGGAAAGGGCGGCAACCTATCATCAACCAACTGCAACGGGTCAGTAAGCCGGGGTTGCGGGTTTACTCGAACTACAGGGAGATGCCTCGAGTATTGGGTGGTATTGGTGTCGCAATCCTCTCTACCTCCAAAGGCATCATGACTGATCGAGATGCACGACAGCAAAAAGTGGGTGGCGAGATTCTTTGTTATGTCTGGTAAGAAGCATCTGAAGCAAAGCTGGATACTCGGTCAACGAGCTTTCGTTTGCTTCTCCGTTTTGCCAACATGATCACCATCTAGTTTGTCCATGTTTCCATTTCGATCAGGAGTAGTCAGTTCTAAGGAGTACGCAGTCATGTCTCGGATTGGTAAGCGCCCTATTCCCGTGCCCGCAAAGGTAACGGTTACGATTTCAGGGCAAGAGGTATCAGTAAAAGGACCAAAGGGTGAACTTTCACGAGTCTTACCGCCTGAAGTCGTTATTTCTCAGGAAGGCGAAGAGTTGGTAGTAACACGGCAAGGAGACTCTCGGAAAGCACGTGAGCGCCATGGCTTATGCCGTACTCTGGTCGCAAACATGGTTCAGGGTGTCTCGGAAGGCTTCCAGCGCCGCCTTGAGATCCAAGGAGTTGGCTTCCGGGCGCAGGCGCAGGGAAGTAATTTGACATTGAACGTGGGTTATAGCAATCCCGTTCAAATCGTAGCTCCCCAAGGAATTCAGTTTGCGGTAGAGAACAATACCAACGTTATTGTTAGCGGTATAGACAAAGAACTTGTTGGTAATATTTCGGCAAAGATTCGTGGTACTCGTCCACCCGAACCTTATAAGGGTAAGGGAATTCGCTATGCCGGAGAGCAGATACGACGTAAGGCTGGGAAAGCAGGGAAGAAATAAAGATGAAACTTACACGGAAGGCTTCGGTTCACCGGCGGCACCAACGGATTCGTCGTCGTGTTGTTGGTACATCTGGGCGACCCCGCCTCAGTATCTTTCGTTCCCAGCAACATATTTATGCTCAGGTTATTGATGACTCACAGCATCGAACTCTAGCTGCAGCTTCAACCCTTGAACCGGATTTACGGACAAAGTTGGAGAAAGGCTCGAACTGCGAAGCTTCAGAAGCAGTAGGTAAGCTAATTGCAGAGCGCGCGATCGCTCAAGGCGTCCAACAGGTTGTATTCGATCGAGGGGGCAACCTCTATCATGGCCGTGTAAAAGCGCTGGCAGAAGCTGCACGGGAAGCCGGACTAAGTTTCTAGAATAAGGTCAGCGAATCATGTGGGAGCAATTCTTTAAGGGCTGAGATTATGGCGAAAAGTCGAAAAGGTACTCGGGTTAAGGAGAAAGAAACCGATTGGAAGGAGCGGGTTGTACAGATCCGTCGGGTTACGAAAGTGGTCAAAGGCGGCAAAAAGCTTAGCTTCCGGGCAATCGTTATTGTAGGCAATGAGAAAGGGCAAGTTGGCGTTGGCGTTGGAAAGGCAAGTGATGTCATCGGTGCGGTAAAAAAAGGTGTTGCCGATGGTAAGAAGCACTTAATTGAAGTTCCTCTGACAAAGTCGAACTCTATTCCCCACCCTAGTCAAGGCGACAGTGGTGGTGCCCGGGTATTTATGCGTCCAGCCGCTCCTGGTACTGGTGTAATTGCTGGAGGTGCAATTCGCACCGTGCTGGAGCTGGCCGGAGTGAAAAATGTTCTGGCAAAACGCTTGGGCTCTGGCAATCCGCTGAACAACGCTCGAGCCACAACAGAAGCCTTAGGGATGCTGCGTACTTTCTCGGAAGTAGCAGAAGAACGTGGAGTTCCACTGGAGAAGATTTATTCCTAATGGGGTAGATGGATAGCTATTATCCTCCGATAGGCGATCGCTATTTAGATCGAGCCAACCCAACTACTGGTGGCTTCTTACAGGGTGACTAGCCTTTGAGATCACACCGCGAATTGACAAGCCCTTCTTCTAGAATTCACCTATTGTTTACTCTCACTTAGACACACCATGAGACTTGAAGACGCAACTCCAAAAGCAGGTTCTAAGCATCGCCGCCGACGTGTTGGGCGCGGTATCTCCGCAGGTCAGGGCGCCAGTTGTGGCTTTGGAATGCGGGGTCAAAAATCCCGCTCTGGTCGAGGTACTCGCCCCGGTTTTGAAGGTGGTCAGTTACCTTTATACCGACGGATACCCAAACTCAAGCATTTTCCAATCGTTAATCAGAAGCAGTACACATTGGTAAATGTAGGAGACTTGGCAGATCTGGATTCAGCCTCTGAGGTCACCCTTGCCAGCTTAATAGAGTCAGGTATTATCACCACCGACGACGGCCCCTTAAAGGTGTTAGGGGATGGAGAGGTTAATGTGGCACTCAATGTAAAAGCTGCTGCATTCACCAAAGGATCACGCACCAAGATTGAGGCAGCAGGTGGTACCTGCGAACTGGTAGATTAGGAATTACTGAAGATTCGTCTGGGTCAGTGCAACTAGGGCGGTGTTTTGATTCAACTCCCTTCCAGGTTTGCCCAGTCTCTCAAACAGCAGCGAGGTTCTTTGCATGGTTCGAGATAAAACCCCATCCGCACAAGAAACGTTCATGCAGATGGCTCAAGCAGCAGGACTGCGGAAGCGTATTCTGGTCACACTTGGGATTTTGATTCTTGCACGTCTGGGTGTATTTATACCTATCCCCGGTATTGATCGGATCGCATTTCAGCGGGCAATCTCAGATTCTGGGCTAGCTAATCTGGTCGGATTTTTGGATTTCTTTACGGGTCGGGGGTTATCGACTCTGGGTATTTTTGCCCTAGGTATTATTCCATTCATCAACGCTTCAATCATTATGCAGCTGTTAACAGCTGCTCTTCCTACACTAGAAAATCTACAGAAGAACGAAGGGGAAGCTGGTCGGCGAAAACTGGCTCAGATAACCCGATATGTAACGTTAGGTTTAGCGCTCTTACAAACAACTGGGATCGCTATCCTCGTTAACAATTACGCGACAAGTCCGGGACCACTATTCATTGCGCAAACTATCTTGGCTTTGACTGCGGGTTCCATGTTTGTCATGTGGGCCGGAGAGTTGATCACAGAACGTGGAATTGGCAATGGTGCATCGTTGCTGATTTTCCTCAGTATCGTTTCTGTTTTACCCCGTAATTTGGGTCAAACGATTGAACAGGCACAGACCGGGGATCGCAGTTTTGTCGGTGGCGTTATTATCTTGCTGCTCGTCTTCCTAGTCATGATTGTCGGTATCGTTTTTGTCCAAGAAGGGCAACGACGCATCCCCATCATTTCAGCCCGTCGTCAAGTTGGCCGTCGTCTCTATCTCGAGAAGAGTAGTTATTTGCCTCTACGCCTCAACCAGGGGGGCGTGTTGCCTATCATCTTTGCTTCTACTGTGTTTTTACTCCCTGTTTTCCTAGGGAATCTATTTCCAGGGAACAGTACTTTGATTAGCATCGCAAACTACCTTCGCCCTGGAACATGGGTGTATGTCATTGTCTATTTCCTTCTCATCCTCTTCTTTAGCTACTTCTATGCTTCGATTATCGTCAATCCAGAGGATATGTCGAAGAACTTGAAAAAGATGGGTGCAAGCGTACCGGGTATCCGTCCTGGTAAAGCAACAACCGAGTATATCGAGCGTGTACTTAACCGTCTGACATTCCTGGGAGCAATTTTCTTAGGTTTAGTAGCTATTGTCCCAACAGCTGTAGAAGGTGCTACACAGGTTCGAACCTTCCAGGGCTTAGGTGCAACATCTCTCTTAATTCTGGTTGGGGTCGCCATCGATACAGCGAAACAGATTCAGACCTATGTCATTTCTCAACGTTATGAAGGGATGGTTAAAGAGTAGTGATGAGGCTAATTTTTTTGGGACCTCCAGGCGCCGGGAAAGGTACGCAAGCTAAGGTTCTTGCAGAGGGTAACAGTGTTCCCCATATTTCAACAGGTGATATCTTGCGAGCGGCGGTATCTGCTGAAACAGAGCTGGGGAAGAAAGCAAAGGGATATATGGATCGTGGAGAGTTGGTTCCCGACGACTTAATCCTAGACCTCGTAGGAAGTCGACTAGAAGAGGAGGATGCAGAAGCAGGATGGATTTTAGACGGATTTCCTCGTAACGTTTCTCAAGCAAAGTTTCTGGATATCTTGCTAGAGCAAATGAACCAGATGTATGAGTGCGTCGTTAATCTAGACGTTCCCGATGAGGTTATTGTGGCTCGTTTGTTGGAGCGTGGCCGTGCAGACGATAGTGAGGATGTTATTCGCCATCGTTTGCTTGTTTACCGGGAACAAACATCTCCACTTATTGATTTCTATCGCGAGCGGCAACTACTGGTATCAATCGATGGGAATCAACCTATTGAGCGTGTCACGACGACTTTGACGGAAATCGTTGCAGCATAGCCCCAAAATCAACCCGCCGCAGCTAATAAATTACAGCCTTATGACTCGTTGTTGACTAAGTAAACATCTCTTTGTATCAACTCTACCCTTGTTATCAACGCTGTTATCTGCGGATAAGTTCGCTATATTTTGCTAGCCTATGAGATGGAGCGCTGGCAATCGGTGTTTTCACCATCTCTGTTGTACACACTTTCTGCCGCATATTATCCGTACTAGTTGGAAGTTGTACTCTTGGAGTGTGCCCAGGCCAACTAACGGGTCTGAATGAATGATGGATTTAGAGGCATTAGGAGGCTAGTGCATTGTCTAAGCAAGATTTAATTGAGATGGAAGGAACCGTTACGGATTCCTTACCAAATGCGATGTTCCGTGTCGATCTAGACAACGGATTTAACGTTTTAGCTCATATCTCTGGCAAAATTCGACGGAATTACATCAAAATCCTTCCGGGCGATCGCGTCAAGGTTGAGCTAACTCCCTACGACTTAACAAAAGGACGCATCACCTATCGATTGAGAAAGAAATAGGCTGTGTGAGCCGAAAGATTGAATTGTGCTTGTCGCGACTTGCTGACTGAACGTTACTGAAAGCTGATATCTTCAGCGCAGATTTAGGGACATTTGACAGCCACACTTGACAAGTGTGGGCTTATATTGATAATATGCTAAGTTTGTAGAGCGTGGGTATTTTGGACATGAAAGTCCGGGCATCAGTTAAGAAGATGTGTGAAAAATGCCGTGTCATTCGTCGGCATGGCAAAGTCATGGTTATTTGTCCTAACCCGAAGCATAAGCAGCGTCAAGGGTAAGGAGTTTGGTACGTAGGACTTCTGACAAGTTTCTGTGCAACTAGGATGCATAGTAATTAGTCTCAAGGTTGTGTTTGGAGAAGGTTTGAAAATTGGGACAGGGTGGGTTTGAGCGTTGTATCCAATGGTTTAGAGCCTTTGAAATTGAATTACGAGAGAGCGATAGATTTAGGAGCATAAGTTGTGGCACGAATTGCCGGAGTAGACCTTCCCCGTGATAAGCGCGTTGAAATTGGGCTTACCTATATTTATGGAATTGGTTTAACTCGATCCAAGCAAACCCTAGCGGCAGCGGGAGTTAATCCTGATACCCGTGTAAAAGATTTGAGTGACTCGGATGTTGCCTCATTGCGTGAGGTGGTTGAGAGCACCTACGAAGTCGAGGGGGATCTGAGGCGTCTTGAAGCTTTGAATATCAAGCGTTTGATGGATATCGGAACCTATCGAGGTCGACGACACCGGATGGGGTTGCCGGTTAGGGGACAGCGCACACGGACAAACGCGCGTACCCGGCGAGGAGCACGGCGCACCGTGGCAGGGAAGAAAAAAGCTCCTGGCAAAAAATAGTCAGGTGTATTTGCAAGGCACATGCAAAAATCTGCCTTGCTTTGTGATGTCCAAGCGGTTCTTTCTAGGCTTGCGATCGCCTCTTCTATCTTTTTCAGGGGTCTCTGCCCGTTCATGACAACTATCTGGTTTTATGAGTGCTGTCTCTGAAAAGTATGCTCAAGTTTGGATGATAGCAATAGTCAACCAGTCCAGGCATTCCCTGATTGAGATGAGAGCAGATTAAGAGTTCTGGAGACAACCTTATTTGACACACTGAGAAACTTTTTCGAGCGAATTAATTACTGAGTAGAAAAACTGGACAATTTATTATGGCGCGACAATCTGGCAAAAAGTCGGGACCTAAGAAGCAAAAGCGGAACGTTCCCAGTGGAGTGGCGCACATCCAATCCACCTTCAACAACACTATCGTCACCATTACAGATTTGAACGGGGAAGCTATTTCCTGGGCATCTGCTGGTTCTAGCGGCTTTAAGGGGGCCAAGAAAGGAACTCCCTATGCGGCTCAAACCGCATCCGACAACGCAGCACGGCGAGCGATGGATCAGGGAATGCGGCAGCTTGAGGTGATGGTGAGTGGTCCTGGAGCCGGTCGAGAAACGGCAATTCGAGCCCTTCAGGCAGCAGGATTGGAAATCACCCTCATTCGCGACGTTACGCCTATTCCGCACAATGGGTGTCGTCCTCCAAAACGGAGACGGGTTTAATCAACATGCTTTATATGTGTGTATTTTTTAGATAGCTGAACCAGATCATCGGGCAGATGTTTTCGTAGGTTGTGGAATTGATTAGGAAGGGTTACGACACGAAATTATCTAGTAAAGGCGGCGTCGGAACTAGATATTGGGGTCTTGTTTACAACCTTTTGAGCGTGGGTATATCAGTGGCAGAGAGTAAGGGAGAGAGTCATGGCACAGTTCAAAGTTGAATGTATCGAGCCAGATTCAGAGTACGAGCGTGGCATACATAGTCGTTTCATTTTGGAACCCCTAGAGCGTGGACAGGGCATTACTGTTGGTAATGCCCTGCGCCGAGTTTTGCTCTCCAACTTGGAGGGCTCAGCGGTTACCGCCGTTCGCATTGCCGGTGTAACCCATGAATTTATGACTGTGCCTGGGGTCAAGGAAGATGTGCTGGATATCCTACTCAACATGAAGGAACTGGTGCTGAAATCCTACTCCGCCCATCCACAAATTGGGCGTTTGCGGATTGAGGGTCCTGTACAAGTGACGGCAAAGGACTTCGAATTGCCCTCTGAAGTTTCGATTATCGATGAGGATCACTATATCGCGACTGTTGCGGAAGGCGCGGTTTTAGAAATGGAGTTTCGAGTCGAGAAAGGCGTTGGCTATCGGGCCATTGAGCGCGGACGGGATGATACATCTTCTCTGGACTTCCTACAAATTGACTCAATCTTTATGCCTGTCCGGAAAGTGAATTACACGGTTGAGGATGCAAGGGTTGGTGGGTCACTTGAACAAGATCGGCTCATTCTGGAAATTTCTACAAATGGAAGTCTATCCCCTCAAGATGCGTTGAGCCAAGCGGCAGGAATTCTCGTCGATCTGTTCAATCCACTGAAAGACATCACGATCGAAGACCTGAAGAGCATCTTCCCCGTTGAAGAAGATCCACATAGTCAAATTCCTATTGAGGAATTGAATCTATCCGTTAGGGCATACAACTGTTTGAAGCGAGCTCAGATTAATTCTGTTGCCGATTTGTTGGACTTCAGCGAAGAAGATTTGCTCGAAATTAAGAATTTTGGGGCGAAGTCAGCAGAAGAAGTCATTGAAGCGCTGCAAACACGCTTGGGCATTACATTGCCTCGCGAGAAATCCGCGAAGTCTGCGCCCTAGCAGATAAGGATTAGAGAGTTTGAAGGCAGATAGCTATTTGATGTAGCTGAATCGTATTTGAAAGATATAGGGGGATGAAATCATGAGGCATGGATGCAAAGTTCCAGAGTTAGGGAAACCTGCAGATCAGCGGAAAGCGATGCTGCGATCGCTGACTACACAGTTGATTCGTAATGGTCAAATTACGACGACGAAAGCGCGGGCAAAAGCTGTGCGTGCTGAGGCCGATCGCATGATCACATTAGCGAAGGATGGTTCCCTCTCAGCTCGTCGCAAGGCAATGGGCTATATGTATGACAAGCAGTTGGTTCATGCCCTGTTCGAACAGGCACAAGAGCGGTATGGCTCTCGCCAGGGTGGATATACTCGCGTCGTTCGTACGGTCAACCGTCGCGGCGACAACGCAGAAATGGCCATTATTGAACTGACCTAAGCCCTTGAGCGCGAACCGGGTTCAATCCTCGCATTTGACGCGGTTCACTCAACATTCGCCAAACAGACAAACGAAAACGATCCTGAGACCTTTCTAGACCAGTAAGTGATTGCAGTTGTGCTTTTATCCACGGAGGAAACGATTGAGAATGAGGTAGCGCATGTGGCTCCAAGGGAGCTGCAGCGTGTTGCTCTGGTCATTCAGTACCAGGGTACTCATTTTTGTGGATGGCAGTGGCAACCGAATCAACGGACGGTACAAGAGGAAATTGAATCAGCCATTCAGTCTGTAGTAAATCATCCGGTCAGGATTCATGCGGCAGGACGGACAGACACGGGCGTTCATGCTGCAGCGCAGGTGGCTCACTTTGATGCCAACACTGTGATTCCACCCCATCGTTGGGCAGATATTCTGAACCATCGTCTGCCGAGTGACATCGTGATTCGCGGATCGGCAGGCGTCAAACCCTCCTGGCACGCTCGATTCTCAGCATTGTGGCGGCGGTATCGTTATACGATTTACACCGATAAGCGTCCAAATCTTTTTGTACGCCCTTTTTCCTGGCATTGCTATCACGAACCGCTAGATGCTAGGAAAATGCAAGCAGCGCTTTTGCCAATGTTGGGGCAGCAACATCTTGCTGCTTTTCATCGAGCCGGGTCTCGTCGCGCCCACTCCTGGGTAGAGGTTCAGGATGTGGCGTGCATCGAACGCCATCCTTTCATCCAGATCGAAATTCAAGCGAGTGGCTTTCTTTATGGGATGGTGCGCTTGCTAGTGGGTCTGTTGGTGGAGGTGGGGCGTGGTTTGCGATCGCCCGATGAATTTACTCAGCTTTGGCAAGAACAACGCCGAGATCAGGTCAAATATGCAGCACCATCGCAAGGGCTCTGTTTGCTCCGGGTTGGCTATGAGCATTTCCCGTTCCCCAAATCGCTCTGGTTTGACAGTCAGCCGCAGTTTCTTTTATCCCCCCCTTCTTTCTCTGATACGGCTGAAACCACCTCATCCTGTCCCTCTGTTTGCTGATTGCTCTTTAGTTTGCTCTTCACTTGCGTTGTTGTATCGTCTTTGCCCCTCCAAGTGGTTTATCCTTTTGTATCTCTGCAGAATAAAGTTATGACAAAAACCTACCTCCCACAAAGTCCGGCAGAAGCACGTAAATGGTACGTCGTTGATGCCGAAGGCCAACGCCTTGGGCGGCTTGCCACCGAGATCGCTATGATCCTACGCGGCAAAAAGAAGCCCACCTATACCCCTCATCTCGATACGGGCGATTTCGTGGTTGTCGTTAATGCCGACAAAGTTGATGTGACTGGACGGAAGCGGTCTCAGAAGCTTTATCGCCGCCACTCCGGTCGTCCGGGTGGAATGAAGGTGGAAACCTTTGAGAAGTTACAGGCAAGGATTCCAGAGCGCATTATCGAGAAAGCCGTGAAGGGAATGTTGCCCAAAAATACGTTGGGACGGCAGTTGTTCACTAAGCTCAAAGTGTATGCTGGACCGGATCATCCCCACGAAGCACAGCAACCCGAAGTATTGACTATTAAGACAATTCCTGGAGAGAACTAATGCAAGCGACAGATCAGTCAAATCGTGTAGTTTATTGGGGAACAGGACGCCGCAAATCGGCAGTGGCACGGGTTCGTTTGGTTCCCGGCAATGGCGCAATCACGATCAACGGCAAGCCTGGAATAGAGTACTTACAATTCAACCCTGGCTATCTCGCGTCCGCAAAAGCACCGTTGGAAACCCTCGGGCTTGAAAATGAGTATGACATTTTGGTCAATGCTCATGGGGGTGGTTTAACCGGGCAGGCCGACTCTATTCGGCTGGGTGTTGCTCGGGCTCTTTGTGAACTCGACCCGGAAAACCGCAAGCCTCTCAAGATTGAGGGTTATCTGACGCGGGATCCCCGAGCGAAAGAGCGGAAAAAGTACGGCTTGCACAAAGCACGGAAAGCGCCCCAATACTCCAAGCGATAACTTTAGCCAAAGGTTTCCAGGGGTGTTCGGATCGTTTTTTACTCCTGCCTAGAATGGAGTTGTGCGATAGACCTTTTGCTAGCTGTTTTGTTTGAGTTTTTTAAGACAAGTTGGAGACATTATGCCGAAATCTGATATTCACCCGGAGTGGTACCCCGAAGCAAAAGTCTACTGCAATGGCGAAGTTGTCATGACTGTAGGCTGTACCAAGCCTGAATTGCACGTTGATGTATGGTCGGGCAACCACCCCTTCTATACGGGAACTCAGAAGATTATTGACACAGAAGGTCGTGTAGAACGCTTCCTGCGGAAGTATGGCATGACCGACACCCGTACGCAGGGCGATCAGGGGCAAGCGGAAAAGTAGGGCGATCGCTCTTGCTCTATCCCTCATGTAGATAGCCTAGTCATCTATGTATAAGGGCAAGCGATCGAACCCACACATGATCTCCGTACTCTTGATTTCCTTAGCGCTGATTTAGATTCCTATGGCAGAAGCTTACCTGCTGGAAAAGCTGAACTCGGTTGAGCAGACTTTCACAGAAATGACCCGTCGGATGGCAGATCCGGATGTGGCGTCAGATCCGACTGAGTTTCAGAAGGTCGCGAAGGTGCGCTCGTCTTTGGAAGAGACGGTCGCTGTTTATAGCGAGTGGAAAAAAGCCCAGGACGATTTGCAGGGAGCTCGCGAAGTTCTCAAAGAATCTGCTGGGGATCAGGAATTGCGCGAGATGGCAGTCATGGAAGTGGAGGAGCTAGAGGAGAAGATTGCAAGCCTCGAAGACCGACTCAAGATTCTTTTGCTCCCTCGAGATCCAAATGATGATAAGAACATCATGTTGGAAATCCGTGCAGGGGCAGGAGGCGATGAAGCCAGTATCTGGGCGGGGGATCTCGTACGAATGTATTCTCGCTATGCAGAGACGCAGAACTGGCGAGTGAAGCTAGTGAGTGAGTCGCTGGCCGATATGGGTGGCTTCAAAGAAGCCATTATCGAGATTCAAGGGGATCAAGTTTATAGCAAGCTAAAGTTTGAAGCAGGCGTTCATCGGGTTCAGCGAGTTCCTGTCACTGAGGCGGGTGGACGGGTTCATACCTCGACAGCGACTGTTGCCATCATGCCTGAAGTAGATGAGGTGGAAGTCGAGATCGATCCCAAAGATATCGAGCTGAAGACCGCACGATCGGGAGGGGCTGGGGGTCAGAATGTCAACAAGGTAGAAACTGCCGTCGATTTATTCCACAAGCCAACAGGAATCCGAGTTTTCTGTACAGAAGAACGATCGCAGGGTCAAAACCGTGAGCGCGCGATGCAAATCTTGCGGGCTAAGCTATACGAGATGAAGCTCCAAGAGCAGCGGGATGAAGTTTCTTCCATGCGGCGATCGCAGGTAGGCTCTGGCGAGCGTTCTGAAAAAATTCGCACCTACAATTACAAAGACAATCGGGTCACTGACCATCGATTGGGTCAGAACTTTACCCTCACCCCGATTTTGGAAGGGGATATTGAGGGAATGATTCAGACATGTATTACTCAAGACCAGCAAGAACAACTTGAACAGTTGGCTACTTCCACTGCATCCGCTTCAATCTAAAAACAGCGCGCAATCGCCAGAGCAACTCGGTTATTTGCACCTTAGCTATCTAGACAAATCATAAGAGGTCAGGGGTTGCCCTGACTCTTGTGATTTGTCTGCCTTTTGTACGGCGTGAAAGGTAGCGGCACCTGTCCGTTTACTGCATAGAAGGGCTGGGTGTGCGATCGCTTGTCTTATCCCCTTGCTCCTCATTTTCTGGATGGGGAATGGGTTGCAACGTCTCCAAAACACTTAGAATTTCGCGCTCGAAGGTGACCTGAGCACGATTGGATCTGCCGCCGAGGTAGAGGCGATCGCCCTCCTGCAGCGCCCAAATCTGGGCATGAGAGACATAGCTCATCACCACGCCGATCATCAACAATCCGAATCCCAGATAAACCACAGGAATACCGGGATCGGCTTTGATCTGCAAACCTGTGCTACCGATGATTTCGTCGATCGACAGCTGAACCCCGTTGACCTCAGCGGATTGCCCTTCGCGAATGGTCGCGGTCAGACTCCCCCCGCCGTCATACACAAACACAGTGCCCTTCAGATCCCGAGCCAGGACGGATACACCATCACTCAAATCTGGGTTGGTGGGAATCCAAGCTCCCCAGAGACGGCCTTTACCCCCGGTTTCCAACTGCACCATCGGCAAGTCAAATTTGGGACTGTTGTTGAAGTGGAAGCGGAGCCCGGCTATCCCCCAATCGGCCTGGTAAAGGGTAACACCGTGATAGCGCAAGGGTTCGTTGACATGGATGGTTTTGCGATCCACCTCGTTACCCTGCTGGTCGAGCACGGATAAATCAGAGTAAAACTGGTCGATCGCCCCTTCCGGTGTGTAGTCGATCCAGAAGCGATTGACATGCACGGACCAATCTTTGGGAATTTGCGATTTTGCCCAGGGCCCAGCATCGAAAATATTTTGAATTTGAAAGGTTTGTCCGCTGGGGACGATTTCCTGGGCAAAGAACCCCGTCATCGATCCGATGATCGACCCGACCAGCACAATCAACATACTGGCATGAACCACAATCGGACCGATGCGTCCCGCAATGCCTCGGCGAGCATACAAACTATTTCCATCTTGAAAAATGAGATAGCGTTTTGTTTGCAATACCTGGCTCAGGTTTGCCAAGGCAGCGTTAGCAGGTTGCCCATCCACTTCTGCACTCAACGCCAGCTTCTCAAATTGTCGAGGCTGGGTGTAGTAGTTCCACTTCCGCGCGGCTTTGAGGGTTGGGAGTTGGCGTGAAAAGGTGCAGGCCGTGAGACTGGAACCAAATAAAATGAGCAGCGCCAGGAACCACCAAGTGCGGTAGACATGGTCTAAGCCCAGGGTCAGAACCACTTTCCAGCTCAGAAACCCAAAAAGAGCTGGGTCTTCGGGATAGTTGGCTTGATAAAACGCCAGGGTTTCCCCCTGCTCGATGACGGTACCGCTAACGCTGAAGAGCGCGATCGCCAGCAGCAACACAATCGCCAATCGCAAGTCTGCCAACAGTGGCAACAGCTCCCGCCGGAAGTAGCGTTTGAGGATAGTAAAGCCACCCTTGGAGTTGGCAGAAGACGGTTCATTCATGGCCATAGGTTTAGACAAATAACCAACTTGAGCATTTAACGGGATCGTGCAATAGACAGGAAGCATCGACCACAGCAGGAGGTCACAATGCCATTCCCTTCTCCACTGTACTATTTCGCTCAAATTTCGGCGTTGCTGGTTCTGGGTATGAAATCGGTGCAGTTAGAGGAGAGAAGCAAAACCATTTTCTTGACCTGCGGCAATGGCATCCGAGTTGTTTTAGATCTAATTTGTACTCGCATGAAATTATGGCACTGAAGTCAGGACTTGCCCAATTTGTTGATTTTGTGGCTGGATCGCAACCCCAAAATCCTTACGATTTGAAGACAACCCTCGCGTTAAACTCATGGTTGGACATTTTCTTATGACTACCGATTGCAATGCTTGACCTCAAACAAATTCGGGAAAATCCAGAGCAGGTACAGGCGCGGCTCAATCGGCGTGGAACAGGCTATGACTTGACGCCGATTTTGGAGTTCAATCAACAGCAGCGAGTACTGGAAGGGGAGCGATCGCAACTCCAAGCCCGAAGCAACGAAATCGGCAAACAGGTCGGGCAAAAAATGAAATCGGGTGCGAAGCCGAACGATCCTGACGTGCTCGCGCTGAAGGACGAGGGTAATCAGGTCAAGGCACAGTTGAGCGAACTGGAACCTCGAGAAAAGGAACTCAAAGCCAACGTAGAAGAGCTGTTGCTCGGTATTCCAAATCTGCCTAGCGATACAACGCCTGTGGGCAAGGATGAGGATGAAAATGTCGAGTTGCATCGTTGGGGCGATGAATATTTACCGGATGCAACGGGCTTGCTGCCCCATTACGAAATTGGCGAAACGTTAGGGATTTTCAACTTTGAGCGATCGACGCGGATTGCGCAGAGCCGTTTTGTAACCCTACTCGGGGCGGGGGCGGCGCTGGAGCGGGCGCTGATTAACTTCATGCTCAATCGTCACATTGCCGTGGGTTACACCGAGGTGCTGCCACCGTTTCTGATTAATTCGGACTCGCTGCGAGCGTCAGGGCAGCTCCCTAAATTTGCTGAGGAAAGCTTTCGATGCGATCGCGACGACCTCTGGCTCACACCGACCGCTGAAGTCCCCATTACCAGCTATCACCGAGACGAGATCCTAGATATTGATCAGCTGCCGTTACACTACTGCGCCTACACCCCTTGTTTTCGGCGGGAAGCTGGCAGCTATGGCCGCGATACCCGGGGTCTTATTCGTCTGCATCAGTTTGACAAGGTAGAAATGTATAAGTTCGTGCATCCGGAACAGTCAGCCGCCGAACATGAGGCACTACTCAAGGATGCGGAGGCCATTCTGCAAGCATTGAAGTTACCCTACAGGGTGATTGAGCTTTGCACGGGAGATCTTGGCTTCTCTGCCACCAAGACCTATGACCTAGAAGTGTGGATGCCCAGCCAAGGCAAGTATCGGGAAATCTCCAGTTGTTCCAATTGCTGGGATTTCCAGGCTCGTCGAGCCAATATTCGCTTCAAAGCAGCAGGAAAGAAGGGCACACAATTTGTTCACACGCTCAATGGCTCAGGGCTAGCCGTAGGGCGAACCATGGCAGCAATTCTGGAGAATTACCAGCAATCCGATGGCACCGTGCGGATTCCAGAGGTACTGCAACCGTTTATGGGGCGAGATGTTCTGTAATATCCAAATCTGGTTAAACAACCCAAATATCTTTGTGCCCGCTGTGTTGCATTGTGGCCGCTGCGTTGCAAAGGATGGGAGGGATTCCTGAGGAGAGAGCGATCGCCCCGTTTCACTGAGGGGCGATCGCTCAACACCTTGCTTGACACTCGATCGTTAGAAACCCCACTTTCGCTTCGGTCCCACATCCAGGTGTAGGATATGCCGACGGTTGCCGCCGTAAATTCCTAATCCACCAGGCCACCAGGAAACAAGCTGACGCGCTACGTCGCCGCCCCTATAACCTTCAACCACAATATCAATCCCTTTGCCCTCAAGATGTTGGCTGCGGCGTGCACCCCCAGCTCGACGGTTCCAGGGATCGGGACGATACCACGAGGTTACCCGGAAGGGTTTACCGATCTGCTGTCGAGCTTTTTGTAGTTGGGTCGCCAGCGCCACGATGTTCTGGGCATGGCTAGCACTTTTCGGGATGCGGCTGCCACCATGTGTTGCCTCACCCCAGGTAAAGGAACCCCCAGAAATAATCGGCTGATCGGTATAGACCGTGCCCACTCCAGGTACGGTTAAAGCCTCGCCCTTAAAGGAGCCCGATGTTGCTGCTGCTATGGCCGAAGTTGCTGCCGTAGATGCAGGTTCTTGACCTGCGGGCAGAGGGTAAACCACCGCACCATCTAGCTTTACATAGGCATGAGGCGCATACACATACCAGGTACTCAGACCCCGGATATATTGCTCTGGCTCGTTGATGGCAAAACGAATATGGTTATTGAATTTGCCTTCAGCATCGGCGTAGGCATAGGAGTGTAGATCAAACGTCATTGCTTTGGGAACGTTGTACAACTCCTCTTCTGCCAACTCAGAAGAGTCAACAGGCCGCCGTTTTAATACTGTGTCCTGGGCAATTTCGAGTACCTGTGCAGCCGCTTGCTCTTCCAGGGGATAAACGACTTCACCACCAAACTCAATTTCAGCAAACCGATTGAAGATAAACCAGGTATTGAATCCAGCAATCTTGTTATCTTTCAGGGTGAATTTGATGTGTTCGTCAAAGTCGCCATGAGAATCAGCCCAAGCATAGGACTGGATTTCATACTCTGTCCCTAATGCAACATCGGGGTACTTTTCCTGGTCGGGCAAATGTCCGGCATAGACAGGGCGTCGCTTCAGAATGGCGCGATTGTCAAGGATTTTCAAGACTTGTTTGGACATAGAAGATGCTCCTTAATTGGAAGATTAATTCGGAAGGAAGATGGGGCGAGATAAACAGATCAAAGCTTTGTCAAAACACTGAGAACTTATCAGTCGAGCAGACATAAAGATCGACGTGATAAATGAGTCAGAGTCATCCTTAAAAAACAAAAATTCCGAATAGTCAGCAGACAGCTTTACTATCACCAAAGCATTGAGCGATCGCACAACTCATCAAACATTTTGGAAACCGCATGAAAGCTATATAATCGCCTTCAAATGGTTGAGCATTAATCGTCA
Organism: Vacuolonema iberomarrocanum LEGE 07170; assembly: GCA_015207365.1. Taxonomy (GTDB): domain Bacteria; phylum Cyanobacteriota; class Cyanobacteriia; order Elainellales; family Elainellaceae; genus Vacuolonema; species Vacuolonema iberomarrocanum. The sequence continues at coordinate 57,480 of JADEXA010000040.1, forward strand.
CTCATCATTTTTGACAGCCATAGTGAGCTCAAACAAATCCTTGGGGTTACATCAAGAATCTAGGTAGATCCTGTCTTCGCAATACTCAAAGACACCCAAATCAATGCATCTCAAACCTTTATTGCAGATCACTTATCAATCCACAAAACTTGAGAGATCTATCCATAAAATGTCAAGAATTGTCTTCAAGGATGCCACTTATAGCGCTATGCGCGTTAGTTAAGTACGGTTGTGTGGGGGCGCGGCGCGCCCCACACAACCGTTGCTGTGCTTAATGCGGTTGCACACCGCTATTGTCACTCAGATCTAACCATTTTATTTGAGCTCGATCGCCAGCTTACTCTCAGCATTTTGGCAATGAATCGCTATCCAACTGTTCCAACCAGCATCTTTCCCATTACGGCTGGATTTCTATCGTTTTACTTCAAAGAAGCATCTAGAAATGGCGGAATAGGGCAATCGAGAGCAATCACAACCACACGCAGCAATTCTGCTTCCTGAATGGTGACGTTGTTATCGAGCAGTACAGTATGAGCACAGGCATCAATTGCGATTTGCTTTAGCTTAGGTGCCGTTTTTCCCAGCCGCTTTAGGCTATTCCCAACTGCAGCCAGGTTCATTGGCATGACTCCCTTCGGTAGCTCTCGACTGCCTGCACCCGGCAAGCGGTAAATCCCAGAGCGAAACGCATAGTCTTGGCCATCTTTGTCTGAATGCCCCACCTGAGCCAACGCCGAGAGAAGAACCAGGCAATCATCCCAAACTTGGTCGAGGGTGGTGAATTCGGTCTTGGGTGGTGCGGGCTTGCTGAAATAGGTAGAGAGACGGCGATAAAGGACAACCTGGAGGGCATATTCACCGAGGGTGACCCGCTGATCCATTTGCACTAGCACCTGGACTTGCTGCAGGAAGCGACTGCATTGCTGAGCCGAGGTCTCGCGCAAAGCAGGAATGGTGAGGTCGATGAGGGGGAGGCGAAAGCGCAGATCGAGGCGATGTAGCAGCGGAGCAAGCTTGATCGTCTGCTCAACCACCTCTGGGAGTTCGTTTTCTTTGAGGTGAGCAATTTGGCGATCGCGCACCTCTCGCTTTTCTTTATCCAACAAGAAGCCATAGACAATGGACAACGCTCCAGTCCGCTCCCGTGTTGCCAGTCGAATGGGTTCTGGCAGCTTAGATAGGAGGGTATGGGCATAAGCGAGATGCTGAGGCGTTGCCGTACCGACAGCCTCTACCACATCAGCAGCAGGGTGTGTCGAGGGTTCGGGCTTCTGAGGCGATCGCGTTGTCGTGTCTCCCTGAAGCCCCATTACGGCTTCATTGGTGGCGATGCCAGCGCTGGTTCCTACCGTTGGGCGAGCGGCAGATTTTGGTCGGGTAGAGCGCTTGCCCTCAATCCTCTGAATGCGTTGTTGCAATGGAGGATGGGTCGCAAAGCCTTGTCCAAAAAAGCCAAAACGTAACGCTTCCCCAAAAAATAAATGACTAATCTCTTCCGCATTGGGAGCCTCGATGAGAGAACCCTCAGAAAGCCCGCCAATCTTGCGGAGCGCCCCAGCAATACCCGATGGATTACGGGTAAATTGTACGGCTGAGGCATCGGCTAAAAACTCTCGCTGGCGCGACACTGCACTTTTGATCAGTCGTCCACACAGCAAACCAAGTGACCCAATCAGAATCAGCGCCAGCCCGACAGCGACGATTTTTCCATCCCCACGGGAACGTCCGCGCCCACCCGCCCGCGCGACAACCCGCCCGGTGAGATAAATCAGCAAAATGCCCTGAAGCACACCGATGAGCCGGAGGTTGAGGGTCATATCGCCGTTCAGAATATGGCTAAATTCATGGGCAATGACCCCCTGGAGTTCTTCGCGCGATAGCTGCTCTAAAGTCCCTCGGGTCACGCCAATGACCGCATCGTTTGGGGTAAAGCCAGCGGCGAAAGCATTGATTCCCGGTTCATCAGCCAGCAAATAGACAGCAGGCACAGGGGTGCCTGAGGCGATCGCCATTTCATCCACGATGTTCAGCAGTTGCTGCTCATTGGGATCTTGGGTATTGCGGCTCAGCAAATGTCCACCCAAGCCCCCTGCAACAACCTTGCCGCCACCTCGGAGCGCGGCCAACTTCGAAACACTCCCGATACCGACGAAGAGCCCCACTCCGACAGCCGAAATGAGCAGCAGAGATGGATCCCAAAGGTAGAGTGTTCCGGTAGAGCTACCGGAAACGGCAAACATCAGGGCAAGGTAGATCAGCAAGACCATGCCGATCAGGGCGATCGCAAATAACACCAATAGGTACAGGGTATTCTGCTTCGCCCGATCCTGATGCTCAAAGAAATTCATTGTCCCTGCCATACAGCTCGCCCTTGAAAACTGTCTAGAAAGTGTGAGTTAGTACAGTGGTGTACGGTTTTATCCAAGCAAATTCAGCGGGCTAAAACGAAACACGAGGGACTTCTTTGACTTCGGGAGACGCTTCTTCGAGGAACTGGGCTTCGGCAAAATTGAAGCCCCCGGCAATGATGTTGTTGGGAAAAACTTCGCGGGCGGTGTTGTAGCGCATGACAGCATCGTTAAACGCCTGACGGGCAAAGGCGATTTGGTTTTCGGTCGTCCGTAACTCTTCCATCAACTGCCCCATAGAGCGATCGGCCTTCAGGTCAGGATAGGCTTCGGCAACAGCAAATAGCCGCCCCAAAACCCCTGTGAGCATGCCTTCGGCTTCGCCCAGTTGTTGCATCGCCCGGGGATCGCCAGGAGCCCCTGCGGCACGCTGAGTTGCCTGCATTGCCGCGTTACGAGCGGAGATAACGGCTTCCAGAGTTTCCCGTTCGTGCTGCATGTACCCCTTTACGCTTTCCACCAGGTTGGGGATCAGGTCATGGCGACGACGCAGTTGCACATCAATTTGTGAGTAGGCATTCTGGTACAAGCGCCGTTTTGCGACCAACTGGTTGTAAATGCCAGCGACTAAAAAGCCAACCACGCCAACCAGCGCAATGAGAAAAATGAGTAGCCCGAGGACTCCAGCCATGTTGTGCTTACCTCTTTATTTGAGTCGATTTGAGATGATTCGGTCGAGCAGACGATGTTGGCAAGACCTGTACAATCGCCCATTCACACAATCAGAACTACAGTCTCTTTAAACCGGTTTACAGTTCTGTTTTTCAATCCATCACCATAGCTTCAGGATTCCCATACTTCGACATGAGCCAACAGCAGCTTGGGGGTGTTCTGCCAAACATCGCACGTGGAAGCGTTCGCACCACTATGGACGATCGCCCTATTCAACAAAGCGGAATCCGATGATTTTCCAATCCCTATCTAAAGCATCAAAATGAGATGAATCAATTCAGGAATGGGAGAGAAACAACCAATAAAACTTCAAAGAATCAGTATCTATCAACAACACAATCCTGATTGAGAACGATTGCATCATTGACATTACGTAGCCAGCGAGCCGTCGGGGTTAGCCTAAGTTAAACAAGCCAATGAGGATGAGAATTCCCCCGAGCACCAGGCAACCGATGAATACGTAGCGGAGTGTTTTTGCCTGCTGTTGAGCTTTGCGGGTCACTTCTTCGGCGGTCCGCATGGCAACCAGGAATTTCTTATCGCCGTCAGCGGGCTTTTGCAGGCAAAGGCGATCGCCCCGATCGGCCACGGTCGCTACGATGGTAGCTCGACGATGTAAGGGCAGAATACTTTCGCGATAGTGATAGCCCAAGGTTTGCCGCCCAGACTTAGGGCGACCCACCGACATGGAAAAACCGCCAAAGGAAATCTGTCCGCCTTGTTCGGGGCGAAACTCATCCAAGACTTTCTCGGTTTCGATCTCGGCTCCATGCAAATCGACATCCAGTTCGCCCGTTTCGTCCTTTAAGCGAAACGGCGTGGACTGGGTATTGTTGGACATGGTTTCGGAGCCTTTTTGGGTCTCTCGAACCGTCTTTCCATCCTCTTTCTTCGTGACGGTTTCCTCGTATTCCCGCTCGACCTGCATTTTGTAGTGGACGCAGGGTTGCTGGCTCAGCGGAGCCGTAAGGGGGCGATCGCACACGACTTCTCCCGACACCTTGACATACTCACGCCAACTGCCGCCGCCAATTTCCTGGGCAATTTCCTTCGCCATCCGCAGCAAATCGGCCACAGTTGCTGCACGAGCAATGCGTACACAGTAGGCTCGCTGGTTCTGGTTCCGCTGGGCAAAAAACAGCCCAACACCAATCAGCAAAACAACCACGCCCAAAATAATGAAACCCATAACGCCATCGCCTCCCAATCCATCAGCCCTGTATTAGATTCAAGTGTCATCCAGGGCAATCCCGATAAAAATCCGTTAAGCCTGTCTCCACAAGAAAATCAGACTATCGCCATTAGCCTACCCATTCCACCCAACGGCTTCACGACGCAGAGAGCAGTTGCAATATTTTGTAAAGCCGTGGTAAATCCCAAACCCTATCAGGATTTTCAGTCCACGAAATAGGCTGTATGCCTGCCTATGTAGCGGTTTGTATCGCAATATTGCCATTTGCAACATCCCTTCCCGCCTCATGGCACACTGACGAGGTATTTGCTGAGTTGCATGATTGTTTGCCATTGTGAATTTCCCTCGTCATTCCCCTATTTCATCTGAAACCTCTCTTCAAGCTAGCGGTGGCGTTGTGCCGCCAGCCTCGTTAGCAGAAACCGAAACCCAAAGCCGCAAAGCCGATCACCTGCGCGTTTGCCTAGAAGAGGATGTGCAATTTCGGCAAATCACAAACGGCTTGGATCGCTACCGCTTGCAGCACTGTTGTCTACCCGAGCTGGATTGGAATGAGGTTGACCTCTGCACAACATTTTTGGGCAAGCCGCTCAATGCCCCTGTTCTGATTTCGTCAATGACGGGTGGTACCGAACAGGCACAGCAAATCAACCAGCGCCTAGCGGCGATCGCCCAGCAGTACAACTTCGCGATGGGGGTTGGGTCTCAGCGGGTTGCGCTAGAAAAGCCAGAGGTGCGCACTACCTTTGATGTGCGGGCGATCGCCCCCGATATTCTGTTATTCGCCAATCTGGGGGCGGTACAGCTCAACTATGGGTGTGGGCTGGAGGACTGTCAGCGGTTGGTGGATTGGCTCCAGGCGGATGCGTTGATTTTGCACCTCAATCCGTTGCAAGAGAGTGTGCAGACGCGGGGCGATCGCAATTTTCGCGGCTTATTCCAAAAAATTGAGCAAATTTGTGCCAAATTGCCCGTGCCTGTCATCGCCAAGGAAGTTGGGAATGGGATCTCTGCACCCATTGCAAAGCGGTTGGTAGACGTAGGGGTAGGGGCGATCGATGTGGCCGGTGCCGGAGGTACGTCCTGGGCCAAGGTAGAAAGTGGCCGTGCCCATGACTCCCAGCAGCGACGGTTGGGAGCAACTTTTGCCGATTGGGGCATTCCCACAGCAGAGTGCATTGTAGGCATCCGTTCCGTTGCCCCACAGGTGCCGTTGATCGCCTCGGGAGGCTTGCGAAATGGGCTGGATGTGGCTAAGGCGATCGCCCTTGGAGCCGACCTTGGTGGCCTGGCCCTCCCCTTCCTCCAGTCTGCCGACCACTCGGAAGCGGCGCTGGAAGAACAAGCAGAGTTGCTCGTTGCAGAACTACGCACGGCCCTATTCTGCACGGGTAGTGCTAATTTCGCCGACCTCCGGCAACCTGGGATCTTGCAACCCATAACATCCCACTAACGACCGACTCTTTTACCCCCAAAACTCAGCGTCGCTAATTGAGGGGATGATGTCTTCCGAGTAAGAACAGGGCGGCCCCTGCTCGGGAAAAATCACCCTAGGATTCTGCGACCACAAAATTCATCTAAAAATCCCACAGGCTCATCATTTCCGCCGCTGCCAATGGCATCATGGAAGATGTCCGAAATTTCGTCAATCAATATTGGGAGAGCAATGTTTTGCCAACCTTAGGGGTCAACATTGATCATGTCGCCACTATTCGTCAGGCACGCCGGACGGTAGAGCCGGATCCCGTGGCGGCAGCCGTCCTCGCAGAGTTGGGCGGAGCCGATGGCATCACGGTTCATTTGCGAGAAGATCGGCGACATATCCAAGATCGAGATGTACGGCTGTTGCGCCAAACCGTGCGCACTCACCTCAATCTCGAAATGGCCGCAACGGATGAGATGGTGGCGATCGCCCTTGATGTGCAACCCGACTACATTACCCTCGTCCCTGAACGGCGCGAAGAAGTGACCACTGAAGGGGGATTGGACGTTGCCGGACAGCAAGACCGCATGACGAGTGTGGTCGCTCAACTCCAGGGGGCAGGCATTCCCGTAAGTCTATTCATTGATCCTGAAGCGAGCCAGATTCAAGCCGCAGCGGCGATCGGAGCCAAATTTATCGAGCTGCATACTGGAACCTACGCTGAGACCAAAGATGAGGCTACCCAGGAAAAAGAACTGACGGTACTAGCGCAAGCCTGTAAGCAGGCGCTGACCCACAATCTGCGCATCAATGCTGGCCATGGTCTGACCTACTGGAACACCCGCCCTGTCGCCCAAATTCCCGGCATGGAAGAACTCAATATCGGGCATTCCATCATCAGCCGCGCGGTTCTAGTGGGGTTGGAACGCGCCGTCCGCGAGATGAAACAGCTAATTGAATCCCCCTAAAACTGTCTGAAGCACAACAAAACACCTGACAAAAACACCCTAAAGCATCCGCAAAAGAAGGAGAAACCCATGACTGTTTATCACTACATCCTTGCGAGCCAAAAATTTTTGTTGGAAGAGGAGCCCCTTGAAGAAGTCTTGGTCGAACGTACCCGTGACTATGAAGAGAAAGGGAAAGACATTGATTTCTGGTTGATCAAACAGCCCGCTTTCCTGGAAGCACCGGAAATGGCTGCAGTCAAAGCCAAGTGCCCTCCAACCAATGTAGCCATCCTCTCCACGAATGAGCAATTCATTACCTGGCTCAAACTTCGCTTGGAGTATGTACTAGTCGGGCAGTTTGAAGCACCATCAGACACTATCTCTGACCCTCTCGCATCCCTTTCCACGGTCTAGGAATCTTTTTTAGAGGGAAGCATTGCGATCGCCACTTTCTTCTCAATTGAAGACCTAAACGGTGAGTGTATCAGTTCCCGCTTACTCTCGACTTGGGGATAAGGCAACCCTACCAAAATCTATGATGAACCCTGATAAGCCCTAGTCGAGTCAGCGGTTCAAGCTCTAACGCATCTTTATAGCCAATAGATCCGTCTCCCCTGAGCTTTGTTTGGGCTCAAAAGGTCTCCATACTTAGCTTTCCCTATCTTCCAGAACTGGGTACCTCGCCAAATAACACCGAACTCCAATTCTGTCGGTTTAGGCAACTTTATTTTCTCGTATACACAAAAAAATGGGCAAGCAGCCATACTTGCCCGTATAATCTATGGTTTGCATCTACTAAACCTATTACTAGGAGAGTCTGAGAGGAAAAATGCTCCAAGATTCACATTAAATCAACGCTGGTTCATGCAATGTGAGGTCGAGCGGGGCACTAAGCCAGTGTTTCGGGACAATAGCCTAACCCTGACACAAATTGTTTCCGAAACTCTTCTATTTCTCGTCGGTTTGGTTTGCCGTGGGAAACGACGGCAACCTGATAGCGACGCATAACCTCAATCGGTGATTGCCCCATCTCCAGACCCCACAATGCCATGCGAACACGATTTTCTGGTTCGTAGGCATTTCCCAATTCGTTCAAGAAAGCACGGAAATCTCCTTCTTGTTGGGCAGCCATGGGAGCTTCTAACTTGACCTTTATGACCCATCCATTAATCTGGTGAACAACCGTCATAAATCGGGTCTGAATCCAAAATGCTTTGTGTAGGTACTCGACAACGCGCAGAGTTAGGCTGGCGTTTGAGAGGTAGTAGACATATTCCATAGCGTTTTACAACTCCCAGCTCTCATAGCTTTTGCTTACTCTTTCATTGTCGTAAGAAACAGTGAGGTTCGGGTAAGGGGAAATACGTGAGTTGCTATAGGGGACTTCCCCCAATCTGCCAGAATATTATGCATCGAGAGTTTGTTAAATTGAAAGCTTGTTACGGTGTCCGACACAGCTCTTTGATTTCCTAACCGTATTTGTTTGCTCTACTTGTTGAAAATAGACTGATGTTTGTTTCCCCTTCGAATGCTGATGACTTGAACTTGGCTGCGTACAACTATCATCTGCCACCCGAGCGTATTGCTCAAAATCCGGCAAGTCCACGCGACAGTTCACGGCTTCTCGTCATCCCGTCAACGTCCGAACACCTGCATCACAGATTTCATGAGTTACCCCACTTGCTAAAGCCAGGAGATCTGCTGGTACTCAACGATACACGCGTGCTACCTGCCCGGTTATATGGCCGCAAAGTGGGTGGGGGTAAGGTGGAATTATTGTTGTTAGAAGAACGGGAGCGAGACTGCTGGCTATCGCTGGTTCGGCCTGGACGGAGACTTAAACCCGGAGCACGGATCCACTTTTTTGGCGATCGCGCTCCCTCCAACGAAGAGCACGAAGAGCCCCCAAAGCTAGCAGCCACTGTGTTGGCCGTCGATCCAGCTACATCTGGGCGGATCATCCAGTTTGAGCCACCTCAAGGGCAATCACTGCTCAATATGCTGGAAGACGTGGGCATCATTCCTTTGCCACCTTATATTAGCCATTCAGAAGCCGACCCAGAGCAGTATCAAACGATATACAGCGATCGCCTGGGCTCTGCGGCAGCTCCCACTGCAGGCTTGCATTTCACTGACGACCTACTAAAGCAGTTGAATCAGAATGGCATCGAGCAAACCTTTGTCACGCTGCATGTGGGGGTTGGCACCTTTCGTCCGGTGGAATCCGAGAACATCACAGAGCACACGATGCATGGCGAGTGGTTCGAGGTGTCGCAGGAAGTTGTCGACAAAGTCGAGGAAACGAAAGCACGGGGTGGTCGGGTGATTGCAGTCGGCACGACCGTGACCCGAGCCTTGGAGGGCGCAGCCCAATCGGGCAAGCTGCAACCCATGAGTGATAAGACGAATCTCTATATCTACCCTGGCTATCAATGGCAGGTTGTCGATGGGATGGTTACGAATTTCCACTTGCCACAATCCACGCTGATGATGCTCGTCAGTGCTTTGATTGGGCGAGAGCGATTGCTGAACCTCTATGAAGAAGCGATCGCCCAAGACTATCGCTTTTACTCCTTCGGGGATGCCATGTTGATCCTTCCTGAGGCAAAGGTTGAACATCAACAACCCGCCGAAGCAAGCCCAGCTACTAGCGAAGCCACTAACGAAGCCGCTAGCGAAGACCCCTCATAACCCTTTCAGCCAACTACGCCCAGATAGCAGCAAAAGCCTGCTTCAATCGCTGTTGACATGTCTGGCATGTGCTGTCGCGACTGGGCTTTTTGGCGTGGGTCGTCTACAGTCTTAAAGGTTGTTTGAACCGTTTGATTTTTCTTTTGCATCACGCAGAAAAGCCAAACCCTTGTGGGCGTTTCAATCAACCTCTTTACTGATAAATGGGGAGTTCCACGATGGGAGATATTCGGCTGCTGGTATTGGACCTAGATGGAACGGTTGTAGGGAAATCGAATGAGATTCTGCCAGAAACGCTGGAGACAATCCGGACGGCACAAGCCCAGGGGATTGCAGTGGCAATCGCCACCGGTCGGATGTATCAATCGGCTCTACGCTTTCATCAGACGATCGCATCTCCGCTGCCCCTGATCACCTACCAGGGAGCCTACATCAAAGACCCCGCAAACAACCGACTGCACAAGCATCTGTCGGTATCCCGCGTTTTAGCCGAAGCCTTGTTAGACTTTTTTGAAGACCCAGCATTACGGCGGCAGATCTCGGTTCATTTTTATATTGATGACCAGCTTTATGTTCGCGAAATCACCGCAGACACCGAGGCCTATGTCGGGCGATCGACCGTTCAGCCTATTGCCGTTGGGGACTTGCGATCGCTCCTCAACCAGGAGCCAACAAAGGTGCTGGCACAAAGTCAGGATACCGACCTGATTGACGAACTCTGGCAAACCCTCAAACAGCGCTACTTTCCTACAGATCTCTACCTCACAAAATCCGTTGCCACCTTCCTAGAAGCGACCCATCCTCAGGTCAACAAAGGAGCCGCTGTCAAATATTTAGCCGAGGACGTGCTGGGGTTGCAGCCAGAGAACGTGATGGCGATTGGTGACAACCTCAATGATTTGGAGATGTTGCAATACGCAGGTTTGGGGGTCGCGATGGGCGACGCTCCGGCACCCGTGCAAACAATTGCACAGTGGGTTGCTCCCAGTGTAGAAGCGGGAGGCGCAGCTGTAGCCATTGATCGGTTTCTCTTGCAATGAGGCCCCTCTAACACATGCAGGGCGACCCCATTTGCACGTAGCTCATCGAGCTTCTCACCTGAGCCTCATGCTACCGGAAGCTAGAACCATAGATGCAAAGCTCCGTATTCCTATACCTCCACCAGCAAACGTTCAAATTCTTCAATTGGCATCAACCTGGGTTGTCCTAAGTCGGTAGGTGCAATTAAACCTAAAATCCTAAAACCCTGCGCCGCCCGCTGCGCGGGCGGCGCAGGGTTTTAGGATTTGGTTTTTAACTATATCGAGGGACTTATGCCTTCTCTTCACCTCATTGAAACCCTTGATCATCTGGCTAGCACGCCTTCTGGACACAACATTTCTAGCCTGCCGCCGGAACAATTTCAGTGGGAAGCCCCCGATGCGCATTGGGTATTGCAGGATGATGAGGCATTGCGGGCACGGTGTTCGCTGTGGTGGCAAAGAACACCCACCTTACCCGGAAAAACCCTTGGGGTTGTCGGGCACTATGCAGCAGACGATGCAGCCGGGGCGATCGCCATCCTGGAACATGCCCAGACAGAGCTGGCGCGGCAAGGTTGCACCTACGTGGTTGGGCCAATGGATGGAAATACCTGGCAGCGCTACCGTTTGGTCAGCAAATCACCGAGTGATGGGAAACCAGAACCACCTTTTTTCCTGGAACCCATCAACCCAGAGAGTTGGAACCAGCACTTTTTGCGGACGGGCTTTCAACCGTTGGCTACCTATAGCTCAGCACTCAACCCCAACCTGAGCCAGCGGGATGCGCGCATGGAAACGGTCGCAATTCGGTTGAAACACCAAGGCGTGCAGGTGCGATCGCTCGATTTGTCTAAGTTTGAGGATGAACTCCGACGAATTCACACCCTTTCCTGCGAAAGCTTCCAGCGTAACTTCCTCTATACTCCGATTTCTGTAGAAGCCTTTAGCCTGCAATACGCTAAGGTTCAGCCTTATGTCCGCCCGGAATTTATTTTACTGGCTGAAAAGGCAACAGGAGTCTTGTCCAATGACCAGGCTCCTGAGCTTGTCGGCTTTCTTTTTGCCGTTCCGGATTGGCTGGCTGCTCAGCGGGGTGAAGCCCTAACGACGCTCATTGTGAAAACAGTTGCTGTTAAGCCAGGACGGGCATACGCTGGCTTGGGCAGCTATTTGGTCGATCAGGTGCAGGCGATCGCTCACCAGCAGGGCTACACCCGTGCCATTCATGCACTGATGTATGACCAAAACCCTTCACGCAACATCAGCGATCGCTTTGCCGAGCCGATTCGCCGCTATACGCTCTATGGCAAAGAACTGTAATCAGTCACGCCATCACTCAATACCTGCGTCTATGCATCCAAATCCTTGTGATCGAAAACGTTTTGATTTTGGACAAACAGAGTCGTGCCTGTGTTGAGAACGCAGGCGTAGAGTGCTTCAACACAGAGGGTCAGGCCGACTTTTGAGAGTCTTTGCAAGGGCACAGCTTTTGGGATGGGTGAAACTTC
>JADEXA010000041.1 GCA_015207365.1 Vacuolonema iberomarrocanum LEGE 07170
CCTAAAGGCAGATCCTCACGCGTTACTCACCCGTCCGCCACTAAGTTCCGAAGAACCCCGTTCGACTTGCATGTGTTAAGCAGACCGCCAGCGTTCATCCTGAGCCAGGATCAAACTCTCCATGTTAATGTTAAAGTTCATGTCATCATCCCCTCAGCTCCTCTGTCTCCAGAAAAACTTTAGTAAACAATGCATGCCTGGTCTCCGGTTTGCCCGGTTCTTTCGCTATGAGCAATCGTTCACTAAATTCAGCAGATCCTCTCCACTTCATTCAGCTCCCAATTCGCCCAACAGCACTATTCTCTTCTCAGGCTTTTGTGCTTGCTTGGCTTCCAAACTATTCGCTTGCCTAGGTTCAGACGGAAAATTCGCGCCCCGTTTCAGCTCTCGCTGTCCCGTGCGCTCGTTCACCGCTTTACTAACATAGCCACTCCCGCCTCTCCCTGTCAACTCCTTTCTCATGGGTTTTTGGTATTTTGTTCTCGAAATCCTAGCGAACAATGCGTTTGCGATCGCCACAAAGCTTACGCTAAAAGGGATAGGGGGATTTAGAAAAATCGAGTTCCATCGAAAATTTCTGCAATTGCTACGAATTGCAGCAAGAGTTTTGACGCTGACCTCTAGGAAAGGATGCAATGAGGGTAGGCGATTTGAGTTTTGAAACATTCACGAGAGGGTATTGCATGAAAAGAATGCAGGCGGTGAGCGGTGGGGTTATCTCTTCACTATTGTTGGATGAGTGGATCAAGGAGTGGTTAGTCGAGGATATTGGACGAGGCGATCGCACGACTGAGGCCCTATTGCTAGAAGAACGAATGGGAGGGGCACAATGGGTCTGCAAAGAGGCGGGGATCATTGCGGGGCTTACCATTGCTGCCCGTGTCTTCCAGTTACTTTCACCGGATTTGGTGTTCATACCACTCGTCGAAGAAGGAGCGATGTGCGGAGCTGGGCAGACCATTGCCACGCTGGAGGGATCGCTGGCGGCATTGCTAACAGGGGAGCGGGTGGCATTGAACATGGCCATGCACTTGAGTGGGGTTGCAACTCTGACACGCCAGTATGTGGAACAAATTCGCGATCTACCGACACAGTTGGTGGATACGCGTAAGACAACGCCTGGATTCCGAGCGCTTGAGAAGTACGGGACACGGATAGGTGGAGCGATGAATCACCGGATGGGGTTGGATGATGCGGTGATGTTGAAGGAAAATCACATTGCAGCAGCAGGGGGTATTGGAAAGGCCATTGCTCAAGTACGTCGTACCGTTCCTTATCCACTGTCGATCGAGGTGGAAACCGAAAGCCTGGAGCAAGTGGAAGAGGCGATCGCCCACCAAGCGGACATCATTATGCTGGACAATATGCCATCAGTAGAGATGCGTTCAGCCGTTGAAATGATTCGAGCGGCCAATCCTCAGATCAAAATTGAGGCGTCGGGGAACATTACATTGAAAACAATCCGGGCGATCGCAGAAATCGGTATGGATTACATTTCGACCAGCGCGCCAATCACGCGCTCGACTTGGCTGGATTTGAGTATGCGAATTACGTCGTGAGTCAGGTTTTTGTACCCGGCAATCGCATCCGACCTGCTCATGCTGTTTACAATCATCACGATAAGCTGGCAAGACCGTAGCAAGCAGCCACAGCCAATACATGGGCTAGGGCGTTAATGGCGCGGTAAGATAGCGTTTTCCAATCAAATTTGCGCTTGCTCATCACAGTAGAGAACCGCAAGGCAATCTCCACACCGTAAAATCGAAGGGTAGGTTTTATTTTGCAACGTTGCTAGGGCTTGGGCTGTTGACTCGTTTCAAACAGACTTGCCTCCGTTTATGAATTCCTAGGCGGCAATATTCCTCCTTACTTCTCGGGGACAGTGGATGCGCTGTATCTACTCCGTTGGAAATTCAGGTTCATCTGACGATTTATCCAGTTTTTTACTCATGCTTTCTACAATTGCTCAGCTTCGTGCAGCAGTACAACAGGCACTGATCCGTGCGTTTGGGGAGGCATTCGCCACTACCGATCCCATGCTTGTTTCAGCAAGTAACCCTAAATTTGGCGACTATCAGGCGAATGTGGCGCTGTCGTTGGCAAAGCCCCTGGGTCAAGCACCGAGGGCGATCGCCGAGCAGCTTGTGCAGAATTTGGATGTAGCTGAATTGTGTGATCCTCCTTCAGTTGCAGGGCCAGGATTCATCAATTTTTCGTTGAAGCATAGCTTTTTGGAAGAACAGCTTCAGGCTATCCGTATCGATCCTCGTTTGGGAGTAGAACCTCTGGGGGCTGGCAAGCGTGCCATTGTGGACTACCCCAGTCCCAACATTGCTAAGGAAATGCATGTGGGTCATTTACGCCCCTCAGTCATTGGCGATTGTTTGGCGCGAATCTTGGAGTTCTTGGGCTACGAAACCCTTCGCATCAGTCATCTAGGTGACTGGGGAACGCCATTTGGCATGTTGATTGCTTATTTGCGCGAAGCCTATCCCAATGCGTTGAATGATGACTCGGCGATTAATTTGGGAGATCTGGCATCATTTTATCGGGCGGCGAAGCGGCGGTTTGACGAGGACACCAACTTCCAAGACACAGCACGCCAATCGGTGGTGCAGTTGCAGGCAGGCGATCCCGAAACATTGAAGGCATGGGGAATTGTTTGCGATCTGTCGAATCAAACCAACCAAAAGATTTTTGACTTGATGGGATTGAAGCCATTGATCCTACGCGGCGAATCCTTTTACAACCCATTTTTGTCGGATGTCGTTGCAGAACTCGATCGCCTGGGGTTGCTGGTAGAAGACCAGGGGGCACAATGTGTTTTCTTGGAAGGCTTTACGAATAAAGAAGGAAAGCCTTTGCCGATGATTGTGCAAAAGTCAGACGGGGGCTACAACTACGCAACAACGGATCTGGCCGCGATTCGTTATCGGGTAACGGAGGATCAGGTACAGCGGGTGGTATATCCCGTCGGAGCAGAACAATCTAACCACTTTGCCCAGATCTTCCAAGTCGGGAAGCGAGCTGGATGGATTAAAGAAGACCATGATTTCGTTCATGCCCCCCTCGGGAATGTATTGGGGGAAGATGGCAAAAAGTTAAAAAGTCGTTCGGGGGAGGCGGCTCGCTTAAAAGATCTGCTGGATGAAGCCTGGCTGCGAGCGGATCCTGACCTCTATCAGTTGGTCTGTGAGCAGGATTGGGAGGCGATCGCCCTCGTATTGCTGGAAGAACCTGACTGGGAAACGGCAGCAGCTCGTTTGTCGAGCGATGAATCCCTGGCAGACAACGTTGCTGCGTTGAAAAAGACAACTATTGAGACTGTGCAGCGTCAGGTACCGATTTGGTTGATGGGAAATGAGCCCGTTCCGTCGGTTGCACAGCCCGTTGTTGCCAACATTCGTCAAGCCCTTGAGCAACGGTGGGTCGAGAACCGAGGTTTAGGAGCGGAGCGAAGTTTTCAGTCCATTTTGTCGGATGTCCAAGCCATCGGGATCAGCGCGATTAAATACGCTGACCTCAGCCAAAACCGCACCAGCAACTATGTCTTTAGCTACGCCAAGATGCTGGCTCTCCAGGGAAACACGGCTCCATACATGCTCTATGCCTACGTTCGGATTCAGGGAATTGGCCGCAAGGGCGGCATTGATTTTTCAGAACTGGATGCGAAGAGTCCGATTTTGTTAAAGGAAGATGTGGAATTGACCTTGGCCAAACAGCTTTTGCAGCTCGATGAAATGCTGTTGATGATTGACCAGGATTTGTTACCCAATCGATTGGGCCAATATCTGTTTGAACTGAGCCAAAAATTCAATCAGTTTTACGATCGCTGTCCCATCTTGCAAGCTGAGGAAGAGGATGTGAAGACCTCACGCTTGATCCTGTGCCACCTGACAGCAAAAACGATCAAATTGGGTCTGTCGCTATTGGGTATTTCTGTCCTAGAACGGATGTAGCGCACATCCGTTCTACAGAACGAGCACAAGGCAAAAGGTCAGCCCCCCATCAAGGATGCTGACCTTTCAAGTTATGTGACAGTAAACTGAGTGATCTGTCAGAAGAGGCTTAAACTACCGCTCATTCCACTCAGTCGCAGCATCAGTCACAGCTTCATCCACCGTTTTGTCGCCAAGCATCGCGGCTTGGAGATTGTCGTAGACAATTTGCTGTAGCTCTTTGATGTCTTCGTGGGGTGGCAGCAAAACTTCCGCTTCTTGCATCTGAACCGCACTGAGGGCACGGGCTTGCTCTAGCGTTGTCGCAGCATTAGCAGCATCTGTGAAATAGCTATCTTCTAATGCCTCGGTTGTCGAGGGAAGAACATCGGCCGCCTTGGCAAATTCCAGTTGGTTGGCACCATTGGTGATGAACAAAGCAAAGTCAACCGCTGCATCGGGATTGTCGGTGCTGCGGGGAATGACGACATTCATCACAGCCACTCCTTTTTTGCCGGTGGAACCCGAGATTTCGGGGGCGATCGCTGTTTGTTGAGCGATCGCTGGCGCGTTGGCCTCGATGGTTTTGAGGAACTGAGGCCCCGAAGTGAGAATAGCTGTTTCTCCGGTCTGGTACAGCTCAATGCCCCGTCGATGCCCTTGGGTTAATGCTTCCCTCGGCAACAACCCCTCCTGATATAAATCTGTCCAGTATTGGAAAACGGCTCGACCTTCGGGATTGTCGAAAGCAGCCATCCCATCCTGATCAAGCAGCGGCACACCCATTTGCGTAAAGGATTGGAGCACATCGGCTGAATCGGTAGGAACAAAGGTCGCAAAGAAGGCATATTTCCCCGTGGTTTCATGCACCTGACGGGCAACCTCTGCCAGTTCTTCGTAGGTGCTGGGCGGCGATTCAACCCCCGCTTGCTGCATTAGCTCCTGATTATAAATAGTGAGCCGCGTCGTGAGATACCAGGGAATCCCAAACGTTTCGCCGTTGAGGGTGTTGGCCTCCCAAATATTAGGAAGATATTGTTGGCGCGTGGCTTCGGGGATGCGATCGTCTAGAGTTAGCCAGGCATTGCGTCCAGCTAGTTGCGCAGCAAAGTCCGGGTTGAGGTTGACGACATCGGGGGCAGTTCCAGCTGAAGCCGCCGTTAGAATTTTGCTTTGCATATCGCCCCAAGGAACATCCACCCAACGTACGGTAATGCCAGGATTTTGCGTCTCAAACTCAGCAATCCGTTCATTAAAGTAGTCCGTGAATTGGGGTTGTAACTGCATCGTCCAGAATTCGACTTCGCTGCTCTCCGCCGCCGTATCGGGAGAGTTGGCAGGGCTACAGCTAATCACCCAACTCAGCATCAGCCCCAACACGGCAAAAATTCCAAGTCGCTTCCAGGTTCGGATCCGGTTCATCATTCCTCCAGATAGGTCTTAGCAAGAATGGAGCGATCGCATCGCATATCGTGCAAAGCATCCTCTCATCCTATCCACTGCTCCCGTGAATTGTGCATTGATGCAAAGAGAAGATCTCCACCCACCTTACACCGAGACACTACCGCTCATGCCGGCGATCAAAGATGGACTGAGAACCTTTCGCCTCCATTGGGTCATTTTTGACAGACGGCTTGCCGCCGCATCCGGGCAGCTTTATTCTCTGAACAAAATAAACAATGAACGCCCCCCATCCATGCGTTTGACACCCACATTCTGCGATGGATGCATTTCCAAGGTTTCTATATGCGTAACGTTTAAACCCGAGCTTTAGCGCCTTTTCAATCCTCAAGTATTCTTTGCAACTATTTTTTCAGGCTTCGGACGACATCGATTCAGGCCGCATTAAATTCTCCTCCACAGAACAGCCGGTGTCGGAGAAAAAAATTGGTTCTTTCTCTTTGACCAAAGCTATGATGACTTATCTCAATATTGCTCCTCGCAAGTTTGGGAGAAAGGGTGCGATCGCCAAGCTTAGTCATTGCAGCGAATGGATAAACCTGGCATAGATTTGAATTTGATTGAGTCTACGTCTGTTCCTAGGGGCTTGTCCCAGCCTCACCCAGCATTTGTAATCTGGTCTTTGTGAAAACGTAGAAACACATTTCATCACAAATTGGCAGATTGATGATCGCTGGAAAAAATCTGAACTAAATTAAGTGGTATGCGCTAGCATCAGTCGTTGAATCCCGAGAGCCAAGTGGCAATTGGTCAAACGATTGGTCAAGCAGGCGCAACGGTTAATTCAGTTATTGTGTGGTCGATCTATTAGAGCTTAGGGTTCAGGATTGTCCAACCGCAATAACTTCTCAATCCTCTACAAAACGACTAACAACAAAGCAGTGGTTAGCAACTTGAAAGGGCTTTTCTCATCAAAGAAAAAAGGGGTTGGGATTGAACTAACGCCCGACCGGGTCAATGTCGCTCGGCTCAAGCGCAAAGGTTCACGCTTCCAACTAACAACCTTGGCATCTGCTGAAGTGCCAGAGGGTGTCTATCAAGAAGGACAAATTCTTGACTCACCAACGATGGCTGAAATCATCCGCTCAGTATTGGATGAAAGCAAGCTAAAGGTTAAATACGCCACAACTGCAATTCCGGGAGGGCGTGATACGGTCACTCGGATTATTCCGGTTCCAGCAGAACTCGATGATCGAGAGTTGAGGGAAATGGTACTCAACCAGGAAGCAGGGCTTTACTTGCCCTTCCCTCGCGAGGAAGCGGATGTCGATTACCAAAAGTTGGGGCTATTTATCGACGAAGACGGCATCGAAAAAGTACAGGTCTTGCTCGTTGCGACCCGCAAGGAAGTGACCGATTCCTATTTGGAAACGTTTGAGCAAGCAGGGCTCAACATTAACATTCTAGAAATCAGTAGTTTTTCCTTGATTCGGACGATTCGAGAACAATTGGGCGACTTTAGTCCTCAAGAAGCCACAGCGATTGTCGATATCGAGTTCGAGAACACCGAGATATCGATCGTGGTGGACGGGGTTCCCCAATTCTCGCGAACTGTACCCATTGGCACCTATCAAATTCAAACGGCCTTGAGCCGTGCAATGAACTTGCCACCCTCACGCAACACTGAACTGTTGCAGGGGATGACCGTCCCAGTCACGCCGATGGATAGTGTAGGAGGTACGGCAACAGGAGCAGCCTCTAATCCTGGAACCGCAGCGATGCTTCGTGTACTGGGTGAGCTAGCAGACGAGTTGCGGCGGTCCATCGACTTTTATCTAAATCAGGGCGACAACATGGAAGTCGCACAGTTGCTCCTAGCCGGACCCGGTGGTTCCATTGGGCAACTGGATGAGTTCTTCTCTCAACGTCTGAGTTTGCCGGCCAATCAGGTTGACCCGATTGATGCGCTCTCTCTAGAAGTAGAAGAAGACATACCACTAGAACAACGTACAGGCTTGGGAACGGTTCTTGGACTGAGTTTGCGGGAGGCGTGGTGAAATGTATAGCCTAGATGTCAACTTTCTGAATGATCGAGAAGAGCGCCTCTCCGAAGTGGCAGCGGTAAGAGGATCATCATCTGTTTCAGACGATCCACGGCCTATGTATGTGGGTCTTGTGATCGGTCTGTTGTTGCCAGCCTTGGCAGGGGCAGCCTGGTTATTCTTTCAACTTGTTCAGCGTCCAGGGTTAGAAGCAGAACTGGCAGAAGTCGATGCCGAATTGGTCAATGTGCAGGCGGCATTATCGCAGGTTCAGCAATTAGAAGCTCAAGTCCAGCAGATCAATCAAGAAAACCAAGCATTGGCCATGGTGTTTGACCAGATTCAACCCTGGTCGGCGCTGCTTCAGGATCTGCAAGCTCGGACACCTCAGGGTGTGCAGTTGGACACAATTATCCAGACTCAGCCCCCTCCAGCCACCATTCCCCCCCCTCCACCCGATCCTGAGAACCCAGATGCTCCACCTCCTGCACCACAAGTAGAGGTGTTGCCTGCTGTCCTCACAATTGAAGGGTTTGCGAGTTCTGATGAAACAGCAGATGCCTATGATCGAGTGAATGACTTTGTGCTGCTGCTCAAGCAATCACCATTTTTCAACAGTGAGTCCGTTCGCTTACTCAGCGCAGATTTACAAGAAAACCCTGCCCCGATTGAGTTTGCGAATGAGGAGTTGAGTGGTGCGTTTGAGGTCACGTTGCCAGAAGTAGTGAGCTACCGAATTGAGGCAGAACTGACCGATCGACCTGCTAGCGAATTGCTTCAGAACCTGAGAAATGCGTTAGCAGTTGGTTTACCAGCAAGAATTGATGCATTACGAGACCTGGGGGTAGTTGAACCATGACAGCCGGTGGCGATTTTATTCCAGTTGATGATTTTGAGATTGAAGAACCGTCGTATCCGGTTCTGTTTGGGTTACGTCTCACGCCAACAGTCAGTGGCACTTTGATTGCGCTGCTGGGTTCAGCCGTAGCCGTCTGGCTCTTGCTCAATCCTGTACGACAAGCATGGCAAACAAACCAGCAAATTCAAGCGGAGATTGCAACAAAACGAGAACAATTGCGAGATCAAGCAGAAATACAGGCGCAAATTGACCAAGCCCAAGAAGATTTGGCTGAGGCAGAAGATCTACGAGCGGATGTATTAGCGCTGTTTGCCGATGAGGAAAGCCTCGACACATTATTGATTGATGTGAACGCACGAGTGCTTGGAGCCGATGGTCTCGCCGGTACAGATGCTCGTTTAGAACGGTTTGAACTCGTTCCAGGAACGGAAACGACCCCTGGCCAAGACCCAGAAATTATTACAGACGGTTCCTTTGGGGCCGCTTTAAATAATCGACTCAAGCAGCGAATTTATAGCGTAGAAATTGAGGGTTCGTTCGGCCAAACGCAATCCATCATCCGCAATATTGAACGGCTACGCCCGCTGCTAGTGATCAAAGACTTAGAGACACGTCCAGAGGCACCATCAGCAGTCCTTGTGGCTCCCGATGGCACCATTAGCCAAACGCTGGCAAGTCTAACTACGACGTTTCAGCTAATTGCCTTGTATCCAGTGGAGCTGGAAGAAGTGCCGCCCCCTGCACCTGCGCCAGTCGATCCAAATGCACCGCCAGCAGATCCGAATGCACCACCAGCAGATCCAAATGCTGCACCGGCTGAAGGCGAAGAACCGGCTCAATAGGGAGGCATTGAGCAACCTATGGAAAGAAACCTGCCGTCGTTGAGCTTGTTTTTCCAGTGCCATGCATCTGCTGTCAATGTCAGCCCCACAAACTTAAGTCCCAGTTTTGACATTGCACCAACCTATTTAATTTTTTCTGAGGAGGAGTGAACTGTGAAACCGCATTTAGGCTTATTAGGAGCTTTGGGAGGAAGCGCGATCGCCCTGACCGCTTCACTTCCTGCCTACGCCAGCGCAACCCAAGTGACTGATATCGAAATCAACACCGAGGGTGGCGGAATGGAGTTGGTGCTAGAAACCAGTAACGGTGAACGCCCTCAAGTCTTCACCGTGAACCAGGAAAACATGCTAATTGCTGATCTGATCAACACGCAATTACAGCTCCCTGACGGGAATGGTTTTGTGCAAGAGAACCCAGCCCCTGGCATCGAAATGGTCATGGTTACACAGCTCGATGCCAACAGTGTGCGGGTTAGCATTGCCGGAGAAGGTACCCCACCAACCAGCGAGGTTAGCCAGACCGATAGCGGCATCCTATTCAGCGTCGATACAAGCGGTGTCGCCAGTGCACCGAGTGATCCGGCAAGTGCGCCAAGTCAGCCTAGCGATAGTGAAATCACCTTCGAAGCGCCTGAAACCTCCGTTGATGGCGAAGCTCCTGGAACGCCCATTGATGTCGCACAAGACTTTGAAGGCGATGTTCTTGTCCCCGATCCCCAGGTCATTATTGAAGGACAACTCACTTCGCCGTCGCTCGCTCCACCCACCTTACCCAGGGCGGTTGCTCCTCCAGTCGGCGACATCGCCGTCTCGACCACCAACATCAATCCTGAACCGATTATTTTGGGGACGAATGAAATTGTACCTCGCTTGGTTCTCCGGGATGCTCCTGTTCGCGATGTTCTCTCGCTTTTAGGACGTGCGGCTGGGCTCAATGTTGCCTTTCTAACTGGAACTGGCGAAGAGGGAGAAGATGGTGCCGATACCGAGCCTCGGATTTCTCTCGATATTGAAAATGAGCCTGTCCAAAATGTTTTCAACTATGTTTTACGGATCAGCGGACTAGAAGCGAGCCTGGATGGACGCACAATTTTTGTTGGCGACAACCTGCCGAATGAATCCAGCAACTTGCTTATGCGTACCATTCGCCTGAATCAGGTAGATGTGGGTACGGCGTTGAATTTTTTGGTTGCACTGGGAGCCGAAACCGCCGTTAGCCGAGAGCGCCTGATTACCAGCGTGAATGCGGTTCCTGTGGCAGAAGGCGCTGATGGCGGAACCGCCGTGACTGAAACCCAGACGACGACCGAAGATCGGATTGAAGTCCAACGGGTAGAATACACAGACTCTGATCCTATTCTGCGAGGCTTGTTGGTCGCCGGAGACGAGCGCACCAATTCCCTAACCCTTACAGGAAACGGGCGGTTGATGGAGATTGCGACATCGCAGCTCGTGAACCTGGATATCCGTCGGCGCCAGGTTGCGGTGAATGTGCGCGTGGTTGATGTCAATTTGCTTGAAACCGATCGCGCATCCACCAGTTTTTCTTTCGGCCTAGGCGAGTTTGACTTTGTCAGCCAGGGTGGAATTGGCGTTATCAACTTCGGTGAGCGTGTTCCAGAGTTCTTCCGCGTTGATCCAGGTGGAATTGGCGGTAATCCTATCGGCGTACCTGGCACGACCTCTGGCCGTGACACCGAAATTGCTGACAATTTCCTGGCTCAGCTTCAAGTCGCTGTCACCGAGGGTAATGCCAAAATTCTCACCGATCCGACGCTGGTGGTTCAAGAAGGGCAAACAGCTGAGGTTCAGCTCACCGAGGACGTTGTTACCGATTTTGAACGGACAACAGAAGTAAACGAAGGGATAACAACCGTTACCTTGGAAGTTGAAACAGAACCGGCTGGATTAATCCTACAAATCCAGGTAGATCGGATTGACGATAACGGATTCATAACGCTTTCGGTTGCACCTTCTATCTCCGCACCCGTTGATACGATCGAGGTGGATTTAGATGGGTCAGAAAACACGATTACGTTGCTGTCAGAACGTCGGCTTGCATCGGGTCAAATTCGGGTGCGCGATGGCCAGACACTCATTCTTTCGGGGATCATCCGCGATACCGATCGGGTAGAAACTTCTAAGGTTCCGATTTTAGGTGATATCCCGATCTTGGGTGCCTTGTTCCGACGCAGTACCCGGACAAACCAACGGCAGGAGCTGATTGTTGTTCTGACACCCCAGATTTTGGAGGATTCGGAGCAATCGACCTTTGGTTATCGGTATACTCCAGGACCAGATGCTCGCGAGTTGATTGAACCATAGAAAACCTCCATTTCTTCTCCTCAAAAAACCGAAAAGCCGGGGATCGTTGAGCGATCGCCCGGCTTTCTTTTTTCGATCTAGAGAGTCACAGAGCAGAGGTAGATAGTGGTGAACGGATCTAGCCCTGCGTCAAAACCTGACTGGCAGCCGCCAGTCCAGCACCGGGCTGACACTGGTCGTAGCCCAGCTCCAACAAAGCCGCCTCAAGGGCACCAATGGCGGTGAGGATGTCGCGATCGCTCACAAATCCCAAATGACCCACTCGGAAAATCTTGCCTTTGAGATGATCCTGCCCACCGGCCAGAAGGATATCAAACCGCTTTTTGACCAGTGAACGAATTTTCTCCGCGTCGACACTAACCGGAGCAACGGCGGTAATTGCAGGGCTAGCCGCTGCATCGGCAGCAAATAGAGGTAAGCTCATCGCTTGCATCGCAGCACGGGTGGCATTTTTTTGGCGATGGTGACGGGCAAAGATAGACTCTAAGCCTTCTTTTTGCATCATGTCCAGCGCCACCTGCAAGCCAAAGAACAGGGTAACCGGAGGCGTAAATGGCGTGCTGTTTTTATCCGTCGCCTTTTTGTATTTGCCCAAATCCAGGTAAAACCGAGGCAGTGTGGCCGTTTTGTAAGCGTCCCAAGCTTTCTGGCTAACCGCAACAAATCCCAAACCGGGGGGAAGCATATATCCCTTCTGCGAACCAGAAGCCACGACATCCAAGCCCCACTCGTCCATAGGAACATTGGTTGCCCCCAGGCTGGTCACCGCATCCGCCATGATGAGCGCTCCATGGGCCTTCACATCCTTGCTAATTGTCTCCAGGTCATTCAAAACACCAGTCGAGGTTTCACTATGGGTAATGACAACCGCCTTGATTGTTTTATCGGTGTCGGCGTCTAACAAGCGTCGAAACTCAGCGGGATCAAGGGGTTTGCCCCATTCGGCGGTAACGCGCTCAACCTTTAACCCATAGGTCTCGCATACCTGTGCCCAGCGATCACCAAATTTTCCATTCACCCCAACGAGGACGCGATCGCCCGCACTCAAGAAGTTGATGATGCCAGCTTCCATCGCGCCTGTACCGCTCGCCGCCAACACAAGGACATCGCTCTGGGTCTGATGCAACCACTTCAACTGAGCTGTCACATCTGCCAGCAGTCCTTCAAAGTCTTTGCTGCGATGCCCAATTGGGTGCTTTGCCATCGCCAACAGTACAGGTTCGGGAACAGGCGTCGGGCCCGGAATCATTAGCATCAACTTGTTATCCATCAGTCTTTCCTATTTGCTAGGGGGTGATCAAACTTTGTGGGTGAGCGTTGTGGGCAGGGAGAGCAAACACGCTTGGGGCACTCAGCAAATTTAATTAACGCAGACAATGATTGAAGATGCCCCGCTCAGGGGTCATTCATTAGAAACGAAGCGTCGAGTCGAAACGAAAATCATGGAGCTGGGAGTACAGAACAGTGGGCGGAGTCCAGCGGCGATCGCTCCGCTGCTCAACATCCAAATCTTTAAAATCCAAATTACAGAATGCCACAATCTCATGGCTTCTTCGGGCATATTTGGAAAAAATTCGGATACCTTCCTGCTCAGAGAGAAAAAATAGAGCCTAGATTGCTACTATCGTCAACCTGTAGCCAACGGTTGTATTCGAACAGTACCTACGGTGAGCGATAGGTACGCCGCCGCAGCAAAAACTCTGGCATATCGAGGGCGTTTGCCCGCCCCAGATGACGAACAGGATACGGCTGGATCTGACTATCCAACGGAAACCTGGAGAATTCCACGACAGCCAACAATTCCGAGAACAAGGCACTGAAAGCCGGATCCCCAGATTCATTGGCCAGAAAGCGGAGTTGCATTTCTTCTAACAACTCCTGCAATCGGCTAATTTGGCTCTGGTTTGCAGCATATTGGTCTTTCCAATGTTGCACCGCCGCTTCATACTCACTAATCTGCTGGGCCTGCTGAAAAACTTGCTCTTGCATTTCAGCCGTCTGCTCATCGAGAGTATGGATGCGTGCCTGGTAACTGTCGCTCTCGCTCTTCGCCTCGTGATATCGCTGTTGCCATAATGCCTGCTGCCGCATCTGGCGAGACACCTCTAGCTCCAGCTCTTCCACCTTGATCTGAGCAAAAGCCAGGTCTTGTCCCAGGGAGGCGATCGCCCGCTTTTGCTGCATCCATTGAGGTAAGGGCGGCGATCGCCGTCCTCGCTTCCGCGTGTTCTCCGGCTGTCCAGCTGGGGTGGGTGGCAATTCAGCGGCTTCTCCAGCTCGTTGTTCATCCAGGGCCAACGCTAGTTCCTGAGCCCGTTTCTGTGCTTCAACCAACCGAACTTGTAGCCGCTCCGAAAGATCATGAGCCTGTTCCAACTGATGCTCCAACTCCGCCACCCGATGGCAATCAGGATCCGGTGCCAGCACCGGTTCTGGATAAGATTCAACGCCAGGAGCATGAAGTGGAGTATCGGAAAGGGAAGGGCTCGTTATCCCCAAACCCGGGGAGTCGACTAGAGGTGAACGATAGACCGTCTCTCGACAACGCGCCAAATGGGACTCAATAATTTGCTGTTGCTGCTGCACGCGTACGCGCAGACGAGCGATCGCCTGCTGTTGCACACTGGCAAACTTCTCGGTGGCTGCCAGTTGAGATTCTAAAAAGCTCTTTTCCTGAAGCTCTTGGCGCATTTCTGCCAAGCTACCCAATGCCTGATCGAGCGCTTGTTCCAGATGACGAATACGGGAAACGCGATCGTACTCCTCAAATCGAACTCGCTGCAAATCACTTAGCAATGCCTGATATTCCGCCGCACTAACAATCAACTCAGTTTTGCCAGGTCGTCTATTGTCGTCAGATCTGCTCGAGCGAACAGAATCGGGTTTAGGCGAGGCATCGGGAGAATCAGGGCGCACGGTGCGGCCTCCCATGAGTGACATTTCGTTCAGTCTACCGGATGTGTTTTTGAAATGCGAAGAACTGTTACACAGTCTTTAGGGTTAGCGCAGTGGTTACGAGGCAGAGTGGAAAACTTGTCCCAAGTCAACATTGCGATCTTTTTCACTACTGGCCCAGCGATAGTCCACTGGCATACCTGCCCGCTCGCATCCTTCCTCTAAGTATTTTTGCTGAGATAATGCTTTACGAAGTGCCACAATCAGCTCATGAACCTGTTCCTGCTGCTTGGGATTACCTTGAACGGCCTGAATGGTCTGACGTTCCAGGATCTGTAACAGCGTTTCATAGTGAATATGGGATGGGAGCGGAATCGGTTGCATAGGGTAAGTCCAAGCCTGGGGAAGAAATAGTTTGGAGAAAAAGAATCAGGGTCTTTTGATCAAAAGAATTTATAGATAGGCTGAAATCAACTGGAGCCGTTTGCAGCCAATGGGATAACGCAGACAGCCAATGGATTTCATCTCTTTTCAGAAGTTGCGACAAAAACATCTCCTTCAACGAAACGTCAGTCGATGTAGGTGCAGATACACCCAGGAAAGAATAGACCTAGAGGTGCGAGAAAGCACAGTCTAGACGCGCCATGCTGAAAACCAGAGCAGAAATTTCACGACGAACTGTTCACCGTCTCAAAAACTGAGCAGGCCATTCCACTGACGTTGTAAAAATGTTGTGGAAAGCGATCATAGCGAGCGTATGGGAAAACGCAACCCAAAAGCTGACAACGGCTGGGATACAAAGGTTTGGGACACTGTATTGGCTTAGAGCGAACCCTGCGCAAACCTGAGTAGGGCGATCGCGGTTTTCCAAACAGCTCGCTACTAACGATTACTCATTATTATCGAGTTGGCCCGAGATGTCCAAGCGGAATGATCAGGCGAATAGTGAGGCGATCGCCCCCTTCAGGTCTGCTTGACGCATCAATGATTCTCCAATCAGCACGGCGGCGGCACCAGCCTGCTGCACCTGTTGGAGATCAGCAGAGGTATGCAGACCCGACTCGCTGATCACCAGCACATTGCGCTCGGAGAGCGTAGGATTCCACTGAGCCAACAGCGTTTCTGTCGTCGCCAAGTCCACCGAAAAATCTTCCAGATTACGGTTGTTGATGCCGACGAGCCCAACCTCCTGTAGCCCCATCACCCGCTCCATTTCCTCAGCAGTATGCACCTCCACCAGCGCCACCATCCCCAAAGCATGAGTAATTTTGAGGAAATACTGTAAATCCTTATCCGACAAAATCGCTGCAATCAGCAGTACCGCATCGGCTCCATTGACCCGTGCCCGATAGATTTGGTAGGGGTAAATGATGAAATCTTTGCATAGAAGCGGTAACTCGGTCGCCGCCCGGATCTGCTTGAGATAGTCGATGTGACCCTGAAAGAAGTTTTCATCCGTTAATACCGAACAGCAGGATGCACCGCCTGCTTCATACGCTTGGGCGATCGCCACGGGATCAAAATCCTCGCGAATGATCCCTTTACTGGGAGAGGCTTTCTTTACCTCAGCAACGAGGGCAGGCTGGGTCTTTCCCTGGCGCAGTGCCGCCAAAAAATCGCGCACAGGGGGAGCGGCATCCAGCATCTTACGCAGATCGAGCAGCGACTGACGCTCACGCAAACGATCCACCTCCTTTTCTTTATGCCAAACAATCTCTTCAAGAATGTGGCGAGGGGCAGCATCTTCCATCGGCACTTGGTAGCGCAGATACTCGACAGCAATGGCAGGGTTTGGAGGACGACGACGAATTTGCATAGGTCAACGAAAATCTAACAAGAACGTGACAATAGGTTGGGCAACATCTCAGGGCTCACACCATTGCTTTTGAGTCGTAGCCAGTCGAGACGTTGCCTTTAATCAAGCAATGGAAGGATTCTAGGCATAGTAGGGATTTGCAACGGAAAGGGAGCAATCCCCCCGCATTGATCCAGCCGTTCGGGGTCTCTGCCCCTAGCTTTTAGTATTGCAGAGTGTAACGATCCACTTAGGAAATCTTTTTGCTTTCAACGGTCAGAGGTTGTGCGATCCCATAGCTCCAACCCTTGACTCCCTGTTCGTCTTCACTAAAAACACTCTTAATTCCCAGTAGATCTATGATCCCCGTTGCCCAAGCCGAAGCGCTACTCCTAAAACTCATCCAGCCCCTCAACCCTAACCAGGATGTCGAGGTTGTCGATTTACCCAATGCTGTAGGACGTATTCTGGCAAAAACGGTGATCAGTCCACTGGATTTTCCCCATTGGGATAATTCGGCCATGGATGGCTATGCGGTGCGATTTGCTGATGTGTCTGCCTGTGATGCAGAGCATCCTGCAAGCTTACGCGTCGTATCAGACATTCCAGCAGGTGTGGCTCCCGATCGTCCAATCGCTCCGGGCGAGGCCGCGCGCATTTTCACCGGGGCGATGATGCCCGCCGGAGCCGATACGGTTGTGATGCAGGAAAATACCCAACGGAACGGCGATCGCGTGCGTGTTTTGGTCGCGCCTACCTTTCAGCAGTTTGTGCGCCATCAAGGGGCCTTTCATGCGGCCGGAGCCTCCCTACTGCCCGCAGGAACGCGACTTCAGGCTCCTGAAATCGCTGTACTGGCAGCCGCCCAATGCCCCTCTGTATCGGTCTATCGCCACCTGCGGGTGGCAGTTTTGTCCACCGGAGATGAGTTGGTTACCCCCGATCAGCCGCTCCAGCCAGGACAAATTGTCGACTCGAACCAATACGCCCTGATGGCAGCGATCGCCCAAACAGGTTGTATCCCTTTGCACTTAGGGATCGTGCCGGATGATCCCGAGCACCTACGCACGGCAATCGCCCAGGCCCGCACCCAGGCTGATGTGATTCTTTCCTCCGGTGGTGTCTCCGTAGGCGACCACGACTATGTCGAGCAAATTCTAGAGTCCCTCGGCGGCACCCTGCATATCCGTCAGGTGGCTGTGAAACCGGGCAAACCCCTGACCGTTGCCACCTTTAGCGAGACCGCTCCCAATGACACCGCCGCCCACCTATATATCGGGCTTCCCGGCAATCCTGCCTCAGCACTGGTCACCTTCTGGCGATTTGTGCAGCCGACTCTCAAAAAAATGGCAGGACAACGTCAGGGATTTCAGCCTACTTTTGTATGGGGGCGATCGCGCCAGTCTCTTCACTCCCAGGGAAGCCGCGAAACCTATATCTGGGGACAGGGCATTGCGACAGAAGATGGCTACGAATTTCAACAAGCGGGTGGCAGCCACAGCTCAGGAAATCTAGTCAACCTTGCCCAAACCAATACCCTGGCCGTCTTGCCTGTCGGGCAAACCCACATTCAGCCAGGAGAATCGGTTCGCCTCATGTTGCTGCATTAAGTTGGCAGGTGCAATTAAACCTAAGACCCTAAAAACCTGTGCCGCCCGCGCTGCGGGCGGCACAGGTTTTTAGGGTCTGATTTTTCATCATGCCGAGCTACTTAGACGATGATCTCAAAACGTCGGCATCCACTAGCAGCAATGTCTTTTCTGGAATACCCGGAATATACGCAGTTCGGCTGAGATCCATTCCGCCATATCTCTCCACCTAAAGCGCGGTTCTCACGGTTAATTTGGATACATCTCGTCAGACAGCCTCATCTTTAACCCTCCATTTGCGTCTTCTCTGGTTGGGTTGTTTCGAGCCAGAATTGGGAAACCCTGTTGGCATCTCAAAGATTTACGACAGCCATCAATGTTTTCCGATGATTGGCATTTTTTAGATACTGTCTGAATCTTGCTTCTATCCCCAAACTCAATCTGACTTCCATTTCGGTATGTCAGCAAAATCTGACTTCGCATAGCAAAATCAGATTTTATAGGTCGACCCGGTTGGCGATTTTACGCAAGTGTAGCTACAGTATGAATCTGGTTGTAAATACTTATCAATTATCTCTTTCGATAGGTTCACTATTTTGATCAGATACCGAGGTTCAGAGTGGTTGAGAAAAGCTACAATCAGGTTGGTCTTGAGGCATTCAAGACCCCAGTTCAACAAATCCATAGCCAGATCCACGATTTCATAGAAGAGGTTTTGTTGCCTCTATATATGCTATTCCCCTTGCAGTAGATATTCTTGATATCTCGTGACGTTTGCAGGGATGGCACACTGTATTTACATTTTCAAAAGTCTGCGGTTTTTCAGTTGATCTGAAAAACTACGGTATTCATTGAAGGAGCATGAGGAACACGGCATGACCCAGGCTAACGACGTACTCGAAACCTTGACCCCGGGCAGCAGCAGCATCGGACTGTTGGACGATGCCAGCAGCGGACGTGACGAGGCTTTAGATTTTCAGCCTGAAACCGAAGACGACGAGGATGCGAAGCCTGCCAAAGGCCGCACGTCTCGCCGTCGTACCCAGACAAAGAAGAAGCACTATACCGAGGACTCTATTCGTCTCTATCTGCAAGAAATCGGACGGATTCGTCTACTGCGGGCAGATGAAGAGATTGAATTGGCTCGTAAAATCGCGGATCTGCTGGAACTGGAGCAAACTGGCGAGAAATTAGCCGAAAAATTGGATCGTGAGCCTACTTATGCAGAGTGGGCAGAAGCGATGGGGATGGAAGAAACCGCATTCCGTCGTCGTCTTTTCCTGGGTCGTCGGGCGAAGGACAAAATGGTGCAATCTAACCTGCGATTGGTGGTTTCGATCGCCAAGAAGTACATGAATCGAGGCCTTTCATTCCAGGATTTGATTCAGGAAGGTAGCTTGGGTTTGATCCGGGCAGCGGAGAAGTTTGACCACGAGAAAGGATATAAGTTTTCTACCTATGCCACTTGGTGGATTCGGCAGGCTATTACCCGGGCGATCGCCGACCAGTCTCGTACGATTCGTCTCCCGGTTCACCTCTACGAGACAATTTCCCGCATCAAAAAGACTACTAAGCTGCTCTCCCAGGAAATGGGACGGAAGCCCACAGAGGAAGAGATTGCGACTCGCATGGAAATGACGATCGAGAAGCTGCGATTTATTGCTAAGTCAGCACAGCTTCCTATCTCCCTCGAAACACCAATCGGTAAAGAGGAAGATTCTCGCCTGGGCGACTTCATTGAGTCTGATGGCGAAACCCCCGAGGATCAGGTTTCTAAGAGCCTGCTGCGGGAAGATTTGGAGACGGTGTTGAGCACCCTCAGCCCACGAGAGCGCGATGTACTGCGCCTCCGCTACGGCCTAGACGATGGACGGATGAAAACCCTCGAAGAAATCGGGCAGATCTTCAACGTCACGCGTGAGCGAATTCGTCAGATTGAAGCCAAAGCACTGCGTAAGCTCCGTCATCCCAACCGCAACAGTGTGTTGAAGGAATATATCCGGTAGAGACCTCCATCAACTGTCTATCAATTCACTTCGCATAAAGAAGGAACCTTCCGGAAGGTTCCTTCTTTTGTTTGATTTTGATTATTCATATTTTTGAAAGCCCCGCGCTGCGGGGCTTTCAAAAATATGAATGGTTTTACTTCAGCGCGTAGCGCTATCAAGAAGGCTGACCTTAGTTGGCATCACTCTCCGCAAGCTTATCTTGCGCAGCCTGTGGCTTGAGCTGCAACAGTTCTCCCAACGAGGCAAGGAGCTGAATACCGACAGAGCAAATGCGATCGCGATCGTCGACTCGAAAGGTCCAACACACTGGAACTCCAAACAATGGAGTTTTAACAGTTCCTTTCACCTCAACCTTTTGCCCCGGCTGAAGAGGGTTATCTTCCAGGGGATAGAGGGTTGCTGCGCGGGGATTAAGATGCATGCCTGAAGCTTCAACATTGAGGTAAGCGGCGATCGCTTCCGGCCCCAAAATGCCATCTTCAAAGGGTGGAAACAGCACTCCATCCTCTGCAAAGAGAGCAGATGTTGCCTCAAAATTTCCATGATTAAACGTCAGGAAGTACTGTTCGACACAGGAAAATGGCAAGTCCGCAAATGGGCTAGGTTGAGGGAGCGCGGAAGCAGAGTTGAACCCAACTGCAACACACCCTATTTCTTCTGTAGAAGATATTCGATTCATCGTGCTTAATACTGCGGTACAACAAAGCTGCCACTGACACCCCAGGAAAAGGGGGATGCAATAGCAGCTAAAATACAACGAAGCTTAGATTCCAGAAAACGGAAAATTCTTTATAACCTAATTAGGCTAGCTATAGATCAACCCTTCATGCAAAGGGCAATCTCTGAAGCAAAACGCCCAACATCTATCCGAGAACTCGATCGAGGTTCTATAATCTAAGCCCCTTCATTGGACTTTTGGATAAATCGATGGGCTGGGTCAAAGAGCTGATGCTTCGTACATGCTGTGCACGAAACATCAGACTCTATCCAAGAACGTTTCAGCCAATCTTAGGCGAGGGGATCAACACCCATGTTTACAACAGCATTCCGTAAGAAGGTGATTTGCTGTCCGTAGTCTAGGGAAATCACATCGCCCAGCACACGAGATGCACGAGTGGATGCCTTGTAGCCAACCGGAACGGGAACAACAAAACCCTGCTGCATGTACTCAGCTAATTGATACCAGAAAGCCAACTTTGTGTTGATGCTGAGTACACCATAGGAACGGCAGATAGGCGTATTAACCTTCTCTGCCAGTTCGCGCATAACGCGCAGTTGATCGGAGTGGGACATTGCTTTGATCTGCTCTAGCAAACCTTCAGCCAGTTGTAGACGTGCAGCCCCAGGAGCTGCGGGAGTAATGCCTTTGCCAATTTCTGTGTAGGCAAACCAGAGCAATGCGAGCTTATCGTCGGTATTGAGTTGGTTAAACAGGGCGGTCGTCGCAGCAATAGCACTGCCAGGGGCATTCCCGGTATAAGGGTTAGGAATGACACCAGGAGTGAACGTAGTTGTATAGGTCATGACAACCTCCGAGTTAATGTTTAAGTTGTGCAGATCAGGTCAACAAACCCGAAATCGAATAACTGCATTCCTGTATCCATACTGCAACATTTTTTAATAAATTGAAAATAAAGCTTACAAATGATTGATCAAGAAAAAGCTTATGGCGATATGGTACTGACTGTCTGTCGGAAGGTTATCCGCTAGCAGTGAGAATTCTGGCGTTTACAGTAACGCAACTGACAGGCTTTATCGTGGTGGACGGTAAGACTGGTCGGAGCTGAAACGCTGCTGCACAGCAATGCTTCAACCCAGATTTATAGCGCTATGCGCGTTAGTTACGTACGGATGTGTGTGGGCGCGTTGCGCCCACACACATCCATTTCTGTGCTTGACGCGGTTGCACACCGCTATAGTTAGGTTCTCCCTAGAAAATTTGGATAAAAATTAGGTAAGACGGTAGGGCACAAGACTTGTCTAAGGTAAGGATAAAAGCCAAGCCAGGGAAGAAGCATACCCAGATGAAATAGCTACAGCTTGTAGGCTACAGGCCAGGAGAACTTTGATGGAATCGGCAGAACCAGGCAATCCTGCGAAGCTTCTACCGCAGTTTCCTAAGACCAGTCAGGTAAAGCAGCAGGCTCTCCAGTTGGGGTTTCATAAAGTTGGTATTGCGACGGTGCCCGATGCGGGAAGCGAACCCTTATCAGCAGGGCTAAAGCACTGGCTAGGAAAGGGTTACGAAGCGGATATGGCATGGATGCATCACCCGGCACGGCAGGAAATTCGAGCCGTGATGCCAGAGGTACAGTCCGTCATTTGTGTGGCACTGAACTACTACACCGGTCATGAACGATCGCCTGAGCCGCATACCGCCAAGATTTCTCGCTATGGATGGGGGCGCGACTACCATCGAGTTATGGGCAAGCGGTTGAAAGCGCTAGCCCATTGGCTAGAGGAACAGGATGAGCATATTCGAACCCGCTTCTATGTGGATACAGGCTCTGTCCAAGATAAGGTTTGGGCGGAGCGTGCGGGAATTGGCTGGATTGCCAAGAACAGTAATGTGATCACGCGGGAGTATGGTTCCTGGGTGTTTTTAGGGGAAGTACTGACCAATTTAGATCTAACGCCCGATGCCCCTCACACAGCTCACTGTGGCACTTGTACGCGCTGTCTAGATGCATGCCCAACGGAAGCGATCGCCGCTCCCTTTACCGTCGATGCAAATCGCTGCATTGCCTACCACACCATTGAAAATCGAGCGGCGAACTTACCCGAACCGATGCGATCGTCGCTGCATGGCTGGGTAGCGGGGTGCGATATTTGCCAGGATGTCTGCCCCTGGAACGAGCGGTTTGCCAAAGACACCGATATAGAAGACTTTCAGCCCTATCCCGAAAACGTGAATCCAACCCTAGAGGAGCTATCGGATATTTCGGAAGACGATTGGAGCGATCGCTTTCGTGCCTCTGCCCTCCGTCGCATCAAGCCCGAAATGCTCCGCCGCAATGCCCTTGCAACTCTGGATGCCCTTTCTCAGACGACGACCGATCATGGTGAGTAACGCCGCTTTTGTCAAATCCCTGTCAACAGCTGGCAGTATTAGACCAATTGTGAGGGATTTTCTAGCCAGTATCCGGAGCGCATCTTTTACAATTGAAGCAATTTGAACAACGTCTCTGGCAAGTTTTCGTTGTAATGGGATTAGGCGATCGCCTCTGACCTGGCTGAGTAGTATCCATGTTTCCCGTGAATATCCTAGAATTTGGCTGAACATGCCGGAATCTACGACATTGGGCAACAAAGAGCAGCCCAAATCGTCTTGCCAATTCGTTATGATTGACAGGCTTTTGCAGTGCAGTTTTGAAGTGGTTTGGGGATTAACAACGTGCTGAAACGGAGTTCTCTTTTCGTCCTACCTTTGCTGATGGGTGTTTTGGGCGGTATGCCGGCTCAGAGCCAGGTGCTAATTCCCCATATACCGCAATTGGAGGAAGAGCGGCTACGCGAACAAGGTTTGATTCTGGCGCAAGAAGCCGCACAACTCGCACAGTTCCAACAGTTCGATTTGGCGCTGACCCGCGCGCGCTTAGCCAGTCAGTTGGTTCCAGACGATCCCAACATCTGGGGCTTAGTTGGCACCCTGTATCTACAGTTGGGGGAAGCGGATGAGGCCATCACCGCTTTGCAGCAAGCCCTAGTTTATGATCGTGAAAATTCCGGTGTGTTGTTTGCCCTGGGCACGGCTTACTTCCGTGCTGAAGACTACGCCAGCTCGATCGAGTTCTTGCAGCAAGGCTTGGAGTTGCAACCAGAGGAACCAGGAGCCCTATTCGATCTGGGCAATGCCCATTTCATGCTGCAGCAATATGATGAGGCCATTGAAGCTTACGAAGAAGCATTTGATATCAACGATGAGTTTTGGCCAGCGATCAACAATATTGGCTTAGTGCTCTACGAACAAGGCGATATGGAAGGGGCGATTGAAAACTGGCAGCAAGCCGTAGAGATTGACGGCACCCAGCCCGAGCCCCAGTTGGCGATCGCCGTTGCGCTCAATGCCCAAGGACAGTCCGACCAAGCCATCACGCTGGGGACGTCTGCCCTAGCATTGGATGTGCGCTATGCAGATCTAGAGTTTTTGCGACAAAACCTGTGGGGCGATCGCCTCTTGGCCGAAGCTCGTACGTTCTTACAGCTTCCTACCGTGCGCGAAACCCTGGCACAAATTCGGTAATAGAGTTTAGAGGTGGCCTAGAGCGGTTTTTGGAAGCGGTGGTTTCCCTCGTCTCGTACGCACGAGCAGTCACCGTTCCTGACAAACTCTGAAGCGATCGCTCAAATCAATCGGTTATGTAACCAAAGGCGCAAACGATCGTTGGAGTCTTTAATTGGGCAACAGTAAAGGTAAATGTCAAAGCCTGGAGATCTTCCGTAGAAAATGTCCAGGCTTAAGGCTTATTTTGTCTTGACGGCGATATAGAGTCTAGCCGCTACAGGCCTAATCAGTCGCTTCAACGGTTTCGACTTCATCTTCGCGTAAGTGCGCACGGAACTTTTTGGAAAACTTAACGAGAACGGGAAAGTTGGCACTGATGGGTTTGCCTTTCCACTCACTCACGATACCAATTATCTCGCCCTCTTCCCCTTTAATATCAAAGGCTTCCCCCCGGTGTTCAGGGTGATGGTATACCACTACAGATGCGCTAACCCGAACGCGATCGCCAACCTTCATAACTTTCAATAATTTTTTCCACGAAGCTCTGAATTAACTTGTTCAAACACATTATGAAAAGCAGACTCACCCGCCGTTCATCAGTCACGAGCCCATCGCGATCGCAGTCCATAACTTAACAAACTGCAACACAGACTACGATTTGAACACTCATTATCTTTGCACAGCTTGTGACCAAACGCGATCGCTCGACACAGAATTCCAGGCTTCAGCCATTTCAGTCGTAAACAGATTTTTTTCGCTGACACAAATCGACGATTTGGTGGCGTTACGGCTCCGTTGAAGGCATGATGGGAATGAATCTGTTTTGTGTCAAAATGTAACGCGTGTGGATCACCTCTTCCCCCGATCTAATTCAAACGCCAACGGTCATTGCACTCGGCAACTTTGACGGCATTCACCGTGGCCATCGCCGTGTCATCGAACCCATCCTGGAGCTAACGGCATCTCGACTCGTGCCAACAGCGCGAGGTGAGTTGAGCAGTGGCATGGGTGCATCGGGAGGTTCAGCACCCGCTACGCCTACTGGCATTCCAACCGTCGTCACCTTCCATCCCCATCCCCAGGAATTTTTTACGGGTCAGCGGCGGCTGTTGCTCACCCCGGTGCCAGAAAAGGCAGAATACTTGAAAAACTTAGGAATTCGGCAATTGGTACGGCTGCGCTTCGATGCCGATATAGCGCAGATGTCACCCCAAGGTTTTTTTGAAACGATTGTTGTGCAGCAATTGCAGGCTCAGCACATCAGCGTGGGTCAAGACTTTTGTTTTGGCAAGAAGCGGGCGGGTAATGCAACGGTATTGAAAGCGATCGCCGCTCAACACAACATCCCTGTCACCATTGTCCCGCTCTATCTAGAAAACGATGAGCGCATCAGTAGCTCCGCCATTCGCCACGCCCTCCTGGAGGGCGATATTCCACGGGCAAACTGTCTGTTGGGGCGTCCCTATGCACTCTGTGGCAAAGTGATGCAGGGGGAGCAATTAGGACGCACCATCGGGTTTCCAACAGCAAATCTGGCACTGCCACCAGAGAAGTTTCTGCCCCGTCAAGGCGTCTATGCCACTTGGGTTTATGGGGTGGGCGATCGCCCGCTGCCAGGGGTGATGAACTTGGGCATCCGTCCCACCGTTGACGGACAGCAGCAACGGGCAGAAGTACACCTGCTGGATTGGAGCGGCGACCTCTACGACAAGCCTCTCACCCTCCACCTCGTCGCCTTCCTTCGGCCTGAGCAAAAATTCGCCTCGCTAGACGAACTCAAATCACAAATTCAGCAAGACTGCACCCAGGCCTATCAGCACCTCCAAACTCAATAATTCTCACGCCTCGCACTCCCCTCACTCCGTTCACCCTCCTACTCATCCACCCCCCTAATCCAATGTCTCTCCGTCTCCTCTTCCTCTCCACCCCCGTCGGGCCGCTGGGTTCGGGAAAGGGGGGCGGTGTTGAGCTGACCCTACGAAACATGGCGATAGAGTTGCAGCGGCGAGGGCATCGCGTGACAGTGCTGGCACCGGAGGGGTCGCAGCTAGAAGGCGTCGCGATCGCCCCCATTCCCGGCCATTTGCAGGTTACCGCCCAAAGCCAGGAACGCACGACTCCCATGGTCCTGCCACCCAACTCGGTTCTGGCCGCGATGTGGGAAGCGGCACGACAGCAGCAAGGGGCGGTGGATGTGCTGGTCAACTTTGCTTACGATTGGTTGCCCTTTTATCTGACGCCCTTCTTCCAGCGCCCGATCGCCCATCTCGTCAGCATGGGTTCCCTCAACGATGCGATGGACGAGGCCATTGGGGCGATCGCCGCCACCTTCCCCGATACCATCGGGGTTCACAGCAGAGCCCAAGCCGAAACCTTTCCCTTTGCCGCCCAGTGTCGAGTATTGGGAAACGGTTTTGACCTAACGCAGTACGGCTTTCAGCCCGACCCCGAGCTACGGCTGGGATGGGTGGGACGGATTGCGCCTGAGAAGGGATTGGAGGATGCGATCGCCGCCGCTCAAGCCGCAGAACTCCCCCTCTACATTTGGGGAGCCCTGACCGATGAAGCCTACTGGCAGCAGATTTGCACCCGCTTTCCCAATGCATCATTTCGGTATCAAGGGTTTCGAACAACAGCAGAGTTGCAGCAAGATTTGGGGCGTTGTCAGGCGTTGTTGATGACGCCCCATTGGGTGGAAGCCTTCGGCAATGTCGCGATCGAGGCTCTGGCTTGCGGCGTGCCAGTAATTGCTTACACGCGAGGAGGCCCGACCGAGATTGTGGAGAATGGAATTTGTGGCTGGCTCGTCGAACCCGATAGCGTGACAGGGCTGGTGGCGGCGATCGCCAAACTCGATCAAATCGACCGTGCGGCCTGCCGCCAACGAGCCGAAGCAACGTATTCCAATGCGGCGATGGGCGATCGCGTTGAACAATGGCTTTGGGATGTGTACCAGAATAGTGGGATGATAGAGCGAACCTGTTAAGTCAAGACGACCACTCCAAACGGTCGTTTTCGCATTTGCATTCCAGTATTGAGTTTGAATCCTATGGCAGAAATTCAATTTTCCCGTGGCACTGCCGAAACCGTCATCCCCGACGTGCGGTTGACCCGTTCCCGCGATGGCAGTAGCGGTACAGCGACCTTCTATTTTGATAAACCCGACGCCCTCGCCCAAGACTATACCGAGGATGTGACGGGGATGTATCTGATCGATGAGGAAGGCGAGTTGGTGAGCCGCGAAGTCAAAGCGAAGTTTATCAATGGCGAGCCAGCCGCCATCGAAGCCATGTACATCATGAAAAGCTCCCAGGATTGGGATCGCTTCATGCGGTTCATGGAGCGCTATGCCGAGCAAAATGGATTGGGCTTCAACAAAGCAGAAGAATAGGTCAGTCTAAACCGATGCCGCATCCGCCTCATCCGGATACTGTCTTTCAGGCGGTGTCCTGTGCCATCCTCACCGTGAGCGACACCCGCACCCCCGAAACCGACACGAGCGGTCAACATATTGCCCAGGCACTGGAAACCTTAGGGCATCGGGTGCGGGACTATCGGGTGCTCAAAGATGAGCCAGAGGCGATCGCCCATCATGTTCAAACGCTATGCCAGCAGCCGGAACTCGATGCCATCCTCATCAATGGTGGCACCGGAATTGCCCCCCGCGATACCACCTACGATGCCATCGAGCGGTTGCTAGAAAAAACGCTGCCAGGGTTTGGTGAGCTGTTTCGTTGGTTGAGCTTTCAGCAAATTGGCTCCCGGGCGATCGCCTCCCGCGCTACCGCAGGCGTTCGTCAAAACACGCTAATTTTCTCCCTCCCCGGTTCGACCAAAGCTGTCGAACTAGCGCTCGAAACCCTTATCCTCCCGGAATTACAACACCTGGTGAAGCAAATCAAAGGATGAGTGTTCTAGCTAGCTTGCAACTATCCTTTCAAGCCCATTACGGTCATGAACTGGTTCATTTGGTTCGCCTTGGCTAGATCTTGCTGCTCCATGAAGCGCGATCGCGCTTCGACCATCTTGGCCTCAGCTTGATCCCGCTTACCTTGGGCAACCGCCGCAACGCTGTATTTCAAGTAAGCCTCTAGATCATCAGGATCTTGCGTCAGAATCGCCTCAGCAGTCTGCATGGCGTCTTGCTTCTCTGTTGTCGTGCCCAGAAATGCTAAACGCAGTAGCTCCTTGTAATCCTTGGGCGCAAACTGGATACCCGCATCTGATGGCTGTGTGTCGCGAACTCCAAGAAATGTGGAAATCTCGTTTACAATCTTTTGCTTTGGCGCGATGCCAGAGCTGTAGTAGTTCATCAGCGGAATCAACTGTCCCGATTCCATCATCAAGACCACCCGACAGGCCTCTTTACTATGCTGAAGCTGTGCCGCCACAAGCTGTTTTAGCGGATATTGCTCTTGCCGCTTGCGTCCAAAAATATGGCTCCGCGTGATGGTTAGCTGCCCTAGGGTTTTGTCAAAGGTAAATAGTCCCGATTGGATGAACAGAACCATCACACTGCCAAACAGACCAAAGAAGATAAAGATGATGATGCCAATCAGATAGCTGTTTTGTTGGATCTCCAGCGAAGCTTGAGTGGGGGTTTGAATGAAGGCATTGATCGCATCTGCCTGCCGTCTCCGCTGTCCCAAGCCCGACGTATAGGCTCGGGTCAAGGGAATTTCACCCTCACGAGTTTGCATAACAACGCGATACGTCACATCGCCATCGCTATCCCGCGTTCGATCCACTTCCGCACCTTGGAGACTGTCGCTAGCAAAGGTGCGTTGGCGATCGCCAAACATATTCGAATGGGTGAGTTCGCATTGCGTGGTGGTGCGATCGCAGCGCAAGGTCGTGCTGCCAAACAAGGCGGCTCCCAGCACCACCCCTATCACCGTTGCAATTCCACCGAATACCCAAGGCCAGTAGGGCTTATGCTGTATGGTCAATCTCCGGTGAGTTTGTTCGGTGACGCGCATAGTCGTTGGAATGTGAAATATCTACAAAGCGGCATCTAACCGCCATTACTTTGTAGATTTCCCTAGCGCATAGAAAAATTCAGCAAAAACAGCGAACTCTTTACCAAAAAAAGAAATAGCTCAATAGCTGTTTTAGAGCAGCGGATTACATACAGTCTCTATACCTGTTTTGATCCTCTAAATACTTGCGACCGACCCTCCATCGACACGTAAGTTTGTGCCAACAATGAATGAGGCAGCTTCAGAGGCCAGAAACACGGCAGCAGAAGCAACTTCAGAAGCATTTCCACTGCGCCTTAGTTCAATATGGGGACGATTTTCTTTTAAGAAGTAGACCTCAGCTTCTTGAGTGCCGAGACGCTTCTCTTGAGCAATCTGCTCCAGCATCGCCTCTACCATAGGTGTCTTGATAAAAGCGGGTGAGAGGCTGTTGACCAAAATGCCTTGCTGCCCATACTGCTTTGAAAGACTTTTGGTTA
The DNA here is from genome assembly GCA_015207365.1 of Vacuolonema iberomarrocanum LEGE 07170. Taxonomy (GTDB): domain Bacteria; phylum Cyanobacteriota; class Cyanobacteriia; order Elainellales; family Elainellaceae; genus Vacuolonema; species Vacuolonema iberomarrocanum. Next base: position 29,379 of record JADEXA010000041.1, read on the forward strand.
GGTTCAACAGAGCCGCTTTTGTCGCGCTGTAGTGAGGCATTACTGCATCTGGCTGCAGACCACTTTCCGAAGAAATATTAATGATTCGCCCCCATTTTTGTCGAGTCATATAAGGCAAAATTGCCCGAGTGAGCCTCACTAAAGCAAAGAGGTTGAGATTAAAGACTTGAAGCCATTCGTCATCTGTCAAATCTTCAAAAGGTAGAAAACGCCCCAAGATACCAGCATTGTTGACCAAGACATGAATCGTGCCAAATCGACGGATCGTTTCAGAAACAACTTGATCGATGGCTTGGGGCTGGGTTAGGTCCGTAGCAATTACTAACACCTCTGAAGCCCCTTGCTGTTGCGCGTATTTAGCGACTTGCTCTAATTCGGCTTGGGTTCGGGCTACCAGGACGATTTTGCTTCCTTCTTGGCTAAAAGCCATCGCAATTGCCACCCCAATACCTTTGCTAGCACCCGTCACGAGCACAACCTTATCTTTTAATCCAAGATCCATTGAGTTACCTCCTCAAGGCTCTCTGGTATTCCATTGCTTCTCTAGAGTAAGAGAGATGGGTTTGAAGATACAGACAAAAGATCAGGCATTTTAGCTTTTTCACTTTGCGAATCAAGAAATTCAGGTCTTTTCACTTGGCAAAATCAATACTTATGCAGTTTGTGGTTGACTGATTAAGATGGCACTCAGCAGCTTAGGAGGAAGAAATGAGCAGGGTCACTGCAGTAAATCTGGATGAGGTAGACTGGCGAATCTTAGCGATCCTACAGGCAGAAGCGCGGATCTCGTTCAAGGAGCTCGGGCATCGAATTGGATTAACGGGAACCGCGATCGCCGAGCGAGTCCGAAAGCTGGAGGATGAAGGGGTAATTGAAGGCTACAACGTCAATCTCAATCGGGAAAAGCTAGGATTTCCCGTTATGGCATTCTTGAAACTGCGCGTAAATGCCGAGCACTGCAAGCATCTACGAGAACAATCGATTGCGTTGCCAGAAGTCATTGAAATGCATCGGGTCGTCGGGAGCGAGTACTATATCTTGAAAATCGTTCTGCCATCCATGCAGCACCTTGAAGCTGTATTAGAAAAATTCCTGCAATTCGGAGCAGTGGATGTTTCGATTGTTTTATCTACGACTGTGGACCGCAAACGTCTTCAAAAACAATCCTCGGAAACGCGATAAAGCCTTTTAGGATAATTGGAGATACTAAATCCGGGTGAGGATTTGGCTGGCGACCTGCTCGGCAGACTCGACGGCTCCGTTGATGTAGCCCTGAGAGACGATCGAGCAATGTTCGCCTGCAAACCACAGATTACCCACAGGTTCGGCTTCGATGCCCCCAAAGCGGGTGGTTTGACCGGGACGGTAGCAGGCATAGGAGCCAAGGGCATAGGGCTCAGCCGCCCATACCGCTCGGCAGGAACGCCCCCGTTGCACTTGCTGAATTCCAGGAAACAGCGAATCAAGATCGCCAAGGAGCCTCTTGGCTTGATCATCCGGGCGATCGCGGCCCAACTCCAGGCCCCCTTGCCCGCCCCGCAGGTTCGTAATCCACCCGCTGCGACCCGGCGCATACCGAGAACTTTCCCAGGTATTTTGCAACGCCAAATCTGTGTAAACGCTCATGGTGGAATGATAGCGATTACGCCACAGGCGATCGCGCATCGGTACCACTAGCTTGGAGCAAGTGCCATAACCAAGCTGGGCGATCGCCTCTCGCTTCAAGGGTGGCAGATCCACCTTCAAGGTCACATTTCGCAACACAGAGAAGGGCATAGCGAGAATGACGCCGTCGTAGGTGCGCTCCTGGCTCGTGCTGCCTTGGCGTAGGCTTACCTGGTAGGTGCGATCGCCCGTTTCGCGAATGGACTCTAGCTGGGTTTCCAACCGAATGGGAGTCTGAACCCGTCGTGCCAGCGTTTTCACAATTTGCTCATTGCCACCCACGATATGCCAGCGTTCATCACTTTCACCATAGGTACTCCAGAGCCCCGGTTCGCGCCCAATCAAAAACAGCATGTTTAGGCAAGTTTGCTCATGGCTGTCGAGGCCATATTCGGTGATGTAAGCAACCCGAACCAAGGACTTGAGTTTCGGGTCGAGATCAACCGTTTCCAGGTAGTCTTCCAGAGAAAGGCGATCGAGGGCAGTAGCCAGGGGAGAGTGGGTGCGATAGGTCGGTTGACGACCGCCCAACGCCGCCACATCTTGCTGAATCTTTTTGGCCAGAGGCGTAAATGCCTCTACCACCCAGTCATGGGACAGGCGCTCTCCACCAAAATAAAAAACCTCGGGCGTCAGATCCTGATCTGCTGAACATAGGTCGGCAATCGGCAAGCCCAATTCCTTCACCAACGACTGAATAGCCTGATGGCAGGTATCGATGAATTCTCCACCCAACTCGACAGGGTTGGGGCATCCGGCCTGATTGGCCAGACTTCGCAAGCGACCGCCCATGCGGGGAGCTGCATCGACAATATCTACCGGAATCCCCGCCTGCTGCAATCGATAGGCGATGGTCAACCCTGCAACCCCAGCCCCCACAATCAAAAAGCGGGGCGGATTGCCCGCAAACAGAGGACGGACTCCCAGGGACGAAGCCCCAACCGTTCCTGCGGCTATGGCACTGCGCTGGAGAAACTGCCGCCGCGAAAGCCTAGCGGGCGATCGCTCGTGACGCTCTTGCTCTGGCGTCTGCGTAATTTTGGAATAAATCTGACGTAACCGTTGAAAACCAATACTTCTCGGCATAAATCACACATCAGTGGATTGACGCCGTCGCGCTCACCGCTGTCCTCAACGGCAGCATCGTCTAGCAACCTTGACGACTGTAAGCGCCTGTCACAGACACGCCAATCCCACGAAAATAGGTTGTCTTAAGGATCCTACCGCTCAGGATACTGTTAGTTTGAAGAATTAACCGTATCTGGAGATGCGGATGAACCGTTGAAGTATGCCTCTAGTACCTGACGCACCATCGGTGCCGCCACCGCACCGCCACCGCCGCCAGAGTTTTCGGCAAACGCCACAACGACAATCTCTGGATTGTCCAGCGGCGCATAGGCACCGAACCAGGCATGGGAAAGCCGAGGCGGATCTTCAGCGGTTCCTGTTTTTCCGGCAAAGGGAGGAAGTGTGGGGACGTTGAGCGATCGCGCTGTTCCACTGGTAATCACTTGCCGCAGACCCTGCTGCAAAATCCGAACGGTCTCTGGCGACATATCAAGCGACTCCCGCCATTCCCGCGCCTCTTCGTTATCGCGCAACAAATGCGGCTGCACGAGATCGCCGCCATTGGCAGGCACCGCAAACATCACCGCGACCTGGAGGGGAGAGCTTTGCAAATAGCCCTGCCCAATGGACATATTGATACTGTCGCCAATAAACCAGCCTTCGCCAATGTTCTCTTGCTTCCACTCCTCGTCGGGAACCAGCCCTGGGGCTTCCTCATCTGTAATCTCGATACCCGTTTTCCGACCAAAGCCGTAGCGCCGCGTCCAATCGATCAACGCTTCGCCCCCCATCCGCATTGCCGTTTGGTAGAAGAAGGTATCACTACTCATTGCCATGGCTCCCCGAAAGTCCAAGGGACCAAATCCTGCCCGGTTCCAATCCCAAAACTGAATGCCGCCCACCTGCACAAAGGGATAGGTGGGCAAGACAGCACTGGTGGAATAGGATCCCGATTCGATCGCCGCTGTCGTGGTCACGATCTTGAACGTACTGGCGGGCGGGAAGCCCTGCAGGGCACGGTTCACGAATGGAAAATCCTTACCCTGAATCTCCTGCCACTGTTCGTCCGTAATCCGCCCTGAAAAAATATTGGGATCAAAGGTTGGGCGGCTCACCATCGCCAACACCCCACCGTTTCGAGGGTCAATCGCCACGATCGCCCCCTTCGTATCGCCCAAAGCAGCCTCAGCCGCCCGTTGCACATCCAGATCCAGCGTCAGAGTCACCGTTTCGCCCGATCGCGCCGACTTTTCGCCCAAAACCTGTAGCACGCGTCCAGCACCATCCACCTCGACCTGCTGACCGCCCCACTCACCGCGCAGGATAGGCTCGAAGGCGGATTCAACCCCCATCTGCCCAACAATATCGCCTAGGCGATAGCCCTCGCCTTCCAGCGCATCCAGCGAGGTTTCATCCACCTCTCCGGTGTAGCCCAAAACATGGGCGGCCAGGTCACCATTGGGGTAGTAACGCACCGCTTCCCCTTCCACCTGCACGCCATTTAGGCTCTGATTCATTTCCGACAGGGCGGTAACTTGCGCTGGGCTAATGCCCCGTGCCACCCGTACCAGGCTGGGGGAATAGTACCCTTGCTGCTCTAATCGGGAGCGAATGAAATCTTCCTCTACCTCCAGAACATTGGCCAGCCGTCGAATGATCGGCTGCCACTCTTCTTCTGAGTTCGCAATCGGCCATAGGAAAACAGCGAAGGATAGGCGGCTCCCCGCAATGGTTCTACCCCTGCGATCGAGGATGCGCCCCCGCTCAGGTTGGCGCGGAATCAGACGAATGCGGTTGTTGTCTGCTAGCTGCCGATTGTTGATCCCCTGGGCCAACTGCAAATACGCTAACCGACTACCGATTCCCCCCAACAAACTCAGCGTAATCAGCACCATCACCACAACCGACTGATAGCGCTGACCAACGGTGCGGGAACTATCTCTCTTGCCACTGGAAGACGGTTGGGTCAGCGTCATATGCGCAAATATCCTTGAGAACAGCTAACGAGAGTCGAAATGATGGCTGGGCTAATCACCAGCCGGGTCAATAACGAGAGAAATTGAGAGCCAAATGCTATCAGCCGAGTCGAAGATGGCGATCGCTCATACCGAAGCAATCCCATTATTGCATCGGATTTTGTCATTGGATGGCATCTACCCGGAATGGCATCTACCCGTTCCTTCAAGTATTTTCTAAGGGTCGTTCTTTCAGTCCGGTCATACAGGAAAAAATTGAACCATTCTCCATTCATAGTCGTGGGCTAATATCAAACGAACTCAGGGCAACATCAATCAGAGTCAAGCCTTTCTCAGTATTTCTCCTGACACCTTAACCAGAGAATTTGTTCAGAATTTGTCTGAACAGTCGGCATATCCATCAACACCTCACTTGTACCTCTAGCCATTGGGTAAAGCGCATGCTCAGAGAACGCCAATACCTCCAAGGCAGTTGCTCAGCACCAAATTCAATTTGAAGAATAACAAAGCTTATGGTTATGCTAAAGAACTAAAGTTTTATGGTATCGCTCGTAACCGTTGATTGTTCCCAACTAGCCAACTATAAGAATAATTTGCACCCAGCCTTGCACCTGCCCTGTACCTCATGGAGATCAGCGATTCATGGCTCAGACCCTCACCCACGACGACCCTTCATTTGTTCAGACAGAAACGCACTATGATGTAGAACTTCATGAGGTGGTTAAGGTTTTCAATGGAGAACCAGCCGTTCGAGGAATCAGTCTAAAAATTCGGCAGGGCGAGTTCTTTAGTATCCTCGGGCCTTCGGGTTGTGGAAAAACCACAACGCTGCGGCTGATTGCGGGCTTTGACGAACCAACATCTGGCAATGTTTTGATTCGGGGGCAGGCGATGGATACGGTGCCGCCCTATCGTCGCCCGGTCAATACGGTCTTCCAAAGCTATGCCCTATTCAGCCACATGACGGTACGGGACAATGTCGCGTTTGGGCTACGCATCCGTCGGTGCAGCAAAGCGGAGACGCAAAATCGCGTTGCAGAGGTCTTGCAGCTCGTGAAGATGGAAGAGTTTGCCCGCCGCTATCCCAATCAGTTGTCGGGGGGGCAACAGCAGCGGGTCGCCCTGGCACGGGCGCTGGTTAATCGTCCGGCGGTGGTGTTGCTGGATGAACCGTTGGGAGCCCTAGACCTGAAACTGCGAAAAGAGATGCAGGTCGAGCTTTCGACCCTTCAGCGAGAACTGGGGGTAACCTTTGTGATGGTGACCCACGACCAGGAAGAAGCCCTCAGCTTATCCAATCGAATTGCGGTCATGAACAATGGGCGGGTCGAACAAATTGGCACGCCAAACGAAATTTACGAACATCCCAGAACGCCGTTTGTTGCGGATTTTATTGGGGATACAAATCTCTTACAGGGCTGTGTGGAGACAGCGGAGGGTTCAACCCTGCAGATATTGACCGATAGCGGAATGCGCGTTTCGGTTCCGCCAACAGAGGGCTGGGATGGGGCGATTGGTCGTGCCCTGGTGTTGAGTATCCGGCCTGAGAAAGTGCATATCGGGGCGCAAAAAATGAGTACTGACGAAAACTGCTACGAGGGACGCGTCAGTACCATTATGTATTTGGGAACCCATGTGCAGTACGTGGTGGATCTAATGTCGGGCGATCGCATTACGGTTCTCGAGCCCAACCGTCAAGGACATCTGTTTGCACCCAATGATACGGTGTGCGTTTCCTGGAAAACGCAAGACTGCTTGGCTTTGGCAAATGAGACAGCAGATGAATGAAATCGACAAATAGCTCAGGTTGTTCACAATGTACGGATTCATCTTTGCTTCTAATCATTCACTGTAAACTAGGTAGCCGCTGAGTATTCGTTCGACATCCGTCATCAATCTCTAGGCCACGGCTAACCTCCATTAGGGCCTTTTACTAATCTCAATTGCTCTCAAGTCAGGGTATCAAAGTCGCGACGAGCCATCAGCCATTCAACAGCTGCATCATGAACATCAACAAACTGACAACTGGAGAGTAATTCTGGCATAAAACACCATGATTTATAACCGATTTGTGCAAAGCCGAATGCAATTTTGTCTGCTTACCATAGTGTAGCCATAGCAAAGGGCATCTCAGCATTTGCCTCTGTCAGACCGCGTTCGTCACCTGCTTGATGATTTTCCCTGAACAGGGGATGCTAGTTTCCAACTCATACACCTGGCTTTCGCTTTGATGGTTTTGATTTACTTCATCTGCTCAACCCCATACCCAAAGAAATTAGGAGTGTAGCTAATGTCAAAACGTGGATTCTATCCTCCTCGTCGTTTCCCCCGCATGTCTCCGGGGCGACGTCGTTTTCTGCAATTGTCCACAGCGGCGATGGCAGGTGCGGTGCTGACCAACTGCGCTGGCAACATTGCCCAAAATGATGCAGACTCTACCGACACGGAAGCCGAAGCAACCGCCTCTAATGAGGGGTCTGCTAGCGGTGACGACACCCTCCATATCTACAGTTGGTCTAGCTATTTCGACGATGACATGATCGCTGGCTTCGAGGAAGCAACGGGTATTCGCGTCGTTGCTGATATCTACGACTCGAATGAAACCATGCTGGCAAGGCTACAAGCAGGTGGCGGCGGCCAGTACAGCATCATCTACCCGTCGGACTACATGATCGAGCAAATGATCGAGATGGATATGTTGTTGGAACTCGACCATGATGAGTTGCCCGATCTGGCCGATTTGATTGAGCAGTGGCAGAGCCCACCCTATGATCCCGGCAACGACTACAGCATTCCCTACAGCTGGGGGACAACAGGGCTGATTTACAATGTCGCCGAACTGGGTGAAGTCGAAGACTGGGAATACCTGTGGGAAAACCAGGAAGAATTGACGCGCCGCATGACCCTGCTGAACGATGTCCGCGAAGTGGCTGGCATTACGCTGAAGATGCTGGGCTACTCGAACAGCACCGAAGATGCAGCCGAAGTTGAAGAAGCCTTCGCCATGTTAGAGGAACTGAAACCCGCTCTCAGTGCCTTTACAACGGATGGATGGCGCGATCAGATTGTTCCTGGGGATTTGTTGATTGCCCATGCTTATTCGGTGGATGCGCTGGATGCGATCGCCGAGAACGATGACCTTGAGTATGTGGTGCCATCTAGTGGTGCAACCGTCTGGACAGACGGCATCGCTATTCCTACGACAGCACCCAACGTCGAGGCAGCCTATGCCTGGATGAACTATGTGCTCAACCCCGAAAGTGCTGCCGAGGTCATGTCCCGCTTGCAACTGGCCACCCCAAACAAGCTGACACTCGACAGCCTTGACAGCGAGCTGAAGGCCGATACGCGTCTCTTCCCACCAGAAGAGGTATTGGCAAAATGTGAAGCCCTGGCTCCAGTTGGGGATGCGATTGATCTCTACGATCGCCTTTGGACTCAACTGACCAGCACCTGATCCCCATCTACGACTAACGTGATGAGCAATCCCTGTAACCCCTTTGGCTTCAGGGATTGCTCCGGGACATCAATCGTCAAGATCCCCTATCTCAACGCCCTGCATGATCTATGGCCACCAGTCCTCCGATCGCATCCCGTGAAACTGCATCCCCTGCCTCGGTATTCCAGCGCCTCAAGCAGCGCGCCACAAAATTAGTGGAGCCGCTGGTGCTGCTGCTACCTGCGGGTGTGTGGCTGCTGCTGTTGCTGGTCATTCCCACACTGATGATTCTGCAGTTGAGTTTGTTGCCCGACTTTAAGCCAGGCAATCCCTTACCTAGTTATGGACTGGGTAACTATCTCAAAATTCTTCAAGATGATGTTTATTTGCGGGTCATTTTTCGCTCCTTTATCTTTGCGATCGCCAGCACGCTACTCTGCCTGGTGCTGGGCTTTCCTGTCGCCTATTGGATAGCGCTTATGGCTCCGCAGCGTTGGCGTAACTTGCTCTTGTTAGCTTTTGTTCTGCCATTGTGGACCTCCTCCCTCCTCCGTTCCTATGCCTGGATTACGATCCTGCGACCAACGGGCGTCCTCAATACGTTTTTGAATTCCGTAGGGCTCCCATCTCTACAAATCCTAAATACGCAGTCAGCCGTCGTCTTGGGGCTGGCCTACAACTTCTTGCCTTACATGGTCTTGATCCTCTACGCATCCCTGGAAAAGCTAGATAGGCGATTGCTGGAGGCAGCAGCGGATCTGGGTGCACCCCCCACTCAAGTTTTCGCCAAAATCACGGTACCCCAATCGCTTCCGGGGATCGCGGCGGGTTGCCTGCTCGTTTTCATTACCAGTCTGGGAGATTTTGTTGTCCCAGAACTGCTGGGGGGCGCTTCGAGCATGACGATGGCGCGACTAGTCTATAACCAATTCCTGGGAGCAGCGCGAAACTGGGGCTTTGGGTCTGGGCTCAGTATGCTGCTAATTTTGGCTGTGAGCTTAACGATCGCCTTGCTGTTGAAATATGGCGATCGCAAAGCCGATACCTTAGTGTAATTCTGACAATCGCCTTGCTACTGAAATATGGCGATCGCAAAACTATTAATCGTTTGGCCTCTGTTGCGCCAACCTTTCGAGAAACACCTGATGGGAGGGATCAGCAATGCCGCGCTGCAAACCGTTGAGAACCGCCATCATGTCTCCTGACAGCAACGCAGGCACCTCCAGCCAAAGCCCTGGGAATACCTGACTGCCAATGATCCCCTCAGTATCCGGCTCCATCACGACAAATTCCTCATTTTGCAGCTGATACCAACTGAGCCGATTCTCGAAAGTGTCCCAGATCAAATATTCCTGCACACCGTTGCGGCGATAGGCATTCATCTTTGCCCCGAAATCGAGAGCAGCACTGCTTGTTGCAATCTCTGCCACTAATTCTGGTGCCCCTTCAACATAGCCATCCGCACTGATACTTGACGTTCCACCCGTCTCTATTCGTAATAGAGCATCAGGTTGCGGTTCATTATCCAAATCCAAGCGAGTCGTTGTGTTGTCTGCTCCGCTCACTCCTGGAGTCGCTGCGCTATAAACACCTAGCCAGGTAATTAAGTTGAAGTGGGGATTGCCATGCAAATTTCGAACGGGAGAAGCCACGTAAACAACTCCTTCGATGAGTTCTGCTTTGAAGGGTTCGGGGGTCACTCGGTAGCGACGTTCAAACTCAGCACGGGTGAGGCGATCGCCACTTTCTAGTGGTGGCACTGCTAGCAGGCTTAAGGGCTGTTGCAAAACCATCATCAACCTCTACAAAAGGCAGTCGGTACGTGAAGAAGATAGTGTCATCTTAGCGAACCCAAGTGTTCCAAAGATTCACAAATCGATCAGCAGGGCTGACGTATTTTGTTGATGTTGTAAGCGTGGTGCATCAACAAAATGCATCAATCCCAAGAAGAAACTGATTGCATCTACCGCCAGCGCTTTGTACAATCCGATAAATCTCATTCAGCAGGTAGAAAGATGATGGTAGCTGATGGCGATCGCCCCGCGTCTCACAAAGCAAAATCCACATCGCGTGCTTGGTTGCAGTGGCAGTTTGGCTTCACCCTGGTAATGTTCGCCTTCATGTATTTACCCGTGCTGGTGTTGGCTTTCTTCAGCTTCAACGAGTCACCCTTTGCCTCAAACTGGCAGGGTTTTTCGCTGCGGTGGTACATCAGCATGTTTAATGATGGTCGCATTTTGTCGGCCTTGCAGGATAGCCTCTCGGTAGCCCTCATTTCCGTCTTAGTGTCGTCGGTACTGGGTACGTTGATGGCGGTGGGCTTGGCTCGCTACACCTTCCCCGGTAAAAGCTTGTACCAAGGCATATCTTATCTGCCGTTGATTATTCCAGACATTGCGATCGCCGTTGCAACTCTCGTGTTCCTGGCATCCATGGCCATTCCCTTAAGCCTGTGGACCGTGGTTGCAGCCCATATGGTGTTTTGTCTCGCCTACATTGCGGTTGTCGTCTCGACCCGTCTGGCAGGACTCAATCCTTACCTGGAAGAAGCTGCACTCGATTTAGGAGCAACCCCTCGCCAGGCATTTATCAAAGTGCTCTTGCCAGAACTGATGCCCGCCATTATTTCTGGATGCTTACTGTCATTTGTGTTGAGCATGGATGACTTGCTCATTTCCAGCTTCACCGCTGGGGGTGGCGTCAATACACTGCCCATGGAAATCTTCAGCCGCGTCCGCACGGGCGTCAAGCCAGATGTCAATGCTCTTAGCGCTATTCTGATCATGGGATCAGGCATTTTGGCCTTTACCTCAGAATTTATCCGTTACCAGAGCGATCAACGACGCCTGAGAAACTAGCCCTCTGACTGACTCGATTTCAATCCCAAATCAAGCATCCTGATCGTCTGGACTATTACGCGTCTGGGACTCACCTACAACTCGATCCAATGGATAGCTGGGTACGATTAGTCTGAAGGTCGTCCATCCGTCCTGACTAGTCGCAAAAATATTGCCGCCCAATTCTTCGACCAACTTTTTGACCAGGGCGAGTCCAAGCCCAGTGCCGCCATGCCTGTAACGATCCACCTGGGTGGCGCGGTAGAACTTCTCGAAAATGTGCGGCAGGTCATGGGCAGGGATCTCTGCCTCGTTGCGCAGCGTAAAGGTGAGATGGGGCAAATGAGTGAAGTTATAATCGTTCGACGCAACCGAGAGTTCAATAGTCGACTCACGGGCGGTGTACTTGCAAGCGTTGTTGAGTAGCTCGATCAAGATGCGCTGCAAAATGCTGAGATCGGTATGGAGCCATTGCACCTCTGGCGGGCAATGCAACTGAAATATCTGCTGATAGCTCTGCATCCGAGACTGGAAGGGCTGGACTAATTCGGGTAGCCAGTCTTGCATATTGATAACTTGCAGGGAAATTTGTGCTCGCGATTGTTCCAACCGTTGTAAATCCAACAAATCATTGATGAAATCGGACTCGCGGGCCAATTCATCCTTCAAAATTTTGAGATACTGCGCTTGCTTATCGGGAGACTTGGAAATTTCGAGCATATGGATCGCCATTTTGAGGTTGGCGATGGGGGTACGAAGTTCGTGGGAAACCGTGCTGAGGAACTGATCTTTCAGATGGTTGAGGTGCTCCAGCTCCTCGACTTGGGCTTTAGCGGCTCGATAAAGTCGCGCCTGCCGGATGGCGATCGCACATTGGTTTGCCACCTGTTGCACCAGTCGGATTTCAGACAGGTTAAACACATAGTCTTTTTCATGGATCAGCCAGAGATCGCCCAGTACCGTTTGTTCCATCCCCTCAGCGCTTTTGGGATCAACGAAGATAGGGCAGGCTAGCATTGCCACCGAACCGCGTACCGGGTTGGGGTAAAGAGAACAGAATTGGAACGAATGCCCTTCTTTCAACTGATGGTAGATTTCTGGCGAATCTTCCATGCGGGCAACTTTGCCATAGAAGGCGGGAACGGAGCTGGTGTATTCGTAGAGAATAGTCGAGGTATTTTGGTCGAGATCGTAAAGAGCGGCGTTGCATCCAGAAATGTTGAGTACCAGCGTCAATTCTTGTACCGCCGCTTGCAAAATCTGATTCTGGTCGAGGGAATCGCGCACGCGGTCGGTGATCCGCTTCAGCATGGATTCGTACTTTAGAATCCGTCCCATCTGTTCAGTTCGTTGGTGGAGATCTTGCTCCAGGGTGGCACTAACTTGCTGGGCTTGCTGATACAGGGCGGAATGGTGTAGGGCGATCGCCAACTCTGCGGCTACCCGTTGCAGCAACTCGATTTCCCAGCTCTGCCATGTTCGCACCCGACTACATTGATGGACAGACAACAGCCCTAGCAACATGTCTCCATCTAGCACGGGAACCGTTGCCATAGACTGAATCTGGTGCTGTCGAAGAATTTCGGTTGCTTCAGGGGAGAAAGCCAAATCATGGACGTCGGGCAGAACAACCGCTTCCTCTTGTCCGTATAGCTCGGATACAAATGCCATGGCGTCTGGTTCTACGGACGGGCCTAAAAGCGATCGCCATCCCGGTTCGATGGCCTCGGCGATCGCCGTCACCTGTTGGCTATCCACCTGGTAAACCACCACACGATCGATCTGTAGAACCCGCTGTACCTCTGTCACAGCATTACTGAGAATAGCAGGGGGATCGAGAGATTGGTGGATCTGTTGGATCATCTCTGCCGACAACTGCGCCAGTTCTAGTTTTTGCGCCTGCTCATCTGCCCGTTGGCGCTGCCGAGAAATGTCATGGGCCTGCCAGCGGATCACTCCAGCCTCTGTGTGATGGCCCATATCTGCATCCAAGTAAAAGACGACATCTCGAACGACATCGTCCTCCAAATCAGCCTCCGACAGCGGTGGGGCGTCTCCAGAATGTTCGGGGGAGCGATCGCCTCTCAGACTCACATCTAGTTCATCTTTTCCACCGCTTCGGAGTAGCTGGTGGAGTCTTGTCTGCACAATAGCCACCATCTCCGGAGCGACAAACTCCAGGAGCGATCGCCCCAGTAATGCCTCGATCGAAAGCCCCAGCAATTGCCCCGCCGCCTGATTGACCTGAAGAATGATCCCTTGCCCATTGGTCAGAAAATCTGGCGTTGGGGACTGATCAAACAACTGCTTGAAAGCCATGTACTCTCGCCACAACTGGGTATGGCAAGCCACCAGCTCACTGTATTTCCGCAGGAGCTGACCTGTGTTTCCCTGCATGGCCACAGTTGCATCTTCGAGAGCCGCCGGATCAAGGGCGATCGGGGAAGGGAGCTCGAAGGGAGTCCGAGGTGGAATCCGAGGGGTAGCGGTGTCCTCTAAAAGGCTGTCATCCTGCAAGGGATCTGGCTCGCGGGATAAAGACTGTGTTTCTTCTTCAGACATGCTGGACCCGACCGACCCAGGTTCTTGTTGTCGTTCCGGGTCATTCATCCTCTACCTCCGTGAGTACCTACCAGGAAGAAACTTGAGAAAAGCCATGAGAGAGGTAAGGCCATACTGCTAACTACCTATCTCTCCGTTAACTACAACAACAATGTCTAGCGACGTCTGGCGATCGCTGAACAGAACTCATCCACTGGGTTTATCCGCGTTTTGGATGGCTCTAAACCTGCATCCACTTGCCAGCGAGGCTTCCATCCTTCCGCACATGCTTAAACAGGTTCTCCCCTGCAAAACTCTGACAAGATAGAAAGCCATTGAAGCCCTATACGAATCGATTATCAGGAAACACAGAACCATCTCGCACTATGCAAAAAAGCAACGATGAGGTGGGTGAAAAGACGATCAGGATAAACCCGAATCAGCCTAGAACAACGTGAGTTGAGGACGAGGAGCTGCAAACGCCTCAGCGGAGCGGGCGCAGACGTTATCTAAACCTCAACACAACTTTGAGCGTCAATACAACAGGGAGGTGCAACCAAAATCAGTGGAGCCTTTGAAGAGAAAATTCAGTGGAGCAGAGTAAATTTGCGATCGCACTCCAAATCTGTACCAAAACCGACCCCAAATAGATCAGCGGAGAACAGATCTAGAAACGATCCCCATCAGCTCAGGAACACTCAGCAGTTGCTCCCCACCGCATGGAAGTCAAACACATACATTTTTCTCCCATACCTCCGCAAACTTATCAAATTTTTCGATCAGATGTACCGGAGCATCTGAAAAATTACAGTATTTTTGCAGATCGCCCATAAAACTTTGCAAAGCCCGCATTTACCGTATTTACCCACAAAAGGATATAGAGTCATCAATCGAATACACGCCACTATTTCTATGATTCATGCATAGAAAATCTCAGGGAAGTCTAGTAGGAAAGCTTATGAGAATCAGGCAAATTAGGGGCAATCATGGCGGCATAGCGAATTCAGAGATGGGGACACGATCGCTCAACTCAACGTTCAGTAAGAACCGGAGGGAGCAAACTCTCCCTGTACACTGTTTCCGATCCTGAACGTTGCCAACAGCGATAGCAGCCTCAGGTGGCCTGCATCAGGTGGCCTGCATCAGGTGGCCTGCACACTCTCCACCATATTCCATTGGTGGTCGCGCTCGAAGGCTTCAAACACCTGCTGAAACATCTGGCGACAGTGATTATCCCGCTTCAATGGCAGCTCTTCATTCTTAACCACTACGCTCAACTGAACTTCCTTTGTGCGATCGACTGTTCTATCAATCAGCACTTCGACGGTTACCAAGCGTGAGTAAGATACTCGACCGGGGACTTCGCGAGCAAACACGTAGTCATCCTCGTCATAGATGACATCACAATCGCAGGATCGCAATACATCGGCAAACCGATGGCGAACAGAAGTTAGTGGTGTTGCAAGGGTAAATAGGCTGGAATAACGAGCCATTGCTCTGCTCCCAATATGTGCAACTTCGTAGACTAGTCGCTCCACTTCAGACTATGCCATTCATCTAGACCAAGCAAGGGGCCTGAATGTGGATCTGTATGTGACAAACTTACGCGCGTTCCGCAAGGCACGAGGCAGTATGCCAAACGTCAGACAGCCAAGATTTTGGTCTGTCCAATCTCATAGTATGCGAAGCGAACGTTAAATTTCATTCACTCTGAACATTTTTGTTCAAATTTCGCGCCGTATTCAGACGATACCAAATACAACACCGATATGACAGGCTCGATCGCCTCAGATATTTAGGATAACGATTGAAAACTTGCCGTGAAATGTTTGCAGAGTGGGCGATCGCCTTGATTTCCAAAATCTCCAAATTTCTTTCTAAAGTCTTGTCTTAATACAAAGTTCATACAAGGTAAAGGGTCGCCTTCACCGCTCCCTTCATCAACTCTCTAACTTCGCTTAAAAGGTTGATAGACAAGGGTTTTAGCTAGCAAGAAACATCGGGGAAGAATCACAAAATATCGAAATTCAAAGTTTGTATAGTCGGAAAGATAGTCTGATTCAAAATCTAAAGATTAGCTGAGAATCACCGTAGCAATTTGTTTTTCTGAACCGAGAAAAAAGAAAGATTTCGGTGCTGGACGTTGAAGTTGGGGAAAAGTTCCCGGATTCAAAAACATGTTGTTTTCAGCAATCCCTCTTTGTACGCCCGGAATAACCAAGACTGAACGCTGAATTAACTAAATTGAATTCAGATGTCATATCAAATCCGGTTGAAGAACCCAACTATCGTTTGTGCCCTAGGCTATTGAGCTTCTCAGTACAGGACAAAAAATCAAACCCCAGTAAAGCCCTTAATTTTATGTAGCGCGGGCAGTGCCCGTGCTACATAAAATTAAGAGCCCTCCAGTTTTTTCCTGTACTAAGGTTGAGCTTAGAAAGTCATGGGTGCGATCGGTTCAATATCAGGAGCACTGCCACCAATCTGGTTGGTTCGCAATACCCAAACGGATGCCCCATGTTCGAGGAAAACCTTGACAATCGTGTCGCTCGCTTTGCGGGGTAGGAGCGTGCGCCAACTGCTGATCCCAGCCATCAAATTTTGTAAGGGCTTATCTTCCAACGTGGTGCCCAAGTTGTATTCATTCCTTTCCCAATCGGCTCTAGGACTGCCCAGGGGTTGCAGTTCCAGCTTCAGCAGTTGTCCGACAGTCAAAAGGTTTTGGAGCGCTTCGCTATCTTGGGGATGGCGATCTGCCCAATCTTTCAGCCAATTGTCTTGGTTACTCAGCCGCTGCAACGCAGTAAAAACGGCGCGGTTAGAGTCCTGCGAGCAGTTGTTGGCAGGCCCAACATAGGTGCCTCCCGTACCATCGCCAATCCGGTAGCGAGCGGTCATGGCAACGAGCTGAGAAATGATGCCATTGATGGGCGATCGCCGTTCTCCATCCAATTCATACCAGCGAGACAGGCTATCGAGGTGCATCAGGAGATCGCAGACGGGCCGCACCCCCACCCACCCAAACTGGCGATCGCCCATGTATCTCGACCAGTGGAGCGTACCCGCAACCAACCCATCGGTATTGTGGGTGTAGATCTGGTAATAGCGGATATCGAAGCGGCGTTCCTGAGTGAGGGGATCGCGAATAACCGTGGCCATCCCATAGGCAAAGTGCCCAAAAAAGATCGGGGTGGCCGCCGCCGGTTCGCGCCTGTCACCGCCAATACCACCATAGACATGTAGCAGCAGAGCGCGATCTCCGTCTTGCCACTGATCGATCGCCGTCTGGATAGCCGCAGAGTTGCCATCATCCCTGGCTGTGCAGAGGACAGAGGCTATGCGACCCTTCTGCGCCCTAATATCAGCCCATGCCTCTCGACGGATGTATGGATAGGCGGCGTTTTGGCCGAAGCGGACGCGATCAGGCTGGAGCTGCAACAAACGGCGAGGGGCCAGGGATTGGACGACGAACTGGTTGGTACGATCGAGGGCTCCATAGATATACCAGCCGGTTTCATTCAGGGGAGATTTTTCCAAATCCTGGGTGGAAGACGGGGCAAGGTTGTTCTGATCGGGAATCACAGGTGGTAGGGACACCACCTCATCACCCCCATCAAAATCCCCCGTCTCTGGATTGAAATGCTCGACCCAATAGCGATCGACGGCGGCAGGACGGACAAAGCGTACCAGCCCGTAATAGCGCCCAGTAATCTGGATGGGTTCTTGTTGAATGGTGAGAACCACCAGATCCACCAAGGGAGAGGTTATGGCAACATCAACCACCCCCTCCAGCATCACAATGATGTCATCGACAGGGTGCGATCCCGCCAGAGATTCCAGGGGATCAACCTGTTTCCAATGGTTGAGGCGATCGGGATGCACTAACCCACCATAGATGCTGCTGTATTCGGCCTCTGTACTGAAGTGCACATCTTTCGTGACCGCCTTTACCCAACGCTGCACCATTGGATGCTGGCTCCAGCGCAGGATCACCGTTTTGCCCATAAGGGACGGGTGCTCGGGTGGAGCATGGTGCACCTCAAACAGAACCCCTCGCACGGACGATCGCTGCTCACTTTCTGGCAGGATCAGCCGTCCCATCCAGGGGGCGATCGCCCGGTACCAGTTTGAGGGGGGTGTTTGATGCAGCGGATAGTAGCTGGGGCGCGTAAAGGGCGCTTGGCCGTATCGCTCGTAGTTGCTCAGCTTAATCGAGGTCAAATCGGGTTGGGGGAGCAGCTTTCCTTGGATGATCTGGTTGATGTAGTCGATGGTCTGCTCCAAGGCCGTATGACCATCCGGAAGCATCACATCGGGATCGAGAATGCCCCCCGGCACCTGATGCCCCACAGGCCCCATCGAAAAGATGGAAAGGTTACCTCGCCGCTTGGCTCGATTCCAGTAAGACAGGGGAAAGAGCGTCCAGCGGCCCGGAAACATGATCGGCCCAATCCGCTCTACTTGGTCTTTTTCACCCACTAAATGATAGAGATGCTCTAGTTGCAGAATGTTGCAGTTGCCACTGATGACGCCCCCCAGGGAAATGACCTCGATCGGTGCGCCGAGCGCCCGTTTCAGGTAAGGCGCGCAGGCACAGGACATTTGTCCACCCCCGCTATAGCCGATCAAGGTAATAGGTGTACCGCTGCTCAGTTTGTAGCCATTTTTCACAAGCCCGTTGTAAACCACCTGAGCGATCCCCTGGTTGTAGAGGGGGCCATAGCGGCGATCGGCAGACACTCCGACAATCAGCACGTTGCGTAGGTTGACCAGCAAACCCAACAGCGCCGCCGGGTTGGCAAAGCGGGCTTTATCGGCGGCTTCCCACAAAAACGAGAGGGGCCGATCTTCATCCAAAGGATTGTTGACCACTGAATAGGGCATGATCCCCCGGACCAATGCCACATCCTCAGGCAGATTGGGGGCGAGGGTATCGAGAAATTCTTCAATGTCGGGCAAATATTCGAAGGTTGATTTGCCAATGCCATCCAAATAGACAATGTAGCGGGAGAGGGCGGATACAGTTCCCCCTTGCAGGCGAGCATTGGATTGGGCCAATTCCCCAGCATTGATTGTGGTGTCGATGTCGTCGTCATACCAACCTGCCCACCAGCCCAGGGTTTCTAGGGGGGCCAACAAACCTGCAACGACGATCGCCACGACTGAAATCCATACCAGGTTGACAATCAAGCGCACCAGCCGAGGCCATTCATCATATCCACCAAACAACCACTCCCGGATAGGCCGCAGCAGGATGACGATGCACACTGTCAGAATGACCATGCCTCCTAGCGCCAGGATAGTCTTCACCCTCGTACCATCGATACGCTGAGAGTCAACGACCTGAGCTGATCCCGACGCCTGCACTGCAGTGTCCGCTGTCGTACTTAGAGCAGTCCGTCGCTCCAGCGAAGATGGCAGACTAGACAGATCAGTCACTGGACGCCCATCCTGCCGAACGTTCGTGATCTTTTCTCGCAATTCTTCTTGCCAAACGGTCGCACTTTGTTGCGCCCGCTCACGCACCACACCGACCAGCTCTTTGCGACTCGTGGCTAGCTCGACCCCGGCAACCGTGTTTGCGATCCGTTTGCCGAGATTGGCGATCGGCTGGCCGAGGGTATTTTGCAAAACCTGAAGCACGATCCAGCCTAGGGCAACATAGCCAAATGCTGCCCCGACCCCGACATTGGCGATCGCCCCAAATCCTACAACTAGCGCCAGCAAATGCCAGATCGACAACCCGGTGAGGAGGGAAATTCCCAGATAAGGCAAAGCGCCCAAAAAGCTGAACAACAGCGGCGCATAGCTCACTCCCAGTCCTTTGAACAAGGCGCTAAAGGATACCGATGCATTCCACGGCAGCAGGGTGATCAACCAGGTGCTAAATACCAGGAAACAGAACCCGGCGACAAACAGTAGGGCATTGAGCAGCAAACTCAAGACAAACCGCCAGGGTGTCACTTGATTGAGAAAAAGGACAATGGCCTGGGCGATCGCCTGGGAAAACCCGGCCAATAGCACAATCAGCACGGCCAACGTTATCCCCTGGGGCAAATCTCCAATGGCACGAAAGGCATCGGCATTCAGGGCAAACACCCACCCGATGAGTTCCCAAAATCTGGACAAAACAGAATCTGGCATGGGCGATCGGACTCCTCATAAACAAAGCAATGTCAGACGCCCTAAGGTATTAGATTAAATCCAAAAAACCGTAAAAATATCTTAAGAAAATCTAAGTGCAGGAGAAGCAATCAAGACCTTGCTAAAGCCCTTTTTGATGGGTAAATCCCCAAAATCAACAAAGTTCCAGGGTTCTTTCTGAATCCTGGAACGGTTACAGCGCTGACGTTCTGTCACGAAGAAAACCAATTTTCGACCGATCTATTGTTTATAACGTCAATGCAAATGCGAGTCGCGATCGCCCTCCGACTTATCTCACAGCACGATTGACGAATCACATTGACAACCCTCTAGGTGACATCAAGATTTAGAAGGGGCAGGACATCCCACAGATACAGCTTCTATTAGATGCGGCAGTCGAGCAGAGAGAACCGTGATGCGATGATTCTTCCAGACGTCTAAGCCAGCTCTAATGGACAACCGAGCAGATGGCTTGCATCAAGCGCTCGGGTGGTGTGTGGTGCAACGGGCGATCGCCGGAGCCGCAAGGAACCAAGTGTAGCGATAGTTCCAGATGCCCTGCGTCAATCAGGTCAAGCAAGCAATATTGGCCGGATCAGGCCCGCTCAACTTCCGCTTTGATATTGTCCCAAACCGAGAGCACACCATCGAGCCAGCCCTGGCTAAAGAGGACGCGGCTCTGAGCGCTAACATCCAGCAAATGTGCAAAATCGGCATCTTGAATGCGAGCTTCTGCCGGATAGCCACGGGTGTCGAGGTAAGACCACAGATATTCCAGTACATCTTCATCAAACGATGCGGCCAACGGGCGCACCCGCTCAAAATGTTGGAAATCTTTGTAAGAGAGTTGGGACGCTGACCGGATCCCTAATTCATAGCCTTCTTGATGAACCTTGTTGAGCAGCACTTGTTTTTCGGTGCGTAGACGCTCGACGAGATTGTCATCACTGGCGACTTGGTGCTTGAGTTCTTCATATGTAATTGCCATATCTAGTGCCTCCTGGCAAACCGCAGAAACATTGAGCAGGTGTTTGATGGGTCTGAGCCTTTCGTAGAGCGGCTCTGGGACAGCTATCGTAACTCTCTTGCTCAAAATGCCACCTGCTTTTTGTGTACCCTTATACAATAATTCAACCAATTATGTAATGGCCACGAATTCAATAAAGTGTTACATAATAGACAGCTTTTTCTGGGAAGTGTGCATAACTCCATGCTAATGCTTCATATGCGTAAGACCATAAGCCCTTATTCGAGAAGGCTTTTAAAGATGATGGGGTTGGTTGCTGTTATGCAACAACAGCGAAGATTCAACATCGTTATGCAACAAAATTGCCTAGAAGAAAAACCAGAACAGATTCACCGCATGCCTCATTGGAGACGCTACGCAACACTAGATGTGGTGAGTTCGGGATAACACCCTGACGCCCAATGCCGTAGCCACCAGAGCAGCATCCATAACGGCAGACTCCGAGAATTCCGGGTTTGAGAACCCGCGACAGTACACGATGGCAGATTTCGTTCGTCGCATCACGGGTTCCACCGCCGGACTGGCTTAACCTGCACGCAAGTTTATGGTTACGAAGGAGCGTCGGGTTTTACTATTAAACCAATCAAGTGAAATCCCGCCTGCGGACAACGAAGTTATCGCGAGTCCTGCTGGTTTTGAGGAGGTTGGTTCATATCCGGCTTCAGACAGCAGGGACTCCCGAAGCGGGCTGATTTGAGTTTGATAAGGTGGTGAAGCAAAACGGATTAACCGGATTCATGCGCGTATACGTTCTACTATTCAACCCTGGCACCGAAAACGAGGGCATCCACACGCTGAAGTTAAAGGATGAAGACCGCAATGTAGTGCTGATGTTTGAGTCGGAGGAAGATGCGACTCGTTATGGGCTACTCCTGGAAGCTCAGGATTTCTTGAGCCCAAACGTTGAGGAAATCGAGTCAGAAGAAGTAGAAGAATTTTGCGAAGAAGCCAACTATGACTGCGTGATTGTCCCTGAAGGCACCCTGGCTATTCCCCCCGAAGCGGTGCTGGAAGCAACAGACTGGCAAGCAGAAGGAGAGGTGCCACCCGCAGAAGAGGAAGCTGAACCTCCCTCTGACATGTCAGGTACAGAGTTGGATGCCATTCGGCAACGGTTGGAGAAGTTGCTGTGATGAGTGCTGGACAATCTTCAGACGCCCCTCAAAATTCCCTAACGCTCTCGACCCGAGGGCATCTGCTGACTGAGCAAGTTAACCCGGCGAGCGATCGCCTCGACCAACTTTCAGCCCTGGAATTGGTGGATTTGTTCAACCAGGAGGATCAGCGAACCCTTGAGGCGATCGCCGCGAATCGTGATGCCCTTGCTGAGGCGATCGAGCGTACGGCTCGTGCCTTGCGGCATGGAGGGCGGTTATTCTACGTAGGGGCAGGAACCAGCGGGCGGCTGGGCGTGTTGGATGCCGCAGAATGTCCACCAACCTTTTGCACACCACCAGCGTTGGTGCAGGGAATTATTGCGGGGGGAGAGTCGGCCTTGGTTCGCAGCTCCGAAGACAAGGAAGACCGGGCAGAGGATGGAGCCACGGCGATCGCCCAAGCTCAGGTCACCGCCACGGATGTTGTCGTTGGTATCACAGCGGGAGGCACGACGCCGTTTGTGCATGGCGCATTGGCAGCAGCCCGCCAGCGGGGAGCCACCACGATTTTTCTGGCCTGCGTTCCCGAGTCTCAGGTGGCGGCCGATGTCGATATCAACCTCCGCCTGCTGGTCGGCCCCGAAATTCTGGCAGGATCTACTCGTCTGAAAGCGGGCACCGTGACTAAGATGGCACTGAATATCCTCTCTACAGGAACAATGGTGCAATTGGGCAAAGTGTATGGCAATCGCATGGTAGATGTTGCCGTGACCAATCAGAAGCTCCAGGATCGAGCCTTGCGAATGCTCCAGGATTTGACCCACTTGGGTCGAGATGCAGCCGCCCTGTTGTTGGAAAACAGCCAGCGGCGGGTGAAACTGGCGCTGCTTATGCATTGGACAGGGGTCGATGCCGCCCAGGGCGATCGCCTCCTGCAAGACCATCAGGGACAACTTCGGGCGGCGATCGCCGCGCACCAGCCACCGTCCTAGCATCGACCCAGCGCATCTATCCAGCCCTCACTGGAAGGTTCCCTTTCCTCCAGCAGAGCATTCAAACTGTCACCAGAGGGGACAAACCCCTGACTGCCCTTACCCCCCATTAAAGTTCAACGTTTCATGAACAAAGACTCGACAGCCTTGACAGCCTTTGCCAATATGCGGCTATTCGTAACCTCCGTAATTTCCCTGATACCCTAGAAAGGGAGAGCCCCAGCCTCAGCTAAACCTCAAGCTATGTGCGTTTTTCAATACAAACCATCGCACCTCACAGAAAACATCTCTTGAGGCGCTGAGTCGGCATTAGGCGATGAACGGGGGATCTGACCCGTCCGGAAGCCTAATGCTAGTGCCATTTTTTTCGTAACGGGCTAAATTATAAAGTTTTGGACAACAACCGAGCGATTTGATGATCATTGTTCTGATTTCATTGGCAGCCATTGGTGTATTGGTATGGGGGTTCAATCGAGCTAAGCCCTTCGGAAAGGCAGGCATGTTGTCCTGGCTTCAGTCCGTTGTGCTGATGGTGCCCTGGCTGCTGGTCTTTGGCTTGTTTATCCTAGGCATTTATCTAAACGTCGCTCTCATTCTGGCCATTCTGGTGCTATCCACGATCGCCTATATCTATTTAGGTAACCAGTTACGGGCATTGGGAGAGGATGCACTCCCCCGACGTCCATCGATGGTACGTAGCGACAAGGCCAGAGAAACCAGTGAGACCATGACTGACTCGACTGCTAGCGCTCCGGCTCCCAGACAGATGGCTCAGCCTTCTCCGGCGGCATCCGCCCGCCCAGAAGTTGAGCGGATTCCAGCAGAAGATTTGCAGCAAATTCAGACCATCTTTGGCATCGATACGTTTTTTGCCACGGAGACGCTCCCCTATCAGGATGGAGCCATCTTTAAGGGCAATTTGCGAGGGAATCCAGAGGAAAGTCATGAACGATTGTCACGATCGCTGAAAGAAAAATTGGGCGATCGCTATCGACTGTTTCTCGTCAATGGCCCCGATGCTCGCCCGACCATTGTTGTTCTACCCAGCCGCAATGATCCGCAGCCCAGTAGCCAATTTCAGCTAGGGTTTGCCGTTGTGCTGGCGTTAGCGACCCTAGCGACCTGCTTTGAGGCGTCGGGAATTTTTCTAGGGTTTGACCTCAGCACCGATATGGCAAGGCTACCCGAAACCCTGGCGATCGCCAGTGGGCTTGTTTTGATCCTAGCCACCCACGAAATTGCCCACCGATGGATGGCACAGCGCTATCATGTACGTCTGAGCCCTCCATTTTTCCTCCCTGCATGGCAACTGGGCTCACTTGGGGCGTTTTTTCGATTTGAGTCGCTGCTCAAAAACCGCAGCATTTTGTTTGACATTGCCCTGGCAGGTCCCGCTGCGGGCGGCATCATATCCTTCGTTTTTTTGATAGTCGGACTATCATTATCCCATCAGGGTGGGTTACCTCTACAAGCAAATTTTTTTCAAGGTTCCGTGTTGGTCGGCACAATAGCACGAGTCGTGCTAGGGGATGCGCTCCAGCAACCCTATGTCGAAGTTCATCCACTCGTCGTCATTGGCTGGCTGGGCTTAGTGATCAACGCCATCAACCTAATGCCCGCTGGGCAATTGGACGGTGGAAGAATCCTACAAGCTATTTATGGACGGACGGTAACCGGGCGCGCCACTGTCGTCACGATTTTATTCCTAGTCATTGCCTCGTTAGTTAATCCTCTGGCGTTGTACTGGGCGATCGTAATTTTGTTTTTGCAGCGGGATTTAGAGCGTCCCGCCTTGAATGAACTAACGGAACCAAATGATACAAGGGCAGCTCTGGCCCTGTTGGCGCTCTTTTTGATGGCGGCAACGCTGCTCCCTCTTACCCCGGTACTTGCCGGACGTCTTGGTATTGGAGGCTAAGATGACAATTACCCCCCCTGTAATCGTTGTTCTCGATATCAGTGCCCTTTCGCTCGGATCCCAGCGCGAATGGCTGGAATTCTCTCGGGTTGGCGAAATTCATATTCCGCAAGCGGTGTATGAAGAGATGAAGTTTTTGCATGGGCGTACCCCCGACCCCGACTTGGAAGCCCTAGCCCGCGCATTTCATCGGTTTTATCCAAGCAGTCGCTGGAACGTTACCGATGCCACCGCCCACCATCCTAGTCTAACGGCTGCGGGGCAAGCCCTCACCAAACGCGCCCGCATTGCCCTGGCATCGGCTCGTTGCGCCTATGCCCTGGCACTCAACTTTCCTAACTATCTGACGGTTCTGGTGACCAATGACCGGGCATTACTGCAGAAAATCTACGCCATTCCGTCCAATAACTTTTGCGCCGTGGATGGACAAAGCCTGTTGCGTTGGTGCCGCAGTGGGCAACGCCCGATCTCGGTGAGCCAGAAGCTCCAGCAACTGCGATCGCTGGCGGCTTCCGGCATCATCGGCCGACCCACGCCGAGGACCACGACTTCTCGCGTTACATCGTCCTCCTCCTCATCTCGTTCAGGCATTACCGGTGCTCGGCGATCGCGTTCCCACACCACCACCATCCAACGCACTCCTCTGATATCCTCAGAATCAGTGTCGCAGCTCATTTCGTTGCTGATGGCATTCGGTGGGGTTCTTTTAGCGGGTTGGTTACTCTGGGCCGTGTTTACAAGTTCTGAAATGCTCGATCCATTACGAGAACCCTTCGACCCCACAGAACAATCGGGTTGATAGGTGCATGATTATTGCGATCGCGAATCAAAAAGGAGGGGTTGCCAAAACAACCTCGGCCATTGCGCTGGCAGGGTTGCTAGCCGAAGAAGCGACTTGTCTGGCAATTGATCTCGATGCGCAGGGCAACCTAACAACTGGATTGGGGGTTGAGCTAAAACCAGAACAGCCAACCGCCTGCGATGTGATGCTGGGGGATGCCCCTCTGCCCAAAGCCATCACATCAACGAACTGGAATGTAGATTTGCTACCGGGCGACTTTTCTCTGACCCGGGCGGAAGAAGCGTTGCTAAAGCAAGCCAACCCAGAGCGCCTATACCGCCTCAAACAGGCCTTAAAACCTCACCTGAAGCAGTACGAGTATGTCGTCATTGACTGCCCCCCTCGACTTGGCTTACTCACCCTCAATGCTTTTGCCACGGTCGATTGGTTACTTATCCCCGTGCAATGCCAGTTTTTTGCCCTCAAGGGGCTACAAAACATGACAAAGACCATCGACACCGTGCAGCAGCGTCTGAATCCTCAGCTGCGGGTGCTGGGGGTGTTGCCAACAATGGCAGAAATGAATACGACCCTCACCCAAGACATCATGAAGCAGTTGCGATCGCAATTCGACGATCTCCACATTTTTGATCCGGTGCCCAAATCGGTACGCTTTCCCGAATCCAACATGGCCGGAAAGCCCATCCATCACCACACCCGTGAGTGGCGTTTGGTGCAGCCTTATCACAATGTGGTGCGCAAAATAACGCTCCTAGAACCTTGAGCCTAGAGGCCTAAGCCTGACGTCTGGAAGCCTAAAGATGAAACTGGATGAAAAGATACCCGTTGATTTCCGCCAGCGCGATCGCCTGGAATCCCTCAAAGCCGGACTCGTCGGAGCCAGTGCTCTGCTCCCAACGGAACTATTACGCCTCAGTCTGGGGTGGCTTCAGCCGTTCTGGCCAGGGTTTACCAATCCTCTTGCTCTAGGGTCAGTCTTAACCCCAGCGGTGTGGGCGACCCTGTTCCACTTCGGTGAAACAGCCCTAGCTGGGTTTCTGTTCGGTGTGACCTACCGCTATGCCATCCGTCAAGACACGAACCCTCAACTGAAAACCGGAACCGTCTTGGCCTTTGCCCTAGCTCGAGGTTTGGGTCAAGCAGACATAGGTTGGCAGCTCAGCAGCAATTGGCATCTGTGGATAGGAGGAGCGATTGAGAGTGTTGGGTTGTTTGCGATCGCCGCCCTACTGCTCAATACAGCACTACAAAAAGGATGGATTGCAAGCGCTCCCGGACAAGAAGACAGGCAAGAGCCAAGCGATCGGCCAGGCAAGAACCTGGACACACCATAAATCCCTGACCCAGGCAAAGCAGAGCATTCCAACATGTCCACAAATACAAAGCCACACCCCCAACCCATCGCCTGACCAGGAGTGCGCTTTTCAAAAAACGTCTTAAATTCAGCCCTGTATGGCACTACGCCATGTTGTTTTCGATCGCCCAACGAGCCAATTCTGTACGGTTGTGCAGTCCCGTTTTCCCCAGCATATTGCTGACATGGCTCTCAATCGTGCGCTGACTCACCCGCAGTTCTTCAGCAATCTCGCGGTTTGCCATTCCCCGTGCCACGTATTGCACAACGCGCAGCTCTGTTGGGGTAAGTTCCACATCAAAGGGAACATGAATTTTGGGTGTGGTGTCTCCACCAACGGAATCCTGACGCTGAATCAACCGAGTCGCCTGCTTCAAAGATGATTCTACTTGAGCGACCAATTCTTCTGGCTCAAATGGCTTCACCATATAGACATCAGCCCCGGTATTAAGCCCTTTTACACGATCCTGGCTTTGCCCTTTTGCCGACAAAAACAGAACAGGAATCCAGCTCGTTCTTGCGTCTTTTCTGACATGCTCAACAAAGGAATAACCATCCATTTGAGGCATCATTACATCGCAGATGATCATATCGGGAACTTCGTTCTGCAATAGATCAAGAGCTTCCTGTCCATTTTCTGCCGTCTTTACCTGATAACCCCGGAACTCCAAATAGTCCTTAACCAACAAAATAAGGTTGGGGTCATCATCAATCAAGAGGAGACGCTTTTGATCTCCATTGTTCGTATCTTTGGTCATATGTCTAAACCCGCCACGCCTAGATCCAAGTAAAAGCCAGAAACACTGACAACAAGTATTCGCTATTGATGATTCCCAAGGCAGAGGTAAAAATCTCGTAATCTACATGTACGAAGGACTGAAATCACGAACAAACTAGGGGAACACCATCTTTTTCAGGCATTCTAGCCATAGTTCTGCATCTAGAGGAGAGCCCTTTACCTCACAGAAATCGTTTTTTCTGGGAATGCAACTGTCCTCCGTTCTCTAGCATAAACACATCGCCGGAAACTGCACAAAGTAGATGCAGAGGGCGATGAGGATGTGAGTTGTTCAGCCAAATTATAATCGCTCTCCCTGAGAAAGAGAAAAAAGCTTACGTAACACTGCTTACATGAACAATATTTATGTACTTGTGCGCTTATTCTTTACAGATATTTATCTTCTGAGACATCTTCCCCATTTTGCAAACAATTGCACCGTAAGATGCGCCTCCAAGACCCATGGGCTGATAGCAATGACCATTCCCTAGACACTAGAAATCGCTCTTTGCTGCATATTTACTCATGGATTACCTTCTCGCTTCTTCAAACAAAGTCTGGGTTAGCCGGATACTATAAGCAAGACTTATGTACACTTCATCATTTGTTATATGAGCGCAGGGAAGATTTTAGTGTTCTAGAGCTTCTGCGATTTTTCCAAATAATTGAAACCACTATAAAGCCGCCAAAATTGCTCAATGGTGCAGATACAGCGGGCATCTGACAGTTGCTTCCGAAGCATCGACGAAAGCGTCAATGTGAGTTTGCGTTTCCTGATTGTAGCCATTAAGTCCAACTGCGAGACCCATGCTCTAGCCAAAGCAAGTCGCCGCAAGTCAGCCCTCACTTTTATTACAAAAAAATTAACTTTTACAACGGTATATTTCTAAAAATTGAAGTTTCGCAAGGCTGCTATCAAGAATGGTGTAACTCTCCGAAGGTAAAGCCGATTGGGTGCTGAAGTTGCACTTCGGGGGCAATGCCAATTCCTAATGAAAAGCACGGTATGTGCCGTTAGGCCAACAGGATTGCACTCAGGCAGAACTGTACCAGCAGGAACAGCCGGTCAAGTTGGTGTTGCCGAAATCATAGCAGTCCTCGTACCTAAGGCTCATTCTGCAGACGGTCAAGACGGTCACTGCCGAAGTACAACAAATTTTGCAGGGCGATCGCGCGATGATGCACCAGGACTTGTTTGGTAAGACAAAAACCAGCCTCAGCGAGCTGGGGCTGTCGAACTATCCAATTTTGAGGGATCAAGAATTTGCGGAAGCAGGGAGTCTGACGGACAACCAGCAGCCTTTCCTGGGATTCATGTCCTGCATTCTCCGTTGGGGGGTGAGCCATGAAAATTTTGCTAATTGAAGATGATGATGGTTTCGTCAAAGGGCTGATTCGCATTCTCAAGGCCCACCACTATAACTGCGACCATGTGAAAGATGGTGAGGCAGGGTGGTCCTATGGCTCTACCTTTGACTACGACCTGATCATCATGGAGCTGATACTGCCCAAGCTAGATGGCATAACCCTCTGCCAACGCTTTCGGGCAGAGGGCTATGACACGCCAATTCTGTTGCTTACAGCCCAAGCCACCAATACGGCTAAGGTGCAGGGGTTAGATGCCGGAGCCGATGATTATGTGGTGAAGCCGTTTGACTCAGCAGAGTTGTTGGCCCGCATCCGAGCCTTGCTACGGCGGGGTCGCTCCAATCCTATGCCTCTGCTCAGTTGGGGAGATTTGCTCTTGAACCCCAGCACCTGCGAGGTGGAGTATAAGGGGCAAAATCTGGCGCTAACCGGGAAGGAATATGAACTGCTGGAGCTGATGCTACGGGATAGCCAGCATGTGTTTGGTGTGGATGAACTGCTAGAAAATCTGTGGTCATCGGAAGATTTTCCGTCAGAGGCAACAATGCGATCCCATATTCGACGGGTGCGCCAGAAGTTAGTTGCCATCGGCGCACCCCACGACTTTATTGCAACTCTGCATGGGCGTGGCTACTACTTGAAGCCCGTAGAAACGGATGCGGCCCTCGCGACAAGGCCATGGTCGACTTCCAACACCCATGCTTCCCCAGCACCGAATCGGCACGGGGACGTCGCTAGTCCCCCTTCGCATTTGGAGGAGCAGCCTTTCAATACGCCATCTCCGATCGCCCATCAGACCCCCCATTCTGCCGAAACCCAGGAACCGTTCCTGGAATCTCTCAACAAAACCTGGAAAACGGTCCAGCCCCAAAGTTTGGGATATGTCGAAGAATTGACCGATGCGATCGCGGCGCTGGAGGCGGGGCAACTCACGGGCGATCGCCAGGCACATGCTCAACAACTCGCCTCTAAACTAACGGAAAGCCTGAGTATATTGGGCTTGCAAGACGCCGCCCACCTGGCCCGCCAACTCGATCATCAGCTGGGTAGCCAGGCGACATTATCTGCCAGTCAGGTTGCGTTGATGCACCCGCTCTTGCACGAACTCCAGCACAACCTGCAAACCCCTACCCATACCCTGTTGGCTCACAGTTTTCAGGAAGCCTCGACTCGGTTTTTGCTGATCAGCGCCGACAAAGGATTCCACCACACCTTGCAGGCGATCGCCGCCCATCATGGCATTGAGGTTCACCAGACTCCGCCTCAGGTGATGGATACTCCAACAATCCACGCCGATGTTATTCTTCTGCATATTTCTGCCCCTGCGACTGACGAAGCGACTCCATCGCTCCCGTCTCTTCCTCGCTGCTTACAAACGCTAACCCAGCACTATCCCACTGTGCCGCTGCTGGTGATGAGCGATCGC
Organism: Vacuolonema iberomarrocanum LEGE 07170; assembly: GCA_015207365.1. Classification (GTDB taxonomy): domain Bacteria; phylum Cyanobacteriota; class Cyanobacteriia; order Elainellales; family Elainellaceae; genus Vacuolonema; species Vacuolonema iberomarrocanum. Next base: position 59,811 of record JADEXA010000041.1, read on the forward strand.
TTGAGCTTGCGCGATCGGCTAGAAATCGCTCAGCGGGGCGGGCAGTCGCTGCTCAACAGAACTGTCTCCCCAGAAGAAATCCTCGCTGTTGCGCTCCGCCTATGGCAAGGCAATCGCCAAACCAGCAAAGTCATGGTGATAGACGACGATCCGGACTGGTTAGGATCTCTGCCCAACCTGCTCAACCCTTGGAGATTGAAAGTTACAACCCTGGCAGACGCTCAAGAATTTTGGACGGTCTTACAAATGGTGGTGCCCGATGTCCTGGTTTTGGGGAGCACTCTGTCAAAAAGCAATCTGTCAGAAATAAATGGGCTTGAACTCTGTCAAATTTTGCGTAGCGATCCACACTGGCAAAAGCTTCCCATCCTATTTCTCAGTGGACTATCCGATGCATCTATTCAACAAAAAGCCTTTGCCGTCGGAGCCGATGATTACCTTTGTAAACCTGTGCATGGGGGAGAATTAGCTCGTCGTATTTTGTATCGGCTCCGCCGCATCCGGGCTTACACAAGTTAGTCGTTATTGAACGCGTTAATTTTTCGTACGAGATGCGTACGAAAAATTAACGCGTTCAATAACGACACAAACAGATTTTTGGGAATGACACAACTTTTTTCACGGAACTATGACGGGGTAGAATCAAACATTGTATGGTTGAAAAAACATTTTCATCAAACCTTATGAATGCCTCTTTAAGGACACAACAGCACTCTTTAATTCGTCGATTAGCAGATGCCATAGAGGAAACCTGGCAGCATTATTTGGATTTATCTCCCTATTCCGTTCCCGACGATTTGGGTTATATCGAAGGGAATTTGGAAGGGGAACGCCTGACCATTGAAAATCATTGTTACCAAACGCCACAATTCCGCAAATTGCATTTGGAACTGGCACAGGTCGGCAAGGGTCTGGATATTCTTCACTGTGTGATGTTTCCCAAACCTGACTATGCCTTGCCTATTTTTGGAACCGATTTAGTTGGCGGTCGGGGTGGCATGATCAGTGCTGCGATCGCCGATCTTTCCCCAGTGAGTAGCGATCGTCGCCTTCCCCTGCACTATCAACAAGCCCTCAACGAGCTACCGAGCCTAGATTTTTCCCAGCGCCGGACCTTGCCCCCCTGGGGCGACATTTTTTCTGACTTCTGCCTATTTATACGGCCAGCCACGCCAGAGGAGGAAACCCAATTTCTCCATCATGTCCAAACCCTTCTGCAGATTCATTGTCAAATCGCGATAACCGAGGCTCCCCTTACGTCTCACCTGGATCTCATGCGGGTTTTGGCTGGGCAACAAAACTATTGCACCAAGCAGCAGCAAAACGACAAAACCCGACGCGTATTGGAACAATCCTTTGGCTCCGAGTGGACAGAGCGCTATATGACCACCATGCTTTTCGATTACGTAGCGGTCTAACATCAAATCCGGTTGAAGAACCCAAGTATCGTTTGCGCCCGCTGCATTGCAACGGGCGCAAACGATACTTGGGTTTTATGGCTGTTTAATCGGATTTGATATTAGTAGGCAGCACAAGAGAGAAACACTGACGTGAACTTTAGCAAGTGAGGCTAGAAGCACTCGCAGCCTGCAACCCAAATTTTCTTTACTCAAAGTCTGGAAGCTCTAGCTATAGCGCTATGCACGTTAGTTAAGTACGGTTGTGTGGGGCGCGGCGCGCCCCACACAACCGTTGCTGTGCTTAATGCGATTGCACACCGCTATAATTTAGGAAAAACTATGTATATAAGTAACGGGATAAAAACAAACGTAAAGTAAACAAATGTAAAACTGTTGCGAAGACGACAAATTATTTTTTGAGAGGGCGATCGCCTATCCTTTGCACCTCAAGGTTTTCAGACATGTACTGACATTACGCACGCGATGTTATTCACATTTCGTAACTCATAATTGGGATTCCCCCCCTTGATTTGCACAAATTTTGCACATTAGTCTTGTTTTAATCATAGTCAAATTCAACGAGTACCAAATGACCTTAATCCTTCAGGCATTAAGGCTTCTGTTTCCAGCAATATCGTCACTACTTTTCATTCACTTTTCAGACTGAACTGTGAGGTTAAGTTCAAAAGGGTTTCTCAGATTAATTGAGCCAGATTAACCGCGAGAAATCCACTGATAGATTGCAGAAACAAATTGCTCAAGCCCCCTCGACTTCTTCATTGAATCGGCGATCGGGTGCTTCCAGGCAGACAGCATTTTTGAATGATGATTCATCAAAACTATCCTGAATTATTCGGGATAGCTCGTCTGTGCGGAAAATGTGATAGCTCTGTTCTCTGAAACTCGAGAATTGCGTTTGGGCAGGTTGTGCGTTGATTTTTATATTCAATATCAACATCACATTTAGGAGATAGTGGAATGCTTGATGCTTTTACCAAAGTAGTATCTCAAGCAGATACCCGTGGCGCTTACATCAGCGATTCACAAATTGATGCACTGAAAGCAATGGTTGCCGATGGCAACAAGCGGATGGATGCAGTTAACCGCATCACCGGCAATGCTTCGACCATCGTTGCGAATGCAGCTCGCGCCTTGTTCGATGAGCAACCTCAACTGATTGCTCCTGGTGGAAATGCTTACACCAACCGCCGGATGGCTGCTTGCCTGCGTGACATGGAAATCATCCTGCGCTATGTCACCTATTCCGTTTTCACAGGCGACGCTAGCGTTCTGAACGATCGCTGCCTCAATGGCCTGCGGGAAACCTACCTGGCGCTAGGCGTTCCTGGTGGTTCCGTTGCAACCGGCGTGCAAAAGATGAAGGAAGCCGCCCTCGCGATCGCTAACGATACCAATGGCATCACCCGTGGTGATTGCAGCTCTTTGATGGCAGAAATCAGCAGCTACTTCGATCAAGCTGCAGCCGCTGTCAGCTAACGCTGTCGCTCACATCTTGATTCACACAAAATCCGCTTTTTTCTCATTTCTGAAACCTAAATTCACATTGTGTTGGGAGAAGAATTCACATGAAAACCCCTTTAACTGAAGCTGTAGCAGCTGCTGATTCTCAAGGACGTTTCCTTAGCTCCACTGAAATGCAAGTTGCCTTCGGACGGTTCCGTCAGGCATCTGCCAGCCTGGATGCAGCAAAAGCTCTCAGCAGCAAAGCGCAAAGCTTGGCTGAAGGCGCAGCGAACGCCGTTTACCAAAAGTTCCCTTACACCACTCAAATGCAGGGTGCAAACTACGCCTCTGATCAGCGGGGTAAGGACAAGTGCGTACGCGACATTGGCTACTACGTCCGCATGGTAACCTACTGCCTGGTTGCAGGTGGCACAGGCCCCATGGATGACTACTTGATCAGCGGTTTGGCAGAAATCAACCGCACCTTTGAACTGTCTCCCAGCTGGTATGTTGAAGCCCTGAAGCACATCAAAGCCAACCACGGCTTGAGTGGCGATCCTGCCGTTGAAGCTAACTCCTACCTCGATTATGCAATCAACGCCCTGAGCTAACGTCTGAGCGTCGATTATCATTGCCCAGAGCCAGCAAAAACAGCGCATGCTAATGCTTTAGCAGGACGGTGTTTAAGGTTCTGGGCATGATGATTCTCAGCCGATTTTTAGTGGATTTCCTGAATAGACGTTCTCGCTAGAAAACAAGGAGAAGTCATGACCACTTCAACTATTAGCCAGTTAGGGATTGAACCATTTGTCAACAGCGCCCCGGTCGAACTGCGGGCAAATTGGACAGAAGGGGACGTGCAAGCGGTCATTAATGCTGCGTATCGGCAGGTGTTTGGCAATGATCATGTCATGCAGAATGAGCGCTTAACCAGTTCTGAATCTCTACTGCGGCAGGGTGATATTTCTGTCCAAGGATTTATCCGTACCCTGGCACAATCCGAGTTATATCGACAAAAGTTTTTTACGTCGACCCCTCAAGTTCGTTTTATCGAACTGAATTACAAACATCTATTGGGACGTGCTCCCTATGATGAGTCTGAGATCGCTTTTCATGTCGATCTCTACGTTCAAAAAGGATATGAAGCTGAGATCGATTCTTATTTAGATTCGCTCGAGTATCAAACCCATTTTGGCGATTCGATCGTGCCCTATTACCGGGGCTTTACCAGCCAATCGGGGCAGAAAAGTGTGGGCTTTAGCCGCATGTTCCAAATCTACCGGGGCTATGCCAATAGCGATCGCGCTCAAGGCAAAGCCAAGTCAGCCTGGTTAACCCAGGATTTGGCACGGAACATGGCCACTCCTGTACAAACGGCATCCTTTGGTCGCAGCTTGTCAGGCAACACCGGAGGCACGCGTGAGCAAGTCTACCGTGTGCGGGTTATGCAGGGTAATCGCGGGGGACGCACTCCCCAAATTCGTCGCAGTGTGAAGGAGTATTTGGTTGCCTACGACCAACTCTCTCCGACTCTGCAACGTCTAAACCAGCGAGGCAGTCAGATCGTTAGTATCTCGCCTGCCTAAACCCATTGTGCAAAAAGAATAGCGGCGAGAATTTTAACAAACCAATTAGATAAATTGTGTTAGCTGATTTATCTTCAGTTTTCGATCGCACTTGCCGATCATTCAGTTTCTCGCCGCCATTTTTTATTCAATCTCGAGGTGCGTTCGTCATCTCTCAACGTTTTATTCAATTGTTTGATAAGGAGCATTTTCATATGCCGATTACAACCGCTGCTTCCCGTTTAGGAACGACGGCTTTTGATGAAGCTGCCCTAGTCGAGTTACGCCCCAATTGGACACCCGAAGAGGCAAAAATCGTCATTCAAGCTGTCTATCGGCAGGTATTGGGCAATGACTATTTGATGCAGGCTGAGCGCCTCACGAGCTTGGAGTCGTTATTGGTTGACCGTCAAATCATGGTTCGTGACTTTGTGCGCGGTGTTGCCAAATCCGAACTCTACAGACAAAAGTTTCTCTATCCCCATTTCCAAACCCGTGTGATTGAGCTGAACTTCAAGCACTTACTGGGTCGTGCCCCCTACGACGAAGCGGAAGTGATTGAGCATCTAGATCGCTACCAGGACGAAGGGTTTGAAGCCGATATCGATTCTTACATCGACTCGGAAGAGTATGACACCAAGTTTGGTGACGCGATCGTGCCTTACTACCGAGATCTGGTCACCACTGGGCAGGGACAACGCACCGTTGGCTTCACGCGGCTCTTCCGCCTATATCGCGGGTTTGCCACGAGCGATCGCTCCCAGATTGGTGGACAAAGCTCCCGTCTGGCAACGGACTTAGCGTCAAATCGGGCATCGGCGATCGTGGCTGCTGCAGGTAGTGGAGAAGGCTGGTCTTACAAGGCATCGACCCAGGGAACAACACCCCAGCGCGCCTTTGGCCGCTCCTCCGAAGGCACGTCTCTGTCTCGCCTCTATCGCATTGAGGTATCGGCTATCAGCCTGCCCCGCTATCCCAAGGTGCGTCGGAGTAATAAAGAGTTCATCGTTCCTTATGATCAGCTCTCTAGCACACTCCAGCAAATCAACAGAATGGGTGGCAAAGTTGCGAGTGTTACCCTCGCACAGTAAATAGCAATTTGCCTGTGTCATTTGGATTACCCATCGCATCCAGTTCAGAATTCATTCAAGAATTGAGAGAGGCATCATCATGGGACAAGCAACATTCCTCGGTAAATCTGTTTCCGGCGCAGACAATCGTATTTTTGTTTACGAAGTCGAAGGTCTACGGCAAAACGAACAAACAACGAATCAGGGCTATGCCATTCGCAGTAGCAGCACCATCCAGTTTCAAGTTCCCTACAACCGCATGAATGAAGAAATGCGTCGTATTACCCGCCTGGGAGGGAAAATCGTCAATATTCGTCCATTGGCAGCACCTGAAAGTTCTTCGGAATCGGAAGAAGGCTAATGGCGACAGAGACAAGTGTTAGACATGGACTCTGATCCGCATAACGTCTAAAACGAAAGCGGATTTCGTCTTGTCTGACTCTTCAAACTAGATTGGCAATAACGGATGTAGGGACTCGTTCCTTAACATCCGTTTTTTATTCTGCGAAATCGGTTATACCAATTCTACAAAAACCAAAATCAGATAATTTTTTACAAGCCTCAGGCTGCGGGGCTTTTAAAGTAATTTTCTCATCTAAGTACGTCATGCTACGGACAGCATTATGGTGCTCAATAGCGGTTCGACCTTGTATCAATGCAGTTCTCGATGCACTAAAGATTATGGATGAAATAAAAAGCCATAATTTTTTTAGGGAAGCACAGCGGTGCTGTGCTTCCCTAAAAAAATTATGGCAAGTTAATTGATTCGCGCTCCTAAGGGGTTCACGAATGCTTCCGTATCCGTACCAAGCTCTTATGGTAAAACTCCAGTATCTATCCAGAGCCGCAGGGTTTCAGCACATGCTATGCATAGGGTGAACTAGATAGCGACTACATGACTTTGAGGAGACCTTCAATGGCACCAATCACCTCATTCCGAAGACAGTAGCGGTGCGTTTTGTCAGATATCTGAGGTTCGCAGCATGTTTGTACTTAAAGCATCTCAATGATGGTTCAATTCCGATCGCCCTGACCGTTGAATCGTAGATGTTTCGGGATCAGGATTCCTGGCGATCGCCCCTTCTCTCCTTCCTAATCTCCCTGATTTCGTCTGACAATCTAAAATCCTTTGGCACAAGCCAATAGAGACCCAAACAGCATGAAAATCTCCAAGAATTTTCGGCCATTCTGGAACTTCCAGAGGGCAGAATGATTCAAAATGTTCAGATAGATTGACCTACACTGTTAACTTGATTTTCGTGCGTCTTTATAGTTCGACGCTTTTAATTGACGTTCACATTACCCACATTTCATAATCGTCCGACGCTATGACTCAGTATCATCCTCTGGCTATTCCAGTTCCCAAAGGTGTTTCCCGTTGGTTGGCGATCGCCACACTAGCCACAACAAGTGTGCTACTCGGCTGGACGCCCGATCTCCCGTCCGGTGTGGTTTCAGCTCAGTGGGGACAAATTGCCCATGCCCAAACAGCAAGCGCTGCCACGAAGCAAGCGATCTCAGATGCCGACATCCGGAGCTATGCCCGTGCCGTGTTGAGAATCGAGGCGCGGAGACAGGCCGCCCTTGAGACCATGCAACAAGCAATGCCCAACCGCCAGGTGCCGAACATTCGCTGCGATGAGCGCAGCAGCCTCAACGGGTTGCCCCGCGAAGCTCGCCAAATCGCCGTCGATTATTGCAATGAGTCGCAACAGGTTGTGCAAGATGTCGGGCTAACGACACAGCAATTTAACCGTATTACCTCAGCCCAGCAAAGCGATAGCAACCTTGCCGAGCGGATCCAACGAGAGCTTGTCCGCTTACAGCGAAATCGTTAGGCCTGCATCAACTATCCAAGTAGATAGTTGCAGTCCGTTCCCTAACGACAGTTTTGCAAGAGTTATATTCTACGAGAAATATATTCTGCGAAAACCAGAAACCCTGGAGTGTCTAGCTCTAGGGTTTCTCTTTGTCTATCCGGACTTGTATCAAATCCGGTTAAATAGCCATAAAACTCACCTATAGCGCTATGCGCATTAAGCACAGCAACGGTTGTGTGGGGCGCGGCGCGCCCCACACAACCGTTGCTGTGCTTAATGCGGTTGCACACCGCTATATCATTTGTGCCCGTTGCATTGCAGCGGGCACAAATGATAGGTGGGTTCTTCAACCGGATTTGATATTACGCATTTAGATTAGACCCAATCATTGTTTGAAAACCCCGTGCTACGGAGCTTTCAAACAATGATTGGGTTTTAGCCGAGCGCGTAGCGCTATCTCTACCAGCTTGGGAACGCTAGAGCAGTCAGTGTGCATCAAGGGTTGTGACCATATGGCTGTGAGTGGCGTCATTGTTTGTTGTGCCTACATTTTGGGGCTATTGCTGTCGGCGATCGCCCGCCCGGTCGCAGGCATTCCCCTGGGCGTAGTTCTGCTAGGAATCGGGGGTGGGCTTGGGGCGATCGCCCTGCCGCGTCTGTGGCGTAAGGGCCCCAAGGCAACCACCTGGCTGGTGGCAGGAGTCATCGGTGGACTGGCCATTCTGTACCTGCAAATCCGCATCCCAGTGTCCGTGATCAGATAAACTGTCCAAGCTGGTTTTTCCTGGTGGAAGCTGGTCTTGTTTGGTGGACTGGTTTTCAGCCATTCTCAATAAGAGCTGAAAACAGTCTTGTGATCAGATAAACTGTCACC
>JADEXA010000042.1 GCA_015207365.1 Vacuolonema iberomarrocanum LEGE 07170
GACCCATGTAGCAGAAGACGCCAATCAGGAAGTGGAAGACAACGAGCTGGTAAGGGCCACCGTTGTACAGCCACTCATCCAAGGAAGCCGCTTCCCAGATGGGGTAGAAGTGAAGACCGATTGCGTTGGAGGAAGGAACAACCGCACCAGAGATGATGTTGTTGCCGTACATCAAGGAACCTGCAACAGGCTCACGGATACCATCGATGTCGACGGGAGGCGCAGCCACGAAGGCGATGATGTAGCAGATGGTCGCAGTTAGCAGGGTAGGAATCATCAGAACGCCGAACCAGCCAATGTAGAGGCGGTTGTCGGTGCTGGTGATCCACTGGCAGAACTGCTCCCACAGGTTGGCGCTTTCACGCCGCTGTAAGGTAGTTGTCATATGTTCAATGAGTGCTTGTAAACAACAAGATGATTCAGACGAATCGTTATGAATGTGGGTTCTTCACCCGTATTAAGTATCTTAAATGACTTGTGTTGTTTTGTAAAGCGAATTGTAAATAGGATTAATGTTTTAGATGCTATGTCTATCGATGATCCCGGCGATCGCATCTAAGTATTTTCGTGAGACATTAATGAATTTGCGTTACAAAGTCGCTCCATTTTTCTCACAAAACGTAAGAAGCCTGAGTGATTTTTGGCAAGGTAATACACTTTCAGGAGGACATGGTTACAAAAGTTTATGGCTAAATGCCTTGTGGAATCAGCATTGCTGGCTTGTTTGGGCGACGTCACTTGATAAACTTTCTGATGAGTCGACAATCCGCTAAAAATTTAGGTTTCAATTAAACGCTTTTAAAAGATTCGGGGTGTTTGTCTGGGGTGATCCCCCCAGCGATGGTTCTCCGCTTTTTGTCGAAGCATGAGCAATCGAGCCAAGGCAGGCTAGTCTGCAAAATGCATGCCCCCGATGAACCTTGATGAGAAATGTTTTGGAGGACGAATGAATATTGCTGTTGTTGGTCTGAGCCACAAAACGGCTCCAGTGGAGGTGCGGGAAAAATTGAGCATTCCCACACCGCAGATGGAAGGGGCGATCGCCGATCTCTGCAGCTACCCCCACATCGAAGAGGCGGGCATCCTGAGTACCTGCAATCGACTAGAAATCTATGTTGTTGCTGAGGAAACCGATCAGGGGATCCGTGAGGTCTGTCAGTTTCTGGGCGAACACAGCAAATTGCCACTCCATTCCTTGCGTCAACATTTGTTTGTTTTGCTCCATCAGGATGCCGTGATGCATTTGATGCGGGTCGCCTCTGGGCTGGACAGCTTGGTGCTAGGCGAAGGGCAAATTTTGGCGCAGGTGAAGCACACCCACAAACTCGGTCAACAGTGTAAGGGAATTGGCCGCATCCTCAATCAACTGTTTAAGAGTGCGATTACAGCTGGGAAGCGGGTTCGCACCGAAACGAATATTGGTACGGGGGCTGTGTCTATTAGCTCTGCAGCGGTGGAGCTGGCTTGTCTGAAAGCCGGAAATCTAGCCGACCAGGCGATCGCCATTCTGGGTGCTGGGAAGATGGCACGGCTGCTCGTGCAACATTTGCTTTCAAAAGGGGCAAACCAGATCATCATTATCAACCGCTCCCTGACGGGGGCGCAGGATTTGGCTAAGCAGTTTCCCGATGCCAATCTGACGCTGCATACGATGGATGCAATGGTTGATGTGCTTCCAATCTCTGATGTGGTGTTTACGAGCACAGCCGCAACCCAGCCGCTGCTCAACCGGGCGAAGTTGGATGCCATGCTCTCAGTGGAGCGATCGCTAATGCTGTTTGACATCTCGGTTCCCCGGAATGTGGATGCCGATGTGAACGAGATGGCTCATGTTCATGCGTTTAATGTGGATGATCTGAAAGCGGTCGTCGCGCAAAATCAAGAAAGCCGCCGCAGACTAGCCTTAGAAGCCGAGGAATTGCTTGAAGACGAAGTGGATACCTTTTTGCAGTGGTGGCGATCGCTCGAAACCGTCACCACAATCCGCTGTTTACTCGACAAGGCCGAAACTATTCGCACCCAGGAACTCGAAAAAGCCCTCTCGCGACTGGGATCCGAGTTTGGTGATAAGCATCAGGCCACCATCGAAGCTTTGACCAAAGGCATCGTCAACAAAATTCTGCATGACCCCATGGTGCAACTGCGGGCGCAGCAAGACATCGAAGCGCGGCGACGAGCCATGGAAACTATGCGGATGCTGTTCAACTTGGAAACGGAAGCACAATCCAGTCGTCAGTACAGCTAGCGTTTGGGCAATAGCGCTAGATCTAGCCGGCATCAGTAATTGATCCCCGACACGCTCAAATGGTCGGGGATTGGTTTAGATGGGGGATTACGAATTTCGCCACAGAGAGCAATTTCGCCACAAAGAGATGGCCGTTGCCGTTGCGGTCACACAAGTTGATAGCAAATGCGGGAACTTTATCCAAACGCAGGTTACGCAGCGCGTTTGTAGAAGGGGCGTTTGACGACCGTGGCGGGGTATTCCTTGCCGCGAATGCCGACGCTGAGGGTTTGTCCGACTTTACTCAGGGGGGTGGGCACGTAGGCAAGGGCGACGGGATAGCCGAGAGTGGGCGATAGTGTGCCACTGGTCACTGCGCCAACCTCATCGCCTTCGTGGAGGATGGGGTAGCCATGGCGGGCAATGTTGCGCCCCTCCAGTTGTAGCCCCACCAGACGACGGACAACCCCCTCTTGCTTTTGCGTTTCTAAGACCGATCGCCCGACAAAGTCGGGCGTGCGATCGAGATGTACCAGCCAACCTAGCCCAGCTTCCAGGGGTGTGGTGGAATCGTCAATATCCTGCCCATAGAGTGCCATGGCCGCTTCTAGTCGCAGGGTATCCCGTGCCCCCAAGCCACAGGGCGCAACGCCTTGATCCAGCAGCGATCGCCATAATGCTTGCCCCACCTCGGGTTCCACCATCACTTCAAACCCGTCCTCTCCGGTGTATCCGGTGCGGGCAAAAAAGCCGGGTTGCCCCAGCACGGTAGCGACGCGATGGCCAAAGCGATCGATCGCCCCCAAATCTTCTTCCACGAAAGCTTGCAGGCGCTCCACAGCCTCGGGTCCCTGCACGGCTAGTAGCACCATCGCCTCAGATTGATCCGTCATCTGTACCCTGTCTTGTACCTGGGATTGCAGCCAAGCCCAATCTTTTCGTGCGGTCGCTGCATTCACAATAAGCTGCACTTGCTCTGTTCCCTGCGCATTCGTTCCCTGGTTGTAGATAATCAGGTCGTCAACAATGCCACCGATGGGGTTGAGGAGCACGGTGTACTGGGCCTGTCCGGGCTGTAGGTTGCTAAGGTCGGACGGAACCAACGTTTGCAGTTGGGGCAGCACATCCGTTCCCTGCAACAAAAACTTGCCCATGTGAGAAATATCAAATATGCCAGCTTTTTCCCGCACGGCCTGATGTTCTTGCTTAATCCCTTGGAACTGTACCGGCATTTCCCACCCAGAAAAGGGGGTCATGCGGGCGTTGAGTTCTGTTTCAAGGTCGTATAACGGAGTGTGGCGCAGCGATTCGGTCATGGGTCTTGCGGGGGTCGTCAATCACAGAAAAATGGGTGAACAGATTGGCCTTCAAGCTAAAGCTAATCTCGTTTAACGCTATCACTATCCGCTAATGGGTGGGGTGGCTGTTAAACAAACCTCTGGCATGATTGCCCTCTAACGACTGATTTCAAGGGTTAGGATTCATGTTTGGTTTAGGGCGAACTTTTGATATGCCCGAAGAGAAAGTTGTAGGGATTGAGCGAGGGCGGACTATGCTTTAGGCATTCCAATGTGTCTGGTTTTACGGGAAATGCCGAAAATGTAAGGGGATACATTGAAGAAAGCATCACTTCAGAATTGGGTAGTGCGAGTGAGATATGGTTTCGCGAGGCTATACGGGGACAGGGCAGGGACAAACGTTACTCCAAGCGCGACAGGGGAATTTGGAGGCGATCGCCCGGTTGCTGAACCAGTCGCTCAATCCTCGTGGCATTGAGGCTCGTGTCTATCCTGAGTCAGATGGCATCCAAGTCTTGCTGGAATCGACCGCTGTGCCGCCTCAGGGAGAAATGGTCGATTTCATTCAAAAAGGGATATCGCAACTGGGGGTTCCAGATCTGCGGCGCGTGCGGGTAGTAGGCAACCAGTTAGGCCACTCGGAATATGACTGGCAAGAGGCGATCGCGCTTAACCCGATGCCGCCGTCCTTTGCCTTCTCTCAGCAAGCTGAAAGCCTTCCTATTACTGACTTTGAAGTGGGGCATGGGGCCATTGGGCAGCAGATTGTCTATGGCGAACAACTGTTGCAAATGACGAGCCATGGAGCGGTGTTGATGCCCCATGGCTCGAGCCATGCCGCGCTGGTGCGCACCCGTCCGGTGCCAGATATCGCCCAGTTTTGCGCCGATGCCGACGCTTATGGGCGCGAAGAGGAGGTGCAGGGGGCGATCGCCGCGCTCAAGGAATCGCAACCCCTGGAATTTTATGCCCCGAGTGGGATGGGCAAAACAACGGTGTTGCGGGCGATCGCCCATCATCATGACCTGGAGTCGGACTGTCCCGACGGGGGCGTCTACTACTCCGTACAGGATCAAAGCCTGGAGGATTTGCTATATACGCTGTTCCAGACCTTTTTTGAATATGACGAGGAGATTCCCCGCAAACCCACACCCGAGCAGATTTATCAATCCTTTCGTGGACGGCGATCGCTGCTGGTGCTGGATGAGGTGCAGTTGGATGGGATGCGGGTGAGTTCTCTGGTGAATCATCTGCCGACGGTTCATTTACTGTTGGGCAGCTCGACCTATCATGCTATGCCCGATGGGTCCTCATTGCCGCTGGGTGGATTGTCGGATGCCGCAGCGATTGGGCGGATCGAAGCGCAAATTCATCGCTCCCTTGAAGAACATGAGCGCCCTGCGGCGATATCGCTCAATCACCACCTACAGGGCAATCCGTTGCGGTTGCGGCAAGCAACTAATCTGGTGTATTACCGCTATCTCGATCTGCCGACCCTCGCTCAACATCTGGGCAGCGCCTCCCTGGAGAACTGGTTGCTGCGAGCGGCCGCCAAACTTCCTGAAAATGCGCGGCGAGTGCTGGCGGCTTTGGGGGTCATTGGTGATGTCCCTGTACGCACCCATCACATCGGCAGCCTGATTGGTGTCGGCAATCCTCAAACGGTCTTGGAAGATCTAGAACGTCAGGGTTGGCTGACCACCGATGGCTATCGCTATAGCCTTGCGCCCAACTTGTTGGAGCCATTGCGGCAGCAATGGAATCTGTCTCCCTGGCGACAGCCCGTGATTAACCATTTTCTGCAATGGACACAAAAGCACGCCAGTGTCACGGGGGCTTTGCCCCAGGAGGGCAATCTGCTGGTGTGGATGATGGTCCAGGCGGCTGAACACCACCACTGGAGCGAGATTTTACAGATGGCGCGGGCGATGGATGCGCCGTTTATGGTGGGCGGGCAGTGGGATCGATGGGAACAGATTTGGCAGTTAGCCCTGCGAGCGGGCGAAGCTTTGGGAGATCAGGAGGCGATCGCTCATGCCTATCACCAATTGGGAACCCGTGCCCTGTGTTTGGGGGATGAATTATCTGCCCACACCCAACTGACCCAGGCCATGCAAATCCGCCAGGCAATGAACCATGAAACGGCGGCGGCCGCTAGCTATCACAATCTACGCTATTTGCTCGAACCAGAGGCGACCTACGAAACGGCGGCCTATCAGCAGGCTGGCTCGTTTCAGGCCACCACCCAGGCTGAGTCGGCCTATCGCGAGGAACCGATGGCAGCGCCAACCGAGGCCAAACGAGGAATTCCGCCCGTTGTCCAGGTAGGAATGGTGGCCGCCACATTTCTGGGTCTGGGGTCCTGGTTGGCTTGGCAAATGTATCGCACCCCGCCGGACTTTGCTATTACGCCGGTTCAAATTAGTTTTGGCGACCAGGCGCTAAACCGGACGACGGAACCCCAAGCGCTGACGATTCAAAACACGACCGACGGATTGTTGGAATTGCAACCCGTTAGCTTTTCGGGAACAAATCCGACAGACTTTCAAGTGGTGTCAGATGCCTGTAGCCGGATACCATTACCGCCCGATCAAGCTTGCCAAATTCAGGTGACGTTTACGCCGCAGTTGGAAGGGGAGAGGACAGCGGATCTGGTGGTGGGCGATCGCGACCAACGTGAGCAACGGGTTTCCCTCAGTGGGACAGGGCAGACCTCCCAAACGGATGTCGAGGCTCCCATCACCCTCAGCTTTCAACCCGGCAATCTAGATTTTGGTGATTATGCTGTCAACGAAGCGCAACCCAACGAACCTCGCCGTATCGTTTTGCAGAATGAAAGCCAGCAACCCGTGACGGTTCAAGCGATCAGCCCAGTGGGAGAAGCCAGCAACAACTTTCCGACGACCCATGACTGTACAGGAGCTCCCCTTGCTCCGGGGCAGAGTTGCTCTATCTACGTGACGTTTCAACCCAGTGTGGAAGGGCAACGCACTGCGAACCTGGCGGTGACCGATAACACGGGGAATTTATGGAATGTTCCTTTGCGTGGCAATGGCGTTCGAGTGACGCCGCAGGCGCCAGCTCTCAGCCTACGACCGGGAGCGATCAACTTTGGCGAACAGCAACTCAATACCAATAGCCGCGAATACACAATCACGGCCATCAATAATGGCAATCAACCCCTCAATATTTCTGAGGTGCTTGTGGAAGGAAGCGAGAGCTTCCGGATTCGGCGCAATACTTGTCAGCGCGGCAGCCTGCAGCCCGGCGACGAATGTACTCTGGGCGTCAGTTTTACACCCCAGGCCCAGGGGGGACAAAGCGGTGAGGTTGTGATTGTTAGCAATGATCCGCGTGGCGATGGCCAGGTGTATGTCGGAGGGGTTGGCACGGTGCCCCAGACTCCTGGTATCCGCGTTGAGCCAACGGTTCTGAATTTTAGCGACGTTCCGGTGGAAAGCGCCAGTGCCCCTCAACAAATCGCCATTCGCAACACAGGCAACACCCAACTGTCCGTCGGACAAATTACGATCAGTGGAAATGGCGATTTTGTCAGCGAAGATAATGGCGCAATTGGAAGAGCCTGCTCTAATGTCGCCCTGCGTCCCGGTGAAGACTGTCGCTTTGGGGTTGTTTTCCTCCCGTTTGTGGAAGGCGATCGCATCGCTCAAATCACCATCCCTAGCGATGCTCCCCAGGGCAACAGTGTCATTGAACTGCAAGGGCGGGGCATTGTGCAGCGCTTCCCAGCGCTTTCCGTTAACCCGGGTAGCCTCAACTTTTCGCCCGTTCCCCAGGGAGCGACCAGTGCGCCCCAAAACCTGGCGCTCATCAACAGCGGCAATGCGCCCCTAGAAATTGGCAACATCAGCATCAACGGTGCCCATCCCAACGACTTCATTCCTTCTACGAACGATGGGTTCAGCCAGCTCGCTTGCGCTAATATCGTCCTCCGCCCAGGGGAAAGTTGTGGATTGCAAATCACCTTTGGGCCATTGGCAACGGGCGATCGCAGTGCCCAACTGATCATTCCCAGCAACAATGACCCCAACGGTCCCCTCAGCGTTAATCTCACAGGTTTTGGCGAATCAGACGCGCCGATTTAACGCAAATCTTCAATTCCTCAAGACTTACGCAATTTGTTGATGGTGTGGCCGCAGCCACACCATCAACAAGTTCATCCAGGATGCCGCAAGTTTTGCGTCAGCCCCGTCTCTTCAATTCTTCAATGGAGCTGGGTATATAGCGCTATGCGCGTTAGTTAAGTACGGTTGTGTGGGGCGCGCCGCGCCCCACACAACCGTTCCTGTGCTTAATGCGGTTGCACACCGCTATAAAAGGGCTTCCCACCGAGATCGGCATCTGCTCACTTTCGGGGGAGAATAATTCGCCAACTTCAGCGAAAGGTTTGAAGATTTGTGAAGGAGATTTCTGGGATTTCAGCGAGAGATCGACCGATGCTTGCGTTTTTCTAGCCACAGTTCATGACCTCTATCCCTTATATCACGGGAGGTTTGGGGCGGCGATCGCTAGATAAACAAAAATAATCCTAAAACCCGCTCGGAATTGTGGTCTTTATGCGATCATAAGGAACAGGCACGAGAGTTCTTCGTTCAATCAATCAGGAATTTGTAACCATGACTCTTCAACTTGGAGATATCGCACCAAACTTTACCCAGCAATCTTCTGCTGGCGAGATCAATTTCTATGACTGGGCGGGTGATAGCTGGGTCGTCTTCTTTTCTCACCCCGCTGACTACACGCCCGTTTGCACAACCGAGCTGGGGGAAGTCGCAAAGCTGGTTCCCGAATTTGAAAAGCGCAACGCCAAAGTGATTGCACTCAGTGTTGATGGAGTTGAGTCTCATCAGGGCTGGATTGGCGACATCAACGAGACCCAGGGCACCACGGTCAACTACCCCATTCTGGCGGATGATGACAAGACTGTTTCCAATCTCTATGGCATGATCCACCCCAATGCCAATGCCAAGCTGACCGTGCGCACCGTATTCGTCATTGATCCCGAGAAGAAGCTCCGTTTGACGATCACCTATCCCCCCAGCACCGGACGCAACTTCGACGAAATCCTTCGAGTCATCGACTCGCTGCAATTGACCGACAACTATAGCGTTGCAACGCCTGTGAATTGGAAGGATGGCGAAGATGTTGTCGTTTCCCCAGCGATTCCTACAGAAGAAGCCAAGCAGAAGTTTCCCAAAGGCGTTACCGAAGTCAAGTCTTACCTGCGCACAACCCCTCAGCCCAACAAGTAAGCCGGTGCAGAGAACAATCGGACGGAGAGTAAGTCTGCCTCGCCGCAATTTCAGCAACGTTCGCTGTGTCTGAGTTGCCGAACGACTAGTCGGTAAACGGTTCGAACGCCCAAATATTGGAACCACGTCCCCTTTCGGTACTGACCTACCAAAGGGGACATTTTTTGGGATTGCCATTTGAGATGTTCATCAAAAGCGACAAAGCCATCTCTCCGCGTCCTCTGTGCCTCTGTGGTTCTCTGAAAATGCCCCAATAATGCTGAACGCGAGATGGCTCCTCAACGTCTCTGACAGGTGTAGCGCTGATATGGAACGCCAAAGATTTGATAGCGATCGTCGGGTGCAATTTGACAAGTGGCGGTTTCACCGATGGGTGTGGAGAGATTGCATGTGTCGGGGAACGTGTCATAACCAGGTGAGGTGATCATCCACAGTGCTTGTGGAAAAGGACGATCGCCCTCCACCTCTGGCAGCGATACCTCGGCGGGATCTTCGGTGACACTATGGGGCAGAAAGGCCATCGACACCTCCGACGGCGCATTGCGTTCAGCTAATTCTTGCTGGATTTCGTAAGCAAAGCTGAGGTGCAATGCTAGCTCCTGAAATGTGGGATAGAAGAAGGCGATCGCTATCCCTTCATCTGGCGCTCCTTCATTTGGCGATCGCAGCACATTGGCCGCGACCGTTGCTGGGTTATAGCTTTTTTGAAACCCGAGTCCATGCACGACAAAGAGGCTACTGAGGAGTCCTAGAGCTAGAACTAGGCTCGTCGTCAGTTTCCGCCAGTTTCGCCAGGGCTGAGACTGTTGGGAGAAGCTCGAAGGGAAGAAAGAGCGCCGCCTCACCCGCTGCGCCAGGGCGATTCCCACGAGGGCACAAACATTCGGAAAGTACACGAAACTGTAGCGAGGGGCGAGGGTCAAGTCCTTGCCCAGTCCATAGATAATGACCAGAAATTCTAGCCCGATTAGCAGTGTGGTGAGGAGCAAGAAACTCATGGCTGGGTGGGTCGGATGCTGATTATAGAAATTGCGGATGCCTTGCCAAACTTGCCGAGCCAGTAGAATGAACACCGCTAGCATGATGATGCCGAGGGGAATGGCGATCGCTAATGGTTGATTTTCTACAGGCAGCAGGATGAAGAAGATCATCCACCCGGCTAAGCCTTGATATAGCGGGTTCAACCATCCCCATCCGGGAGCCAGGCTGAGCCAGTCGGTCGACGGTTGGCTGAAGTGCTGATATAACACTGGGATCCAGGGAAGATAGCCGAGGACGAGGATGGCGATCGCCAAGCCTAACAATGCTCCCCGCCAGTTCAGCAACCCCTGTCCTTGCCACAGACAGACCCCCACCCATGCCCCAATCTGCGCCACCAAAGCCATCAGGAAGAAGTAGTGCGTGTAGAGTCCGCATAGGCTAACTGCAATCCACAGCAGCCACGCCCATGCCCGCACGCGATCGCGCAGCAGATCTTGCAGCATCCACATGCCGCACAGCAGAGATAGGATGATCAACACCATCGGCAGCGTGTAGTGGCGGGCTTCCTGGGAGAGATAGACCGCGAAGGGCGATACGGCCATGAATCCAGCTCCGACCAGGCCAGCGATAGAAGAAACCGCAACTCGGTTCAGGATATAGATCAGCGGAATGAGCAACGTGCCTAGGAGGGCCGAGAGCGATCGCAACGCCCATGCCACTTGCTCGGGGGCTGGATTCAGCCAAACCAACCAGCGGTGAAGGCCACAGAAAAATAATGGAGGATGGCTGGAGTCGACAACAAGGTTTTGGGCAATGGTGGCGCAGGTGATACCTGGGTTCAGGGCAAACTGTTCGGTCAGGGCATCCAGTCCGATGAAGCCGTTCGTTGGGATGTCTCTGTAGTTATTTCCCAGGGCAAAAACTGCGGTGATCACTTCATCCAACCACAGAGGCTTGCCATCCAATTGCCAAAAGCGTAACCCCAAGCCCAGCAACACCAAGCCAATCAGCAACGGATAGTGCCATGCGGGGATCGGTTGCTGGGAGCGGAGTCGGAGGGTTGAGTAAGGAATGGTGCGTGTACCTGCATCCATGTTCATCTGCGTTCTATTATTCCAGAGCGATCGCCGGACATTCATTGAATCACAGCGGTACGGAAGGGGACGCCTGTAGTTTTCAGCCGATAGTTGAACAAGTTGAACAGCGCAGCCTGTAGGCGAGAAAAGGGATTGACTGTTGATCTGCTAGCCTCGAATGCATTGCATTAGCAAATCCGTCTATATGAACAAACTATGGGTGCCACACCTGAAAAACTAACTTACCCGTCGCGTTTTGGTCGTCCCAGGGTGGTGATATAGAGGACAGCTTCGTCTTCGGGAATGCCAAGGACTTCGTTCACCTGATCATCGAAGAATCCAGCAATGCCACTAACGCCCAATTGCAGGCGGATGGCGGCCAGGTTGAGGCGTTGTCCCAGGTGCCCGGCGTCGAGGTGTAGGTAACGGTAGGCGCGATCGCCATATACCTCTACGGCTTTTGCCAGGTCGGCGGTGTGGAAAACAACAGCGGCAGCATCCCGCCCCAGATCTTGTCCCAGACAGAGTCGATGCAGTTCTTTGCGGAAATTTTTGAAGCGAATCTGTCGGATTTCTTGCGCATTGGGGGCGTAGTAATAGCAGCCTTCCTCTAACCCGTCTACACCGGAAATGGTCACAAAGGTTTCGATCAGACCCAGGTCAAAGTAGTCGGGCGATCGCTCCAAGCCCTGTTCATAGTAGTGTTCGGGATGGTAGGCGAAATCGAGCAGGTATTGCAATTCGCTGCGGGTCAAATTCATCCCCGTATAGGCACGGGTTGAGCGGCGGCGCAGAATCGTTTGCTCTAGCTCCACTAGCTTCTCGCCCCAATTGACGGGATCACTCTCCATCGACACTTTCAAGCAAAACGGGAAGTTGTATTTATCCTCAACTGGGGCATCTGGATCAACCGGGTCGGGCTTTTCTAAAACAGGCTTTGTGACGGCTGGATCGACATCAGGAGGAATCTGGCTGAAGCGATGTAACTGGGCGAGTAATTCCCCATCAGAGATGGTGGGATAGTCCCTATGGCGAGGAGAGGGAAGAGCAGTGCGGGCGGCAGGTAGATTTTCTTTCACATCCAGCAAGTCTGCCAGGGCAATGATGGCGGTCGTTCCCTCTTCCTCAGGTTCCAGATATAGGAGCTTGTTCAACGCCTGATCTACAAACCCACCGATGAGGTGGGGGCGATAATCATTCATCGCGGTCGCCAGCTCAATATTCCCCAGCAAATGCCCCGTATCAAGGCAAATGCGGCGATAAGCACGATCGTGATAGCGCCAGGCCGAGCGATTGAATACCGCTGTTGTTACCAACGCCATCTGCGTGCCTTCTAGGGACGGGTGCCAGAAGCAGGCTTCTTGCAGGATTGTCCACACCTCATCGCCCCAAAAATGTAGGAGGGAATGGGTTTGTGGCTGGTAATGATATAGCCCAGAGGGGAGATAGGGTGTTCCCCGTGAAATGAGGTAAATTTCAGCCGGATAAAGCCCGCCCGCCGAAGGAGCGGCACGAAAGTAGACCGCCTCACCGCTCATGGTGGTCATCTTCAGGGTG
Organism: Vacuolonema iberomarrocanum LEGE 07170; assembly: GCA_015207365.1. Lineage (GTDB taxonomy): Bacteria > Cyanobacteriota > Cyanobacteriia > Elainellales > Elainellaceae > Vacuolonema > Vacuolonema iberomarrocanum. The sequence goes on from JADEXA010000042.1 coordinate 12,410, forward strand.
AGCCCATAGCTGTGGAAGAGCAGATGTGCTAGCCGATGCCAGAGGCGATCGCGCTTCTCGACCTGCTCTGCACTCGTTAGATAAGGCTTCAGATCGTAGGGCGTACCCAACTTGTAAGTTTTGAAAGGAATGGGTTGCTGTTGCCAGTTGGGTTGGGGCAAATTCGCAATCGTATCGGGCGCATATTTAGTGCGCTCGTGATAATGCTGGGCAAGGGAACCATCAGGATTAGGCATAACCGTTGCTCTGGCTGCATCTCAACCTCAATCTTGACACTCCTTTCTCAAAATTGGGGAGAGAATGCGCCAGAATCCTGACATGTTTTCTCCCTATCTTTTCCTAGATTTATTTCTATGTTGGCTCTCTATGTTGGGTAGAGCCACTACTGGGTAGACCACTACATTTACTCATGGGCCATACCATTGGGCATCAGCGCTCCCGCGAGGTTGGCATTTTGAAAATTCACTTGATTAATTTGAGCGTTGAGTAGGACCGCTTCTGTTAAATCGGCTTCACTCAGATTTGCCCAACTTAATCGGGCTCGGTAGAAGTTTGTTTTTTGCAACGCCGCCCCCCGGAGCGAGGTCCAGCTCAGGTTTGCCTCACGCACGTTGGCATTGCTCAAATTCGCATTAATTAATGTTGCGCTCGTCAGTTTTGCTCGGCTCAGATCCGCATTTCGCAGATCCGCTTCTTCCAAATTGGCCCCATGCAGAATGGCATTGACCAGGCTGGCAAACTCCAGGCAGGCTTCATTCAAGAGCGCATTTGACAGATTGGTTGCATCCAGATTGGCATGAGCCAGGTTTGTCGCAATTAATTTGGAACGGTTGAGGTTGGCATCGGTCAGCACTGCGTGGGTTAGATCGGCGCGATCAAGTGTTGCCTCTGCAAGGTTCGCCCCTTTAAGCAGAGCTTTTGTCAAATTAGCTTCCGTCAGCCGGGTTCCCCGTAGCCCTGCCTCAGAGAGATCCGCATTCTGTAGCTGGGCATGGTGCATTCGTGCCCCAATCAAGTTGGCTTGGCTCAGCCTGGCTCCTTGTAGATCTGCCCCGGTTAGATTGGTTTCTCGCAGGTTTGCACCCATCAAGTTCGTATTTTGTAAATTTGCGCGGCTTAAATCCACGCGCCGCAAGTTGACATCCCGCAAATCCTTGCCACTTAAATCTGCGCCAACTAGATCGTCCTGACGGAAATCGCGTATTCCAGTGGAGTAGCGGCTCAATAAATCATGTGCGTCCATATTCTGATAAGTGACGTGATTATCCCTATTTATTCAAGGTGCCCGCAATCTACTCTCTAATCCACAACGTTTTCGAATCTTACGGAAGGAGTGGAAGACCTGCCTATCTGAGATACGTTCTGTAATCTGCAGCCTACGGAAGCGATCGAAAACCAAAAACCGGAGGAGCCGTCTTGATAAAAGTTTAAAGATTTTCCTTTTTGGGCCTTTAATGCATTATCCAGCTAGCAAGCTTCGGAGAGATTAGATTGCAGACAACGGTAAAACTGGCACCCATACACTTTGAGTAGTGATCATCCACAATCCTGCAAGGTCGCCTTTTCAAGGTCGCCTTTTCAAGGTTGCCTTTTCAAGCGATGCTCAAATGAGGATTTAGGATGAAAATCATGACCCTAACGGATCGGCATTCTTTCTCAAAAAAAACTCAAAAAATCGATCCAGAATGTTGCATAGCTGTATTGTCCTACACAAGGCAGTCTTTGGGATAGGGTGCATTAGCTTACAAACCATGTAGCAACTGTGTCCAGCTTCCTCTACAGCAGGTTCCTTTTTCTTGATGATATTGGTGCTTAAAGGCTCGGTCACCGAGCTTGTTGCAATCTGGATGCCCATCCGCCGCATCATGACAAGTGACTTAAACTAGGCCGAGTAGGTTGAGTTGCTCCAGAGTCTATGTCCTAAGTACAGGACAAAAAATCGAACCCCAGCTAAAACCCTTGATTTTGTTGAGCGCGGGCACCGCCCGCGCTCAACAAAATCAAGGGTTTGCTAGGGTTTATCCTGTACTCAGGTCTCAAGTGGCGTTTTGTTGGCATCTTGATTCCTTTCAAGAAAGATTGCGAAAAAAAGGATTTTTTGAAGGAGTCGAAAAGAAACGGACGGGCTTTGGGAGAATAGAAATCTCGTAAATATGACTTCATCAGGAATGAGTTGGAATGGCGGAGAATCGTAGAAGCCAAATCATCACGCAGGGCGTGCAGCGTAGCCCAAACCGTGCCATGTTGCGGGCGGTTGGGTTCACGGACGCAGACTTTAACAAGCCAATCGTTGGGGTGTCTAGTGCTCACAGCACGATTACTCCCTGCAATATGGGAATTGCACCTTTGGCGGAAGAAGCCCAGAATGGCATCCGGGCAGCGGGAGGAATGCCCCAAATGTTTGGCACCATCACGGTGAGTGATGGGATTTCAATGGGGACAGAGGGAATGAAGTATTCCCTGGTGTCGCGGGATGTGATTGCCGACTCCATCGAAACGGCGTGCAATGCCCAGAGTATGGATGGGGTTTTGGCGATCGGTGGCTGTGACAAAAACATGCCGGGAGCCATGATTGCCATGGCGCGGATGAATATTCCGGCGGTGTTTGTCTACGGCGGCACGATTAAGCCAGGGCATTTGGATGGTACAGATTTAACGATCGTGAGTTCCTTTGAGGCCGTTGGTCAGCATAGTGCTGGACGCATTGACGAGTCGATGTTGTATGCGATCGAGCGGAATGCCTGTCCGGGAGCCGGGTCTTGCGGCGGGATGTTCACGGCCAATACGATGTCCTCTGCGTTTGAGGCGATGGGCATGAGCCTGATGTATTCGTCGACGATGTCGGCAGAAGATGACGAAAAGGCAGAGAATACCCAGCTTGCTGGCAAGGCGTTGGTCGAAGCGATTCGTGCCGATCGCCGTCCTCGCGACATCATCACCCGTAAGTCCATCGAAAATGCTATCTCCGTGATTATGGCGGTCGGTGGCTCAACCAATGCTGTACTGCATTTCTTGGCGATCGCCCATTCGGCTGGTGTTCCCCTTACCATTGACGACTTTGAGACCATCCGTGCCCGCGTTCCCGTCATCTGCGACCTCAAGCCCTCGGGGCGTTTCGTTGCGACTAATCTGCACGAGTCCGGGGGCATCCCTCAAGTGATGAAAATGCTGCTGGCTCATGACCTGCTGCATGATGACTGCATCACCGTTACAGGGCAGACTATTGGTGAGCTGCTCAAAGACATTCCCAGTGAGCCCCGTGCTGACCAGGAGGTCATCCGTCCTTGGGACAACCCGATGTACGCCGAAGGCCATTTGGGCATTCTCAAGGGCAACCTGGCGACAGAAGGCGCGGTTGCCAAACTGACGGGCATCAAGCAGCGGAAGATCACAGGGCCGGCCCGCGTATTTGAGTCCGAAGAAGAATGTCTGAACGCTATTCTGGACGGCCAAATCATCGCTGGCAATGTGATCGTAATACGCTATGAAGGGCCAAAGGGTGGCCCTGGAATGCGGGAAATGCTAGCGCCGACCTCTGCCATCATTGGCGCAGGCTTAGGCGACTCCGTTGGTCTCATTACCGATGGACGGTTCTCGGGTGGTACCTATGGCATGGTGGTTGGCCATGTCGCGCCAGAAGCCTATGTAGGTGGGACGATCGCCCTCGTCCAGGAAGGCGATACCATCACCATTGATGCTGACAATCGTCAACTCCATCTACATGTTTCCGACGAAGAGCTAGCACAACGCCGCGTTCAGTGGAAGCCGCCTGCCCCCCGCTATACCAGTGGTGTGTTGGCGAAGTATGCCAGTCTGGTTTCCAGCAGCAGCCTTGGTGCTGTCACCGATCGCAATCTGCATCTGTAGCAGTCTGTACGTTGCTTGCGGCTTCGAGCGATCGCAGAAAATATTATTTTGAAAGCCCGCAGCGCTGGGCTTTCAAAATAATGGTTGGGTTTTACTTCAGCGCCTAGCGCTTGACTGAGTCTCTCTGTCCTCTATACCTCTGGGGTCAGCATCCAAAAAGCTAAGAATCAGTAGGGAAGCGGCGATCGCGCACCTCTTGGCCATACTCACGCACCGATTGGGCAATGGTATCGCGGAGGTTGGCATAGGCTTTGGCAAACGGCGGTTGCCAGTCCGACAGCCCGAGTAAGTCAGCCGTGACCAATACCTGCCCATCGCAGATGTTTCCAGCCCCAATGCCGATGGTCGGGATCTTCAGCTTTTGCGTAATTTCCATTGCCAGGGTCGTCGGAATATGCTCTAGGACGATGGCAAAAGCACCGGCCTGTTCGAGGGCGATCGCCTCTTGCAAAATCCGTTCGGCGGAATCAGCCGATTTGCCCTGTTGCCGAAAGCCGCCAAACTGGTGCACCGATTGGGGCGTCATGCCCACATGGGCCATCACCGGAATGCCAACCTGCACTAGCTGTGCCACTGTTTCCACAAGGGCAGGGTACCCGCCTTCCAGCTTCACTGCCTGTGCTCCCGTTTCCTTGAGTACCCGTCCGGCAGACTGTATTGCCTGTTGCGCACTTTCCTGGTAGGTCAAGAAAGGCAAATCAACGACGACTAAGGCTTCTGTCACCCCTCGCCGCACGGCACGGGCATGGTGCAACATTTCATCCAGAGTGACGGGCAAGGTTGTGTCGTAACCTAGTGCTACCATCGCTAGCGAATCGCCCACCAAAATCAGGTCTACGCCAGCTTCATCCAATGCCTTGGCTAGCAAATAATCCCAGGCCGTAAGCGCGACAATAGGGCGTCCTTCTTTCTTATAACGGAGAAGTTTTTGGGTCGTAATCGGCATCGTAAAAGGGGGGTAAATGATGAGTTGAAAGGGGGCGTTGAGTGAGTAGGACGTTGAATCAAACTTGAAATTGCAGCTTCAGGAAGCAACTTGGCAGTGATGACTCTGGTTTGGCCGACGTTGCTAAAAAGCATTTCTTGCAAGTATTCTCTTGCTTCAAGAATAGGATGACCCCAGCGAGCGTGCGGTGAATGCCCTATTTGTTGACTGGGGATGGTTTAGGGAATGGCGAACTACAGAATGCGGCGGGTCGTTCAACGTACCGTAAACATGTCAGGGGAGACGATATCTATACCAAGCAGTGTAGCGGCTTTGTAGAGAGGAAAACTGTCGATGTGAGGAAGCAAAGGGGAATGTCTAATGCTTCCACCTGGCACATGGCTCGATCGCCCAAGCCTGGAGGGATGTCAGCACCATGTATTTGTTGATATAGATGTAGTCGTTATCGTGATCCAGCAAGGTGTAGATAGCCTCGCCATTTTTTATCGTTGACTCAATTGATCCCTGTATACAGCATAGAATGGCGGATGTTTGGCGACAACTCGCACCCGATTCCAGGCGATCGCCCTTCTCAACGCTGCGCTATTAAATCCTTCTCCTCAACATCTCGCGGCCGTCGTAGCGCGATATCATCAGTTCCATATAATCCCAATCGTGAGTCTCAGCCCTGCTCTGAGAACTGCCCGAGCCAGGAGGGCAGAATTGCGATGTGAGATAAATTGAGGGATTGAAACAAGAGCATCCTCAATGCCTTGACCACGGTCTTCTGGATACTGGTTTGGGAAGTGCTTGGGGCAACCATTGAGCTGATGGGCAATGACACAACCCCCGACGGATCCATCTGAACCAAACGTCAATGAGTCGAACGCCGATCGCGGTGGAGCGTCGGCAGAGATCCCTATTCCCAAGGGTGTGGAAGGGCGACAAAAATCTACCCTGACAAGACTGACGATTCGATTGCTGCGATCGCTCATTCGAATACTGGAATGGATGGTCGCGGTTCTAGAAGCCGACCCTCAACCTGGAGAATCTGCTAATCCGATTGTGCGGGGTGCTCAACGGGCGACGACTGCGGTTGCTCCGGTAGCACAACGCACATGGACAGGATGGCAGACCCAGGCCATTCCCAAGATTCGAGCAGCATTGCCCTTGGCATTAGGCGATCGCCTGTCCGATCGCACCCTCACTAGTTTGCTGGCGGGAACCTTGGTGCTCCTGTTCGTTGTGCTGCCCAACTTTGCGCCCCGTGGAGCTGCATCTGAGGAAATTCAAGTCAGTGAAGTCCCCACCAGGCTGGAACAACCGGAGGTAGAAGCGCCCGTCACTCCCTCTCCGCCGCCACCGCCGGATGCAGAGATTGCGATCGCCGAGCCCCCACCCGCATCTGCATCGCCTGATTCCGATACGCAAGAGATAGAGCCTGCTGATGAGGCAGAGACGGATTTACCTCCACCGTCGCCCTCTCCATCGCCACCATCATCGTCGCGCCGTTCAAGCCCTACGCCTTCCCCGACACCTGCTCCCAAGCTGGCACTCACACCAGAGCAAACCCTCATTGCCTCGATCCAAGAGCGAATTTCGTTGGTGAGCGATCGCTATACCAACGGGTTGATTCTCACTGTCCGAGCGAACTTTCGCCAGAGCATCCTCACGGTTCGCTTGGGAGATGAATGGTATGGGCTCTCTACTGCACAGCAGGATGATCTGGCAAACGATTTGCTCCGCCAAGCAACCCGGCTCGACTTCAGTAAGCTAGAGTTAACCGACTCCGTTGGCAATCGCCTTGCCCGCAATCCCGTCGTCGGTAACCAGATGATTATTTTACGGCGCGAAAAGCCGCCCGGATTTTCCATTGAAATCGTTGGCTAAGAGGCAATCGGGCATTGCTGATTGAGAAGATTATTTCTGCTGAGAAAAGGTGCGGTACGCCACTTCTCCGCAAAAGCAATTCTTGGGTTCTGCAACCCCGGAAATCATATCAAATCTGTTTAAACAGCCGTAAAACCCAACTATCGTTTGCGCCCGCTGCATTGCAGCGGGCGCAAACGATAGTTGGGTTTTTTAACCGGATTTGATATCACTAGCCAAAGAGAGGACGAGGCTATAGCGTATTCCATCTCGCTTACGAGTATGCAATGGGGAAAAGCTCGAGCAAACATTCCCGATGCTCGAGAATTCACTTTACGCTAAATCATCCGAGTCACTGAAAATTTCCTCGATATCCCGAAGTGCAGAGGGCTCATTTCTGCTGCTGGTATCGAGATCTTCTGCGATATCGACATGTTGAACCAAGTAGGGCAAACCTGCCCCCCGCAACCCTCGGCGGATGCGATCGGGAGTATTTTGGAATGTTACAAACAGCGGGTAGGTATCATCGGCGGCTTCGTTAAGAATGTGCCTATAGCGATGCGGCATGACCCACTCATAATCTCGGTGCAGCAGCATCTGTGTGTGCCGCCAGCGACTTAACAAATCAGAAAAATCTTCTTGGGGGCGGTGAATGAAAACAAAAATCTCACCTCCCGTTTTAATTTTCCACTCCGGATCGCACATGATGATACCCACATCACAAGGCAACAGAACCGTATCGGTCGTTCGGGTTGGCACCCCCCCCGGCTCTGACGCAGGACTAACGGATCGCACCCGAATCAGGGGCAAAGGGATGGTAATCAAGCTATCTGTTGGTCGGCGCATACTGGGGAGCATTTCCAGGTATGACCGATATTGCCTAAGCAGTGCGATCGCCCCTTGATGGTCGCAATATTCTGCCAGGAGCGCTTCATATTGGGATTGTTTGACTGACATTCGCCTTCACTCGCTTGCCTGCAACTAGCATCTCTCGCCGAGCGATCGCCTCTAACCGGAGTTATCCGATTGCATCCATCACCTTAAACATCGGAAGATACATGGCAACCAGAATGGCTCCGACCATGCCTCCCAAGAACACAATCATGATTGGCTCCATCACACTGGTCAACGCCTTCACCGTCTGCTCTACCTCATCTTCGTAGAAGTCAGCCACCTTCATCAGCATAGAGTCCAATTCCCCTGTCTCTTCCCCAATGCTAATCATCTGAATGGCCATAACGGGAAATACTTGCTCTTTTTGGAGCGCCAGTGTAATCATTCCGCCAGTTTGTACTTCTTGGCGTGCAGCATCAATGGCATTGGCGACCACCTGGTTTCCAGAGGTATCTCGTACGATTTCTAGCGATGTGAGAATCGGCACCCCAGAACGAGAGAGCGCGCCAAAGGTTCGACAAAACCGAGCTGTTGATGTCTTCTGAATTAACTCGCCGAAGAGGGGCATTTTCAGGTACAACCGATCCATCGTCTCCCGGCCAATCCGGGTTTTGTAATATTGCCGATAGGCAAAAATCAGGATCACAATAGCAGTGACCATGGAGATGGAGTAAAGGGGCGTCCTCAGAACCTCGCTGATACCGAGCATAATCTGTGTAAATACTGGTAAGTCAGCACCCAGCTCCTCAAACACATTGGCAAACGTTGGCAGCAAAAAGACTGTCATCCCGATGAACACCAAAACCGCAATGATGCCGACAACAACGGGATAAGCCAGGGCTGATTTGATCTGGTTTTGTAACCGAGCAATGTCTTCTAGTAACTTGGACAGTCGGTCGAGAACTTCGTCTAGAACCCCCCCAACTTCGCCAGCCTGAACCATGCTCACATACAGACCATCAAAGCACTGAGGGTGTTTGCGCATGGCATCCGACAAATCTGTCCCCTGCTGCACATCCGAACTAATTTCTTGCAAGGCTCTTTTCAACTTCGGATTGGTACACTGATCGGCCAGCACCCCCAATCCTCGAACCATCGCAACCCCTGCGTTAACAAGGGAGGAAAACTGGCGCGAAAAAATAGCTTTGTCCTTGACAGTGACGCTCGCCAAAGAAGTTGAAAGCTGCTCAAGATCAAAGTTACTAAGGGTTTCCATCAACCCCCGATCTTCGTTAATCTCTTGCACAAACAAGCCTTGGGTTCGTAGCGTTGTGCGGGCATCGGTCGGTGTATCGGCCGTAACTTTACGTCGAATTAGGTTGCCCTTAACGTCTCTGGCACGGACAGCGTAAGTAGGCATGGCTCTATCAGGGGATCTAAGGTCAGTAAAATGAGGGTCTCATTCCAATACGTTTGCAGTGTAGCCAAAAGCTAGCAGGTCATATCTGACACGGGGAACTTAAAAGATTGGAGTTGCCTAACATGATACCCATGGAAACCAAAAAACTGTGCAAACTTCATCTGTTGTATGTTTTCCCAGGGCATGTGGTGTGTTTTGCAGGACATAAGATGTGCGGCGCTTTTCCCTCGTCTGTATAGTGTTGACTTCCTTGAAAATTCATTCGGAGAGCTAAGCGTCCATTAGTCCATTAGGAGATCTTGGGAGAGTTTTGAATGCCCTATGGCTTGATCGAGTGTTGAATGTTTAACTAGTTTGGTTGGGAAGGCGAACTGCTGGATCAGCTCTTGATTACTAACGTTTGGAGAAAACTAATCAGTCCCGATCAGTGCTTAGAGAATAAACCTCACAAACCAATCGGGACATACAAAGCAAGAATAGGACAAACTATTGTAATCTTAGCGGCGTCCTCCAACGGCTTGCGGCGATCTAGCTGTCCCGGCAGCACCCCCAATCAAGCGTTGCAGCTCATCGGGACGAGATGTTTTCGCCATCGCCACTTCAAAAGAGATGACTCCAGCTTTGTACATATCTGAAAGAGCCTTCTCCAGGGTAATCATGCCCAACTTCCCGCCTGTTTGAATCGCGGAATAAACCTGGGAGGTTTTGCCCTCTCGAATCAGGTTGGCGATCGCTGGCGTCACTACCATGATTTCCTGCGCCATAACCCGGCCAAACTCACCCGGCTTCGGATTCAACCGAGGGGCAAGGGTTTGGCTAAAGACCGCAATCAAAGAGTTAGACAGCTGGACGCGAACTTGTTGCTGCTTTTCAGAGGGGAACACGTCAATGATCCGGTCAACGGTTTGTGCAGCAGAACTTGTGTGCAAGGTACCCATGACGAGGTGACCCGTTTCTGCCGCCGAAATAGCCAGCTGAATGGTTTCCAGATCCCGCATTTCACCCACCAGAATGATGTCTGGATCTTCCCGCAAGGCCGCTTTCAGGGCGTTCGCAAAACTCTTGGTATCTTCATGCAACTGGCGCTGGTGAACCAAACTTTTGATGGGCTCGTAAACAAATTCAATGGGGTCTTCAATCGTCAGGATATGTTCTGCGCGGGTGCGGTTGATCAGGTCAATCATCGCGGCTAGAGTTGTGGTTTTCCCAGAGCCAGTCGGTCCGGTCACAAGAATCAACCCTCGGGGTTTTTCCGCCATTTCCCGAACAATATCTGGCAGAGCCAGCTTCTCGAATGAAGGAATCTTGGAACTCAAGGCCCGCAAACATGCTGCATAGGTACCCCGGTCCTTGTACACGTTAACCCGGAAACGAGCCAAACCTTTGACTCCATAGGAACAGTCTAATTCCCATGTCTGTTCCAATGTTTTCCGCTGTGTATTGTTCAACATGCTGAAGATGAGCCGTTGACATTCCTCAGGGGTCAGGGGCTCATCTCCGATGGGGGTCAGATGCCCGTTAATGCGGAAGTAGGGAGGAATCCCAGCAGAAAGGTGGAGGTCAGATCCTCCCATTTCCACTAGCTGTTCCATCAAATCCTCGATCATCAAGTCCATGGGTTCAGTCTCCTTATAGCAAGGGAGTCAGGTTGACAAAAACAAGTGTGGATGAACAAATAGGCTGATTTTCAGAGGATCAGCCTTTCCTGGAACTTACTCTGAGGGGGTGTTGACACAGGTTATACATGCCGTGCGGCAGCCCGATCATGCTTCAATCTGAGGGTGCGTCATCGTCATTCTTGAAAGCGGGGTGTCGTGCAATAGGGACAATCTAACCATTCTGGCTTCAGTTCGGCGGCACAGGTACGACAGGTCAAGGAGGTTTTGCGCTTGGCCTTCAGCTCTGCTTCCAAACCCGTGTCAGTAAAGGTGACCCGTTCGACCTCATCTAATGTCGTTAGCCCCTGGCGTACCAAATTCAAGCTGTAGGACAGCAGGGTTTCCATTCCCTCATCTACGGCAACCTCTTTAATACGTTCAGTTGGTGCGCCTTCTGTAATCAGCGTTTGTAACGTTTCAGTGACGCGCATGACTTCGTAGACACCACACCGACCTTTGTACCCAACGCCGCGACAGCTAGAGCAAAGGGTTCCATTGGCGTCGGCATCAGCAATTTCGTCTGGGTGAAGTGTGTTCGCTTGATAGAAGGTGACCTCAGCTTCACGAGAGACGCTGAGACCGAAGCGTGCGAGATCTTCGGGGGTAGGATGGTAAGGAATGCGGCAATCGGAACAAACTCGGCGCATCAAACGCTGTGCCAGCACACCGATGAGAGAGCTTGAAACCATGAACGGCTCAACGCCCATTTCTTCGAGGCGGGCGATCGCACTTGCCGCGTCATTCGTATGTAGTGTGGTGAGTACGAGGTGACCCGTTAGCGCCGCTTCGATCGCCGTTTTGGCAGTTTCCTTGTCCCGCGTCTCACCGACCAGAATGACATCCGGATCCTGCCGTAAGAACGCGCGGAGAATGGACGCAAAGTCCATGCCCTTTTCTCGAATCACCTGCACCTGGGTCAAGCCAGGTAGAGAGTATTCAATCGGATCCTCTGCCGTACTAATATTCACACCTGGAGAGTTGCGCTCCGCCAGAGCCGAGTAGAGTGTGGTTGTTTTACCCGATCCGGTTGGCCCCGTTACCAGAATCAATCCAAAGGGACGGGCCACCATATCCTGGACAATATGCAGCGTGTCGGGTTCAGTAATGAGCTTATCGAGACCCAACTGGGTGGCAGAGTTGTCCAAAATCCGGAGAACGACCTTTTCGCCATAACGGCTCGGCAGGGTACTGACCCGGAAGTCAACTTTGCGTCCGTCAAAGATGCGTCGAATCCGCCCGTCCTGTGGCAATCGACGTTCGGCAATGTCCAAGGTCGCAATGATCTTGAAGCGAGCCGTAACAGCTGGAATAATTTTCTTAGGCAATTGGTCAAACGCTTGGCGCAAAACGCCATCTTTTCGGAAGCGAATGCGTAAGAATTCCTCTTGGGGTTCGATATGAATGTCGGAAACGCCTTCTTGTAGGGCTTTCACCAAAATTTTGTTGACCAGGGCAATCACCGGAGCTGCCTCGGCATCCTCAAGGGCGACATCAAGGTTGGCCTCAACATCTTCATCGGGTTCTTCCAGATCGAGATATCCTAGCCCTTCAATTTCCCCTTTAACATCAACCTTGGATTCCTGTTCGAGCCGCTTTTGGCGTTCGACTTGCTCATCCAGGTACTGCGAGATGATCCGCTGGTAGTCTTCATTGGTAATGACCATCCGCTGCAGGAGCAAGCCCTGAGGACGCAAAATCCGATTCAAGTCATCCTGGGCTGCCAGATCGTCAGGATCAACCATCGCAATCAGTACGGATGCAGGTTCCTCCTCACTCTTGGAGAGGGGCACTAATCGATAGCGCCGACAAATATCGACGGGGATGAGCGAGTCAATCAACTGCCCGACCTGAAACGTCGAGATCTGGCTAAGCTCCGGATCAAGAGATTCAACACCGTAGAGAATTTTTAATTCGAAAAGCTGCTGCTTTTTATACTGACGGAGTAGATCAGGAGGCAGTTGCTGCCCAGTGATCATTTGCAGCACATCCGTCAGGGGTCTCCCAGATTTACGGCTTTCAACCAATGCTTGTTGCATTTGCTCGTCATTGACGAAGCCAGACTGGATGAGTTGATTGCCAAAAGGAGAAAAATTGTGCTGAACGACTAGCGCACGGCGCTGCGACGAAGAGTTTGCCATGATGGATCCAGTGTTTCAGTGCAGACGGTTTGAGTATTCCCGGAAATTTAAAAAAACGATAACAGCGATCTAGGAATTTCGAAGGGATTGAAAAGCAGACAAAACCATCCATGTTGATGGTACAGGCGATAGAGAATGTAGATAAGAGGGTGGTTATGGAAAAAAGAGTAACAGAGGGGATAACTGAGTCTATGGAGATGGTGTAGTGGTGTAAAGTTTTGATTATATTCCGTAGCCTGTTCCCTGCTTCACCCATCATCATCAGATATAGAAACCCCAAATGGATATGAGAACCCTAAAGGTAGAAGCGCAGAAACTTTACATTTCCCTTGTCTCAGATGATTGATATCTAAACTTAAATTGATATCTAAATTTGAATTACACCTGCTCCTCGGCTAAGCCTAAATGCCCTCCAATTAAAAAATTTCTCATCAATCCTTTCATCATAATAGTTCCGACTCCGTGAATCTAAAGTAAAGGTATTGAGCAAGTTCCCTCAATCCAACCTGGGACATATGCTAAAACGGCAAAAGCCTGACGAAAGCTAGAGGAAAGTCGCTAAGGTCGACGAGTAGTAAAATGGTCTAGAAAATTGCGTTAGATTTGGCGGCAGTGCTGAGACGGAACGGGATAAGCTGTTGCGCAGTATCTGTTCCCGGCTGCAGTATTGCCAGACATAGCTAAAGAGAGATTCCGCTAAAAAGATCAGCTAGTGGGAAATTCTAGCGATAATGGTTTGCGGTAATCATGCAATATGTATAGCACAGGCAACATTGAGTCGCTCACCGAAACAAGTTTGGATAAACGCCCATGACTAACGAGGAAAAACCCATTGACGAGATGGCGCAAGGTTCACCATCAGATGGGATAGAGAATACATCGCCAACGGACGCTAACGAGACGGCGGCAGAGGCGTCAACATCTAGGGTAAACCCTAGTCAGGCTCCTGCTGAAACAGGGCAAGACGCTAGCGATGGGAGCGATCCCCAGGTGGCAGAGGCTATTCCTATCGAAGATGCTGAGACTCTCTCTGAGACAGCTTCAGATGCAGCGAACCAGAAGATGACTGCATTGACTCAGGAAATTTCGGCGTTGCGCGAGCAGTTGGAGGATCGAACAACACAATTCATGCGCATTGCTGCGGATTTTGACAATTTTCGTAAGCGCACTCAAAAAGAGCGCGAAGAAATGGAGGTGCAGATTAAGTGCAACACCGTTATCGAGTTGCTCCCAGTTGTGGATAACTTCGAGCGGGCACGGTCGCAGATCAAGCCTCAAGGCGAAGAAAGCATTGCCATTCACAAGAGCTACCAGGGAGTGTATAAGGATTTGGTCGATCGCCTGAAACGGATTGGGGTCGCCCAAATGCGCTGTGAAGGGCAAGATTTTGACCCGAATTACCATGAAGCTGTGTTGCGTCAGCCGTCTGCTGATCATGCTGAGGGGACGGTAATTGAGGAATTGGTTCGAGGGTATACTTTGGGGGAACGGGTGTTGCGTCATGCTATGGTCAAGGTTGCTGCGCCACCAGAAGAGGGTAGTTCTGCAAGTACAGAATCCGGTGATTCAGAAATCTCAGGAGAGTGATGTGTGCGATCGCATCTTCCTCCTTTATCAAATGACTACATCGGATGACTAGAATGTGTTCCCGGAGCAAAACCATCAGAGTTTTCGAATTTCTAAGAAATATTCATGATTGGTGATCACTTTCTGATCATTTGCGGAATACTTGCTAGAAATGAGAGCAGTTTTTGAGGGCATTTCTATCCTCAACTCTCCCTGAAGAACTTTATTGGCTGCTGATCATGGGAAAAGTTATTGGCATTGACCTTGGTACTACAAATAGTTGTGTTGCTGTGCTGGAAGGCGGGCAGCCTGTTGTCATAGCCAACTCAGAGGGTGGGCGAACGACGCCGAGTATTGTAGGGTTTGGCAAAAGCAATGAGCGCCTTGTTGGGCAACTGGCAAAGCGACAAGCAGTAACCAATGCCGAAAACACAATTTTCAGCATCAAACGGTTCATTGGTCGGCGGTGGGATGATACCACCGTCGAGCGTTCTCGAGTGAGCTATAACTGTGTTCGCGGTAAGGACGACACAGTTGATGTCCAAGTGCGAGGGCAGAATTACACGCCGCAGGAAGTATCGGCGATGGTGTTGCAAAAGCTCAAGCAAGATGCTGAGAACTATTTGGGAGAAGAAGTTACGCAAGCTGTCATTACGGTTCCTGCTTACTTTACAGATGCCCAGCGACAAGCGACGAAAGATGCTGGCACGATCGCCGGGCTGGAAGTATTGCGCATCATCAACGAGCCAACTGCAGCGGCTCTCTCCTATGGGCTAGACAAGCAAGATCAGGATCAAACCGTTCTGGTTTTTGACTTGGGTGGAGGAACGTTTGATGTATCTGTCTTGCAGCTTGGAGATGGCGTTTTTGAAGTTAAGGCGACTTCTGGAAACAATCATCTGGGAGGCGATGACTTTGACAGCGCCCTTGTGCAGTGGCTAACGGACAACTTCCGGGAGCAGGAAGGTGTTGATCTCTCGAGCGATCGCATGGCAATGCAACGCTTGCGAGAAGCCGCAGAGAAGGCAAAGATTGAGCTTTCTAGCATGCTGACAACCACGATTAATCTGCCGTTTATCACGGCGGATGATAGTGGGCCGAAGCATATGGAGCTGGAACTGACCCGTGCAAAGTTTGAAGAGTTGGTTAGTTCTTTAGTTTCCAATACGATCGAACCCGTAGAACAAGCCCTGAAGGATTCTGGGTTGACCCCAGACGAAGTGGATCGCATTCTGCTAGTTGGGGGTTCGACTCGGATTCCATCTGTTCAAAATGCCATCAAAGAATTTTTGGATGGGAAAGCGCCCGATCGCTCAGTGAACCCAGATGAAGCGGTTGCATTAGGAGCTGCTATTCAGGCTGGGGTTCTAGGTGGAGAGGTTAAAGATCTCCTGCTGCTCGATGTGACACCCTTGTCGTTAGGGATCGAAACGCTAGGCGAAGTTTTCACGCGCATCATTGAGCGTAATACGACGATTCCCACTAGCAAGACTCAAACCTTTTCTACGGCAACAGATGGGCAAACCTCCGTGGAGATTCATGTTCTCCAGGGAGAACGGGCAATGGCAAAAGACAACAAAAGTCTGGGTAAATTCCAGCTCACGGGTATTCCCCCAGCTCCCCGTGGTGTTCCTCAAATTGAGGTGAGCTTTGAGATTGATGCCAATGGTATCTTGCAGGTTGCGGCGCGAGATAAAGGAACCGGACGGGTACAGAGCATTCGGATCACCAATACAGGTGGCCTTAGCGATTCTGAGGTGGAACGGATGCGCCAGGAAGCAGACCTGTATGCCGAGGAAGATCGGCGGCGACAGCAGTTGGTCGAGTTGCGCAATCAGGCCGATATTCTTTTTGCTAACTATGAGACGATGCTTCGAGAGAATGGCGAGCTCATTTCCGAAGATCATAAGTCTCAAGCAATGGAACGGGTGGCCGAGTTGCGGGCAGCGATCGCCGACCGTTCTGTGTCCGTTGAAGATATGAAGCAGCGTATTGAAACTCTTCAACAAGCCTTGTTCAACATTGGCTCGTCGCTCTACCAGGACGACAGTGGCAGTTCTGACAACTTCGAAGACTATGGCTACGATGAGGAGCCGATGGGTGACGAAGCACCAACTGCAATGTGGACAAATGGTCAATACGATGAAGCGGAAACGGAGGCCGTAGAAAATTACGATTCAGACTTCAATTTTGAGACTGATGAAACTGTGACGGCAGACTATGAAGCCGTGGACTAGGCTGTAAAGCGACGATGCCTGTTTATTAGGTGTATTAGAGATAGATCCTTCTGTCCATTATCGTTTTTGGCTGCTTCGGTTGGGAAACCCGTAATAGTTCTCCCTCCTGTCATCCGTTAGGATAATGAAAGTGAAACTAGGCATCTCTGCCGCGTCACTGTTAAGCTTTAAACTAAGTTTTGCCCAATCCGCATCCTCCGAGGCACTCTTATGCCCCGCGATTATTATGAAGTTCTTGGCGTTTCGAAAAACGCTGACAAAGAGGAAATCAAGCGAGCATTTCGTCGCCTCGCTCGCAAATATCATCCTGATGTCAATAAAGAAGACGGAGCCGAGGAGCGTTTTAAGGAAATTAATCGTGCCTACGAAGTTCTGTCAGATCCCGAGGTAAAAGCTCGTTACGACCGCTTTGGTGAAGCAGGCGTGAGCGGTGCTGGTGCTGGTGCTGGATACCAGGACTTTGGTGATATGAGCGGGTTTGCCAACGACATTTTTGAGAGCTTCTTTGGGGGCTTTGCAGGGATGGGGCAGCAAAGTCGACGGCGCTCAGGTCCCGTACGTGGTGATGACCTCCGGCTTGATCTCAAGCTCGATTTTCGTGAGGCCATATTTGGGGGCGAAAAAGAGATCCGTATCAGCCACTTGGAAACTTGTGCAACCTGTAATGGAAGTGGCGCAAAACCCGGTACTCGACCCGTCAATTGCTCAACCTGTGGCGGTGCTGGACAGGTGCGCCGAGCAACGCGCACACCTTTCGGAAGCTTTACACAAGTGTCTGTATGCCCGACCTGCAGTGGTTCGGGACAGGTGATCGAAGACAAATGTGAGAGCTGTGGCGGAGCAGGGGTTCGCCAGGAAGCGAAGAAGCTAAAGATTACGATTCCTCCTGGTGTAGATAATGGCACTCGGCTACGTGTATCGGCCGAAGGAGATGCTGGGGCAAGGGGAGGACCTCCGGGTGACCTGATTATCTTCCTCTTCGTTAAAGAAGATGCTGAGTTTCAGCGCGATGGCCTGAGTGTTCTCTCAGATTTAAAGATCAGTTATTTGCAGGCTATCTTGGGCAGCAAGATTGAGGTGAATACGGTTGATGGTGAGGAAGAGGTGATGATTCCGCCTGGTACGCAACCTGGAACCGTGTTGACGCTTGAAGGCCATGGTGTCCCTCGTTTGGGTAATGCGGAACAACGAGGGGATCACTTGCTGACTGTACAAGTCGATATTCCGACAAGACTATCGACGGACGAACGAGAGTTGCTAGAAAAACTGGCAAAGATTCGAGGCGATCGCATCGGTGGTAAAGGAGCAGGGTTTTTGGGAGGTCTATTTCAGTCATGAGTGAAGCGATCGCCCCGACGCCGCATGCCCCCGACGCACAGCTTGATCTCCGAGGAACGCCTTGTCCTATCAACTTTGTTCGCACAAAGTTGATGCTGGATCGCATGGCTCCAGGAATGTTGCTTGAAGTTTGGCTAGATGAGGGGGAACCCATCGAGCAAGTCCCAGACAGCTTGCGTCTTGAGGGCTATCCGATTGAACAAATCGAGGAAAAGGATGATTTCTTTGCGCTGCGAGTGCGCCGCCCATAGTGAGTGATGGCAGAGGGCAGAAAAAGGATCGGGGGCAGGGCATTGTGCAACATCGACCGGGTTTAGCCCGTTCTTCGAGCACGGGTGATACTGATGGTGATGAACGTAAGAAAGACCTGACTGGGATCGTTTTGGCGGTTCAGGCAAATTTTTACGATGTACAGCTTGATCTCCACTCCGTTCCTCCAGAAGCAAAGGGGATTGCCTCCCTCTTGTGCATTCGACGATCGCGCCTGAAGAAGATCGGACAGCGGGTTATGGTAGGCGATCGCGTATGTGTCGAAGAACCTGATTGGGAAGGGGGGCGGGGGGCTATTACCCGAGTTTTTCCGCGTCAATCGGAACTGGATCGCCCACCTATTGCTAACGCCAACCAGATTG
This sequence comes from Vacuolonema iberomarrocanum LEGE 07170, assembly GCA_015207365.1. Taxonomy (GTDB): domain Bacteria; phylum Cyanobacteriota; class Cyanobacteriia; order Elainellales; family Elainellaceae; genus Vacuolonema; species Vacuolonema iberomarrocanum. The sequence continues at coordinate 30,894 of JADEXA010000042.1, forward strand.
TTCTAGTTTTTGCCCTTGCCGATCCGCCCCTGGATCCGATTCAGCTCAGTCGGTTTCTCGTCAAAGCGGAATCGACCACGTTGATTGTGCAACTATGCCTCAACAAGCAAGATTTGGTAACAGATACAGAACTAGCAGAATGGCGCGATCGCCTTGCGATTTGGGGATATCATCCCTACTTCATCAGTGCCCGGCAGGGGACAGATCTTGAGCCACTACGAGAGTGCCTGCGGGATAAGACAACCCTGGTTTCGGGGCCATCTGGGGTTGGTAAATCGAGCTTGCTCAACCTGTTACTTCCGGAGGTAAACCTGCGCGTCGGAGAGGTATCGGGAAAGCTGCGTCACGGTCGACATACGACGCGCCATGTTGAGCTATTTGAGCTGACGAGCGGGGGGTTGTTGGCCGATAGCCCAGGATTTAATCAGCCGGATCTGGATTGTGCGCCGACAGAGCTTGTTTACCTTTTCCCAGAAGCGAGAGTAAGGCTGGCGGAGGCATCCTGCCAGTTCAATGACTGCCTGCATCGGGATGAGCCGGGATGTAGCGTGCGCGGGGACTGGGAGCGTTATGAGCATTATCGGTTGTTTCTTGAGGAAGCGATCGCTCGACAGATTGCCCTAGAGCGCAGCCCTGATGCCGAGACCACCACGAAGCAAAAGATCGGACAATCGGGTCGAATCGAGACAGAACCCAAGCTTTCACCCAAACGGCACCGCCGCCCATCCCGGCGTGCAGAAAAGCAAGCCTTGCAGGATTGGCTGGAACCCGAGCCGACCGAACTAGACCCGGACATTCTTCCCGACAACTTCTAAGCGGCTTCGATCATTACATCAAATCCGGTTGAGGAAGCCTAGTTATTGCTTGCGCCGCTGCTATGCGGCGGCGCAAGCAATAACTAGGCTTCCTCAACCGGATTGAGTATTACTGCAGCCTGTTGGGTGGGACGCTGGTGGTTACAGCGTGAATGTAAAGTCCTCAATCAGCGCACCAGGTAACCATTTCCCTCCCAAACTCCGCTGCTCATAGGTTCCTAAGTTTGGGATAAATTCTTGGAAATCGGTTAGATCTACCAAATTGTCGCCAAAGCAGCGATATAAGCTTTCATCGAAGCGTAAATTCTCGATGGGGGCAACAATTGCGCCATTCTCCACCCAAAAACATGCGTAGCGAGTCATGCCAGTGATGCGGCCTGTCGGGCGATCGCTCCAGTTGAGGTAATGCAAGTTGGCCAGATATAGGCCTGTATCTAGGGTCGATAAGATGTTGGATGCTTCTAGATTCCCAGGTGCAACCTCAGGTGCGCGCAGTCCCTCGGAACCATCAGCTCCATTAGCCATTTGATCATATTCTTTGGCGGTGCGGGAACTGATGAGCGTGTTGACGAGGTCACCCCGCTCAATGAGCGGCAACTCTATCGGGGCAACCTCACCCAGATCGTTGAATCGGGGAACCATGCCGCGCGAAAAGTTTTCGGTGAGGGTGAACTTAGGGGATAGCGTTTTGTGCTCCCGGCGCATGGCAGCAAGCGCACTACTTCCCTGCTGAAAGGCTGCCTCGCTTAGGGCTCCCCAGGAAAACATATCAATCAGTTCTGCAACGGCTCCAGGTGCCAAATAGACACGATAGTTACCGCGGGGGATAGCTTTTGGGGTTTGAGTCAATCGTTTTAGCTGATGCTTGGAGTCGGCGATTTGTGCTAGGTAGGTCGCATCATCCCACCGATCGCCGGCCATTGTGCCCTTTACGGCCTGTCCATCGGCTGTGTAGATTGAGTAGTCTACTGCAAAGCTGTCAGTCTGAAACCAGTGTTGCTGCCCAGCAGAATCGGCATAGCCTCGCACGAGACTGCCCCCGGCATATAGACCGGCAAAGTCCATGCCTTCTAAGGGCTTGAGCAGGGTGGACACCGTTTGGTCGGGAGATAAGATGTTTCCTGTGTGGCGATCGCGGCTCTGTGAGTCTCCCTCAGGGAGAACTTGGTAGGGATCGGCAGGCAACTGTGGCAGCTCTTGGCGCAGTTGCTCCAATGCCGCCAGCATCATGTCCTCATCCTGCGACACATCTCCCGACACGGAGAAACGGAAAGATGCTCCTCGCTGATTCTGCATTAAGGTCAGGATTACATTCCCATCAATGACACACCCCGTTTGCCTCACCTTTGCTCGGTTAAAGCGCACGAATTGGCTCTGTTCTCCACTCAGTTGCAAGGTGAACTGTTCATTGGATGTGCGTTTCTGGTGCAAGGTATCGGTGAGTCGGATGAAGCTTTGTTCTAGATTGTCTAAACCTGACATGACGGGATGCCTCGCAAATGTAGGGCAATAACAGCGTTGCTTACAAATTTTCTATAGCTGGTTGCCAATTGTAAATTGCCAATTGTAAATGTAGATAGGGAAGGGCTAGTAGCACAAATCGATAACGAAGAACTAAATCATCTCGGCATTAGTCTGCTACCCCTCGTTATTGTAAGCTCGGAAGCTGAACTCACAAAGATTCTCGCTTGTATCAGCCATAGGGATGGATTGGAGAGGCTACGTTGAATGCAATGCATCAAACGATAGCTGGGTTTTCAGCCATTGGAGCCCTGCGGTAAGGTTTATGATTCAGACAGGGAATCAGGCGATCGCTCGAAACGAGTTTGCAATAAAACGATTGCTCGATGATGCGTTTCGCTTACGACAGACCTACGATCAGCTTTTGCCTAGGTGGTTTGTGTTCTTCTTTGCTTCCCGCTAGGGGAGACGAGGGGGTCCTGGGTTCTTTCCATGGATTTGGAAAAACGGTTGGTATGGAAATTGTTGTTTACTCTTATCACGATTCAGAACAACGGCCAGAGCTCCAGTCTACCGTTCGGATGCTCTGGGGCTGGGAGATTGATCGTGTGTATGAGGATTGGGGCGATCGCCAACAATGGGAACAGTTGCTTCGCGATGCGGAGTTGCAGCCCATTGCCTGGGTGTTGGTCGAGCAGCTAGGAGAATTAGGAGAATCCGTGGAAGCGGTGGGCGATCGCCTCAGCCAAGTGCAAGCTAAAGGATTGCGCGTGATGGCACTGGATGCGACTCCCCAAATTCCATCCGCGACAGACCTACTGAATTCCTGGAAAACCGTGGAAGCGCTCCATGCTCAGCAACGCAGTCAGCGCGTTCAGCAGGGGCATGCGCAAAATCGATTGCAAGCCTTGCCGCCCCCTGGAAAAGCGCCCTACGGCTATCGCCGAGGACGCGATCGCTACCTTGTTGACCGTTCCACGGCTCCCATTGTCAAAGATTTTTTCGAAAATTTTTTGCTCTACGGTTCCTTGCGGGGCAGTGTACGCCATTTGCAAGCAACCTACAATAAGCAGATCTCGGTTTCGACGGGGAAGCGCTGGCTAACCAGTGCTGCCTATCGGGGGGATCTAACGTATAAGAATGGAGATGTGATCCCAGATACCCACGAAGCGTTGCTGTCTCGCCAGGAAGCGGCTCAGATTGACCGTCTATTACGACGCAACCGTCCCCTACCCCCACGGACCGCCAGTGCCGAGCGATCGCTCTCTGGGTTAGTCATATGTGCTGCCTGCCAATCGCCCATGACTGCGGCCAGTGTTTCCGCCCCGCGTCGTCGCCAGACCTATGAGTATTTGCGCCCACTTCGTTGCCCCCGGCAGCCCCGCTGTCACAGTCTTCGATATGCCGCCATACTCGACCGAACCGTCCAAACGATTTGCCAAACCTTGCCAACGGTCTTTAGTCCCACCCCAGCCACCACGAAAGCGATTCAACCCAACCAGCGCAAAGCCGACCTAGAGGCTGCGATCGCCACTAAGCAAGCTATCTTACAGGAACTACCGACCCTAGTTGAACGAGGCATTCTGGATGAAGAAACAGCGGCGTTGCGAACCTATAAGGTGAAAACAGAGATAGCCGAACTTCAGCATTTGTTAGCTCAGCTGCCGCCTGTCGATTTACAGGCGATCGCCCAAGTTATCTCGCTACCCCAATTCTGGTATGACCTCTCAGAAGCTGAACGGCGTTTCTACTTTCGTGAATTTATCCAGCACATTCAGCTCCATCGCACTGAGAAGGATTGGGATATTCAGCTCCAATTTCGATTCTAGTTGAATGGGTCTTGGAGGTCGCTAGGCTTTGGAAGGGATGGTTTTGCAACGGATGGTCTTGCAAGATGGGCGAGCATCTCAACCCCAGTTTTTGTCATACAACCAACAGCTAAAACATCGGAGTTGCAGCAGAATCCAAGAATAAATTTTTTCTGAGAAGGTATGCGGTACGCACCTTCTCAGAAAAAATTATCCCCTCAATCAGCAATTTTGCAGAACATCTATACCGATTGTTCCAGACGGTGAGATTGGGGTAATTCCAACAAAATGGGTAACGACACAGTAAATGCTGTGCCTTTTCCTTCCTGGCTGTTGAACGTAATTGTCCCGCCATGCAGCACCACACATTGTCGTACAATTGCCAGCCCTAAACCTGTCCCCCGAATCGCTCGTACATTGCTCGCTCGGTGAAACATCTCAAAAAGTCGCGGCTGATCGCTTGCAGGAATCCCGATGCCAACATCTCGGATTTCGAAACTCATCATCTCACCACAGCAGAGCACAAAATCGACCCGGCTGCCGGCTGGTGAATACTTGACCGCATTCGACAGCAAATTATTCAAGATAGATCGTAATAACTTGGGATCAACATAGGATTCGCCACACCAGCCCATGCTTGAAAAAACAATCACATGGGAGTTGCCAATGCCCTGGCGCATTTCTTCGACCAATTCACGGCAAAACTGCTTGATGTTGATCAACACGGGCGCAAAGCTTAATCCCCCAGCTTCTTCCTTACCGACCAACAAGACATCGTCGATCATTTGGTTCATCGTTGCGACCGCACTACGGCTCCGCTGGAAATAACGCTGTTGCTTCTCAGGCGACACCATGTGCCCGTAGCGCTCTAGTAGTTCCAGCGAGGTGCGAATGACGGTTAGCGGAGTCCGCAGCTCATGGGAAATCATGGCGATGAACTGTGACTTCAGCTCCTTGAGCTCCCGCTCTTCTTCCAGCTCGGTACGAATTTCATGTTCTTTACGCTTGCCTTCACGGATGAGTTGCTCTCGCACGCGAATACTCTCCACCATCTCACCAAAGACATCACCGAGTTTGTCCAACTCGTCGGGGAAGTGGTTTTGTGTGGCTGGCAAAATGTTACGGCGATAGTCGCCCGCCGCAATATGCTCGGCTGAGCGGGTCAATTCGCGCAGATGCCGGGTGAGGATGCCCGATAGCAGATAAATCAAAAGGAAAAAGACAATATAGGTAACAATAAACGCTATGGTGAATCGTCGCCGTATGGCCTTTTGCAGCTGGCGAACATAGCTGGCTTCAATATCCAACCCTAGAACGGCAACCACAGCACCGCGATCATTTTTGAGTGGCATAGCTGCAGACATCCAGGTGCCCCAGCGATCGCTATATATGTCTGACTCTTGCAACCCACCGCCAAGGTGAACCCGTCGTGCTGTAAGTCCGGCTGAATCAGATTCGAGAAAGCGGGCAGATTTTTCCAAATCCTCCATCGCCCAGGCATCAACGAGATAGATAATTTCTAGTTCACCTGGGTCGACGGCAGAATCACCCACGCGGCGGTTTTCAGTTGAATTGCCAATGATGTAGGTATATAGCCAGGCCCGCGGTTCAATTTTGTTGACGGTATCAAACCACAGCAGCAGCTCTTGGTAGCGTGGGTCATTTGAGAATCCCTCCTCATTGGGCTCTCCCTCTTCGTATAGAGCTATGAGCTCATCGACATCGACACCTGCCGCCGCACCCAGCAAGGTATCTCGCATGTCAGATTGCAAACGCGAGACAACTTTTTCTGTGGTAAATGAGAAAAACCAATAGAAAGCGCCAGAAAAGACCATCGTAAATACTACACTGAAGCCGATCAACAGCTTGGCTCGGAGGCTAATGGCTGCGGGCATCAGAAAATTGGATCTTCTTTTAGAACGTTTAGAGTGCGACTTCGGTAAAACCACGGGTGGGATGCATAGATTAAATGAGCAATGCGATAGGAGATGCCCCACGTTAAACGCAAACCAGTAATTAAATTACTTAGGATTGCAAGATTCTGCTACCAACCTCATTTCGGTTACTCGGAGGGTAGTTCTGGCTTTAAATGGATTGCTCTAATTCGTTCCCTGAGCATGCCCAGGTTGTGCTTCAGGCAATCACTCCCTGCAAAGAAAACAGGCGTAGAATACACCTGTACCTTAAGCTAGGACAAAGATGTCATATGTTTAACCTAATGTAAGCTTAGCTCGCAGAACTTTAGAGTTCATAGGACATACTACCTATCTTTATCCTGTATTCACAGTAGAAACACGTAATCCGTATTTTTTAATGAACAAAATGTTTCAGGGAACAAAACAGACGTGATGCGATCGCCCCTCTAGCCAACCTGCTGATTCGTGCCGCTCTTATTATCCGGACGTTCTGGAATCAACACAATTTATAGCTATTTTTATTTGAAAAGGTCATAATTTTGCGTTGGAAAGCCGAGTTCAATACTACTTTTCAACGCGCAAGCAGTATCAAACTCGACTTTTCATAATGATGTGTTTTTGCAAGCACCTGCCATTGCAAATTGATGGATGCTGCTAGCATAGGGTGTTCGCTCTACTGTCGACCTGGCAATTGTTGAGCCAAGGTCAAAACAAAAGTAGTTGGAATAGAAAGGTTGGATGAAGTGGTGAACCCTCTTCCAGCGATGATGAGTGCAGAACCCAAAGTTTTCGGTCTAGTTGGTTATATCAAATCCAGTTGAAGAACCCAAATATCGTTTGTGCCCGCTGCAAAGCAGCGGGCACAAACGATATTTTGATTCTACGGCTATTTAACCGGATTTGATATTAAGTGACAATAGACGGGATGGTGCGAAAATCAAAAACTCAAAAGGATCAAGAAGTGAATGAATTGATGAAATCAATATTGTCAGGAATAGATAACTATACTCATTCGGATATCGACTTAGTGATGATAATAGCCTTCCTCTGAAATAAGCCTCTTTAAACATCTGGATAAGAGATGTTTAAAGAATACGAAATCTACCTCTAGAACAATCCACACGAGAAATATTTCTCATGCGGCTTTGGTTCTTTAACCTCAATCTGCTTTGTGGTTGACTCCGAATATAAAGGAGAATAAAGTTTTGTGACTCTCTAATACTGACACTCTGCATACTGGGGGGAGCAAGGAGGGTTTTTTGCTTGGAGTTGTGAGTGATTAGAACTGTCAAAGGGAAGAAACGATTGGACGCCCAAAGCCGCCATGGATGCTGCCAGGAAGCAAACTGTCACTAGTTTATTCATAGTGTTTGGTAGATGCGAGTGTAGATGCGACTAGGTAAATAATGCCCTAGATAGAAAAAAGAACAGATCCGGGCAATCAACCAACCTTTTCTATTGAAAACCTGAGTAGGTTCTTTGAATTTCTGTAGAATTACTGGTTGGCCAAGAACATTGGCTAGTATCTATAGTTGTCGTTTTCTTGACAAGGGGGCAAGGAACCCTTTGGGGTGAATCCCCCCATTCACCTTGTATTTATTCGATAAGTCTGCGATCGCTTTGCCTCTTTTTGGAAGAGATATAAAATTCGTAAACGATATGTAAATCGACATTAATTAGATTAAAAAAGTGAAAGAGCTTCTTTATTTTCGTTCAAATTAGACTGTAGGGATAGTGAAAACTGAACATTTCTGGCCTTTACCGAGAGCTTTTACTCAGGACAGCAGGGCATTTTATTACTGATTGGTCTGATAGACTTGGTTCCTGCTGTGAGAGACAGATGTGGAAAGAGCGGGTAAAACCTGACAAGGCTAGTCGTCTCCGGTCGCCAAAGCAGCAAAGATTTCACTAGGACAAGTGTACTGAGGTTGTAAGGAGACGATCGCTGAGGTCATCGGTGAATCTCCTGCCAAAGCATGGCGATCGCAGACACCATCGCTTCAGGAGTGGACATGCCCGTCAGGCATAACAGCACCCTGAAAGTTGGCACCCTCTAGGAGCGTATTGTGCAAAGTCGCATTCCATAAATTTGCTTGCCTGAGATTGGCTCCCCGTAAATCTGCTCCTTGCAATTTTGCCTGGGTTAGATTAGCCATGCAAAGATTGGCATTGCTCAAATTGGCTCCTTGGCAATCTGTAGCATTGAGGGTTGCTTCGCGCAAGTCGGCTTCCTGTAGGTTGGCATTTCCTAGATTTGCCAGGTAGAGGTTGGCTCCGATGAAATTCGCTCCGATTAGAGTTGCCCCACTGAGATTGGCATGACTTAAGCTTGCCATACAAAGATTGGCCATACTTAGATTGGCATGTATCAAATTTGTGCGGTAGAGGGTCGTACCAATAAGATTTGCTAGGGAAAGGATTGCCATGTTCAGGTTGGCATCACGCAGATCGGCATCGCGCAAGTTCGTTTCAATGAGGGTCGCTTCACGTAAATCTGCCTGGCTTAAATTGGTGCCATAAAGGTTGCTGCGCCTGAGATTAGCGGTGTAGAGACGCGCACATCGCAAATCAGCACGACTGAGGTTACAGTGCTGGAGGTCCGCGAGGCAAAGATCGACATAACTGAGTTTGGCGTAGGTAAGGTTAGCGGCCGTCAAATGCGCTTCACGCAGGTTAGCTTTATGTAGGTCGGCCATTGTGAGGCCAGCAGCAGTAAGGTTGACCCCTTGCATATCTGCAGAACCCAGGTTTGCTTCACGTAGATCTGCCCCTTGCAGATTGGCACCTTGGAGATTGGCTTGCCGCAGGTCGGCTGTATAGAGCAGGGCTGATTGCAATTGTGCCCGCTGGAGGTTGGACTGCCGTAGATCTGCCATGCAGAAATCTGCGTAGTTCAGCGCTACATCTTGCAGGTCGGCATGACTGAGGAGAATTTCGCGTAAGTTGGCCTTGTTAAGGATGGCGCGGCGCAAATCTGGCGTCACGGTGGTATGCGTTTCTCGCCAGTGATTCCAAGTTCCTATTCCTTGTTGCAAGACTATCAGGTGTTCTGGATCAGCCATTAACGACACCCATACTCAAAAGAACGGTCAAGGAGCAGCCAGTAAAAATTATGAGTAAATTTTATGGAAAAGAATTGAGAAAAAATACTGTAAATGGAAATTGATAGAGAGAAGGAGAAAAATTAGGTTAACTCGAGGGGGAATACAGCCCAAGTGCTCCTGGGTTTGTCTGGTGAAGAAGCAAACTCAAGAGAGTATAGGACGATTGCCCTCTCTTCTTCCTTTTGTATTGAGTCACCTATTTTCTCAGGTATTCTCGCAATTTTCTCGCAATTTTTTGACGAGAACTTGTCAGGGTTTACATCCCTCAATTATGAAAGAGTCAAAAAATTGCAACGAAAAGAGGATTTGGTCGACTCAATTTGGCCAGTATCCAGCTCAGTTCATTGCCTAATTTCATTATCCAATGCCCGACTGGCTGGTTTCATGACTTTTGGCTAAATTATTAATCTGGGGATATTAATCTGGGGAAACTATTTCCTCCACTGTACTGGCAATGGAGGATTTTGCTGGGGCATTCTCTAACCGCAAACCGGGCAATGTAACAATGACCTGGGTTCCTTTGTTAGGGCGGCTCTCGACGTTAATCTGTCCGTGGTGATTTTCGATAATGACACGGGCGATCGCCAGACCCAACCCAGAGCCCGCGGCATGGGGCAGGGGCGTTGAAGCAGTGCTATGGGTACGAGAGGGATCGACGCGGTAGAAGCGATCGAAAATATAGGGGAGGGATTCCTCGGGAATGCCAATGCCAGTGTCTTGTAAGTGAATTTGAAAAAGTCGCGGATGGGTTTTGAGCATTTGTAGAGAGAGGCTGATGCTGCCGCCAGCCGGAGTGTATTGAAGGGCATTGCCAATGAGGTTGACCCAAAGCCGAATGAGTTGGTCGCGATCGCCCTGCACCAGATAGGCTCCTTCCTCGCGAGGGGTGACTTGCTTAAGCAGAGGGTGAATGGTCAGCGTCAGCTGGATGGATTTCTCGGAGGCAATGGCTTGTTGCTCTTCAACAACTTCTTTCAGCAGCCGATCGATTGCGACCTGGTCAGAGCGCACTAACGTGCCGCTATCTTGTCGGGCCAAAAACAGCAGATCATCGACCATCCGCCCCAGGCGACGGGTAAGGCGCTCGATCACGCGGAGTTGTCCTTGCTGTCGTTGAACGTCAGGTTCTGGGTCAGATAATGCGACCTGCACGTTGGTTTGAATGACCGCAAGTGGGTTACGGAGTTCGTGGGATGCGTCGGCTGTAAACTGCTTGAGCCGTTGATAAGAGTCGCGGATGGGGGCGATCGCCAACCCCGACAGAAACCAGCCTACGGCTGCCACCGTGCCAATCATGAGTGCCGTACCGAATGCCAGATCTCGAATGAGCTGCCGGGTCGGCTTGGTTACTTCAAACCAGGGATGGCTGACCCGCAGGTAGCCCAAGATTTCCCCATCGACTACGATTGGTTCAGTAATCTGTCGCAGCCACTGGTCATCGGGTAAATGGACGGTTTCGCCTGCTGGGTTGGAATGGAGGGGAGCGGCGATCGCCTCGGCTGTTGTCGACCAGAGCATCTCTCCCTGTGGGCTAAACCACTCCAGATCAATATGATCATCTTCAACCGTGCCAGCGTTGTCACGAAAGCTCGCGTCAACGTTGACATTGAGCGATGGTGTTTGGGTAGAAGAGGCGGTTGGAGCTTCGAGGACGAGTGACCGTTGTACCACCTCTACCACATGGCTAAGGGTATCGTCGATGCGCTCGATCAGGGTGCTGCGAACGTAAATGTAGAAGCCACTGGCAAATACCAACAACAAAATGGCTGTAACCGTTGTATACCAAAGCGCTAGGCGTTGGCGTGTTTCCTGAAACATAGGAGTCGGATCAGATTATAAGAATTGGTGGTTGGCGAGGGCGTAATTTTTAACTTTTGCGACGAGAGCTTCTCAAAAGAACACGCTCTATTCATTAGTGTATCGGGACTTCGAGCACCGCAGAAAAGGCTTTGCAAAGCAATCTTCTGTGCTAGTATCGGGACGAGATTAGGATCGGGAATTGTGGTTTGTTAGCTTTAGCATGCCTATGCTCCGTGTCTTTTCAATCTCTCAAGTTATGTGATTTTCGGAGTAGGTTAATGCCGATTTACGTTGGGAATCTTGCTTACACTGCGACGCAAGAGGAAGTTGAAGCTGTATTTGCAGAATATGGCACAGTCAAACGAGTGCAGTTACCAGTAGATCGCGAAACAGGCCGTAAACGTGGCTTTGGTTTTGTGGAGATGGAAACTGAGGAAGAGGAAGACGCAGCAATTGAAGCACTGGATGGTGCAGAGTGGATGGGACGTGACTTGCGTGTTAATAAGGCTCGTCCTCGCGAAGAGCGCCGCTCTCCTTCAAGTGGTGGTTCAAACTACCGGACAAAGCGCTTCTAAACAGTGTTTCCCTGAAAAGCAAAGATTCTGTTTGTGTGGTGCGGTTAGTCTATTTGCTAACCGCTATCTTTGTTTGTCGATAGCAGGTACTTCTGCGCCCTTGATTAACCCCTCTTGCTGCTGTTTACCCTACAGTTGATGCAGGGGCAAGGGGTTCATTCGGATTCTAGGCGTTAAACGTAATCCTGATATTATGTGGCTTCCTTTTGAGATCTTGTATCCATAGACAGAGCTGGTGAGACAGAGCTGGTGCTTCCAATTTTGGAAGTCTGGCGCATTATCAGTGCTAGGATTTTTGTCAAAGGGAACTAAAGCCTAAGAGTAGTGTTTCTCAATATTACAGTTGTATTTAGCACCCTGATTGAGCCTGCGATCGCCGCTTGAAGTGCTGCTGTAGGTTGCTTCTATGTAATTCTTGTTGAACTTGAGCTAAGCGTTAGTTGTGAGCCATTTTGTTCTTGATAGATGGTTCACCCTTCGCTACCCTTATCGTTCGTCTGAAATGTTTGGGTAAGAGATGGATATGCGTTCCTACCTAGTCGCCGCTGTGCAAATGAACAGTGTCCCAGATGTGAGTCGCAACTTGGCTCATGCTGAGGATTTGATCGATCTGGCTGTGCGCCAGGGTGCCGAGTTGGTGAGTTTGCCGGAAAACTTTTCATTCCTGGGGCAGGAGGACGATAAAGTCGCTCAGGCGGAGGCGATTGCTGCTGCCACCGAAAAATTTCTTAAAACGATGGCACAGCGCTATCAGATTACGATCCTTGGAGGCGGCTTCCCTGTCCCGGCGGCATCTGGAGCCAAAGTCTACAACGTCGCGATGTTGGTGGGGCCGGAAGGAGATACGTTAGCACGCTACGAAAAGGTTCATTTGTTTGATGTCGATCTGCCTGACGGCAATACCTATCAAGAGTCCCGCAGTGTTTTGTCGGGAACACAGTTGCCCCCCATCTATCCATCCAAGAGCTTTGGCAATTTGGGGCTGTCTGTTTGTTATGACGTGCGGTTTCCTGAACTTTATCGCCATTTGTCTCAAATGGGGGCAGAGGTGTTGTTTGTCCCGGCAGCATTTACGGCATATACGGGCAAAGATCACTGGCAAATTTTGTTGCAGGCTCGAGCCATTGAAAATACTTGCTATGTGATTGCTCCGGCTCAAACGGGTAAGCACTATAGTTTGCGGCAATCTCATGGGCATGCCATGATTATTGACCCCTGGGGGTTGATTCTGGCGGATGCTGGCGAGGAGCCAGGTGTTGCGATCGCGACGATCGATCCAGCGCGGTTGTCCCAGGTGCGCCAACAAATGCCTGTTCTACAACATCGGGTATTTGTTTGAATTTCATCAATTCTGCTCAACTGGGTGTGTTTCTTTCCTGAAGAAACCTGTAGGATGATCGGGATGAGTTCTGCGATCGCATGGTAGCTCCGGGACTGTTTTCTGATTTTCTGATGCCAAATCTTTTGTATGCGCTTCCACAATCAACTTTGATTGCGGCAACTCCTGAGCCTGAGGATGCACCTCTGGTACTGGGAGCTGTATTGCTCAGCATGGTTGTGGTTTATTTCGCTGCAAAGCTTGGCGGTGAGATATGTGCCCGTATCAATTTGCCTCCTGTGTTGGGGGAATTGGTGGGCGGGGTCGTTGTGGGTGTATCAGCTCTCAACCTGATTGTGTTTCCTGAATCAGGAAGTGAGGAGACTGGGTCACTGATCATCCGATTCTTAGAAGCAACAGGCGGGCTGTCAACGGAAGGCGCATTTAGCGTATTTCAAGCCGAAAGCGAAGTGCTCGACATCCTGTCCGAGCTGGGAGTCATCATCCTGCTGTTTGAAATTGGCCTCGAATCTGACTTGCGAGAATTGATTCGTGTGGGGCCGCAAGCGGCGATCGTTGCCATTCTTGGTGTGGTTACGCCCTTTACTCTAGGCACGGTTGGGTTGATTGCGCTATTTAATGTGCCAACGGTTCCAGCTGTGTTTGCTGGAGCCGCTCTCACGGCAACCAGTATTGGCATCACGGCTAAAGTCTTGGCAGAGCTGGGCAAGCTCAGTTCTCGTGAAGGGCAAATTATCATTGGTGCGGCTGTGCTGGACGATGTGCTGGGCATCATCGTGTTGGCTGTGGTTGCCAGCCTTGCCAAGACGGGAGAAATTGAAATTTCCCGCGTTCTAATTTTGGTGGGAAGTGCTGCTGCCTTTTTAATTGGCTCGATCTTCTTAGGGCGATTACTGAGTCCTTACTTTGTTGCTTTGGTCGATCGTCTGCAAACAAGAGGTCAGCTACTCATCTCAGCGCTTATCTTTACATTCATTCTTGCCTATATTGGTGCTGTTGTTCAGCTTGAAGCAATCCTGGGGGCATTTGCCGCAGGGCTCATTCTGGCCGAAACTGAGAAGCGAGAAGAATTAGAGGAGCAAGTGATTCCCGTTGCAGATATGCTTGTCCCCATCTTTTTCGTAACAGTGGGAGCACGGACTGATATCAGTGTTCTCAATCCTCTCGATCCGGGTAACCGGGAAGCACTGATTATCGCCATATTTTTAGTCGTTGTGGCCATTATCGGGAAGATCGTGACTGGATTGGGAGTCTTCGGGCAGGATGGGATCAATCGGTTAGCGATCGGGATCGGTATGGTGCCTCGAGGTGAAGTCGGTCTGGTTTTTGTTGGGGTTGGCTCGGCGACCGGTATTTTGTCGGAGTCTCTCGAAGCGGCAATTATTGTGATGGTCATTCTGACCACGTTTTTGGCTCCAGCTTTTTTGCGTGTTGTTTTCCGAGAACCCGATCAAGACAGCGGTGCTCCAGCCGTAGATGGAACGGCACCGCTGGCGGTGGAGGGTGGCGATCGCAGCGAGGTTGAAGCTGTTCAAGATTAGGCTTTACAGAGTTGCTTCACACAAACCCATCATTCCTCACCTTCGTATGTTAGGTGATTGGATCGATATTCAACGGGTTCAACGTGAATCATCGTGCGAGCTGGCCCATATTCCTTTTCTATCCGAGCTTCTACCACTTCTGTAATTTGATGAGCCGTTTCAACATCCTGGGCATCCACAATCAGATGCATTTCGATAAAGATCTGACGTCCTAATATGCCGCGGGAAGCGATGCTGTGGCAATTTAACACGCCTGGAACCTGCATGACCTGACTGTGGATGGCTTCGGGGGCGATCGCCATTTCATCGACTAACCACGGTAAGTTTTCGTGCAACACCTGCCAGCCGCTCCAAAATACCAACAGGGCAACGGGAAAGGATAAGGCTACATCTAGCCATTGAAAATGGAACACCCACACTCCAATGAGCCCCAGCAGAACGCAAATCGTGACCCAAATGTCACTCATGGTGTGGCGGGCATCTGCGATCAGAATGGGGCTACCAATCTTGCGCCCTACATGCCTTTCATAAAAGGCGACAAAAATGTTGCAGCCCAGAACAACGAGCAGAATCCAAAGTTCGGATGTGCTGATATTGAGGGGGCTAGCAGGTTTGAAAAGGCGGGCGATCGCCCCTTGCAAAATTTCAAAACAAGCAATTCCTAGAAAAGCTGCGATGCCCAATGCCCCAACCGCCTCAAATTTCTGATGCCCATAGGGATGCTTGCGGTCGGGTTGGGGCGAAGAAAACTGGCTGGCGACTAGCCCCAACACATTGTTTGCGCTATCGGTTACGCTGTGCAGCGCATCTGCCAACAGACTGAGTGACCCCGTTGCCAAGCCAACACCAAGCTTCAGCAAAAATACAACAATGTTCAGAATGAGGGTGATGACGAGAACTCGACGAACCTGTCTTCGATGATCGAGCGGCATCTGGATTATCTGCCTTCGATACAGCTATGCACTAGCTTAAGACTAAGTTGTCTGGCAGTGGATCAGAAGCCATTGCTGGGAATGTGAGATTCTAAGAAAAAGCGTTTACCTATAAGGCAAACGCTTGGGCTTTTGTACGCAGAGCATTGTTGAGAAGGTCGTTTGTTTGTTCAGTCACGCAAACGACTGAACAAACAATGAAGAGACGGTCTTGACAGCGGTTTAGACGGCAACAAAATTGCTGGAGGATTCACCCATCTTGCTGCCAACAGATCCCTGAGAGACATAGCCTGCACGGGTTGCGCCGAATTTTCCGGTGAAGAATATGCGGACAAACACCCGCCCGTTTTCCTCATAGCTGTCGGCGGGCTCTGTCAAATAAACGGTGCTGTTGGCTGCGGGGCCATCGTTCATGCCCGCACCTGGCTCATAGTAAGCACGCAAGCCATTGCGCAGTTCTGGGGTATTCCGCAACCGAAAGGCTTTCCCTTGTTGATAGCCATCCTGAGAGGGCATTGTGAGGTTCACCGCATTGACCCAGCCCACACGAGGGGTTTTGACCTGCGCCAATCCATCACCCACGATGCCTGTGAGCCGTACCTGTGCTTCAGGGGCAAGCTGCATGATGTTGCCGGTCATTTCGGAATCCCGATAAATCCAAATAGTTTGATTGGTTGCTCGCACCGCATCAATCAAATCCTTACGTTCGTAGATCGCGACCATAGGTTAAACGTCCTTGAAGTCAATATCTTTTTTGTTCTCTGACAGGGGTGCTGATGAGTGATCCCCGTTGAATACTTCATCATGAGGCCAGCGTAAATTTTCGGAAAAACAGGCGAGGAAATAAAAAAAACCACCGATTGGCTACTTAGGAGTACGGATTGGACACCTGAAAGGGGGATAGTCAATATCTATAGCGCTATGCGCGTTAGTTAAGTACGGTTGTGTGGGGCGCGCCCCGCCCCACACAACCGTTGCTGTGCTTAATGCGGTTGCACACCGCTATATAAGCATGATGTGTCCACAAGTGTTATGCCAATTCGCTAAGAATCCACTACAGATAATTTTTGAACGCCGCGTATTGCGTGGCGTTCAAAAAATTATCTGGTTTTGGTTTTCGTTGAATTGGTGTTACGGCCTCACGCATTGAGATTAGAGAAAGACATTGTTTGCAAGCCCCGTAGCGCGGGGCTTGCAAACAATGTTGGGTTCTTCAACCGGATGTTTGGGTTCTTCAACTGGATTTGATGTTATGACGGGCTGTGAGCTTGGAGAGACTGGGCGAGTTCGAGGAAGCCTTGCACTTCGGGACTGGGGGTTAGCGTTTTAGGAAAGTGGGTGAGGCGATCGCTATACTCTCGCACGTTTGCCACCCCAATCGCGTTTGGGAAGACCGCCGAATTGAACAGGCTCTCATCGTTTGGACTATCGCCGACGGTCACGATCTCGTTCGGTTCAATATCAGGAAAATACCGCTGAAGCACGACTTGCACAGCAGTGGCTTTCTCTTGCTGTGAGAATTTGATATGACATTGAACCGTGCTGTAGGTGAATCCCCAGCCTTTTTGCTGGCAGATTTGATGCATCCGTCGCAAATCTGCTTGACTCAATCCTTTTACATCAAAGGTCCAATCGGTGAGGCGAAAGCGATTGTCATTCGCCTCGCGTACATGGGGAAATGTCTCTTGCAGTGCCCGAAAAGCTGCTGCCAGGTTTTGTCGATGGGTGCGTAGATCGGGAATGGGCACCAGAATATCAGGATCGCTATCGGGTTTGGCGAAATAGAGCCCGCCGTTTTCGGCGATCGCCCCTGCAATCGGAAGGTAGTGGGCGATCGCCTCCACCCAGCCTGCCGACCGTCCCGTCACAATAATCACTGGAATGTTGATCGATGCTAGCCGCTCTAATGCCTCAAACAGGATCGGCGTAAATTTGCCCTGCTGGGTCAGTGTTCCATCCATATCGGTCGCGACTAGCCGGATGGGGTGGGTTAGTGATTGGCTCCAATCGTTTTCCATTGCACCTCAACGTAGATTTAGAGAAGGATAGGCCGGATTTTCCAGGTTATCTGCATCATGGGGTGGGAATGATGAGAACAGGCGCGGGGCTTAACTAAACACGACAGTGTCGCTCCTACTCCTGTGCTTGGACGCGATTCCCCGCTAGTTTCGCGATGCCCTCATCGGATTTTAATGTGGAATTTCCTGGGTTCGATCCTACAATTCCAGTCATCACAGGGCATTGCAAGTTTGGTTTTTTCTGGGGCTGCTATGGGATTTTTGTCTGCCGCACAACATCATCATTACTACGTTAGAGAAGCGATCCGAGCCGGGGTGCATGCTCCCATGCTGGCGGCTCTGCATGTCGTGCATCAGGCTCCCATGCTGTCAGATGATGAGGTGGGTTTGGGAATTGCTCCAGCTAATCGGATTGGGCTGGAGGAGGTGAGTACCTTCCCAGGGCAGGTGGCGATCGCCGCCAACACTCTGCGCAGTCTCACCAGTCGGCTCACGGCTCAGGGATGGGATGCGACGGCTCTGTGGAACGAAGATCTCGGCTGTTACACCGACCCGTTTTTAGAAGTCCTCGCCAATGGCTATGTTCCACCCGCAAACGATCCGGCTGCTGCCCAACTGGAAAGTAGTGACTTTGAACTCCTGCAATCGATGTATCAGGCAGAGGTGCAAGCGGCCCATGGTACCTCTGGTTTAACCGGGAATTTGGGGTTTGTAGAGTCGGCACTTTTGAATTTTGTCGAGCAATTGCCAGCAAACTATCAAGGTCTGGACTATCAGCGGAATGCATTACTAGAAGCGGTGCGTCTATGGCGCAAGCTGGATAGTGTTCAGCTGGCGATCGCCGCCCTCCAGTCCGATATCGATGAAGCGCTCATGACCGATGCCGCGATGGATCGTATTCTGCTGGATGTCATGTCTAAGCTCGGTGATAGCTATGATGGCTATCCTCATCAGCGGGAAGCGTTGTTGCGTCTGGTGCAGAGTTGGCGACAACTGCCCTCTCGTGAGGCGGCGATCGCCGCCTTGCAATCCGACGACACGGCTACCATTCCCGATACCACCCTAGATGCTGCCTTGATCGCATTTGTGCGGCAGTTGCCCCGCCGCTATCAAGGCAAAGGTGAACAGCGCAATCTCCTCACCGATGCCTATCGATTGTGGTACGACCTAGACAGCCGCACCGCTGCCATCCGGAAGCTGGGGGTTGAACCCAAAGGACTGGTCGATGCTAGCCGAGACGAATTAGAAGCCAGCGCCCGCTACTTGGATCGCAATTTGCTTCGTTTTCTGCGGACTATTCCCTTGAACTATGCTGAAACCGAACCCCAACGGGCTGCCCTGCTGAAATTAGCGGAGCGATGGCGGGGGTTTGAGCAACCCATGCAAGCCCAACAAAGCCTGTTTGATGATCTGCGCCGGATGGAACGTGCGGCGTCTCTATCTGAAGATGCTCCGCCACCGCCTATACCCACTCCGGTTGCGGCACGCCCCCCAACATGGACGCTGGACAACTTGCAACTCACCGCGCCGATTGTACCGAGTGGTCATTTAACCTGGACGATCGCGACCCAGGGTGGCATCTGGTACCCCGATAACCTAACGATTGTTGATGCGATGGTGGCGCTGGCAGAACAGTTGGAAGACGTGAGCGATCGCCTCAATCGACGTCTCCATATTGCCCTGTGGTATTGCCCGTCTGAAGTTCCCATGACCCTGACGACCCCCGGCAATAGCCACGAAACAGGGAATGCGGTCAAACTCTTTTGCGAAGGCCTAACCAGTGACCAGATCTACTGGACACTCGATCCCTATTGGCCAGGAGGCTTAGGACGGTTGCGGCAGTTTCCTCACCTCGTGCATCTAGATTTGGGGGGCGATCGCACTCGATGGTTCTATTAAACGCTCAGTTATGCTAAGAGATGTGATCGTGTTTCCGGTTCTTACAACAGGTATATATATTAATTTATACGGCTTCATGGGTGCGTGATGTTTTCCGAAAGAATCAAGGGAATCCTAGATATACAGACCACAACCTTGCCACATCCCACCGCTATGTCAAACTCTATTATTCTTGTTGACCCCACCCTGGCTCAGACACCGCCCACTGCCCAGCAGGCTAGTGGCGGGCAATTTTGGATGTATTCCAGTGCTGCTTTAGCCTTGGTATTAATGGGTTTAGGAGTCTACACCAAACTACAACTCAAGAAATTGAAAAAAGAGAAGCGGTTTGAGGAATACAAGAACCGAGAACTCCAGAAAAAGCTGAAACTGGCACTGAGCACTATCAGCAAAATGGAGAAAAACCCCGATCTGATCCATTCCCGCGAATTCAATCTGGATTATTTGCGGATGCGGATGTCGGAAGATCAATTCCACTTTGCAATCGTTAACCAAATCAAGATCAGGGTTAAAGAGAAGATTACCGTGGCGTTGCGCCCGAACCAAGCAGAGCAAGGAACGTTAGGGATTGCCAGTACAACCCGTAAGGTGGATGAAATCTTTGACGTGAACTATAACCTGTCGAAGGTTCAGACAGGAAAGAAAGGGGTTCTATTCCGCATCCAAATTAAGCTTTCAAAAATTCCAACGCAGCCCACATCTGTTACCATCAGCCAAATCATCGACTGTATGACGACCTTCATGAGTCAAGACACCGATGATAGCTGGCAACCGACGCTTCAGGGACGGATTGCTTACATGCACTGGGATCAAAAGGCGAAACCTACCCCTCTACTGGTGCTAGAGCAGTCCAATGAAGGGGTCAATGTTACGTTCCGCTCCAACCGTATTACTGAGCCCGCCAACACTATTGAGCCGACCAAAACGACTAAGACTGGAACTCGGAAGAGTACATCCAAATCTAGTCGCTCCAAACGTAGTACTAGCAGCAGTAGTACTAGCAGTAGTAGTACTAGCAGTAGCAGTAGTGGTAGGGCCAACGCGCAGGTTAGAGCGAAGCGCTCGTAGCCTCTTGGCGCTGAGGGACAACTGATGCGAAAGATTTTTCGAGAGATTTATGCGGATACCTGGGACAATCCCGAATGTTCCAGAATAATGTCCAGGGCTTCGACAAAGTTATTGGCAATCCAATCTGGCTGGTAGTGGTTGAGGCGATCGCGATCGCGAATCCCTGAGAGCACACCAATGACCGGAATATCTTGGCTGCGAGCGGCAGCAATATCAGCTTCGGTATCTCCCACCATCCAAGTTGGGGCGCTGGGCAATTCGGCGATCGCCCGTTCCATCAGCAGAGGCTTATCTTTGGTGTCTGCCGTTTTCTGATAGGTGTTGCTCAAACAATAGCGATGATTGGCCTGAAAGAATTGCCCTAAGCCGCAGCGAAGGAGCGCTTCATCCAACTCACGAACCCGTCGCATCGTCATCACTGTTAGGTCAAATCCCAGCGCCTTTGCCTTCTCCAAAGTCTGAATGGCACCGGGAACCGGAGTGTCGTATTGCAAATAGGGCATTGTGTGAACGGTTGCTTTGCGCAGCTTGGCAAACGCCTGTGCTTGTTCGGCATCCAATCCCGAACGCCGTCCAATTTCGGCTTCAGGCACTTGCGCCCGCTTCAAGGCCCAAAATTCTGCTTTGGTGAAGGGCTGAATCGATTGATTGGGGCGGCGGGTTGTGGTCAGGCAATAGCGATAAACCCGATAGTATCGCTCCGACACGTCCATAATGGGGCCATCAAAGTCTGTTATGAGTCTAATCATTTTAGTTTATGTATTTGTGTCACAATATATTAAGCTTGCACACACAATATCGTACTCTCTCCAGCCATGCCAGTTCTGGGTGGCTAGTTCTTATAGCAATTCTGTGAAAACCAAAACCCGATTATTTTCTGAAATCTTTACGCTGCGTGGATTTCAAGAAATAATCGGGGGTCGTTTCTTGGCGAGTCGCTATTAGAAGCTTTATGCAGCGTTTGTGTAATGGATAGCTGCAAGGGAGCTTAACCCAAGGTGGATAGGGTTGGCAGGGTCGTTACAAGGAAGATAATCAGCGTGGCGATCGCCAGCATTAAGTGAACCAAGACGCCCACCAAGTTGCCGACCAAAATCCCAAAGGCTGCTTTGATGGCGAGAAGCGCATTACGACGATAGAGAAATTCTCCGATGAACGCGCCAAGGAGCGGTCCCACCAAAATACCCAGCAGGGGGCCGCCGATCGGGAGAGCCGGCAGAAGGCCAAAAACACCCAAAAATAATCCGATCAATGCGCCGATGATGCCCCAGCGACTGGCTCCAGCTTTGCGAGCGCCCCAATATGTCGCCAGAAAGTCAATCAGGGTGCTGAGTACGAGTGCTACGAGGGCGACGGTAAACGGAAAGCCGAGTCCGGCAAATCCCGTGAGAATCCCCCAAATGGCAATGGCGATCGCAATCAAGCCTAATCCTGGTATGCCAGGGACGACAGCGCCGATAACGCCAACCAGCATGACTAACACCAGAATCCAGTAAACCAAGAGCAGCATGGGAAATTATTAATTATTAAAGAGGGAATCGACGGGAATACGATGATTCTGGCAGATTTTTGAAAAGGCTTACGCATTTTGTTGATTGGGTGGCCATGTCGCGACTACCCAATCAATGAAATTACTCAGGACGGCGGAAGGAAGAGGGGAGAGTGGCGGAGTGACGCATAGAGATAGAGGTGTGTTTGTTCGTTACGCATAACCCTTATTCATTGCTGAGGACCGTGCCTGCAGCCTCTAAGGTATTCTCCAGTTTGTCGGCGATACCGCTGATCCAGTTCTCGTCTTGGCGGGTATAGCTGCGGGGCGCGTTGGCTCCGAGAATGAGGACGCCGCGATTCCCTAGCGGCTGGCAAATGACACCCTGGGTATTGTCGGGAAGGTAGTCGAACTCGATTTTGCCGGGGTAGATCTGTAAGTTGACAAGATAAATTGGCTTTTGGGTTTGCAGGACGCGCTGGACGATGGTGCCAGGGGTGGTGAGAGGACCTGGGCCAAGAACACCGCGTCGCAGGAGCATTTTGCTGTCGTACCAGACGATGAGCGATCGCGTCACCGTATTGGTCAGAAGCAGGTGAGAGGCCCATGCCAGTTCGGTTTGGATGGTGTCTGGCAGATCGGGCGCAAGTTCAAAGCCTTCGGTGCCGTTGAGAACAACGCTGTCGGGCGATCGCGGCTGAATCCGCTGCCAGATCAGCCCGGTGAGAACCAGTAAAGCACTCAAAATGACGCCCAGCGCATCCGAACGTGCCTGAGCATCGGTCAGGTTTGGGGTCAAAAACCGATTGATCAGCAATAAGCTACCTGCCAGAATGCCGACCACAATGGGCATCAGGCGCAGGACGCGGTTTGGATCAGCAGCAGCCATAGATTCACCGATGTCAACAACGTTTCAACGATCGTCTCGTGCTGGGTCATGCGCAAACGTAGGCGGGCCAGCCTTCACCTGCACACCTTCCAGCCAGATGATGAGGAGCGATCGCCATCCTATCCCTTCCAAAGAATGCTTGACAGACTGCTGGGTTGTGCAGAGCTTGAAGATTGGGATAGGGCTTAGCCAGCTAGCCAATGGTATCCAGCTACTGACTAGTCTATGAAGCTTTAGAGCTGATTTGAAAGGTGGATTGTCTGTATGCCACCCATGGAAAAATCTAACGCTGACCGGAACGGTATAAATAGCGGGGTTGCTGATTTTAGAGATGAAGTTGTGATTGGGCAAGGTTCAAATAGCTCCTTAGGATTTGTGTACCATAGCGAAGGGAAATGCTATACAGAGTGGGATTTTCTGTCTGGAGCCTACAGAGCCTGAGATGTCGCTGGTCGCTCACCCCACTCACCAAGGAGAAGGTTAGGCAACGTGTTGGAGTTATTGACCTTAGGATTATTCTCGTTTTTGATGCCAGAGCCAGATTGGGTGCCGATGCGGGCGGTGGACTGGTCGTCGTGGGAAAACCAAATGCAGACGCCCTCGTTGCCCCAAGCTGTAGATGCACCAGACCCGGTGGCGATCGCGGCGATGGAAAAACACCTCCAGTCGCTGGCAGCGCTAGGAATGCCGCCAGGGGAGCAAGGCCTGTGGATTCAGTCGGGGAATGAGGTACTCGCTAGCCACCAAGGAACGGTCCCGATCTCGGCAGCATCGCTCACGAAGATTCCAACTACCTTGGCGGCCCTCAGTGTTTGGGGTCATGAGCACCACTTCGAGACGTTGGTGGGTATGCGTGGGACGCTGCAGCCGGATGGATTGCTTCAAGGCGATTTGGTGGTGCAGGGGGGCGGCGATCCGCTGTTGGTGTGGGAGGAGGCGATCGCCCTTGGCAATGCCCTGCAAGAGATCGGCATCAGGGAAGTGACGGGGGATTTGCTAATCACAGGCGATTTCTACATGAATTTCGAGGCAGATCCAGCGCAATCGGGTGAATGGTTACGCCAGAGTTTCAATGCAGATCGATGGAATGGAGAAGCCCGTGCCCAGTACGCTCGGATGCCTGATGATACGCCACAGCCAAGGATTGCGATCGATGGGACGGTGCAGGTTGTGTCCCAACGTCCCAACGATGTCACCCCCATCATCCGCCATCAGTCTCTTTCGCTGACTCAGATCCTGAAAGCGATGAATATCTTCAGCAACAACTTCATTGCCGATAACCTGGCTGGACAAATGGGTGGAGGACGCCGGGTTGCTCAAATCGCTGCCGAAGCAGCGGCTGTTCCCCTAGAGGAGGTGCAGTTGATTAATGGCTCTGGGTTGGGCGAAGAAAATCGCCTATCTCCCCGTGCGGTTACGGCTATGCTGATGGCGCTACAGATACGATTGCAAGCTGTGGACTTGACCGTGGCAGATTTCTTTCCCGTAGTAGGGCGAGAACGGGGAACGCTGGGCGATCGCCAACTTCTTCCTGGGTCTGCTCTCAAAACCGGAACGCTAGACCGCGTGAGCTCGCTGGCGGGTGTTGTTCCAACGCGCGATCGCCCGCTCGTTTGGTTTAGCCTAATGGATATCGGCACCGCAGACCTGGGGACGCTCCATCGCCAGCAGGATCAGCTCCTACAAGCCCTCGCCACCGCCTGGGGGATAACCCCTGATGTGCCTGCTGGGCTGCAGCCCAGCGACCAACTGCCAGGCTATCAAGAAGAGTTAGGCAATCCTGCCCGCAATGAAGCGTTGTAACATCAAATCCTATTAAACAGCCGTAGAACCCACATATCGTTTGCGCCCGCTGCATTGCAGCGGGCGCAAACGATATGTGGGTTCTTCAACCGGATTTGACATATAGCGCTATGCGCGTTAGTTAAGTACGGTTGTGTGGGGCGCGCCGCGCCCCACACAACCGTTGCTGTGCTTAATGCGGTTGCACACCGCCATAACATCAAATCGTCAAGAATCCACTAAGTAGCTCGGCATGATGAAAAACCAGACCCTAAAAACCTGTGCCGCCCGCAGCGCGGGCGGCACAGGTTTTTAGGGTTTTAGGTTTAATTGCACCTGCTAACTTAATCCACTACAGCTAATGTTTGGAATCTCTCGCGGTATGAGGGATTCTAAACATTAGCTGATTCTGGTTTTCGCAGAAGTGGTGTACAACTTGGTATCAGGCTGAGGGAGCCAAGGGCAATGTGATGTGGACATCGGTGCCTTTCTGATAATGACTGGAAATTAGAAATTTTCCGCCATATAGCTCCGTAACTTTTTGAGCGATTTTCAATCCTAAGCCAATGCCTTGTTGTTCATAGGTTTTCCGTTCGAATTGAATGAAGGCTTCAATCTGGTTGATTTGCTCAGGTGTCATTCCTCTGCCCTGATCGCAAATGAAAAGGTGAAATTGGTGATCAACCTGGCTTTTCACCGTAATAGGTGTCCCAACTGAAGAAAACTTCAGGGCATTATCCATCAACTCATCAATGATCCATTGCAAATGGGTGGAATTTAGCGCTACTAGTTTATCTTCGATATCACAGCTCAAATCATCCATACGGCTAGTGGCACTCGCTTTCAAAGCAGCACTTGTCTCAATTAACGTTTGAGTTGGGCAGCAGGAAGGCACCGAGGACTCATCTTGTTGTATACCTGCGGTAATTTTATTGCTGAGCAGTTCCAACTGGGCATAGTTCAAAAATCGTTCCGTTAGTCGCTTTAGCCGTAAACTAGATTGTCGCGCCATAGTGAGCAACTCGTGAACTTCCTCCTCTTCCATATCGCTGCGAGCCGTGAGTAAAAGATCGAGCGTTCCAGCCAAGCCAGTGAGGGGCGTATTCAGCTCGTGCGGCAAGCTGCTAGAGATAGTTCCTCGTAATTCATCCAGGCTGTTTTGTAAGAGTGAAAGAGTATGATTTCGCAGGTTAACCAGGGAGCTGATGCTATCGTATTGGCTTTTGATTCGCAGCATGGAATTAACACGAGCACGTAACTCCATAGAGTTGACAGGCTTGCTGATAAAGTCGTCAGCTCCCGCATTGAGACAACGCTCCAAGTCCTCTTTGGCGTTGAGTGCAGTGATCATGATGATAGGAGTTGCTTGCCATGCGGGGAGGGTTTTGATCCGTTTGCAAACTTCAATGCCATCCATATCGGGCATCATCACATCCAGCAAAATCAAATCGGGCTGAAATGTGTCTAGAAAGGCGATCGCTTCTTTGCCACTGTAGGCATATTGCAATTCGTACGGTTGCTTGCTAAGGAGGGATTCAATGACGTCAAAATTGTTTGGTTCGTCATCAATAACGAGAATAGATGGATGATCCATAGCTATTGTTTAGAAGAGTGTGTGGTAAGTAGATTTTGAATGGTATGAGCAAGTTGAGATAATTTGACGGGCTTACTGAGATAATCATTTGCGCCTGCATCGAGGCATCGTTCGCGATCGCCAACCATGGCCAAAGCTGTTAAGGCAATGATTGGTAAATCGGTCAAATGAGAATCTTGGCGAATAAGTTCAATAGCTTGTAGCCCATCCATACCTGGCATTTGAATATCCATCAAAATCAGATCAAGATCATTCTGTTTTGCTAAAGAAATGGCATTTTTTCCATCATTTGCTACTAGGATACGATATCCTTTTGCTTTTAGATAATTCGAAATTGTACTGATATTTGCCTCATTATCTTCCGCTAGCAAGATGAGAGGAGAAGCTTGCGAAGATATCTCATCATGAGTGCTAATTGGAAGTGGCGAATGGGAGGGTATTTCAACTGTCTTTTGAGGCTCAGGGTGAGGTTGAGTGTCTGCCTGTATCTTCGTGTCATAAGGCAATTCGATGCTGAAGCAACTTCCGACATCAGGCATGCTCCGAACGGCTACACGACCTCCA
Organism: Vacuolonema iberomarrocanum LEGE 07170; assembly: GCA_015207365.1. Classification (GTDB taxonomy): domain Bacteria; phylum Cyanobacteriota; class Cyanobacteriia; order Elainellales; family Elainellaceae; genus Vacuolonema; species Vacuolonema iberomarrocanum. The sequence goes on from JADEXA010000042.1 coordinate 57,488, forward strand.
TGTAAATCCATTACCCGTTTAACTAAAGAGAGTCCCAAGCCTGTTCCGTTATATTGCCGATTGAGAGCACTATCTATTTGTAAAAATGGCTGGAATAGAGTCCCAAGATGTTCGGGTGCGATGCCAATTCCGTTGTCGATAACAGCCATCCAAATTCCATTGATAGCGTTTGACGGGATCGATTTAGTCCCATCTGGGAGTGACTCATGGGTAGGAGAAAATTCTGCTCCAAATTGTGAATAGTCTGGCTTGTTTTGAATGTCACAAATTTCGAGAATGATCTGCCCACCTTCCGGAGTGAACTTGACTGCATTACTCAGGAGATTAATTAAGCCTTGTCGAATGCGTCGATCATCAACGATGACTGGAGGCAAGTCTTTTGTAATGTTTAGCTTGAGTTGGATCTGTTTTCTAAATGCTTGCTGCTTAATGAAGGCAACGCTAGCGTGACCGATTTGAGGAATTGAAGCGGATTGACATTGGATTTGAATTTGTCCGGACTCTATTTTTGCAAGATCTAAGATGTCATTGATCAGTTCTAGTAGGTGTGTGCCGCTGCTAGTAATTGTTTGAATGACTTGAGTCTGGTGCTCATTGATAGAGCCAAAGACTTCTTCCTGTAAGGCTTCTGACATCCCCAAAATGGCGTTGAGTGGGGTGCGGAGTTCGTGGCTCATGTTAGCTAGGAACTCATCTTTCAAACGGGTTGCGCGGGCAAGCTGCTCGTTGGTTTCTTGGAGCTGAGCTTCGGCTAGTTTGCGATCGCTAATATCCATCAGAATCCCAGTCAGACGGATGGGGGTGCCTGTCTCATCTAGCACGGGTTCGCCTTTGGCAAAAACATAGCCCATAGACCCATCGTTGCGAATAATTTCCAGGTCGATAGCGTAGGGCTCGCCATCCTGGAACGCACGTTTGAGGCACTGGTTGAAGCGCTCAAAATCCTTGGGAGAAAAATTGCGGCGGTGTTGCTCAAAGGTAGGAACAGAGTCGCTCGGATCATAGCCAAAGATGTTGAAGATCTCAGGGGACCAACTCACATCCCCTGTACGCACGTCGAAGGCCCAACCGCCAAGACGGGCGACCTGTTGGGCTTCTTGAAGGCGGGTCTCGCTGCGGCGGAGATCGGCGGTGCGCTGGGCAACGATATTTTCGAGTTCCTGGTTGAGTTGGCGCAGAGCATCTTCGGCTAGTTTGCGATCGCTAATGTCCCGAATCATAATCAGCGCTTCGTTGACGCCATTGCGAACGATGCGAACCTCTTCGTGCTGTAGACGATCCTCAATCTGTATCTGCTGTTCGTACACCTGGAGCTCGCCCGTTTCTAGAGCGCGTTGAATAGCTTGAAGCTTTGGTTGAGCAATAGCTGGTGGCAAAAGGTCTGTCACACGAGATCCAACAGGGTCGACTGCACTGTGAAGGGCATTCAAGCCAAGGTTCCCGCGTACGTAATCTAGGTAATATCCTTCTGCATTGACCCGTACCATTAGGTCGGGAATGGCGGAAAGAATGCCACGGTTTTTAGCTTCGCTCTGGCGTAGGCTTTCTTCTACCCGCTTGCGGTCGGTAATATCCTGGATGATCACTAGTACAGTGCTCTCGCCCGAAGGCACAATCCGCACTTCTTCCCAGCGCATCATGTCGCGGATTTCGATTTCCTGCTCATAGATTTGCAGCGTGTTGGTTAGGATGGCCTGCCTGGCATAGCGCATTCGGCGATTAGCCAGGACGGGTGACATAGTGTTGTAGACAGTGGGGGGTGTGCCCGCAGGTGGGTGGATGATATGCGCATAGTTGCTGCTATAGAGCTGAAAGAAACCATCTTCTACCGACATTTGAATCAGCAAGTCGGGAATCGCTTCGACGATGGCACGATTAGTTGCTTCGCTCTGGCGCAGGGCATCTTCAACAACCTGGCGCTCATGGAGAGCCGTCTGCAAGGCTTGTGTCCGCTCTTCAACCTTTTGCTCTAACGAGGTATTGAGATGTTGTAGATTCTCATAGAGTTCTGCCTGTTGGATGGCGATCGCCAAATGTACCGAAACTTGTTGTAGAAGCTGAGTATCAGAAGCGTCCCACTCGCGGGGAGCCGAACATTGGTGAACCACTAATAAACCCCATAGACATTGCACATCGGCTGAGGGATTGGGTGCCGCAGTCGCAAGGTCGGAGTCGGGCAGCAGAATCGGAACCGCCAATTTGGCTCGCACTTGGCGCTCTTCGAGTTGCTTAATGTAGGGTTGAGCTAGAGGTTCTGTATAAATGTCAGCTATCGCCAGGGGTTGCCCCTGGCGATAGCTATCATGCCACTGTTCTAGGAGCAGATACTCTGGGGTTTTCAGAGATAAACAGGATCCGTAAGAAGGGTCGTGCGATTCTGCAACAATGCTGCCCGGACTTTTGGTCTCAAATTTGTAGATGATGAGGCGATCGGCATTCAGCAATGTACGAACATCATGAACCGTCGCTTCGTAGATATTGTCTAACTTGAGAAATTGTCGAATATGTAAGGCAATTTCTGTAATGAGAGCCTCTCGTTTTTGCGATTCCTCTAGTTTTTGATAAATGGCTACCTGTTTTGTGGCATTTCTGACACTGCGCTGGATGGCAGATGCCGTGAGGTTCGATTTTGGTAGCGTATCCATCACGCGGAGTCGCTGGGCTTTTGCCGTAAGGCTTTGGTTTCCTGACTGTAGGAGGGCGATCGCAGGTAAGCGAGCCGAATGATTTTCTTGTTCTATCGCTTCTAGCAACTGGACGCCACCATGCTGAGGGAGATTGAGGCTGACCAGTGTTAGAGTCGGGTGTTGCGTTTGCCATAGCAACCAGCCCTGATCAAAGCTGTCTGCTTCCAAAATCTGGTACTTTGCACTCTCGTCGGTTTCCAGGTGCTGCCGATAGGTCTGTCGAGCTGCTACATCATCCTCCACGATGAGCAGAAGGATGGGGCTTTGGCTCTCAGGGCTAACGGGAGGATTGGAGTCAAGCAAAGACATGGTGAGATTGGGGATACTAAAAACCCTGGGTGCGAAAGTGAATCGACAAGGTTAAATGTGATTTAGGGAGGAATGTTCCATTTCAAGTCACAAGGCTTCAATCTTTGGACAATTTTTTGTTGGAGCTGGTTGAGAAGAATGCATTTGTATCTGATGCAAAGGGCAACGAGCTGGGGCAGCTGGATAGGTTGAGGAAACACTCGTTCACTCCAGCCATAAGACAACTTTTCTACTCGCCCGACACCCCCAGCGCCAAGCCCCAGAGAACTTCAGATGTCCGTTATCTAATCTGTGCCTGGTTGTACTGCACAAAGAGTTAAATTTTTAGAAAAAGAATGTATGCACCAGGGCGATCGCTTTCTGAACAGCCTGATTCCAGGGGAAAAGTAAACCAAGGATGATAGCTGTCCAGACATTGGAAAAGGTGTGAAAAGTCGGAATAGACGAAAGCCGATAGAGCGTTAACTACACCTTTGCCAATGTGTTGTCCTCATCATTCCCGTAGTATCAGGAATTCGAACAGCTAAAAGTAATAAGAATTGGATGCGGTATACAGTATTTTTATTCGCTTAGCATGACCATTCCAGATCAAGGTAACTGTTTCTGCAAGAGTGTTGGCTTGATCCTTTCAACAATCGAGTTTTTGGTGGGCGGCTAACCACAAATTTTTTCCAGAAAACTGTTTCTGTACCTATGATCTAATCGGATTTGATATCAGCAGGACTTACGCATTTTATTGATGGTGTGGCCGCGTCGCGGCCACACCATCAACGAATTCACTCAGGATTACGCAAGGATTGCGTTAGTACTACCTTAAACGGGCAATACCTTACCTCGCAGACCCGAAGGAGCGTCAATGCCGTAGCGATAGAGCAGTGTGGGGAGGATGTCGTAAAGTTGGGCTCCTTCCAGCACTTGCCCTTGCCTTGGTTTGAGCGGATCGTGGAAGATCATTAAGCCGAAGGGGGCGTGGTTGGCATCGTCGGGGCCTGTATCGTTTTCGGTGCTATGGATTTTGCCTGTCCCGACGGTGCCGAGCGATCGCCAGGCGAGCTCATCAAAATAGGCAATCAAATCCGGCGCAATCCCCCGAACCTTCTGGTAAATCTCCTGGGGTTTCATAATGCGATTGGGGAGCGGATTGCCATCGGGAGCTGGAATTTTAGCAAGCTTTTCGGCAATTTCGGTGCGGGTCGTTTCGTACTCTGCTAGGGGAATAATGCCCTGGGGTTCTCGCCCCTGCACATTTAGAAAAACGCGGCCATAGTAGCCCCCCGCTCCCCAAGCTTTGGTGCGGCTCCAATCAACCTCCACTTGATCCAGCGGTGTTGGCTCCGTTGGCGTTTCCTTCAAAACCAAATAACCCTCGCGGATAAACCATTCGTTGATGCAGATACCCCCCATCAACGGACGTGCCCCATGATCCGACACCACTAGCACTGCCGTTTCGTCATCGCACTGGGCCAGCAGTTCTCCCACCCGCTTGTCGATATAGACGTAGTAATCGTGAATCGCATTGGCAAAGGCCGCGCCGGGTTCATATTGGGGATGGCGGGGATCCATTGGTTTCCAGAAGGAATGATGGATGCGATCGACTCCCATATCCACCAGCATTAAAAAGTCGAGAGCATCCTGATGTAAGAGCTTTTCTGCCAGAGTAAACCGCTGATCGCAAAGGGCATAGATATTTTGCAGCGTACGGGCTTTGTCCTCAGAGCGAAATTCTGGTACATCCAGCAGAAAGTCGGGCATCCAGGCGTGAATTTGCTCAGCCAATTCCGGAGGATGAGTGAAGGGCACATCCTTATTGGGAGTGAGGAAACAAGACACCAGTTGCCCATTGATGGGGTAAGGTGGCGATGTTCCGGGCACACTGAGAGCCGCAACGCGCCAACCGGCCTCACCCAAAATATCCCACAGCCGAGGAACTTTGACTGCACGTCCGTCAGAAATGGACATCGCTCCGTAGGCTCGACTACGACGATTCCGAAAACCGTAGATACCCAGCTCCCCCGGATCGCGCCCACTCATCATGCAGCTCCAGGCTGGCACCGTAATGGCAGGGGTGCTGCTCTCCAACCGCCCATAGCTGCCTTGGGCCATCAACCGCGATAGGTTGGGCAGATCATCTTGCCATTGCTCGAAGACCAGGGACGGTTCCATGCAGTCGAGTCCGATGATGAGCAGTCGTGGGGTAGGCATGGTGGGAAAGAGGACGCGTAGATGAGTGGATGGGGGTAGGAATGAAATGCAGATGAATGCGGATGAGCGTAGATAGGCGCGGATATTGACAACGCTTAGTGATTTTGTGCTTTTGTCGGGGATAATACCCCCAACTTTTAGCCGTTGGATTCTTGCACCGCTGAAGGGCGATGGCGACGGTAGAGGAAGAAAGCCGCTGTGGAGATGGCGATCGCCGTCAAAACATGCACGACATTGAACGGTGTACCAGGGAAGAACCAGGAATCGGTGCGCAGGAATTCGAGGAAGAAGCGGCCGAGGGGGTACCAGAGCAGGTAAAGCAGAGCAATGTCGCCATCGCGCAGTTGTGCCTGAAAGCGACGAGAAATCCAGAAAATCAACGCAAAACCCAAAAAATTCCACAAAGATTCATATAGGAATAGTGGATGAAAGTAGGTGCTTTCGGGGTAGGTCGTGAGGTCATTGTAGGGAGCAATGCGGTGTTGCGGATCGATGCGGAGTCCCCAAGGGAGAGTGGTGGGCGGGCCGTAGAGTTCCTGGTTGATGAAGTTACCCCAACGCCCGATCGCCTGGGCGAGGGGCAACCCCAGGGTAATCGCATCCAAAAATACCAAAATCGGTAGCTTGCGCACGCTGCAATAAATCCAGAGGGCAATCCCCCCAAAAATTAGGCCGCCAAAAATATGGATGCCGCCGCCCCACACCTGCAGAATTTCTATCGGATTTGCCAGGTAATGGCCAATGCCCTGCGCGGATCGCGGCGATTGAATGAAGACATAGTAGAGCCGTGCTCCGATAAATCCTGGAATCAGAATCCAGATCAGCAGATCCCATAGGTCATCACTGCTCTGACCCCGCCGTTCCACTTCGCGGCTGGCAATCCATGAGGCGACCAGCACGGCAGTTGCCATCAACAAGCCATACCAGCGGAGGGTGATGGGGCCAATATCAATAATGGTGGGATCGACGGGGGGATACATAGATTCTAAATGTGAGATGTAGATGAGCAGAGGCTAAGCAGAATCTTCATGATATTGAATTGTTCGCTGACCGATCAATGCGCCAGGGGAGGAACACTGGGGGGCTTCGTTTTACCAGAGACGAATGGCGGTCACAGCAACCTTGCCCGAAAGGCACATATCCACATCGGCGTTGGGATCACGGAGGCGATCGCCAAATACCCCGGCGTACCGAAAGCCTTCCTCCTCCAGCGCATACTCTGTGGGCATCGGTTGAGTGCAGAGCGGGCAGAACACGATGTCTGGTTCTGGGGCATAGGATTCGGGGTGCGGGAGGTTGATGTTCCAAAACATCCCCGGTTCGATGGGTAGGCTCATGACCTTATCTAGAACCTTTGCTGCAAACGGAACGACGGCGTCCCAGTCAATCGGGTGACGGCGACGAATGTAGTGGGAGATGGCGATTCCCGGAACACGATAGAAGGCGGCTTCTCGTACGGCTGCCACCGTCCCCGATGAGTAGGTATCTACGCCTAGGTTGGCTCCAGCATTGATCCCTGAAACAATCCAGGTCAAGTCTCCCGATACCCCATCGCGATCGTCGGCGTGCAAGATTTTGTCTTGATGGTGGAGACCCAGACGGGCACAGTCGGCGGGGGTGCCGTCGAGGGCATAGGTGTGGCGATCGCGCCGCTCTACTCGCATGGGACGCCTGCCGGTGAGTTGATGGCTACAGCCCGACAGGTGATCCATTGGAGCAATGATCAGCCCTTTATTACCCAATGCCTGCCGCAACGCCCTAATGCCGGGCGCATCGACCCCATCGTCGTTTGTCAAAATCAGTGGCATCGGCCCACCTGTTGGTTGTCAACGCCTCCAGTGTAGACGGGAGAAGGCCTCTAGGAGGGCTGGCAGGATACCTTTTCAGAGGGATATCGAGAAAAGAACCCGCGAAGGCACGAAGGGATAAAGCAATCCATTGGTTTTTTCTATCCCTATTTGGCGATCGCATCTATGGCTTGTGATCGCTATGATCGCTTAGCAGTGCAAGGCGTTCAAAATAATCTTCTACGCCATAGTGTTATAGCGGTGTGCAACCGCATTAAGCACAGCAACGGTTGTGTGGGGCGCGCCGCGCCCCACACAACCGTACTTAACTAACGCGCATAGCGCTATATATCAAATCCGGTTGAAGAACCCAACTATAGCGGTGTGCAACCGCGTCAAGCACAGAAATGGTTGTGTGTGGGCGCGCCGCGCCCCCACACAACCGTACTTAACTAACGCGCACAGCGCTATATCGTTTGCGCCCGCTGCAACGTATTTGTTTAGCGTCGGGTCTTCGTTTTCTAACGCGAGAAGGATGCGCAAACAGATAGTGGGCTTATAGGGTTTAGGCGGAACGTTACCCCATCCACCGATTGATACCGTGTTGTCCCCTTGTG
>JADEXA010000043.1 GCA_015207365.1 Vacuolonema iberomarrocanum LEGE 07170
GCGGCTTAGCCCAGTCGTTTACTCGGCTCAAGTGGCTATTTGAGTGGTTTGTGCAAAACACGACCTTTGATTTCCCCAAACTTCACCTGTACGGAGAGTTCTCAGAAATCAAATAGGATTCCTATATGCTCAGGATGGGTGGCGGAGAGATCCAGTGCATAATACGCACCCAGTGAGAAGCCAATGACTGCTAAGCCGCGATCGCCCTGACCAGAATGTTGGCTGAGGAAAATGGTCGCGGCTACGATGTCGGCCTTGGCTTGGCCGGGGTCGAGGGCATCGCTAAAGGTCTCGGCGTCGGCAATGGTATCTGCGATCTTGCCGTGATAGAGGTCTGGGGCAAAGGCAACGAAGCCAGCGCTGGCCAGTCTTGTGCAGAAAGCTTTCATTGTGTCGTTTAGCCCCCACCAGGCGTGAAGAACCAATACAGGTTGGCCTTTGCCCGTAGGAGGAAGGGCCAGGTAGCCATGGGGTTGGACGTTATTTAACATTGGCACCTCCTCGAATTACTTTTGATCAGGGCTGATGCATTCTGTTGATGTTGTGACTGTAACATCAACGAATTCACCCAAGATGACACGAGTTATGCGTAAGTCCTGAGAACTTTGGATGATACGAGGCATGGTGATGCCAATAATTTGTCAAAGGAGAAGCTTGCGCCTCACGTAACGTCAGGGACTAGGATGAACGAGTTAACCGCATTCCTCCGGGAACAAGAGCTGAGGTGACAATGACAAGCCTGATGAAAGTAGGTGAATTGGCAAAGCAAACGAAACTTTCAATTCGAACGTTGCACTATTACGACGAAATTGGGTTGCTTTCACCGTCTCACCGAAATGAGATTGGGCATCGACTTTATAGCGATCAGGATATCATCCGGTTGCAGCAGATTATGTCGCTACGGCAGCTTGGCTTTTCACTCAAAGAAGTTCATGAGTGTTTAGAAAGTCCTGATTTTTCGCTTCCAAACGTGATTAATCTGCATCGAGCCCGACTCCAAGAGCAGGTAACCTTGTCGCATGCTTTACTCGATCGCCTGAATGCGATCGCAACAGATTTAGAGACGACGCAATCGGTTGCGGTTGAAAACCTAATCGAAGTTATGGAGGCGATTACAATGTCTGAGCAATACTTTACCCCCGAACAGCAAGCTGTTTTGGAAGAACGATTTCGTCAGGAGGAAACCGATTGGACTGACCTCCTCAGCAAAGCACAAACAGAGATGAGCAAAGGAACCGATCTCAACAGTCATGCCGTGCGGAGTTTGGCGAAGCAGTGGCTATGGAGTATGAAATCCCTGATTGGAGGTGATGCGAAAATTTACGAGTCGATGATGAGGATGTATCAGCAAGCGGGGCCAGAGGCTGCAAGTTGGGGAACGATGGATTCAGCCACGTTTGACTACATCCTGAAGGCCGTGTCATTTTTATTCCTGGCTGAACATACAAATTTGCGCATTGATACGGCTAAGATCTTTACGCCAGAAACAGAGCAAGTCATTCGGTTGGGCAAAGATGCCATTCGCCAGATAAAGTTTGGCGTTTTTGGAACGGAAGGAATGCTGCTGGGATTGCTGGCTGAAGGGACAAGTCCTGCGGCAAAAGTGCTGACCGCTGCGGGGGGCAGTTTTGAGACGGCACGACAGTCAATTTTGCAGATCCTGAGTGATACGGCCAGCTCGGAGGGTAATCACGTGGATTCTCAAGCACCCCAACAACCTGCCGAGCAAGGGATGAGTGAACCCACCGAGCTACCTTTTGCACCCAGGGCAAAACTGGTCATTGAGTTAGCGCTTGAGCAAGCGCAACAGTTCGGCCAATCTCACATTGCTCCGGAGCATTTGCTGCTGGCCATCTTGCAGGAAGGCGGAGGTGTTGCAACCCATGTGCTACGAGAAAGGTTTGGCCTTGACTTAGCCCACCTGGAACAACAGCTAAGGTCGGTGATGTCACGCTAACAACTTATACTAAATCCGATTGAAAACCCTCAAACGATATTTGGGGCTTTCAATCGGATTTGATACGACTTCTGGCAATGGGAGAGAGGCGATCGCCCCTCTCCCCAAAATCTCTCCGCAATCAAAAAGACTCACTCACTCGGACTGGCCGCAGTACTGATTAGATTGCTCAGTGCGGTTTCGATGTTGGCAATGACTTCAGCACACTCAACCAAACCATGGCGTTCTAGCAAATAGTTGGGATCGTTGTAGCCAATCCATACCTGACCCGCTTCGTCTTCCCAAATCAATGCTTTTTGCGGTAGGTCGATCGCGGCTTCCTGGTTGCATTGCATCAATGGGGTACCCGCTTGGGGATTGCCAAAAACAATGACTTCAGTGGGTCGCAGGTCTAAGCCGACCGATTCGGCTCCGCTGGCATGGTCAACACGGATGAATTGGGTCAATCCGCGTTCGGCCAACAGTGCTTCCAGGCGATCGCCCGTTTCTGCCACGCTGTAGCTACTGCTCATGCTAATCAGGCCGTTTTCGGTGTGATCTTCGGCAGGAGCCGGAGCCATGAATCCAATCGCCAGGGCAACTGAAAGTGCTCCAATAAACAGTAACTGGATAAGTCGCTTCATCGGTTTGATGTTCTCCGTAGGGCTGTGATCACTGGGTACAACTTTATCCCAATTCGCGAAGAACTCACTACCGATCCTTCTTTGAACCCCTCGCAACGCAAGGGGTTCAAAGAGGTGATGCAGGATCCAAGTATGAATTTTTCTGAGAAGGGGTGCGCTGCACCCCTTCTCAGAAAAATTCATACCCTCAACCAGCAACGCCTTCAAAGAAGGATCGGATTTTGCTTTTCATAGAGACAGGTCATAGAATTGACAGGACTTGATTGTGTTTGACCAGGGTTGTGACCTACTGCTCAAAATCAAGATTGACGGGCTTTGTAGGGAGCTGAAGCTCGGTTGGGAATACCGTAGTTGGTACCTCTAAGCTAACGGGTTCAAGGTTTAGACGATCGCACCAAACCCGACCGGAACCCGCGAGTAAGAACCCAAACGCAATGCGATCGCTGGCAATGGGTGCATCTAGGACCACCGCATATTGTGTCCACTCCGTTGTGCCAGTGATAGAACGGTTCTGCATATTATCGAAGCTCAAGATTTCACCCTCTGCGCCATCAATCCGCATCCATAGACCCGCCCAGGTTTCTACGGCTTCTGTTTTGAGATAGCCAGACAATTGCAACCGTTGGCCTCGATAGTCCTCAGCCTTGAATGTCTGCATCAGCGTGACAAAGCCATCGGCCTGGGGCGATTTAGATTGGATGAGGGCTGTGGCTGATCCGCTGTTGATTACAGTAGTGTCGAGCCGGACATCATAATCTTGGGTACGTGTCCCGGTCACCTGCCAGCCCTGGGGAATAGCGGATGGCAGATCAGCGTTGTTGTCCTCAGCCTGGAGTAAGCGATCGCTGGGTTTGGTGAAGTCTGCATCCATCAAGGTCAAGCCAAATATGCTGAAGCAAAGGACGAGGCTTTGCTTATCGACTCCGGTTTCTCGGTTTAAGACTTTAGCCACGGTGATGGGCGCTAACCCGCTGCGCTGGCCCAGTTCCTCAAGGGTGTAGCGATCGCCGTCGTTGTCCCAAATTTCGGCTTTACGCTTGGCCGTTTGCAGTTTTTGTAACCCTATGTTGGTCAAGATGACCCCGCGTTTTCGGGTTGAGCGCCGTTGTTGCATGTCCTAGAAAGTTTCAAACGACAGGTTAGCGGGTTCGGTCGGAAGTTCCTCAGCCGACTCGCCCTGGGTCATATCGGTCGTGGGGGTGTCGGTATCGACGACTTCAAACTGCAAGTCGTCGACCCACATCTGCCCCGCCCCCGACAACATCAGCCCAAAGGCAATGTTACTGCTTTCGGCAGGCACATCCAGAACAATGTCGTAGGATTGCCAATCTGATGTTCCCCGAATAGCCCTGTTCTGCATGTTATCAAAGCTCAATACCTGCCCCGAAGCACTGTCAACCCGCATCCACATGCTAGCCCAGCCTTCGACGGCTTCAGTTTTGACATATCCGCGCAGACGCAGGCGTTGCCCACGATAGGCACTGGCATCAAACACTTGCATTAAGGTGCCAAAGCCCCCTGGTTGACTAGCTCGGGCTTGCACGGTGCCACTCGCCGACCCGTTGTAGGTGACACTGCGATCGGCACCCATGGCATAGTCTTGGGGGTGACTACCCGCCTCAAACCAACCATCCAACGATTCTAGGGTTGCAGCACCATCTTGAGTCGGACTGGCTTCTTGCGCGATCGCCGAGAAACCCAAACTACCGAACATGTTTGCAAAAACATAACCACCAACGGCGATCGCCCCAATCAAGCCAAGGGCCAATACGACTTGGGTCTGCAGCTTAGATAGGTGAAACATACTGTTAACATTCCGTAACGCTTCGAAACCAGTTTGGCCTGCGATACGCAAAGTGACCATGAAGGATAACAACTTTAAGCGTTAACTTAAGTGATTTTTCTGCTGCTGCCGTGAATGTTGGGCGATCGCTCTCACACCTTTGCGGTTGAGATAGGCTGCAATTTCTCTTCTATGGAAGAGTCAATATCACTAGGACATATTTCAACTCGGAGCCAGCATTTAGCAATAAATTCCACTTAGCCCAAGCCAGAGATACAAATGAGCTATAAATCAAGTCAAGGAGCTTGAGATTGACTTTCTGTGCCCTACGCTTCCACTAATATTCATCAATAGTGTCATCTGAGCGCTGAATATTGGCAATGGCTTTGTCTAACCAAGCATAAGCCTCTTCATCTGAATTATCATCTAAAACTTGGTTAGCTCCTACATTGACCAGTCGTAAAGGCTCACCTGGCAAGAGTTTTCTATTTTGAACAACCTCTTGAATTGTTTGCCAATTTTCTTGGTAGGTTGAACTGCTAGTGATTTTTGCTCTTGCATTTATAACAGCCACTGAATAGAATTCATAGTTAAAAAACTTACAGAGAAAGTTCCAAATCAAGTCATAGCTTTCCATAAAATATGGGTTAGTAACTGAAAGTACAATTGTGTCTTGTGCAGAATACCTTAAGTAGTCAGTGTCAACAGGTAGCATATCGCTATTGCAAGTGAGTATTTATACTCGCTTTTAGTGGCCTTGATTTACAGGCGTTGAGTCGCTCTTTTGCGCCGAAGTCATGTTTCTGCATCTGCAAAGGTGACATGCTCCCATCGCCACATGCTTAAGCTAAAGCAAGATTGGTCTTTAGTTTTCAGGTATCTTCAGCACTTCGGCATCATCAAGTAAACGACGCTCTGCTATTCGTTCCGAACGATTCATCTGTAGCAATCGCACTGTCACACTTCCGATCACCGTTAGTGGCAAAATTTCGCCTTCTTGAAGCTGAAAGTGCTCAGTCCAGTAGTCATGATTTGGCTGATACAACCGCACAATCTCTCCACTATTTAGGTCAATAGATGCCAGATCGCTTCCCTTATATTTGTTGCAAAGTGTACAGGCTAAAGCTAAATTATCTTCGTTAGTTTGCCCACCATGCTTCTCGGCGATGACATGATCAACCTCATGAGCTACAAGAACCGCAATTTCAGGAATCAAACAATATTCGCAAGCATTCTTGGCGCGATCGCGAACCAGTCGCCTAAGCCCTGAGGGAATATAGGTCTTGCTCATGCTTCAGGATGCTCTTAACTTGAGCAATGCTTTGGCCTTAGCCATACGCACGAGATGTTCAACAAATTCGTACTGCTGCCACCATCGCTCTTCTTCAGTCGTGAGCCCCATTGTCCGATTTTTTTCCAGCAGGTGTTCAACTTGTTGTTGTAACGCCTTGGATGGTTTCAGCGCCAAAACTTCTTCTGAAGAAGGCAAATTTGCCAATGTCTCAAGCACATCAGCTAGCCCAGAAAATCCAGATTGACCCATAGCATTCCACTCCCGTAGACCCAATTCCAGAATTTCTGGCAATTGATCTTGTAAAGGACCGAGCCGTAGTGCCAACTCATCAGGAATGTCTACATTAATTTGCATGATTGAACATTAGGGCTTGCAAAGATTTCTTTGATTTTAGCTCAGGCTATTTGGATAACTGCTCCAGGTTTTCGTAGAGATCGGCGATCGCACACGCAAATCCAATACTCGCAAACTCTACTGTTTCACCTGCTCGATAAATCTGAGGCATCCACAAATTATCTGATTTGCGTTGAAACCGTTCGACCAACACCTGCTTTTGGTGAACGAGTACATACTCTTCCAATTCGGGAATTGATTTGTAGTTTGAAAACTTATCTCCGCGATCGAACGCCTCGGTGGAGTCTGACAAAACTTCAATAATTAGCTTGGGATGCAGAATAAAGTCTTCATCGGAGGTGCGATCGCGATCGTCGCAAGTTACAGCCAAATCGGCGTAATAGAACAGATTTAGATCTGGCAAACGCACTTTCATATCCGTTGCATAGGCAATACAGCCTGTATCGCGTAAATGGTTGACCAACAGAGCCGAAAGATTGCCTGCGATGATGACATGGGCTTTGCTCGCCCCAGCCATTGCTATCAATTGACCCTGTAAGTACTCATGCTTAATCGGGCTAACCCGCTCAATTTCTAAGTACTCTTCGGGTGTGAAGTAGGCGTGACTCTTGATGACAGTCATCATGCATTCAAAATTGTTGGCAATTGGTCTTGCATTAGTTGTTTTGATTTTAGCTCACGCGATCGCTTCTCCACAGCGGCCTTGGGGGTAAAGGGCGATCGCTCAACAAAACAGGTACATTACGCTTCGTAAATAAACTCTACGGTAGATCTGTTGTTTTAAGGATGATTTCTTTCTCTGACCGATTGGAGGATATCACCGGATGATTGGGTGGCTTACGCTAAAGTTACTTTGAGTCTTGTGCTATCAAGTTACGACTATCATCAGGGTGCCTCTTGTCGGTCTCCCCGCTGCTGATTGATAGAGGAAAAGCATGATACTGCTGCTCTTCTTTGGGTTGGCCTATTGCCTGTCGTGGGTAACATGGTTGCCCTTGGTGTTGGCCGAGCAGGGATGGATTGCTGGGCAGCTATCCCAATTTCTGCATCTGTTGGGGAGTTTGGGGTCAGCCTTGGCTGCGCTCATCGTCACCGCATTGTATGGGGGGAAGCCTGGACTGGTTGACCTCTGGCGGCGGATGGTGAACTGGCGGGTGAAAGAGGTTTGGCATGCGATCGCTTGGCTCAGCCCCGTTGGTCTTTTCTTCATTGCTGCGTTAGTGACGGGGTGGCAGGGGCTACCCTGGCAAAGCTTCGGTCGCAGTGCCAAATACCCTGATCTGCCACTTTTGGCTTATTGGCTTGCCAGCATTGTGTTTTATGGTTGGGGTGAAGAAACGGGCTGGCGAGGTTTTGCTCTGCCGCAGCTACAAGCGCGCCAGAGTGCTCTGGCCGCGACAATCAAACTCAGTTTTTTTGGGCGGTGTGGCACCTGCCGTTGTTTTGGTTTTCCCATGGGATGTCCCAAATGGGCATTGGGGAAATGGTGGGTTGGTACTTGAGCCTTTTGACCGGAGCGATTTTATTCACCTGGCTGACAAACAGCACGCGGCGCAGCGTTCTGATTACGGCTGTCATTCACGGCACGGTGGATGTGGCGTTTGTCTCCCCTACAATACCGATGACGGCCAGCATTTTGGGGGCATTGATTACCCTTTGGGGCATTGTTGTGCTGGCGATCGCCGGTTCCCGCTATCTCTCCCGCGTCGGTAAAGTTGTGGCGATCGCCAAAAACTCTTCTTTCACGCGAATGGAACTGCCCGTTAAGCCCTAGTCGCAGAGCTAGAAATATTGCTAGGGAGATTCCCCTTATCCCCCCTTAAAAAGGGGGGAACTGGACTCAACGTCTTTATCGTCATAACTTCGCATGAGGAGATTTCTCCTAACCCTCATGAATGAGGAGGAACCGGACTCAAAGTCCCGCTTTTTAAGAGAGATTTAGAGAGATTGGGTCGTTGACCGACACAGGTCACCAAGTTTTCCCCACAGAACTGCTGCTCCACACCAATAGCCGATCTTGTTTGAAGCCCTGCTTAGGAGATTTACCATGCAACAACTATTTCGTCGGGTGGGTCAAGTCGTTATCCTCGGTTCAGGATTGCTTTGTTCCTGTAATGTCATCAACACCGCTTCAGAGCCTAGTGCCGAGGCTTGCCCTGCACCACCTGACGCCCTACCAGCGGAGACGACGCGGGCTGAGATCGAAGATCGTACCTTTGTATTTAATCGGTTTGACTATGCTCCGAAAGACATCGTGCTAGAGGATGCGACG
Organism: Vacuolonema iberomarrocanum LEGE 07170; assembly: GCA_015207365.1. Classification (GTDB taxonomy): domain Bacteria; phylum Cyanobacteriota; class Cyanobacteriia; order Elainellales; family Elainellaceae; genus Vacuolonema; species Vacuolonema iberomarrocanum. The sequence goes on from JADEXA010000043.1 coordinate 8,284, forward strand.
GTGCGATTTCGAGCACGGGAGTACGACTTTGTTTACTGCCGAGCCGATGGTAGTTGGACGGTGCAGCCTGGCACAATTGAAGAGGTGTTTACGGAGCAGCTAGCGGATCGTTTTGACGAAATCACCGAGTTTGCCAGCCTGGAGTATGAGGGAGAGTCTTACCAATATCGAGTGATTCGAGAGCCGAACCCAGATGCCGACTATCCACAGTATCTCTCTGCATTTCTAGAGTTGATTGTGCCAGGACAAGAAACCCCGCAGCAGATCCCCCTCTATACCTTTGAAGAGGCGATCGGACCAGTTGGTGATCCTTGGATGGGCGATTTGGGAGCGCCGCGTATTACTTCCGCACAGGTCTATGGCGATCGCCTGTGGTTGACGGTTGCGTTTGCTCAAGGAGAAGGGCTTAATGGTGTGGCCACCATCATTAGTTATGACCCAGCGACAGAGGAGGTGACGCTGATTCAACCACCAGACATTGCATCGCAGCAAATTGTTGATCTCGCCTTTACCGGAACACCCGAACAGCCCACCCTATGGCTAGGAATGCGAGTGAGTGGCGAAGGCATTAGCGCTGTACCTGCGATGGGACTGGTTGCCTATCGCCCCGCGCCAAACGACATCACCTCGGGCACGATAGAGTCCTATACTCCGCACAACAGTCCGTTGATCGGTCATATTCCAACCCAGCTAGCGGTGGAAGATGAAGTCCTTTGGGTGGGTACCCGTAATGGCGTTTGCCAGCTCGACTGGCAGGCTTCAGAAGAGGCCGAAAGCTGGGACTGCTGGCGCTTTTATGCGGAGGCGCAGCTGCCAGAAGATGAACCTGTTTCGGTTTACCCTTCGTTGCTAAGTCAGGATCCGACAATGGCTCTGACCCCCGACTCCACAGAATCGGTTGAGGTGCTGTGGTGGCTCTTTACAGACAATCCTAATGACCCGCAGGGGCGCTATGAAATCCGGCTAGAGGAGGGTGTAGAAGCCACAATTACTCCGGGTGCATCCCCACAGGACAGGGTATATATAGAACTTGAGGGCCAAGTTCCGATGTTCTGGCCAGGGCGCTGGTGGCATTGGCAGGGCGATCGCTTCGCCCGGTCCCTAGATGGTCACCTCAATAGCCAGATTGGTGGTGATCATGGTATCGGCCCCGACTCATTCAACCCCAAAGACGACTGGTATGCGATGCGCGGAGATTTCGACCTACTCGACTTGTCCGAAGAATCAGCCCAAGTCCGCTACTATTCTGGTTGGGTCGAGGATGAAAGGCTAACGCCGTCGCCTGCCGTTGTCGAACAACCCCGTCCTGATACCATGCAGCCCAATCCATTAGTGGAAATCGATCGGGAACTCAGGAATCGCACTGCACGAGATTGACATACTCTCCAGGGGCGGAACTCACTGACACATATCCAGAGCGGGGACCTTCGACGGCGAGCCATTGGCGTCCGCTTTCATCGGTCGAAAAGATATTGGGAGAACCTGTCATCTGGAGTTGTACTGTGTCGCCATTGGCGGCAGTCGCCAGTGATGGGTGCTCTAGCCCTGGCCCAGACCGAATGTTGAGGCCACCCCCCGCATCGGTTTTAACACGCAAGCAGGTGACGGGAAAGGTACTCGCTTGAAATGCCACATCCATGCGGGTACGCAACAGGGTGTCGTCTGCCCAGCAGCCATATTCCACATGACCCACGCCAATGGCTTTGACCAGCGTACTCAGCCGAAAGCGGTAACTGACGGCTGTTCCAGGTTCAATGGACTGTTCACAGGCTTGCTCAAAGTCATACTGCGCTCCAGAGTCGGCGTTGGTTACACCAGCGATGAAGTCGGCTGTAGCGGTTTCTGCGATCGGTTGCCATCGCTGCCATCCCGGCTCTGATCGTGCCTCCAGTCTGAGTTGTCCATAGGCTGCAGGCTGCAACCCCAGCCAAATCCCTGACAACAACGGCAACCACCAGCCTCTTGCCAAAATCAATCTGAGCTTGATCATTGCTTGTCTAAAAAGTGTTTTGTAAAAAGTATAGGGCTTATGCGTCGGCTAATGCCGTGCGGTATTGCAGCTAAAACATCAATGAATTTGCTCAGGATGACGCAGGTTTTACGTAAATCCTAGAGTATTAGTTTTTGGGGAAACAACTACTTGTGCCTTTCCGCTTATCTTGATCTTGTTGTACGAGCCGCCTGAGCGGAACTGACCACTTGGTTTATCTCAAACAACCAGATGGCTGATTTTACTCTAAATCAAAGTATGGATAGGCTTGTTGGCTAACAAAACTCTTAACGACCTCTATTTTCGGCATTGCAGAATCCAGGGATGATTTGGATAACTATTAAACACCACCGCTCCTGTTGATTGGCCAGAAGATTTTCATCACTTTACCAATAATGCTGTCTTGGGGAAGGAAGCCATAGAAGCGGCTGTCGAAGGAATTATTTCGATTGTCCCCAAGAAGGTAGTAGGTGTTAGGCGGTACTTCGACTGAACTATAGTCCTCCTGTATGTCCTGTATAGGGGCAGTAGTGTAGTTTTCTTCTAACGGTTGACCATCAATGTAAACTGCTCCAGCTTGAATTTCTACCGTTTCTCCAGGCAGACCAATGATTCGTTGAACGAGAGTGCCTTCGATTTCTTGTTCCGAAGGTAGGTCAAAGACGACGATGTCTCCTCGCTGAGGGGATGCTGTGCGATAAATGGCTTTGTCGACCATGATGCGATCGCCTATTTGCAGGGTTGGGCTCATCCCACTGGATGGAATGTAATAGGATTGCCGGATAGACAGAACTGTGGCGATATCTGTTGGGTAGCCCGCTCTAGAAGCCAGTTCTTCAATAGCAAAGTTGACAAGCTGACTCAGTAGCAGAATCGCACAGATGCCTAAGATGAGACGCTGAGACTTTGGCCTGCGCGTTGGTGATGAAACATAGACATGATAGGCCGAGAGATAAAGTAGGCCAAAGAATAGAACAAAGGCCCAGGGAACCCCTGCGGACATAATTGCGATCGCGATCGCCAGGAAAAAGAGCAGCATGGCAACCAACCATTTGCCGATATATAGGTGACCTAGCCCAGGGAAAAGTCTGGAGAGAAAAACGGCAAACCAGGGATCTTTTTCCCGCTTTCGAAGGGCTTCAAACTCCGCATCATTTACCTTGCGGGCACAGTGGTAGGCATCAAAAATACTAAAAACATAAAGGATATTACTGGCTAACAGCAGTAGCAACCCAACCCAAACACTTCCGGTTGATCCTACAATCAACCACAGACCGGAGCCGAACAGGGCAGGCGTCGCAATAGCCAGGATTAAACCTTTGAATAATTTGCCTGCATAGATTTGACCAATGCCAGGAAAAACAATCGCTGTTAGGAGGACTGCAAGCCAAGGCTCCTTACCTGTCTGAGGTGCTCGATCAATCATGCTCTGACCTCCTTGTAACTCTGTAAGGGTTTCGTTGGATGATGCTAACGATTGCCTGGGTTATGCTAGCGCCAACCTAACGTACTCTCAGCCAGAGTCGCCTATGCAGGAATCAGGTCGATGACTTCAGTCGCCAGACTTCACTCTTGTGACAGCTAGCTGGCATCGATTAATACAGATAAAGTACTTTTGGCATATTGTGCTCCAGCGGGTTTTCCTTCAATGGTTGCCATCAGACTCGCGCCTCCAATCAGAAGCAAGTACTGTTGCGAGAACGCAGCCGGATCGCGCACACCAGACTCAGAGGCCAATTGCATGATGTATGCCCGAACTGACTCTCTCAATTGAACGGAGACTTGGTGGGCTGGATGAGCAGCATCCGCTATTTCTAGAACCGCATTAATAAAAGGGCAACCTCGGAAGCTGGGGTCGGCGTACCATTCTTGAAGAACATCAAACGTTGACAGAAGGCGATCTTTGGGTGTGCCCCCTTTGCGGGCGATCGCATCTTCAAACCAATCCAACCATTCTCTAGCTTGATGCCGCATGACTTCCAGAATGAGGTCATCTTTTGAAGGGAAATGTCGGTATAGCGTACGCTTTGCAACTCCCGATGCAGCAATCACTTCATTGATGCCAACATGCTGGATACCCTTCTGGTAGAAGAGCTGCAACGCTGTTTCTAAGATTTGCTGACGGGCCGCACTCGATTCAGAACTCACCATAGCAAGTAGACAAACTTGTCTCCACAGGGCTATACTACCAAACATTCAAGGGAGACAGACTTGTCTCCCTGCTTGCGAAGATTTTGATTGCGTTGGTTTGAGCAGGACAAAGCCCCTTGTCCTGCAAGTTTTCCATGCCCAAACATAGCCCTTTTGAGGAGATAAGGAATCAGCTTATGAAAGGAACATCTAGGAAACCCGATCTAAGTGACCCAGCTTTGCGAGCCAAACTGATGCAGGGGATGGGTCACAACTACTACGGCGAGCCCGCGTGGCCCAATGAACTTCTTTATATTTTTCCAGTCGTGATGCTAGGAACATTAGCTGTATGTGTAGGGTTAGCCGTGCTGGATCCAGCCATGGTTGGAGAGCCAGCAGAGCCCTTTGCCACTCCGCTAGAAATTCTTCCAGAGTGGTATCTCTATCCTGTGTTTCAGGTTCTCCGCGTCGTCCCTAGCAAACTTTTGGGCATTACGATCATGGTTTCTATCCCCTTGGGACTCATGGGTATTCCGTTTATCGAAAGTGTGAACAAATTCCAAAATCCGTTTCGCCGCCCAGTTGCCACTACTATTTTTTTGATTGGTCTCCTAATCACGCTGTGGCTTGGCATTGGTGCTACGTTGCCAATCGATCAGTCGTTTACGCTTGGGTTGTTTTAGGTCTTCTGAGTTTCGTCGAACTCCCATGGTTGCTGTCGCCAGCCCAATCGTTGCTTGGTGAATGATGTATCTACTTGAGGCATGTGAAGCTCCACAAGCTCTATCGTTTCTCGAACCAGTGCTTCAAGCTGCACGACTGCCGCAGGAGCGTCTGTATGGAATAAGCTTTCGAGGCGATCGCCAAGGTTCTCAGGGACAATCTTCATTTGCTCGACAAACGCATGCATACGCTTGAATTGGAAAGTAGAGTAGTACAAGTGATTGAGTCCAGACAGCACACCAAGGATGTTTTGCGCGGACTCGACAAGGACTTGAGCGTACCAGAGGGTTGCATCCCGCCGAGTGAGCTTTTCCTGTATGCCCCAAATTGGAACAAACGTGAGGTAATGCTCGACCATCGCTTGTGCGAGCCCATCGGGATAGTTGGCGATTCTAGCTTTCCACCTGTGGATGAGAGAGTCACCGTAGAGTGGAATCCCGGTTAATGTTCCAGACAGCGCTTTCATCAGTGGCGTCTGAACATCAAACTGCTCCAGAATATTTGAAATATCTTGTTCCCACTGTGCGATGGTCACATGGCCAAATTGGCACTCCACACCATTGACCAAGTAGCTTTCGGCAAACCCACCCTCTTTGCGATCGCCCAACACCCACAACCGCTCTGAGCCATGATTCTGTCGACGTGCAAGTTGTAACTCGTCTTCGGAAGGCAGTTCGTCGTAATAAATGCTCATGTCACAATCCGAATACTCATCACACAGCCCTTCTGCCACTGAGCCTGCCACCATTGCGGCTTTGGTTTTCGGATTCGCAATGTAAGCTTGGACGTTACGTTTCGCCAAGTCCAGTAAATATCGAGCCCTATCATTCATGGATTTCTATACTTTGGGTGAGGATATATATCCATGATGCAACTCCGATTATCGACCTAACTGGAATACTCAAGCGACTGTTCTCGCAAATAAAGATAGAGGGGAAACCCCAACGAAACACCTACGGTGAGCGTGCCGAGTACTGGAAGCCAAAGCAATGGAATGTGGCGATCGCGCCCTTCGGTAGCCATCAAAACAAATAAGACGAATGCGGATACAATCACATCGAGCCAACCAAAGGCTGCAATTCGAGATTCAACAATTTGCTGCAAAAGTAATTCAATATCTAAGCCATTGTGAAGTATCCAAGGAACAAATTGTGAGTAGGGCAAGGCAATACCAAGGAGAGCTAGAAGTAAATAGAGGTGCTTGGTTTTCATCTTGTGAGGTTCCTATCAACGAGTAGTTAATCACATTTCAGAGATAGATCGCGATCGCGCCTTTGTAGAAAGCAACCAAGCTGCGCCGAGTAGAGTGGAATATCCGCTAAACAAAAAAGCGGCATAGCGTCCGGCTGTTTCGGGTTGCATGTTGCTCATAAGACTTGAAAAGCCAGCCAGCAGCGGAATCTCGCTGAGCATTCCCGGTAAAGCGAGGCACAGGGCACCCTGCAACCAATCGCTGCGTTCAATGTTTTGCCATTGCATTAGCCCCAGTGATACAGCCGCGTACAAGCCGCCAGTGACAACCACATTGAGCCAATATCCAGCCATCGATGATTCAAAGAAGACTGAGCCCATAATGCGATAAGTTGCGGTTGCGGCAGCCCAAATGATGAAACCAATGGAGATGAAGCGAATCCGGTCTTTTGTTGTCATGGTTTTGTCCTGCGTGACAGTGTTAACGTAATAGCCGTTACGTTAATCATTAATGTAATAGCTGCTACATTAACTGTCAACCCATGAATCGACCTATTGAGCCTCAGAAGAAACAAGCCCTTTTAGAGCAATGTCTAGCGGCGGCGATCGCTGCTGGAGCGTTGGATACCAGCATTAATGCGATCGCCAAAAAGGCTGGTACCAGTGGACGAATGCTGGTTTACCACTTTGGCTCTAAACAGGAATTTGAGCGCCAGCTCATTAGCCTTTTAGAAATACGCCTGCGTGAAAAGCTCTGGTCGTTTCAAACGGCTTCTGTGGAAGGCGTGGATGGTTTAACCGAGCGGTTGCTTGAAATGTGGCAGCATTTGACATCTCCAGAGATGCGGGGTCTGCTCAAGCTGACGATGGAGCTGAACCAGCGCGCGATTCAAGGCGATACTGAAACCCAGGAATTTTTAGAGCGAGAGAGTCAACAATGGGTCGAGTCTCTCGCTAGCCTTACCAACGATCGAACGGTGGCTTTATCGTTATTTCACTTGTTCCAAGGGGCAATTCTAGACGTCTTAACCACAGGCAATGCAGAACGCGGACAACAAACGATTCAAGCATTTGTAGAAGCACTGGAATAGCAAATTTGCACGCTAAATCTTGTACCTTTCCTACTTACTTACCCACGGATAAGATGCGAGTGCGTGAGATAAAGCTATTCAACCAAACGGCGATCGCGAACCCAAAGTATTTAAACATTGCAATCGATTAAACCAATTCGTTTGCTACGTAGCATTACAACTTATTTATTGAGTTCTCTTTCGCAAAGTATGCGTTTCGTTAAGTTTTTAATCGGTTTTGTCTTATTCAATCCTGAACATCACAGGATATAAAGACACATATAAGCCAGACTCATTACGAGTTTAGTTAAGAATACCTAAGAGGTTCGGTGTGATTCTTATCGCAAAAGAAGTTTTGCGAAGCATCGGCTTTGTTATCACTCACTGTGGGCAGAAGGAGATGACAGTCTAGTCGGAAGCTGAGGGAGGTCTTGATGAAAGCGGATGAGAAATTTTCTTCATTTGAATGGGGAAAGCATCAGTTGCGTTTGGATGCCGCTGAATTGGTGAAGCGATACATTCAAGGAGAACGGAACTTTCACGAAGTGAATTTGAGCGGCGAAAATCTCCGGAACGCCAACCTAAAGCATATCAATTTGACCGGAGCCGATTTAACCGGAGTGGATTTGAGTGGGACGAACCTGAGCGACGCCAACCTCACTGGAACTAACCTCACAGGCGCAAATCTACATCGTGCTAATGCAACTGGAAGCCGGTTGATATGGGCAACGCTAAGGGGCACAAACCTAGAGTGTGCCGAGCTTGTTTGTGCCAATCTGAGTGGCGCTGATCTGCGGTGGGCAAATTTGAATGCGGCCAATTTGAGTGCGGCTGACCTCAGCGATGCAAGCTTGGAAGATGCCAAGCTCAAGGCTGTTATTTTACGAGGGGCCAATCTGAAGGGAACAACGTTTGACCTCAAGCAAACGGGGTTGCCCAAGCAAGTGGGGCTACCCAAACAGACAGCTTTGCTCAAGCAGATGGCTCTGCCTGAGTTAGACCTATCTTGGGCAATAATGCCAGACGGCACTAGGCATCATTACCATGCGTAAGCTGAGTTGACGTTAGCGCAATCTAACAAAATCGTTGCAAGTATTGGATTGGTTGGATTATCTCCCTCGGAGTCGTTTTACAAACACTTTGCTCAACACCAACCTATGACATGACCTATGACATGAAATATGTCAGTCCATTCGTTCATCTACAAGCGAAATGTTCAGGGCAAAGGAGTTGAGTCAATGTTTATTAATCAAAAAGAATTTATTAATCAGGAAGGGAAAAGAATTCCATATACAGCGTTCAAAGCTTTTAAGAATGACCAATGGATAGACATTACTACAGAAGATTTGTTTGCAAATAAAACCATTGTTGCTTTTTCTGTGCCGGGTGCTTTTACCTATCCTTGTTCACCCCTTCAAGTCTTAGGGTTTAATGAATATGCGGATCTATTCAAAGCAAATGGTGTTGATGACATTATCTGTATTGCTGTGAATAACACGTTTGTTTTAAATGAGTGGGCCAAGGAAGAAAGGGCCGATCGCATTCGCTTTATTCCCGATAGCAATGGTGACTTTGCGAGACAGATGGGAATGCTGGTTGATCTGTCTGACATCGGCTTGGGTGAGCGGTCTTGGCGTTACTCGATGCTGGTACGAGACATGTTGATCGAGAAGATGTTTATTGAACCAGATGAACCTGGCGATCCTTGTGCGGTTTCTGATGCCGATACGATGCTGGGCTATATCAATCCTGCGACCACAAAACCTCAGCGTTCAGTCGTTTTGAAGCAGATTTGGAAGACCTTGCTGTCGGTTTAGCTTGCTTTGACCAACGATCGCCCTTCACTTGTCCCCATGGGCGATCGCCCTATCTCTGTGCGAACTGCTTCAGCGTGACTAGACCGCAAGAAGCGGGTGGTTTTGAGTGTCTGCAATCGATAAATTGAGGATGGCAGGATAGATGGATGATGAAGCCAGCCCATGAACGCCTCAATCGAAACCAACACCTATGATGGCGAAACCTATGAGCGCATTTCTAAAGCGATCGCCTTCATGCGCCAAAATCACTTGCACCAACCTGATCTGGCCACGGTTGCGCAGCATGTGCATTTGAGTGACTATCACTTTCAGCGATTGTTTACCAAGTGGGCGGGTATTAGCCCCAAGCGGTTTTTGCAATATCTGACAGTGGAATATGCCAAATCAAGAATTGCTGAGACATCGAGCTTGTTAAATCTCACTATGGATGCGGGATTATCGAGTCCAGGCCGTTTACACGATCTATTTGTGAAGCTGGAAGCGATGTCGCCAGGGGAGTTCAAGGCAGGAGGTCGGGGGCTACAAATTTGGTATGGAATTCATTCAACCCCCTTTGGTGAATGTCTGATCGCAACCACCCACCGGGGCATTTGCAATTTGCTTTTTCTCGATACAGCTAGCAACGATGCGGCTGAAGCTATTCTCCGAGCAGAGTGGGTGAATGCAGATATTGTGCAGAATCAGCAGGCGACCCACGAGGTCTGCGATCGCATCTTCAATCCCATTGCGGCTAATCGTGAACCATTAGTTCTGTTTGTCAAAGGAACCAATTTCCAAATTCAAGTTTGGCGAGCGCTCTTGAGTGTTCCATTTGGCGGGCTTACCACCTATCAAGGGTTAGCAAAAGCAATGGATCGCCCAACGGCAGCAAGAGCTGTAGGCAATGCCTTGGGTCGCAATCCAGTGGGGTATTTGATTCCCTGCCATCGCGTCATTCGAGAATCGGGTGAGTTGGGTGGCTTCCGCTGGGGGCTGGAGCGCAAAACCGTTCTGATGGGCTGGGAAGCTAGTCACAACCAGGGCGTGAGTTAAAGCGATTTTTCAAAAAGCTTGTACCCGCTGGCTTCGGCTACGCTCAGCCAGCTATCGGCTACGCTCAGCCAGCCAGCCGTTTGTGCCCTGAGCGCAGCCGAAGGGCACCACCTTATTAGCAAATCAACTATTGGGAAAAAAATATGAGGAGATTGGATATCGCCGAGCTTTTGCTGCTTGCGGCGTTATGGGGGGGCTCGTTTTTGGCGATGCGCATTGCAGCGCCTGTCCTTGGCCCTGTTTGGCTCATTGAATTTCGCGTTTTGCTGGCTGGTTTAGCCCTTCTACCTATTTTGGTTCGGTTGGATCTGTGGCATGAGGTGCGCCGGAATTGGGTGTTACTGTTCACCGTTGGCTGCATCAATTCTGCTATTCCGTTTTCGCTCCTTGCCTTTGCCTCCGTATCGCTGCCTGCGGGGTTTACCTCGATCCTGAATGCGACGACGCCACTGTTTGGTGTGATTGTGGCTTCGATTTGGTTACGGGAAAAATTGACCCTAACTCGGGTGATTGGATTTGTTCTGGGCTTCGTTGGTGTGGTGATTTTGGTGGGGTGGGAAGCGATTACTGCAACGCCTGCTTTTGTGATGGCGGTCGTTGCTGGGTTGTCGGCCGCGGTCATGTATTCGATCGCCGCCCCCTTCATTCGACAGCGATTAACGGGGGTTCCCTCGTTAGTTGTTGCAACCGGAAGCCAGCTCGGGGCAGCCCTCTTCCTTCTCCCCGCGTTGCCCTTTACCATCCCGCAACAGCTACCCACAACAGGCGTTGTCATCGCTGTCCTGGCTCTTGCTTGGCTATCAACGGCCTTTGCCTACATCTTGTACTTTCGCCTGATTCAAAACATTGGCTCGACAAAAGCCTTGACGGTTACCTATCTCATTCCGCTGTTTGCCATGCTTTCAGGCGCAGTGGTTCTTGAAGAAGCTGTCACCCCTGCGATGATGCTGGGCTGTGGTTTGATTTTGCTGGGAACGGCGATCGCCAATGGTCTGTTCAAAATGAAGCGCGTTGGCAAAGTAAGTGATGATTAGCTTAGCTGTGCAGCATTTGAGTCGGTTGGCTTTACCGCAAACACATAGGCTCTTTGGCTTTCGTACTCTACGCCGGGATATGGGGCTCTCTCGATGATTTCTATTTCTTCAAACCCATGCTCTTTCAGACAATTAGCGATAAAGTCCGTGGGGAAGAACGTAAAATCTATATCGACTTTTTTACCGAGAAATTCTTCTACGTGGATGATTTCTTTACCAATGTGATAAGTAAAAAGGAAGAGTCCACCCGGCTGCAATACACGAAAGATTTCGCGGAAAGCGATGCCGACTTGTGCTTCTGTAAAGTGAACGATGGCATAGAAAGCTACAATTCCAGCTATTGAGTTCGATTCAAACTCAAGTTCAAGCATGTTTCCTTTTTGAAAAAGGATCCTAGGGTGGATCGTTCTGGCCTGATTTAGGCTCTTCTCTGACAGATCCAAACCAGAAATTTCTAGACCAAGATCGTTCAGATATTTTGTTGTCTGACCCGGCCCACAACCAAAATCCCAAACTGGCTTTTTATGGCCGATCATGCGTGAGAATTTGTGGAGTATTTCTTGGTCTTTTGGCTTTTTTGCATGTTCTCCAGAAAATGTTTCTGCATAGTCTCTGGCTACTGTGTCATACAGCGTTTCTATTTTGCTTAGATCCTGACCCATCACTATTAGCCCCGGTTGTCGTAGGAAAGTGCTAAGCCCGTGACGTTATGCAGCTGAGGGCATGCCGTTGAGCAGCGCAGGAACAATCCGTTCACTTGCCAGTTTTCCCCCAAATAAATTGCGAGCCGCAGGGCCGAGCTGGAGCGCCGCTGCCCCGCCCATGATGAACAGGTTACACCCTGCCCAGCGAAGATGAGAATCCAGTACAGGTAAGCCATGCACCAGCGACAGGGGATGGGTCGCACGGATATCCGACACCAGCGACCAGTGGTTCACATCCAGCGTACTGCCCGTTGCCAACCAAATGCGATCGATGGGTAGATTAGCGATGCAGTTGTGGGTGGCCGATTGTGTGCAGGTGACTTTCCACGCCGCTCCCTTCCATTCTGCCGATTGCACTTCGCACTGTTCGTAAAAAGATAGCTTACCCTCGCGCTCCCATCGCCGCAACTTTGTGAAAATGGCGGGGGTCAGGGAACCCCCATTACGGGCAGATTGAATCATCTGCCAGCGGCTTTCCCAATCAGGTTCGGCATGGAACCCCTTGAGGTATTTGGGGCCAAGCCAACCGGGGGCTGAATCGAACAGCTTTTCGTAGAAGGTACGTCGCGCCATCATGATGACGTGAGCCCCCCGAGCGATCGCCCCCGATGCCAAATGCCCACTCGTCAGCCCACTGCCCACAATCAGCACTCGCTCTCCCGCCAGCCGCAATCCTCGCACATCAACCTGGTGGGAATGGAGCAGGCGATCGCTCGGATAGGTAAACGGCAGGGTTCGTGCCCATTCGGGACGGTTGGGGGTGCCTCCGGCGATCGCCAACACGACTCGCTTGGCCGTTAGCATTTGACCATCTGCCATGCCCAACCGAAATCGCTGCTGCCTTTGCTGCTGCACCGGTTCGATATGCTGCACCTGTGCCGGAATGACCCGTCCTTGCAACCCCCAGCGACGAATCACATCCTGGCAAAAGTCCTGGAATAGTCGGGTGCCCGGTAAATCATACGGGGGAAAGAGTTCTTGCGGGCGAAACTCCGCAAAGGTGCGGAGGGCATGGGGGTTGGGGTCGGGGTGATGGACGGCGGGCGATCGCAGATGGGGAATTTCATAGGCCGTAAACTGTTGCTGCCATTGCCGCAGCCAATCCCCTGCTGGATCGAGCACCACAAAGCGCTTCCGCATTGACTTCTTCTTTTGCAGTAGATGCGTCACTAGCGTTAATGCCTGAGGCCCTGCACCGACGATAGCGATATCAGTGGATTTTGGCAGGGATGGCGCGTTTAGGGGCGATCGCATTGGCATGGAGCAGTTCATGAAAGGATTTGAGCCGTCTGAAATAAAACACAGGGTTGCATTAACAAACCCAACTCAATATGATAATGATTATCATTTCAATCCGCTAGTCTTCAGGAGTTGTTTATGATTGCCGCTATCAATCCAACAGACGATCGCACAACCGTGCCTGTGACGGTGCTGACGGGCTATCTGGGAGCCGGAAAAACAACGCTGTTGAACCGCATCCTGACCTATGAGCATGGCAAAAAGGTTGCAGTGATTGTCAACGAATTTGGCGAGGTGGGTATCGACAACCAATTGGTGGTGGATGCGGATGAAGAAATTTTTGAGATGAACAATGGCTGCATCTGTTGCACGGTGCGCGGTGACTTGATTCGCATCATTGGCAACCTGATGAAGCGGCGCGACAAGTTTGATCATCTGGTGATTGAAACGACGGGGTTAGCCGATCCGGCTCCAGTCATTCAGACCTTCTTTATGGATGATGAGGTGCAGACCCAAGCCCGGTTGGATGCCGTGGTGACGGTGGTGGATGCTCGCCATATCCAGCAGCATTGGGAAGCGGATGAAGCGGCGGAGCAAATTGCCTTTGCCGATGTGATTTTGCTGAACAAGACGGATCTGGTGACGGCGGCGGAGTTAGAAGAACTGGAGCAGCGGATTCGGGGGATGAATGCGATCGCCAGAATCCACCGCACCCGCGACGCCCAAATTGAGATGGATGCCCTATTGGGGGTCAACGCCTTTGATTTGAACAATGCGCTGCAAATCGACCCAGAGTTTCTCAGCGAGACGGCGCACGAACATGACGAAACGGTCGGTTCCATTGCCCTGGTGGAGTCGGGTGAGCTAGATGGTGCCAAGCTCAATGCTTGGTTAGGCGAACTCCTGCGTGAGCATGGGCCTGATATCTTTCGCATGAAAGGCATCCTCAACATTGCCGGAGAAGATAACCGCTTTGTGTTTCAAGGGGTTCACATGCTGTTCGATGGACGCCAAGATCGCCCTTGGAAAGCGAGCGAACCCCGAAAAAATGAGCTGGTCTTCATCGGTCGCAATTTGGAACAAATGAACCTAGCAGATAGTTTTCGGGCTTGTTTGGTGCAAATAAGTTAGCTTCCTAGAACGCTTTGAACGTAACGATAAAGCACCTACTTACCGATAAATCCAAGATTTAAGTTAGCAGGTGCAATTAAACCTAAAACCCTAAAAACCTGTGCCGCCCGCAGCGCGGGCGGCACAGGTTTTTAGAGTCTGGTTTTTCATCATGCCGAGCTACTTATGTAGTGATGAATGCTGTTACTGCTGACGATGGTGATACCCCTAAGGGGCATAGTTTTCATCCGGATGATTTGGTAGTTTAGGAACTGGCCAATCAAAGCATCAAGTTTCTGCTTTAGGTTTTTTACGGTTAAGATGCCAAACGAATTCATTCTTTTGAATGAATGATTTCGTTTTAGCCGAGCCTATCTATTGGCATATATTCCGATTTTTTGAGAGGGAATTCAGAACTTATGGCTTACGAACTTCCGACTTTACCTTATGACTACACTGCTCTTGAACCTTATATTTCAAAGAGCACTCTGGAGTTTCATCATGATAAGCATCATGCAGCTTATGTGAGCAAGTTTAATGCCGCTGCTGAAGGAACTGATTTGGACAGTAAACCTATTGAAGAGGTCATTAAATCAATCGCAGGCGACTCCGAAAAAGTCGGGGTATTTAATAATGCTGCTCAGGCATGGAACCATACCTTCTACTGGAACAGCATGAAGCCGAACGGTGGCGGTATGCCTACAGGCGACTTGGCAAAAAAAATTGAGACCGATTTTGGTAGCTTTGAAAAGTTTACAGAAGCTTTTAAGGCCGCTGGAGGTACTCAATTCGGTAGTGGCTGGGCTTGGTTAGTGTTGGATAATGGCACACTCAAGGTGACAAAAACCCTGAATGCCGATAACCCCCTTACCAGTGGACAGGTTCCTTTACTGACGATGGATGTCTGGGAGCATGCTTACTATTTGGATTACCAAAATAAGCGCCCGGACTATATTGGAGCCTTTTTAGGCAACCTGGTAAATTGGGACTTTGCTGCTAAGAATCTCGCAGCGGCTTGAGGAATATCGAACCTTTTCGTCTCTCTCAATCCTTGTGCTGATACGACTCTGTAGTCTGGCTCAAAGCCAGACTACAGAGCATCTTCTTGGGCAGGGTAAACTCTCTTCAGCAATTTTTATCCAACCCAATCACCATGCTAAACCCCAATTTCCCCCATATTATTTGGTCATTCACGTACCGGGGATGGCGGTTAGAGGTAGACCAAAGTGAAGACGATGGTCAAATCGTCTACTCAGTGTGGGCGAATCACAACATGGGCTGCGCTGTTGCTGTCCCTTTAGCTTTAAGCCAATCGGAGGCTATCAATAGAGCTAAACAATACGTTGATGGCCGGTTAAGAGATCCTCATAGCAGCTCTATGTGACAGGGCTTACGCAAAACTTGCGCAAGCCTGAGGAAATTTGTCGATTTTGTTGCCGCGTCGTGGCCACAAAATCGACAAAATGCGTAAGTTCTATGTGAATTATAGCGGTGTGCAACCGCATCAAGTACAGAAATGGTTGTGTGTGGGCGCGACGCGCCCACACACAACCGTACTTACCTAACGCGCACAGCGCTATAGTGAATTAGTTCTACTGTTGTTATGTATATCGGAACTCTTACTATGGCTTGTGAGAGTTATGGCTTAGGATAATTTGCATCGAGCCATTTATTCTGTGCTGAGGATTATTCTTATCTTTTCCCATGCCTAAATCGAAAACGCAGGATCTGCTCAAACCCCTGTGGCACACGACGTTATCGGACTATGTGACAGCGATCGCTTGGTCACCCGATGGAGCGTGGTTCGTTGCCAGTTCTGCGGCCGGAGAGGTCGTGCGGTATGGAGCAAAGACGGGTGAAACGATCGTGTTGCAGGAAGCGCAGGGAGAATCGGTCGATGCCCTAGCGGTTTCCGCGGATGGCACATTTCTAGCGGCGGGTGGGCAGGCAGGAACGGTATGGATCTGGCGGATGGACGACAACACGCCGACCCTCGTCACAACGTTGGAGCATCCCCGTGCTTGGATCGATCGCCTGCAATGGAATCCTCGACATCCTGAACTTGCCTTCAGTTTGGGGCGCTATGCCCAGGTATGGGATGCCACGATCCAATCCGTCATCACCACGCTAAACTTTGAAGCTTCCTCGGTGCTGGATCTGGCGTGGCATCCGCAAGGCGATCGCCTCTCCGTCAGTGGCAACCAAAGCATCAAAACCTGGCAGCGGCGAGACTGGGACGATGACCCGATCGTGCGGGAAATCGGAGGAGCAAGTGGGGCGATCGCCTGGTCAACCGATGGCACCTTCCTTGCCTCTGGCAACAACGATCGCTCACTGCTGGTATGGGAAGACGGAAATCCTTATCCCTGGCAGATGCAAGGCTTTCCAGGGAAAGTCCGACAGCTTGCTTGGTCGCTGCCCAAAACGGCAGTCGGTACGTCCCTTCTTGCCTCGATTAGTGGTGAAGGCATTGTCGTTTGGACAAAAGACCGCGATCCGTCGGTTGGCTGGAATCCCCAGGTGTTGGATACGCATCAGGGAATTGTGCGGGCGATCGCCTTCCAACCCAATACCTTACTCCTTGCCTCCGCTGCCGAAGATGGCTGGCTCTGCCTGTGGCACAAAGCCAGTCGCCTTGCCCAAATCCTCCAGGGCGCTGCCGGATTCTCCTGCCTCGCCTGGAACCCTCAGGGAAGTGCGATCGCCGCTGGCGGCAGCCAAGGGGAAATCCTCGTATGGACAGAAACCCTAAAGGGGAAAGGGTTTGGCTAAGCAAAAAGCGGGTTGCTGTATTTGCCCAGTGAGGTTTGGCGGCTAACGATGAAGTGCAGCGGCGGCATGAGCAAATGCCTTTAACTTACCATCCTCAATATCTTGCTCTATCTGTTTATCCCAGCGTTCGTAGTCTGGATCAAGAAACCACAGCCTCAACTGCTCAAACTCGCTAGATGGCAATGAAGGAATTGCTGCTTCAATTTGCTCAAGGTTTGACATAGCCTGTTGTACCTCTCTGCCCTCAAGAGAATTATAGCTTTGCCGGAAAGGGTAGATTGCCTTTGCATTTCGGCTATCCAGCCTTTCTCTGAACTCCTCTTAAACAAACACAGATGAACTTAAGGCTGTGCCCCAGCCGAAGACTAAGCGGCATAACGATGAAGTTGTGCGGCAGCAGCTGATCTTGAATACCTACAGATAGCCTGTGCTCCGCCTGCATCAACGTAGTGTTAGCTGTTACTTTACAGCTACTCCAAAGCAATCGATTTAGAATCAACCATGAACTGAAATTGTAAACGGTAGAAACACACATTAAACTCCATCAGGACTTTTTAGCTTCCTATACAAATTTATTTGAGCCTGCAATTATGAACTACTCTTAAGGAGCAAGGAGCTTAAGCCTCTTGCTAAATTCAACTTTACAAAGAATCAGTATTAGCAGTGGAAAAATCTTATAAACTATTAGCTTTTATAGAACACCAAGCAAAACAGCAACCGGAAACAACGTTCCTTAGAAAGCTATAGTTTCTCAGCTTATGACATCTTTGCAAAAGCAACTCTATGTTCTATTACAAGTCACCTCGTAGCGCTTTTAGAGCCATATGCAACAAATTCATCAGTACTCCAAAAACAGAAATTATAAAACCAATTAAGGCTCCCATTCCCCCAAGGTTGTTGATGAAATCGTCAGACAAACTAATCAGACCCATTGAACCTTTGTTTAGGATACTTAGAACTATCCAAAGTGAGCCGAAAAGGAGGATTATAGCTATTCCTAAAAAGCTGATGGCCCATGCGATTTTCATGATGGCAACTTGTCCTTCTACTATCTTAAAAACTGCTTATGGATACTTCGGAAAAACACAATTTTTATTCTTAATGAAAATGAACATCACAGGTTTCAATATCTGAAGTATCTAAAAATTCACAATGAATCATTTAATCCAGCTACCTTAAAGCTTTTTAATGACTAGAGACTTCGCCACCATTCTTAAAGATTCGAAGCTACACTATGTTTCAAAAATCTAGTTTTTGAAACATAGTTAAGAGGGAGGGATTATTGAACCTCGTAATATTTAGCCAAAAATTTCACTCATCAAACCTTTGTCCATGGATGTCTGATAGAGACTTAATACTTTAAACATCCTATCGGCGGTTGTCACTCTGTACCACTTCTACAGATGTCACATTAGCAATCCAAAGCAACTTTCAATGGTATAGCGAGCATAGATACAGCACAGGTGCCTCTCCAAGCTCTGCTGCGGTGAAAAAGTCCGTTACAGGAATTCATAAACGGCATTAGCAGTGAATTGATAGCTAACGTTCCCAATCACCGGACATAGTAAATCTCTGAAACTTGTGGAGTACCTGGTCTGATTCCGGTGCATTGGGTTAGTTATACGGCATTAAGACAGCTGCTTAACATTTACTCTGGCTTTTTAGCTCTCCCCCGAGCGATAGAGCAAACATGCGGCAGCGGAGTTAAAGCTCCGTAGAGAGTCAATTACTCCATCCATCACGAAATCAAGCGCTAACCCATATCCATCATTGATATGAGCAATGTCGAAACCCATGTTCTGGAGAGTTTCGAGGCATTCGCTAAACGCCTCGTGCGCGTCGGCAATTCGTAAATCATTATTCAGAAACAAAGGTGCCATAGCGTTGTTTCTGTCACGCCATCCTTCACGCTCAGAGGTCGAGCCGAAGGCATCGATTGGCTCTTCGTGCCTATTCAAATGTTGAATAATATTTGTCAGCGCCTGGAGCAACTTGATTGATCCTAACTCTTTTACGGCAGCACGCG
Source organism: Vacuolonema iberomarrocanum LEGE 07170 (assembly GCA_015207365.1). Classification (GTDB taxonomy): domain Bacteria; phylum Cyanobacteriota; class Cyanobacteriia; order Elainellales; family Elainellaceae; genus Vacuolonema; species Vacuolonema iberomarrocanum. The sequence continues at coordinate 27,122 of JADEXA010000043.1, forward strand.
GACAACCTGCTTTTTCGAGCAGTGTCTTCAGATATCCGTTGGGAAATTTTTGCCAAACTTCATGTAGGCTCTTGCATCTTGCCAGGAAGTCTTGTTGGGACATATCCAAGGGGGTAACCTGAGCCAACCTGCATAGATTCGGATACTGCATCCAACCGTTCGATTGCAACTCCTCACGCGAAAACCCGACCAAGTCTTCTCCAGACTTTGTCAGCCCTAACAATGCGCCGAGCCTCGACAGATTGTCACCTAACCATAGAAGCTGATCAAGAAGTCGCTGTACTTTTGCAACTATATGTTCTGCATCTAGATCAAAATGAGCGATCTCCGCTTTACTTAGTGCGAATTTGTGTGCATGGATAATTTCTCGATCTGGCTTGGGTTTGTACAGCTCTCGCATGGAAGCGCGAACTAGATTCCGGCCAACCCTGACACAATCGGTAAAGCTCCATTGTCCTTTGTACGATGGGCTACAGTGCCAAACGCCATAAGACTGAACTGGTACCGTGTCATAGAAAGTATTCTGTTCATAACGCTGAAGAAATTTGTCATTCAAATAAACTGGTTCTATCCCTACCAAAGCATTGGCGTGATCATGAGTCATCGGCTCTGTGCTTCCAGGCCACACGAGATCATCTGCACTTTGTTCAGGGCATAACTCACAAGAAGCTAATTCTACAGATGCCCAAATCTGAACCAATAAGCCATCCTGATGCTGACGAATATCGAGAAGATACCAAGCAGGCCCAGTACTAGGCTTTAGCTCAATGTGTGTTTTACCCTCCATAAGCTCACGAAGCTCAGCTTGATCAGGAAACAACTTCTCATAGAAGAACACCCTTATTGCTCTAGCTCCGCGTAACCAAAGATATTTTCGCAAATACTCATTGGACATTTTCCAACTGACATTGCGCTTTGATTCCCAGTAGTACTCGCTGGAAATTTCACCTTCTACGACTCCAAATTCAGGAAGGCCAAGATCATCGTAGATAAGGCGTTGGTGCTCATTCCCCACACATCGGGGTGTCAATCCTAACGTCATCCAAATCTTCTCAGCTAGATGAAAAGAATAAAAAGAGCCATTGCCCCAACTAGCAATAACGTAATCTTGACCTGAAATTGATGGGATAAATTGAGAAGCAAACCCTTTCCTATCTATAGGAACCGAAAATTCAACTACGCCCTGCCCAGCTTCATCCAAAATCTCAATCGGCTCATCTCCATCGTCTACAACTACAGCAGTTTGGAAATGTACATGCTCGACATTGGGGCCATGTGGATCTGACTCGAAAAAGCTGGCAACCTCGACCCTCTGCTGGGGATCGAAACTGACAGGTTCTAGGAGATCACGCAGTCTTTTAGGAAGGATTGCTACGGGAATTGGAAAGGCTCCAGTATAGTCAAATGGCATTACTCTTGCTTCCCAAGACGGAGGTTGATAAAACACAGGTCTGCTGCATAGGGCGAAGGCTTGCGTTATCGAGGATTATTGGCAACTTCAACTAAAACCTGATATCCGAAAGGTGGAACGTGGTGGAGATTGCCGTATAACTATATATTCAGCGTCAGATCTGGTAGATAAGATCCGCACTTTGAGATCTTATCCGTCACTTTTGGATGACAACACCCTTATTTACAGAACTTATATGCAATTTTTGACGTATAACTCCGGAAAAACGGAGTGTTATCCGTCACTTCTGACAGTTAAATATGGTGAGTGGGGTACTTATCCGTCACTTTTGGTAGTTAAGCACCCATCTAGGGGCGTTATATGCGTTTACCATGTCACGACCCAAACCACCTCGCCTGCTCGATCAAACCCTCATACTGAAAGCTTAAAGGTGTCCCTATCCCAAACTGTTTGGGTGATGTACAAAAAACGAAAGTGCCTCCGCTCTCAGCCAGCAAGCGTCTGAGAGTCTTGGTTTTCAAAAAAACGAAAGCGCCTGCTTTGCCTAAACCAGCTTCATCCACGCTATCTCGCAAACGCTGACTCAACAATTAATTAGGGGGAAAGTTTCCGCCTAATCTCCCTATGTGGGTAAGAGCTAATTTCTTAAGTTAGCTAAAATCCTTTTACAGCAATGCTTCTAGGTAATCAACTCCAAGCGAGAAACGAAGCCTGAAAGCTGAATCAGTCAAGGGATGCAAGCTCTTTAAGATTTAGTTTAGAAATTAACTCTAATTAGAGAGAAATAGTTCAGCCTAATCTGCTCATATGGGTAATTAGGCTGAGAAATTCAATATAACCACTTCTTCAATGCGGTATGAAACCTGTTTAATATTTGCTTGCTAGCATTACTTTTATGTAGCGATTCCAGCCTTGTCCGAGAAACGTGCTGGATTACGTTCTGGGCGATAACGATAGGCGATACCCCAGAAAAAAAACAAGTGGTGCATGATGCTCTTCATGGCGTTTCGCTAATATGTCCTGCAAAAGGTGACAATGGGCGATCGCTCACTGGACTTGTTGCATTTCTTGCCAGGATTGCGACAATACCTTCCCCGCTGACTTTGCAAAAATGAAGGTTAGCAACAAACCCACCGCCAAATCCGGCAGGATGGAATGCGTCAGAGAGACCAATACTGCCGCTGCCAGGACAGAGGTATTGGCAATAATGTCGTTGCGAGAACATAACCAAACCGACGACATGTTGAGATTGTCTTGCCGATGACGGGTTAGCAGCAACAGACAAAACAAGTTGGCTAGTAACGCCACAACCCCAATGACGCCCATAATCGAGGCTTCGGGGCTTGCCCCTGCAAAGAGCTGATAGCTGGCTCTCGCGAAGACGGCAATCGCAAACAAAAACATGATCACCCCTTTGAGGAAAGCGGCTCCAGCTTGCGCTCTCACGCTCTTGTTGATGACGTACAAACTGCTGGCATAAACCAGCGCATCCCCCAACATATCGAGTGAGTCTCCGGTTAGAGACAAGGAAGCGGCTCGAAAACCTGCCCCAAACTCGACCACAAACATCACAGCGTTAATCACTAGAACGATCCAAAGCACCTTAGCCTGTTATTGCTTGAGTCTCGATAGCTCAGCAGCCTTGCCTTGACAGCAGCGATCGCCCATCCTGCCCTCCAGTATTCAAACATTCAAACCAACTTGTCTAACACGCTGCGCTCACTCAGGGGTATGTAGCGCTAGATGCTTGGGTAAAACGCAATATTTTTTTGAATGGCGATCGCATCGGTCTCAAAGAAGTGGTGTAAGATATTCAAGAATGATAATCATTCTCAAAACGCTTTTATCGTATGTCATCCACACCGATTTCGTCTCCGCCGCTTCAGCCGATGGCAGATGCTACCGAAGCCCCGCTTGAGTCGGGATCTGCCCCGGCGAGTGCTCTCATCAGTGCCCCCGTGCATCGCCCGCGTCGCCTGCGTCGTACCGACGCCTTGCGGCGGATGGTGCGGGAGACGATGCTGACAGCCGCTGACCTGATTTATCCGTTGTTTGTGATGGAAGGCGAGGGGCAGCAGGAAGAAGTGCCGTCTATGCCGGGATGCTTTCGCTATTCTTTGGATTTGTTATTGGATGAGGTGAAAGCGGCCTATGACCTGGGCATTGGGGCGATCGCCCTGTTCCCTCTGATTCCCTATCACCAGAAAGATAATGCGGGCACCGAAAGTTACAATCCCGATGGTTTGATTCCCCGGGCGGTACGAGCCATCAAGCAAGCCGTTCCCCAAGTGCTGGTGATCACCGATGTGGCACTCGACCCCTACAGCAGCGAAGGGCACGATGGCATTGTGCAAGATGGGCAGATTCTCAACGATGAAACCGTTGCGGTACTGGTGAAGCAAGCCCTGGCGCAGGCCGAAGCGGGAGCTGATTTTGTCGCTCCGTCAGACATGATGGATGGCCGGGTCGGCGCGATTCGCAAAGCACTGGATGCCGAAGGGTGGATCAACGTTGGCATCCTTGCCTACTCCGCCAAATATGCCTCGGCCTACTACGGGCCGTTTCGCGATGCCTTGGATTCGGCTCCCAAGTTTGGCGACAAGAAAACCTACCAAATGGATGCGGCAAACACTGAAGAAGCCCTGAAGGAAGTGGAGCTGGATATTGCTGAGGGTGCAGACATCGTCATGGTAAAACCCGCTCTGGCCTATCTAGATGTAATTTGCCGTATCAAGCAACACACGAATCTACCCGTTGCGGCCTACAACGTCAGCGGGGAATACGCGATGGTCAAGGCGGCAGCTCAGCAGGGCTGGATCGATGAGCAAACGGTAATGCTGGAAACCCTAATCAGTATGAAACGCGCCGGAGCCGATGTGATTTTGACCTACTTCGCCAAAGCAGCAGCTCTGGCGCTGAGGGAGAGAGGAGCAAGGAAGAATCTATAACCCATTCCTATAACCCATTAAGGACAACAAGTGATGTCTAAAGTGTTTTCCGAGAGACGGTTTCAACCCCATCTGCAACGGGTTTCGATCCTGGCGGTTGGCGCAATCGCCCTTGCCTTGGGCAGTTGCACCACACCCACAACGTCAACCAGCGAGACAGAATCCTCAGAAGCTGACGTTGCCGCCACCTCCGACGAGCCGTTGCAAGTGGTGACGACTTTCTTACCCATCACGCAGTTCACAAACGCGGTGGCGGGCGATCGCGCCGAAGTGACCCAACTGCTGCCCCCCAACGTCGGCCCCCACGACTACCAAGCCACCCCGGGCGATGCTCAGGCGATCGCCTCGGCTGATGTGCTGGTGCAAAACGGCTTGGAGATGGAATTCTTTTTGGATGACATGATCGAGAATGCGGGCAATGAGGAGCTGGTGATTGTCGATTCGAGCGAAGGCGTTGCAACCCTCGCCAACGATGAAGACCATGGCCATGATCATGGCGCAGGGGAAGCTCACGATCATGATCACGCCGAAGGAGAAGCCCACGACCATGATCATGCTGAAGGGGAAGCCCATGATCATGCTGAGGGAGAAGAAGCTCACGATCATGCTGAAGGGGAAGCCCATGATCATGCTGAGAGAGAAGAAGCCCATGATCATGCTGAAGGAGACGCCCATGACCATGGTGAAGCGGGACACCATCACGCCCATGGCGAATTTGATCCTCATATTTGGCTCGATCCCAAGCGGGCGATCGCCCAGGTGGAAAACATTCGGGATGGGTTGATTGCGGTCGATCCAGAAGGTGAGGCCGAATACACCGCCAACGCGGAGGACTTTATTGCCGAGCTGCAAGCCCTGGATACCGAGATTGCGGAACAGCTGGCTCCCTTTGAAGGGCAAACGTTTGTTGTCTTTCACAACTTTGCCGCCTATTTTGCCGAAAGCTACGGGCTGCAATCCGAAGTTTTGGTGGGTCTTCCTGAAGAAAATCCCTCCCCAGACGATGTGAAGCGGGTGGTGGAAACGGTGCAGGCAGAGGGGCTAAAAACCATCCTGACCGAGCCGCAAGTGGGAGGCTCGTCGTTTGAGGCGATCGCGAACGACCTCGACATCAGCGTCAGTGTGTTTGACCCCATCGAAACGGGCGGGACCGATGCGTTGCAGCCAGACTATTACCTGACAACAATGCGTCAGAATGCCGAGAATCTATCCGCCAGCTTTGAAGCCGACCAGGCGTGGGTTTCCCTCGGGTTGCCCCAGCCTGTAGCTGTGGTATCCCAACGAGTGGGTCTAGGCTTTTGAGAACTCAGAAACGGGTTAGGTTCCCCGTGTAACCAGGAGAAGGCACTTGAGTGATTCGGTATTAGTCGTCGATGGGTTAACGGTTTACCGAGAAAACCATCTGGCGGTTCAGAATGTGTCGTTTGCGGTGCCCGCCGGGACGGACGCCGCTCTTGTGGGGCCGAACGGAGCTGGGAAAAGCACGTTAATCCAGGCGGTGCTGGGTATTTTGCCGCGCCAATCGGGGGAAGTCGTTGTGCTGGGGCATTCCCTATCCCCCAAAGGCGACTTACCCGTTGCGGTGCGGCAACACATTGCTTACTTACCGCAGAACTTTTTGTTCGATCGTCGCATTCCCATCACGGTGTCAGAACTGGTGGGCTTGGGATGGGATCGAGTGGGGCTGCAACTGCCCTGGGTCGGCAGACGAGCCCGTCACCACGCGGTGCGGCAAGCCTTGGCACAGGTGGATGCGTGGCACTTGCGCGAGCAATTGGTGAGCGGGTTATCTGGTGGAGAAACCAAACGGGTGCTGTTGGCCTACTGTCTGGTGCGTCCCCGCCGCCTCTTGATTCTCGATGAAGCTCCCGCCGGATTAGATGCCCGCAGCGAGTCCGATTTTTATCAGTTGCTCTACCAACTCAAAAAAGAACAGGGATGGGCAATTTTGCAGATTTCCCACGACTTGGATATGGTGCGTCGCAGTTGCGATCGCGTCCTTTGTCTAAACCGCACCCTGCGATGCCAGGGCGTTCCAGGCCATGCCCTCACCCCAGAGAACCTATCCCTGGCCTATGGTTCCGAGTTTGTTCGCTATCACCATTCTTGTTAGTCGCTCATTCTGTTTCCCACCATTTCTCACCATGACGATCCAGGCCGAATTGACACGTATGTTTGAACTGTCCCAAATGCCCTTCATGCAGCGGGCACTCATGGGGGGGATTTTGACCGGACTCATGGGCGGCTTGATGGGCAGCTTTACCATCCTCCGCCAGCTCTCGTTTTTCAGCGATGCCCTCGGGCACTCCGCCCTCTTGGGTATCAGCATTGGCCTCTTGCTGGGCTTCGATCCATCCTGGGTGTTGCTGCCCTTCGCCGTTCTTTTCGCCCTCGGCGTCACCTATTTTCTAGAGCGCACCCGCCTCTGGACCGATGCACTGTTGAATATTGTTTACTCCTCTTCCCTGGCCGTCGGCATTATCTTGCTCAGTTTTCGCGATGAATATCAGGGCGGCATTGGCCATCTGCTGTTTGGCGACATTTTGGCGGTGAGAACGGCGGATCTGATGTTTAGCGGGGTGTTGCTGCTCGTTTGCGCAGGGTTTATTGGATTGACACTGCGATCGCAAATTCTCCTGACCTTGAATGAGCCGATGGCGATCGCCCGGGGCGTATCCGTCTCTGCCCAGCGCACAACTTTCATTGTGTTGTTGTCCCTGATGGTGGGCATTTCCATCAAGGCGATCGGAGTTTTGCTCATCAGCGCTTTTGTCGTGATTCCAGCCTGTGCTGCCCGTCTTCTCAGCCGCAAATTTTCCCATTACATCCTCATTTCCGCTGGCTTAGGAGCGTTGAGTGCCGTCATCGGTATGACGGTGTCTGCCTTTTTCGATCTCCCCTCTGGCCCAAGCATTGTCACGGTTCAACTCAGCATTTTTCTACTGGTTATTCTCGCGCCCAAAACCCAAGCGTTAGTTCCCTAAAGCGGTGCCCAACTCTTAGTTGCAGCCATCCCAGAAATCCCGTTCTACATCCATAAGAGCGCGACATCGAGCCCTTCTGCCTAGCAACGAGTTGTAACACCTGACCGCTCACACCCTCCACTCATCTCGTTTTATGGACTCCCAACCATGACATTCTCAACAGCCGAATTAAGCATCAAACGGGGAATGCCCGTCACCATCATCACTGGGTTTCTGGGCAGTGGCAAAACAACCCTGCTAAATCATATTTTGAGCAACAACAAGGATTTGAAAGTGGCCGTCTTGGTCAATGAGTTTGGCGACATCAACATCGACAGCCAGCTTTTAGTATCGATGGAAGAAGACATGGTGGAACTCAGCAATGGCTGCATTTGTTGCACCATCAATGATGGCTTGGTGGAGGCCGTTTATCGAATCCTAGAACGCGATGCCCGCATCGACTACATGGTCATTGAAACCACAGGTGTTGCCGATCCGCTGCCCATTCTTCTCACCTTCCTGGGAACGGAACTGCGTGATCTAACGCGGCTCGACTCCGTCATTACCATGGTAGATGCTGAAACCTTTACGTCCGACCACTTTGAAAGTGAAGCGGCCTTAAAGCAAATCACCTATGGCGATGTCACCATCCTGAACAAAACAGACCTCGCCGCTCCCGAACAGGTGGAAAAGCTAGAAGACTATGTTTGCACCGTCAAAGAAAACGCCAGAATTTTACACAGCCAGCAGGGACAGGTGCCGCTGCCGCTGATTTTGGATGTGGGATACAACAACCCCGACGCCTATGCCGATCTGGTGCAGGAAGAGATTGAGCAAACGCAGCACGATCATGATCATCATCACGAGCCTGATCACGGCCATCATCATGAGCATTACCACGATGAACACCACCACGATGAACATGAGCATCATGGACACGAGCATCATGAACATGAGCATCACCATCACCATTCGTCGCATCTGGATAATGATGGATTTGTATCGGTTGCATTTGAGAGCGATCGCCCCTTCCAGATCAAAAAATTTGAGCAGTTTTTGCAAGAAAAACTCCCGCAGAATGTGTTTCGCGCCAAAGGAATTCTCTGGTTTCAGGAAAGTGAGATCTGCAACATTTTTCAACTGAGTGGCCCCCGCTTCGATTTGCAAGGGGAAGAATGGCACAAGGCTCCTCGAAACCAGCTTGTTTTTATCGGGCGGCATCTCGATGCCGATGAGATCCGGCAAAACCTGACGGATTGCCTCGCCTGATAGCCAGTCTTTCAGCTTCTCGTCGTGGGCTGAAGGGAGACGGTTGCGCTGCGATCGCTCAAGGAAAACACGACAGATGAAAGCGATTGCACTGCGATCGCTCAAGGAAAACACGACAGATTGTTAACTTACCTAGCTCTAATCCATGACCTTATCCGTCTCACCCGAAGATATCCGCAAACAGTCCATCAGTACCGAACTCAAAGCTCCCGTCTCAGACGAGGAGATGCAGCAAGCCGTGCGAACCTTGCTTCTCGGGTTGGGCGAGGATCCCGATCGCGAAGGACTGCTCGACACCCCAAAACGGGTCGTCAAGGCGCTCAAATTCTTGACCTCTGGCTATCACCAATCGTTGGATGAGTTGCTCAACGGAGCCGTGTTTCATGAAAACGCTAACGAAATGGTACTGGTGCGCGATATTGACTTGTTTAGCTCCTGCGAGCACCATATCCTGCCGATTTTAGGGCGTGCCCATGTCGCCTACATTCCCAATGGCAAAGTCATTGGCTTGTCCAAAATTGCTCGCATTTGTGAAATGTATGCCCGTCGCCTGCAAGTGCAGGAACGCTTGACCCAACAAATTGCCGATGCCTTGCAGGGGCTTTTGCAACCGCAAGGCGTAGCTGTTGTTGTTGAAGCCACTCACATGTGCATGGTAATGCGCGGGGTACAAAAACCGGGTTCCTGGACGGTAACGAGTTCAATGCAAGGCGTATTTGCCGATGATGCCCGCACCCGTCAGGAGTTCATGGACTTGATCCGCCACAGGGCATCGTTCCATTAAGGCTTTTACCCTTACCGGGAGGTAAGAACTCCCTAATTCTTACCTCCTTTCCTGGTAAGTACCCCGGTATCGTTAAAACCAAATCCTAAAACCCTGCGCCGCCCGCGCAGCGGGCGGCGCAGGGTTTTAGGGTTCTAGGTTTAATTACACCTACCGACCTATAGCGGTGTGCAGCCGCGTCAAACACATCCGTACTTAACTAACGCGCATAGCGCTATATTCAACAGATACATCCTGGGTTACATATGAGCGCTTTCGTGACGGTTCCCAACTCCCAAAAGCTCCCTGTGACGATCATCACAGGCTTTTTAGGGAGTGGTAAAACAACCTTACTCAATCACATCCTCAAAAACCTTGAAGATTTCAAGGTAGCCGTTTTGGTGAATGAGTTTGGGGATATTAACATTGATAGTCAGTTCTTGATTGCCGTAGAAGAAGACATGATAGAACTCACGAACGGCTGTATTTGTTGCACCATTAATAATAATTTGACCGATGCTGTATATCGTGTATTAGAACGGCGCGATTCTCGTCGAGACGGCAAAGCCGAACGCATCGATTATCTTGTACTAGAAACCACAGGTGTTGCTGATCCATTACCCATTACGCTTACCTTTCTGGGAACGGAGCTGCGAGACTTAACGCAATTAGATGCCATTATTACCGTCGTCGATGCTGAAACGTTTGATCCCGATGTTCACTATGGTAGTGATGCGGCTCTCAACCAGATTATCTATGGCGACATTATTGTACTCAATAAAACCGATCAAGTATCTACCTCTAAAATCGATGAAGTAGAAGGGTATATCCACTCCCTTAAAGAAAAAGCAAGAGTTCTGCGCTCAACCTACAGCCAGGTTCCGTTATCTCTCATTTTGGATGTCCAACTGGCCGATACATCCATCGAACAACAGGAATCTATTTCGTCAACCCCCTCATCAAAGCATTTACAAAATGATGGGTTTATGGCGGTTTCATTTAAGGGCGATCGCCCTTTTGCTATTAAAAAATTTCAGCAGTTCCTCGACTATCAGCTTCCCGATAATGTATTTCGTGCCAAGGGAATTCTTTGGTTTGCAGAGAGCCAAAAGCGCCATCTTTTTCAACTGAGTGGCAGAAGATTTACCATTGACGATAGCAAATGGGAAACGGCACCTAAAACAGAACTGGTGCTGATTGGACGTAAGTTAGACGCGCTTTCCTTGATCCAAACACTGAACAATTGCATGACCCGATGACTGCTATCAATCAGGATTTTCTCTGGATCGAACAACTCCAATTCAATGCCCAGGGGTTAATCCTGATGGAACTGTTGATACAGTTTAGATAGCTGCACAGACTCCCAGTGTGAAAAGTAAGATGACGTAATTATTCACATCACCCATGCAAAATCAAGAATCAGCTATTGTCTTCGACGAAGAACGCGCTTCTACTTACGACAAAAGAGCAGCGAAGTTAGCGCCATTGCGTGACACGCTCCATCTGCTGACTCGCCTGATACTCTCTGATCTCCCGACTGACGCCCGAATTCTTTGTGTTGGGATTGGAACTGGATTGGAGTTAATTTATCTTGCTCAAGAATTTCCACAATGGCAATTCACGGCGGTAGAGCCTGCGAGTGCGATGCTTGATATTTGTCGCCAGAAAGCAGAAGAGTATGGGATTGTATCGCGTTGTACCTGGCATGAAGGCTATCTTGATTCATTACCTGCATCAGCCCCTTTCGATGCGGCGACTTGCCTTCTGGTTTCTCACTTTTTTATGCAGCAGGAGGAGAGACGAAAATTCTTCAGCCAAATTGCTTCACGACTTCGCCCTCAGGGGTATCTAGTGAGTGCAGATTTGGCTTCTGATATGTCCACCCTAGCCTATCAAGAGCTTTGTGAAATTTGGACTCGAATGTTGAAGTATGCAGAATATCCCGATGCGGATATTGAAAAATTTCTAACCGCTCACGGTCGAGAGGCTGCGGTATTACCCCCCCATGAAGTTGCATCAATCATCGCATCGAGCGATTTTGATCCCCCTGTATTGTTCTTGCAGACTCTTTTAATGCATGCTTGGTATACACAGCGGACATCGTCAGTTGGCGACAAACCCTGATGCACCTGACCCAGGTATGGGGTTAGAGAAGTGATGCTAAGGTAGGACTGTTGGCTTGAATGAGGCTGCGATCGCCGACCTGATCCAGCAGCGCCTAGTGGCTCGGCAAGAACACGACTTTGCAATGGCAGATCAGATTCGTGATCGGCTGTCGAAAATGGGGATTGCGGTGGTTGACCAACCGGATGGAGAAATCCGCTGGCATCGACAGTGAATCAACGATAGTGCGCCTAACGATTGCACATAGGCTTGCTCTGTTCGATAGGAGTAGTGCTTTATGCGAATTACGTTACGCACTTGCTCTGGGAGCTTCTTCCATCAAGAGTCAGAATGCCTTTCCGCAGCCTACTAACAAATCGATTAGTCGGGAAAGGGAAAGCTCCACATTTAATGTGCTAGCCTCTGCAAAGTCCTCAATTAAACATAAATCTTCCCCAACAACCTCGGCACTAGTAACAATGTCATATCTATCTAAACCCTCACCAGAGGCATCTGCTGAGCCTTGCGTAACCACATTCGATGAGTTTGTGCGATTGGCGGATTACTCTCTGATGGATACCTTAAATGCCGATCCGGATGCCACGGTCGATGGTGATGATCACCGTGCCCGCCAGGTTTTTTCGGGTCATTTTGTACCTGTGACACCCACGCCGCTTGCAGAGCCAGAATATGTAGCCCATAGCCGCACTTTTTTTAATGAACTTGGGTTGAGCGATGAGCTGGCGCTTAATGAAAAATTTCGCCAGGTATTTTCTGGTGATCTCTCTGCGGCCCATGAGCCGATGCGACAGGTTGGCTGGGCGACGGGTTATGCACTATCGATTTATGGCACCGAATATATCCGAAATTGTCCATTCGGTACGGGGAATGGGTATGGCGATGGTCGGGCGATATCTGTATTTGAAGGCATCATTAATGGCCAACGCTGGGAAATGCAACTGAAAGGGGGTGGCCCAACGCCCTATTGCCGTGGTGCTGACGGGCGCGCAGTCCTCCGGTCAAGTGTGCGTGAGTTTCTAGCGCAAGATTATATGCACGCGTTAGGGGTGCCGACATCGCGCTCTTTGACCCTGTATGTTTCTAAATCTGAGACCGTTACCCGGCCTTGGTATTCTCAAGACTCCTGCTCCACCGAGCCTGATGTTTTGGTGGATAACCCTGTGGCCATTTCAACTCGGGTTGCCCCCTCCTTTTTGCGCGTGGGTCAGCTAGAGTTATTTGCCCGCCGTGCTCGCAACAACGCTCATCCAAAAGCCTCAGAAGAGTTGCGCATGATCGTGTCGCATTTGATTGAGCGAGAATACCAAAGCGACATTGATCAAACCCTTGGTTTTGCCGATCAATTGGTTGAGTTGGCGAAGCACTTTCGCCAGCGTCTGACGTCACTGGTGGCCAATTGGCTACGGGTTGGTTATTGCCAGGGTAATTTTAATAGTGATAACTGCGCCGCGGGTGGCTTTACCCTCGACTATGAGCCTTTTGGGTTTTGCGAAATTTTTGACCCTTGGTTTCAACCTTGGACTGGCGGCGGCGAGCACTTTGCGTTCTTCAATCAGCCCAGGGCAGCAGAAGCGAATTATTACATGTTTTGGAAAGCGGTGAGACCGCTACTGGCAGAAGATGCTGACGAGTTAGAACAGTTCGACCAAGTAGGCCGTGGCTTTTCAGAAGCCATACAACAACAAATCCAAAAAATGTGGGCGGCCAAACTGGGCTTGACTGAATTTAACCCAGAGCTGTTTCAGGAACTAATGCAGTTAATGACCCACTCAGATGTGGATTACACCATTTTCTTCCGCGAGTTATCCCATATACCAGACGATGTCTCCGCCTTGAAAAAGAGCTTCTATGGCAAAACGTCACAACAATTTGAGGACCAATGGCAAGCTTGGCTAAAAAGCTGGCGCGACCTCATTAACGACGGCAATTTGGCTGAGATATCAACAAAGATGAAACAGACTAACCCAAAATACATATGGCGAGAGTGGTTGATTGTTCCTGCCTATCAACAAGCCATGCAGGGTGACTACACGTTAGTTAAAGAGTTGCAAGCAGTCTTGAGCTATCCCTATGATGAGCAATCACAAGATGTAGAAGATAAATACTATCGTCTAAGACCGAGCGCGTTTTCTGATGTGGGTGGCGTGTCGCACTATAGCTGTTCATCTTGATGACGACGCGGCGATCGCCGCAGGCCGGTCTTTGACCATCACTGACTTGATCCAGCAGCGCCAAACTGCTCGACAACAGCGTGACTTTGCAGCGGCGGATGATATTCGCGATCGGCTGGCAGTGGTGGAGATCTCATTGGTTGACCAACTCGATGGCGAAGTCCGCTGGCATCGGCAGTAAATCAGCGATAGCGCCAACGGCTCTAGGCGTGCAACGGAGGGATGATTATACTGAACTCGTCTACCCAATCACCTAAATCGGGGTATTAGGCTGACGTATTTCTACCTAAATGCCCAAATCGGGGTATTAGGCAGAAACTTTTCAGCCTAATACCCATTTAAGGGAGTTATGTGGAATGCTTCTCTCTAATAAATAGTTATGCCGACATTTTTATGGAAGTAGATATTGAACATAGAAAAAATTATTAATCTGATTCAAGGGAAAATAGTTAGCAATAACGATAATTGGATGTTTACTCTCGCGATAGATGGCCCGAGTGCGTCAGGAAAAAGTACTTTGGCCAGACTAACATCAAAATCAATAAAGAAATCCTCCATTGTTCATGTGGATGATTTTTATAAAACAAGTACTCAAAGAAAAAATCAAATAACCAATAACAATCTGCATGGAATTGCGTTTGATTTGGAACGACTCAAACAGCAAGCATTAAATCCAATCGCACTCAAGAAATCAACAAATTATCAAATATATAATTGGACTGTTGATCGTTTAACTGACATTCGAATCATACAACCCGTTGGTCTTATAATAGTTGAGGGCATCTATTCATTGCGACAAGATTTACAAAATTACTATGATTTCAAAATTTGGCTGGAAGTACCTAAAAAACTATGTGAAGAAAGGGTTTTAGAACGAGATCGAGTAGGTATCGGAAACTATCATAATTGGAAGAATGACTATCGACCGGCTGAGGAACAATACGTCAAGCTACAAAATCCAGGAAATTCGGCTGATTTAGTACTGACAACTTTTGGGTAAAATATGAACTTGATCGAAATAATAAATAGCAATTTTAAAGGCATATTAGGCATTTCTGGGTTTGGAGGCTCAGGTAAATCGACTTTAGCGCACAAAATTGCAGAATTTACTGATGCACCAGTTATAGGGATTGATTCATTTTTCAAACACACGGACTTTGGAAATTGCAACAACTGGGATTGTGTCGACTTCTTACGACTAAAAACAGAGATTATTGCACCGTTTCGAAACGGGATTTCTCCAATTAAATTCCGAGAATTTGATTGGGAGAACAATTCCGTAGGGAAGCTCAATGAGATTTCTCATAAAGGACTGATCATAATCGAAGGAGTTGGTTTGTTTGGCTCTTTGATTCAATCAAGTATTACAAAATCCATTTGGATTGATTGTCCTATAGAAATTGCGATAGCTCGGGGGAAAGAACGAGATAAATCGCAATACGGAGTTGATAATGATGTACTATGGGAAGGAGTTTGGAAACAGAACGACCTGGAATCTTTTGAAAAGTATCATCCTATGGAAGTTGCTAATATCATTATAGATTATAAGGATTTAATGTGAATTGCGAGCGGCATAACAAGCACTTCGAGGCGGACTCGCCTATTGTCATGGAGTTTGCTTGATCCGCCTGGCGGCGGGCAAACTCCACGCCAATTGACGGCTCGCCGCTCAAGTGGTTGTTAGATGCTGGCCTATTACAGTGAGGGGGCATGAACGCCAAGCAAATCAGTAAAATCCTAAGAGATTTGGCTAATCCTGTTATTGCCGAGCATTCACAGCGCTTTTTCAAAACTGGGAAAGGCGAATACGGTGAAGGCGATCAGTTTCTGGGTATTCGAGTTCCTGTCCTCAGAGAACAAGCTAAAAAATACCGAGGTGTAGAACTCAAAGAAGTTCAAAAGTTACTCCAGTCGAACTTTCATGAGGAACGTCAGTGTGCACTTTTAATCTTGGTGTACAAATTTGCAAGAAGCTCTGAGCAGGAGAAGCAGTCTATTTATCAATTGTATTTAGATAACACCCAGTACATCAACAACTGGGATTTAGTGGATAGCTCTGCTTATCATATAGTCGGTGCTTACCTCGAAGATAAAGACAAGCAGATACTGTATCAATTATCTCATTCTGACAGCCTGTGGGAGAGACGTATAGCTATCTTGTCGACCTTTCAATTTATCCGAAAGCACCAATTCGACGATACCCTTCGCCTTTCCAAACAACTCATAGACGATCCAGAAGATTTAATACATAAATCTGTCGGTTGGATGCTTAGAGAAGTCGGTAAACGTGACATGTCGGTAGAGAAAGATTTTTTAGATAGCTATTACCAAAAAATGCCACGAACTATGCTGCGCTATGCCATAGAAAAATTTCCTGAGCAAGAGAAGAAGTATTATTTAATGGGTTAGCCTGAACATCTAACAAAGCGCCGCCTGTCAAACGCTGCTGAACTAAATAGTTATATTTCTATAGAGACCATCGCAACTAGAGTAAGGAGTTTATATGTGGGATGAACGTTACAGCACTGACGTATACATTTACGGAACTCAGCCAAATGGCTTTTTGAGCAGTAAATTTTATACTCTTCCAAAGGGTAAGATTTTAAGTCTAGCCGAAGGCGAAGGTCGCAATGCAGTATTTCTTGCAAAGCAAGGCTACTCAGTCACCGCCGTAGATAGTTCCAGTATCGGGCTAAGAAAAGCTCAAAAGCTTGCCGAAGATAATGGTGTTGTAATTGAATGTGTTCATGCAGACTTAACGGAATTTGAGTTTGGGGAGAATTGTTGGGACGGAATCATCTCAATATTCTGCCCCTTGCCGTCGGAGCTTCGCGCAGATGTTTATAAAAAAGTTGAATCAAGCTTGCTAACGGGGGGTGTTTTTTTAACTGAGTCTTATACGCCAAGGCAAATTGAATATGGAACTGGTGGTGGTAATTGCATCGATACAATGCAGTCTAAAGAGTCACTAGCGCGTGAGTTAAAAAACCTGCATTTTACCCACTTAGTGGAGGTCGAGAGAGAGGTCATCGAGGGCACTTATCACACCGGGATGGCATCTGTTGTTCAAGCAATTGGCCTCAGAAAAACATAACTATGCTTTGCAGTCGACTCACTTCCCGCTACGTCCCTTCGGTCATCCGCTTTAAGTGGTCGGCTGAAGGCAAGCGTTAGCGGCAGCGGACGGTAGGCAATGTTAACGGAATTCGACAGCTCTAAGATGCACACTGCAACACAGGATTTGGTCTTTAAGGCTCACTCTGGCTTCTGAATCAGTCTCTCCCATTGCCGCTGCTTTGCTTTGGGGTCAATGCTCAACAGTCGTACGTAATCGCCGGGATGATCCGCTAAGAACTGTTCCACCTGGGTTAGCACTTGGGACTCATGGGCGATCGCGATCGTCGGGCCACTCTGCCAGGAACCCACCTTAAAGCGCCGGGTATCAGCAAATTCCAGACCAATATGGTTTCCCTGACGGAGTTGCTGCCGGATGATGTCTACGATTTCTGCCTGTAGCGGGTGTGCCGCCTGGCCATTTTGATGCATCGCCCGAGCGCCATTACTGGAGCCATTACTGGAGGCAGAATTCTGCAAAGGGGTGGCGCAGATGCCATCGTTGGCACAGCGATACCCCGCTCGCAGGGCCTGGTTGATTTCGACCACATGGTGAGAGAAGGTGCGATCGCTCTCGTTGGCATCCGGTAGGCGATTAGCGGCCTGTTGGGTCGTAATCACCGCTCCCGATGGCACGTACTTACTGGGGGAAATCTCCACATCCTGAATCAGGGCATGCATCATCACAATGCACCCGTGGCCCACCTGGGCATTAAACACCGTCGAGCGAAACCCAATAAAACACTCATTCCCGACGTAAGCTGGGCCGTGAATCAGCGCCATGTGGGTAATGCAGGTGTCGTGGCCAACCCACACTGAGTAAGCTTGCTGGTCATCTCCTAAGACGCGCTCTTGCTCTAACCCATGGATGACCACCCCATCCTGAATGTTGATATTCGCCCCAATATAAAAGGGAGCCCCTTAGTCCGCACGGATGGAGGTATTGGGGGCAACGATGACATTTTCGCCCAGTTGCACATCCCCAATCAGACTGCACTGAGGATGAACGTAGGCAGACGCTGGAATTCTAGGTTTATCCAGATCGCTATCCCAGGGCGTGGGTGGGGCGGGTTGATGACGGAGCGGCATGGTACCTTCCTTAGTTCAAAGTTGAGTCGGATTGGGAGCATCCCCATAGACGGCGATGGGGTCAAAGGTCTTGGTGGTTTCTGTAAAGGTAAGGGTAAGAGGGCGGTTTACCGCCAGATCACCCTCGCTAGGGGAAATCTGACGATAAAAGCAAGAACGATAGCCCACATGGCAACTAGCCCCTGTCTCGGCCACCTTGACCTTCATCCACAGGCAATCTTGATCATCATCAATCAGCAATTGCTGTACGGTCTGCACTACCCACTGGTTGCACCTTTGTGCCAGATCTGCTGACGACTGCGGCTGTAATAGTGGGCTTCGCCCGTTTCAAGGGTTTTCAGTAATGCGGCTTCATTCATATAGGCGTGCATCAGTACCTCGCCGGTTGCAGCATCCGTGGTGACAACCGGGATGAGTCCATTGGCGTCAAACTTAGGAGCCAAGAGCATCCCTTCTTCGACAGCTTCAACCGAGGTGCGGGCAGCAAATGGAGACGACATAGCGAACAAAATAAGAATGATAATCATTATTATATACTGAGTGACAGATTTTGACCGTGTGGGGCGCCACTCTCTACTTAGCCGTTACGATTGCGTAACCCCTTTTATATTCCCTACTCCATCTATCCGTTCCTATCTCGACAACGCTACCGTTGTCAGACCGAGGCCGATGCAGACCGTAGCGAAAGCGCTCACGACTGACAACCGCTGTATAACCCCAGCTCCAAAGGGGAATTTTTCAAGCCACTGTTGTCCATAAACTGCGGCTAACCCTAGGCTAGTAAGCACGGATGCTAATCCAAGACTAAAGCCGCCTATGAGCACTAACCCGTAGGTGATTTGGTGTAATGCGATCGCGCTCAGCAGCAGGACCAAAGCCGATGGACAGGGCACCAACCCACCCGAAATGCCAATAGCCAAAATTGATGACCAGTCTTCCCTTGGCTGGCCGTCGCGGTGATGATGAGCGTGATGGTGATGTTCTGGGTGGTGGTGATGGTGATGTCCATCCCTCAAGCGTATTGCCAGTAGTCGTAGCCCCACCAGACAAATCGCCAACCCGCTGGCGGCTCCCAATGTCGGATAAATCTGGTCGAGATCAATGTAATGGGAGGCTAGCAGGGTGGTCACTCCCAGGATGAAAACGGCTAGAGTATGAGTCACCGTGGTGGTCAGCCCCAGCCAGAGAGCGGCCAATGCTGGGTTCGACGAGTTTCCGCGCCCAAAGGGTAGGAGGCGGAGGGATGTTTTGAACGTCCATGGTATCATGAGAATGATAATCATTCTCATGATATTTGAAGTTTGTCCTTACCCCTCATTGCTACTTCATCGCTGTTCAACTCTTGACACAAATTGTTTATGGGACTCAACCTATACAACACTCTGACGCGCCACAAAGAACCATTCATACCCATCAAGCCGGATCGGGTGATGATGTATTGCTGTGGTGTGACGGTGTACGACAATTGCCACTTAGGTCATGCCCGCTCCTACATGGTTTGGGATGTGCTGCGACGGTATCTGCAATGGTGTGGCTACACGGTGCGCTATGTGCAGAATTTTACGGATATTGACGACAAGATTCTCAATCGTGCCAGGGCAGAAGGGGTAACGATGCAGGCGGTGAGCGATCGCTACATTGCTGCCTATTTTCGAGATATCCGACGACTCAACATTCTGGATGCCGATGACTATCCCCGTGTGACAGCGCACATCCCTGCCGTTTTGGATTTCATTCAGGCACTAGAACAGCAAGGATACGCCTATGCGATGGAGGGCGATGTTTACTACAACGTTCGGCAGTTTGCGGCGTATGGCAAACTCTCTGGACGGAAGCTTGAGCAAATGCAGGCAGGTGCAGGGGGACGCGTTGATACCGATGTTCCAGAACCGAAGAAGCGCGATCCGTCCGATTTTGCCCTATGGAAATCGGCAAAATCGGGCGAACCCGCCTGGGAGTCGCCCTGGGGGATGGGACGACCGGGGTGGCACATCGAATGCTCAGCGATGATCCGGGCGCGATTGGGTGAAACCATTGATATTCATGGGGGCGGCGGCGATCTGGTGTTTCCCCACCATGAGAACGAGATTGCTCAATCAGAAGTGCTAACCGGACAACCGCTCGCCCGCTACTGGTTGCACAACGGCATGGTGACGGTGGGGGGAGAGAAGATGTCCAAATCCCTAGGAAACTTCACCACGATTCGAGCCTTGTTGGATGGGCAATGGGCTGACTATCCTCAGCCTGTTCATCCGATGGCGGTTCGTTTATTCATATTGCAAGCTCACTATCGCAAACCACTGGACTTCACTCCAGAGGCGATCGCCGCCGCAGAAAAGGGTTGGCAAACGTTGGAAACGGCCTTAACCATAGAGCAACCCACTGCTTCGCTGCCTGCTCAGGCGTTGGATGCCCAGGCGATCGCCCGATTTCAGGCTGCTTTGGATGATAATCTGAATACCGCTGCCGCGTTGGCGGTGTTGTTTGAGTTGGCGAAGGCGATTCAACGAGAGGTGAACGTGCGAACCCATCAAGCGCTTCAGAATCTATCGGATCAGCACCTCGATAGTGCATGGCAAACCCTGCGACAACTCGCTCACATCCTTGGGCTAGAAGCCTGTCAGCCAACCGTTCCATCATCGGATCTGGATACGGCTTGGATAGAAACATTGCTGCACCAACGCCAGGTCGCACGCCAAGAAAAACGCTATGCCGAGAGCGATCGCCTGCGGACCGAATTGCAAGCTGCAGGCATCACCGTGGTCGACCATCCGGGTGGCAAAACGGAATGGCATCGTTCCTAGGAGAGTTTCAGCGATGCAGCTTAAACCGTTACTAACCGAACAACTGCGGGTCACGCTGTCGGACTATGTTACTGCGGTCGCTTGGTCGCCAATAGGTAACCGACTGGCAGCCGCCACTGGAAACGGGGAAGTGCAATGGGTTCACGAGCTTACACCTGAAGTGTTGCAGGCTCCTACCGGGCAATCCATTAATGCGATCGCCTTTTCGGCAGATGGCACTTGGCTAGCGGCGGGTGGACAGGCAGGTTGTATTACCCTGTGGAAACCACCTTTGCCCCATCCCGTCCACATGTTGAATTGTGGCTCGACCTGGATTGATCGGCTTAGTTGGCATCCCACCTACAGCTATCTCGCGTTCCTCCAGGGCAAAACACTGCGGATCTGGGATGCGGAGCAGGCAGAGATCACGCAGGTGATCGAATTGACAGAGCGCCCCCAAGACGTGCAGTGGTCTCCAACAGAGGATGTGCTGGCGATCGCCCTCAAAACCAACATCCAGATCTGGAATCCCTTCCACAACACTGCCCCCCTTTATCAGTGGGAACTGACCGCAACACCCATCACCGTCAACTGGTCTACCGATGGGCATTATCTTGCCTGTGCCATGTGTGACCCGAGCCTCAGCATTTTGCATTGGTCTAAGCTTTGCCATACCAACCCAGCGTCTTCAGATTCCAAAGAATTACCCGCCCTGATGCGCGGGTTTCCAGGGAAAATTCGCCGCCTTGCCTGGGCCGATATTCCTGATAGTGATACATCGCCTATGTTGGCTGCTGCGACCCGCGAAGTCGTGGCAATGTGGTTACTCATGCCAGAGAAGGGATGGCAAAGCTGGATGCTCGACTTGCATAGTCAAACAGTCCTAGATGTTGCATTTCAACCTAAAACAGGCATGCTTGCTTCTGCCTCAGAAGATGGTTGGCTGATTCTCTGGCATCTGGCGATAGAAGCAATGCAAGTTCTGGACGGTGCAGCAGAGGGCTTTTCTTGTTTGGCCTGGCACTCGTCGGGACAATACCTGGCAGCGGGCGGACAACAAGGCGAATTGTTCGTTTGGTCTACGGGTACCGATAGATGAGCCATCGTTGTTTCACGATATGGAGTGCCTGTGGCATTCAGTCCAGATTCTTTAGCAGAACCGCGCTGGCAAATCATCAATTTTGAGTTTGAAACTGAACCAGGTGAACCAAAGAACTATACCTATCCGTTTCTACGAGCGTGGCGATAGTTACAAATCATGATATTGACCTGCTGTTGAGTCCCTCGGAAAACAAACCTAAATGTCTATTAGGAGATTAAGACAATGACAACCATTCAACACTACGCAACGAACTACATTGAAAACGCCAAAGTAACTTTGGTGACTTCATCCCAAGCGATGCAGGCAAAATCAGTGGAATACTGTATTGCCAGTGGATATGTCAAAGTGATCACTCAAGATAACCGAACGTTGATTACCCACATCAGTAATGTGGTGATTGAAGTGACCTGATGTGACAGGCGTTTCGTGCTCCGGATGATGCAGGGGATAGGCATGATGATTTGGGATTTCGAGTTGTTTGCCAAGAGGTCAGCATTCTGGAGCGACCTGAAACTGGAGCATCATTCCGATGCTATGTTGACTAAAATGAATACCATCTCCTTTATTTTCTGAGCCTTGATTATGGTGTTGCAGCAGTCTGCTCGTTCCATCCCAATTCCACCCCTAGAGAGTGGCGATCGCCTGACTCGTGCTGAGTTTGAGCGCCGCTACGAGGCAACCCCAGAACCATTCAAAGCGGAACTGATTGAAGGAGTGGTTTACGTGGCATCCCCCGTTAGAGTTTTTCACGGTACCCCTCATGCTGCCTTAGTCACTTGGTTAGGGGTATATTGGACGGCTACTCCCGGTGTCAGCGTGGCTGATAACACCACAACCCAGTTGGACTTAGACAATGAACCCCAACCGGATGCCTTGCTGCGGATTGAAGTTGGAGGTAGCTCAACGATTAGCGAGGATGGCTATATCGAAGGGGCACCGGAATTAGTGGCGGAAATTGCTACAAGTAGTGCCGCAATCGATTTAGGAGCTAAGCAAAACGCCTATCGCCGCAATGGGGTGCAGGAATATTTGGTGTGGTCAACCTTTGAGAACCGCCTCAGTTGGTTTCGGTTGCAAGCAGAGGAATTTGTCTTAATTGAACCGGATACCGATGGCATGATTCGCAGTAGCGTATTTCCAGGGTTGTGGCTGAATGTATCAGCTTTATTGGAAGGCAGAATGGCGGAGGTGCTGAATGGGCTGCAAGCTGGAATCGCTGACCCAAGCCATCAAGCCTTTGTGCAGGAGTTGGCAGGGCGATCGCGCAATCTTGAATGAAGCCTGTCAATCGGATGCTAGGTGATAGCTACTTCAAGGCATTTAGCACTTTCTGATGAGTCATCCCTTTCTCGGTCGCCAAGAACTGAAAAAACTTTCTCAGTGCAACCCGCAAGTCGCTTTCTGTTGCCGAGTCCATCACCTTCCGCTTATGCCAACTGCGAAAATGACTGTTCACCATGCCTTTGGTGATATCTTCAAGCTGCTCTACATCTGTATAACCACAAATAAAATGGATAAACAAATCCACAATACCCGTATGCTTCCGCACCGTTTTAGGAGCGTATTTTGTGGCTAAATATTCGGCAAATTCTTGATTCAATTGCTCCAAGGATTCACGAAACGGTGCTCTGGCAGCCTCTGCTTGTTGCAGTGCCTCAAAGTACTCATTGATTTTGTCGCCCGGAATCACGACCCGACCAGTGAAAACCTTTGCCATAATGTCTCTTCTCGATAGTGGAAACTAATCTGGTCAATCAGCCTAATCTGCAACAAGAGGATTTGATAACGTGGATGCAACAGAAAGGTGAAACTGCTTACCAGTATCTTGCAGTTGAAAATCAACGATATATCGCTTATTCTCGGCAAAAAAATTCTGCTTTCGAGCAATCAGGTCATCAATAATCTCTTGCGTATCTTGTTGAGCCAACGGGTCATTCCCTTTCAAGCTCATTTTGATCACCTGGTCGATCATGGGTTGCCGCTCATTCTCTGGCATAATCGCTAAGTTCCAGGCAATCACCGCAATGCCGAACAGCTTCTCCCGTTGACTCCGATTCTGGGCAAAGTCTAGATAAGGTTCAACAAATGCCTCCAAAACCTCAGACATCTTGACTTCACCTTTCGGATCCGTCACCATATCCGAAATTTTTCTCCCCAAAGGTCCTCTCTGAACCTTCTGCTGAAACTTTTCTAGTCCTTTTTGACGAGTCTTGTCTGCCCGTTGTTGGTTGAGACGTTTACCGAAGCCTTTAGATTTTTTCGCCATAGAAATCTGCTCCGTCGCTTGACGTTAATTCTAATATCAAATCCGGTTAAAGAACCCAAATGGAGTTTGTGTGTACCGCTGAGCGGCACACACAAACTCCATTTGGGTTTTGCGGCTGTTTAACCGGATTCATATAACATTTGCATCTGTTCTGGAAGCAGTCGATCGGCTCTGAATGGCAATCGCTGAATGGCTTTCCAAACCAAGAGTTGGGATACATCGCTAACAATTCTTGTTTTCTACACCATGTTATGATAATGATTATCATTCTCGCATCTTTGAGCCTTATGGAGAAGCCGGAAGCATTTGATGTCCTTGTCGTGGGTGCAGGTGCAGCAGGAATCGGCATTGGTACTGTCCTGAAAGATCTGGGGTTGGAAAACTTTGCCATCCTGGAGCGGCACCGCATTGGCGAGTCCTTTCGGTGCTGGCCGCAGGAAATGCACTTTATCACCCCATCCTTTCCCAGTCATGGCTTTGGACACCTCGACTTGAATGCGATCACCCGCAAAACCTCCCCTGCCATTGGCTTTCGGCGAGAGCACCTGACAGGGAAGCAGTACGCTCAGTATCTGGAAACCGTTGCTGATTACTTCCAGCTCCCGGTTTCCACCAATGTTGAAGTCCAAAAGATTGAACCTTTACTGCAGGGCCAAGGTTTTTTGGTTCATGTCCCTGATGGTATTCTCAAAACCCAATTTCTGATTTGGGCGGCTGGGGAATTTCAATATCCCAACTTAACCCCTTTTCCGGGTGCAGAGTTATGTTTACATAATTCTCAGATTCAATCCTGGACTGATTTGGAAGGAGATGAATTTATCATTATCGGTGGCTATGAAAGTGGTATGGATGCGGCATCTAATTTAGTTGCATTAAAGAAACACGTCAAAGTTTTAGATCGCACTGGCATTTGGGCAAGTCCCGATGCTGATCCCAGTATTTCCTTATCTCCTTATACCCTTCAGCGGATTGAGTTTTGCTACTCGACTGGGCGGTTAGAGCTAATTGGCAATGCTGCGATCGAAGAAGTGGAAGTCGTTCCTAATGGCTATGCCGTTTATAGCGAATACAACAAATGGATATCACCCACCCAACCCATTCTCTGTACAGGATTTGAGGGCAGTTTGAAACAAATTACCCATTTGTTTAACTGGTCTGAAGGCTATGCCAGATTAACTGAAGAGGACGAATCCACGATGACTCCTGGATTATTTGTAGTTGGGCCTTCTGTACGGCACGGCAACCTCATCTTCTGCTTTATCTACAAGTTTCGCCAGCGTTTTGCCGTTGTTGCAAATGCGATCGCCCAACGCCTTGGCATTGACCCCGCTCCTCTGAATAGCTATCGACAGGACGGTATGTTTCTGGATGACCTCTCCTGCTGTGACAACGACTGTCTTTGCTAAATCCACTCTCCACTTACCCCCTCTCCGATCATGCCCCTCCTCACGCCTTCCACCCAAAGGTCGATCGTCATCATCGGCAAAGAAAACACCGGCAAATCTCAACTGGTTGCCTCACTCACGGGGCGCTCTTCCTACAGCACCAACTTTCGTGGCTCTACGGTGACCTGTGAAACCTATCCAGGAGACAGGATGACCTTTGTTGATACACCGGGGATTCTATACCGCTCTGACACCGCTACCACCCGCGCAGCTCTGGAACAACTTCAGAGACACGACACGGTTTTACTGGTTGTGAAAGCGACGCATGCTGATGAAGATCTGGCGGATCTGCTTCCCTTGGTGAAGGGCAAAAGGGGCATTGTAGTGATGACCTTTTGGGATAAGGTATTGTCCTCTGAGTTGACACAGCAGGCGATCCAGCGCTGGCAACAGGCCACCAATCTTACGTTGATTCCAGTGGATGCTCGGCACTTAAACACAACGCAACGCCAGGACATTAAAGCCGCAATTGAGCAGCCCTCTGTGTTTCCTGAGTACTGGCAACCGATGCCATTGGGATGGCGAATTGAACCGCATCCAACATTGTTGGAGCATTCCCGTTGGGGTTGGCTGTTGGCGATCGCCTTGCTGTTGATACCCGCTGTCCTTACGGTCTGGTTTGCCAATACGTTTGCTGCGATCGTTGATCCACTCGTACAGGGAATGGTTGAACCGACTGTAGGAATGCTCTCTGGCTTACCGTCCCTGCCCAGAGAAATTTTGATGGGACGTTATGGCTTAGTCACAATGGGGCCGTTGTATTCAGGTAACATCGGCAAATAAAAGCGAAGACCCCATCACGACTGCGATGACTAACCCACTTCCTCCAAAATTAGAACGGATTATTCAAAAGTTTCAGAGCATCACCGAACCCAAGCGGCGCTATGAATACTTGCTGTGGTTCGCTAAGCGCGTGCCGCCTTTCCCAGACGCAGACAAAATTCCTGCCAACCGGGTGCCAGGATGTGTCTCTCAGGTTTATCTGACCGCTACGCTTCAGGATGGCTGCATTGTCTACTGCGCCGATGCCGATGCTCAAATTCCCAAAGGACTGGTGGGATTGCTGATAGAAGGGTTGAATGGGGCCACCCCCACCGAGGTCACGCAACTCACCCCCGACTTCATTCAGCAAACGGGTTTAAATGTCAGCCTTACCCCGTCCCGCAGCAATGGGTTTTACAACATTTTTAAGACCATGCAGCAACGGGCGATCGCCCTCACATCTGGTGAATTCCATTGAATCCCAAAGCGTCCAACAAAATGCGTAAGTGCTGGGTATATACAGCAAACTTAAAATAACCTAAAAATGAGAATGATTATCATTTTGATGCTATAGTCTTTGGATCAGTTGTGAAAGGGTATAGAAAAGAATGTCTCTCAATGTGAGTGAAGTGCTGGTGCAGCAAGCAACGACAGGCACTGTAGAGGATCAAGCCTTTGTCGAAACGATTCGGCAGTCCCTACCCTATGCCTGGAACATCGTCGAAAAACTAGCCCATAGCCTGCATCAGGAAGATGCAGCATGGGCTAATCATGCCGTTGCACCACCAAATGAACAGGCGCGCGGACAGTTGCTTCGGATGGTCGGTGGAGACGCAATTCGTGGGGCCGTCGAGCGTCACTTTGAGGTCAAGTTGGCCTTCCAGAATTGTCATAACCTAGCAGCCTTTCGGCGCGATGCGTTGGACTCAGCAGCTTATCGCGACTTCATCTCGGTGCGTAGCCAAATTTTGAACCAAACTCCCGAACTCAAAGACTGCTAGACGCCCATGGCATCCTCTAACATCACGCTCGTTGCTGGTTCCCCTGGTGCAGGCAAAACCACTTGGATCAGCCAGTTTTTGACAGACCAATCCCAAGATTTGTTTTACCTGTGTCCGGGGATGGGACGGGACTCTGTGGACTTGGTGCGGATTGGCTATCGTTTCCCCTGGGTGTCGGTGATTCCTGAAAACCAGGCTCAAACGGTGCTAGCAGGTTTGCCCAGGCAAGCGCAGGTTTACCTGGAACTGGGATTTCATTTGGATCTAGCATCACCTCTTCTGGCCACACTACCCTGCCAACGGGTCGCTGTCTTACCGCCCAGCTTGAACCAATCCGAATGGCATGATTGGGCGGATGAGGTGATTCCAGGAAACGATATTCAGGACGCGGGACGTGACCCATTGCCAGAACTTTGGCGATCGCCCTTAACTGGCCAGGTGTTTGACCCGCCCAGTTTGGATGAGCTGTTGATTGAACTCACAGGCGGGGCTTACGGCAAGGTTATGCGGTTAAAAGGCATCTTTGAGATGCCTGATGGGCGAGCCTTCCATATCGATTTTGTCCAAGGGCTACCTGGTATCGAATATACCGAGCTGAATTTGCCACGCTGGTTGCAGGGTCGCCCCAACCGCTTCAGCGGATTGGAAGTGGTCGGTCACCATCTGGAGCAAGAAACAATTTCCAAAACCTTGCTGGCATCTTGTCTAGCAGATGATGTGCTGGCCCAATACCAGCATCAGTATCAAAGGTTGCACCCAGACGAGGAAACCAAAGAGGTGTTTTCCATATGAAACTCGCAGTGATTTCCTGCATTCACGGTAACTATGAGGCACTGAATGCAGTTCTTTCAGACATTGATGCCCAGAAGGCCGATCAGATCTACTGCCTCGGCGATTTGGTGGGCTATGGCCCTTATCCCAATGCGGTTGTGGAGATGATCCGCTCGCTGGATATCCCGACCTGCCAGGGATGCTGGGATGAAGATATTGTGGAAGGTTTGAATGCCTGTGAGTGTAGCTATCCCTCACAACTGGCTGAGACACGAGGACGACTGGCTCACGAATGGACCAACAGCGTCATTCATCCAGAAGTGCGCGAGTATCTGGCTACACTGCCTATGACGTTAAAGCTAGACAATCTTTGTTTTGTTCATGGTAGCCCCAGCAGCCAGCATGAGTATTTGTTGCCCAGCATGGACGGATTTGCAGCTTTAGAGCGGGTATTGTCTGCCGATGCCGATGTACTGTTCTGCGGGCATACGCATGTTCCCTATGTCCGTGACCTAGAAGATGCTGCACTGTCGGTGAACGTTCAACAACCTGATCAAACTGAGAGCCCGAAACAGTTTCAGGTCGCCTTGAGGCAGATTGTTAATGTGGGTTCTGTGGGCGAACCCCGTCATGGGCGTCCCAATGCTACCTATGTCCTCTACGACACGGATACGGCGCAGGTCACGTTGCGAGAGGTTCCCTATGACTATGCCAAAACTTGCCTCGCAATCTTGGAGCAGGGTCTGCCTCCAATCTTTGCGTGGCGATTGGCACGGGGGATGGAGTTTGCTGAACGGGCTGATGATCCAACGCATGTATGCGAACGATAGTGTGATGAACGACGACTTTTTGGTTGTCAATAAAATTCCGAAGATAAGGCAGCCATGAGTTTTGCAATTTGGTTCGCATTTGCCATGCAGTTGCAGTGATTCAAAATTACAAACGGTTAGACAAATAATGACGCATTGGGCAATTTTGAGTGGCATTGAGGGAAATTTAGCGGCCTACGAAGCGGTATTGCAGGACATGCGACGGCAGCGCCATCCGGTGAGTGATCTCTACGTTCTGGGAGATGTCATTGGCTTGCATGGGGATAATGATGCGGTAATTCAGCGACTTCAATCTCCTCGGTCTAGTGAATGGGTTCCCCAGGTCTGCATCGGTTGGTGGGAAGAGCAGTGCTTTAGCTTGCACGGATTGAATAGTTCGCCAGATGCTCCCGAATTGATGGCACAGTTTGGGGGTGATGGAGTGAAACGCCTGTGGGAATCCGTATCGCGGGAATCGGTGCGGTGGTTGCGATCGCTTCACTTTGGCTTCCATGAGCTGGATTGCTTACTCATCCATGGCAGTACGGTGAGCTACGCGGATGAACTCACACCCGATACACCCGCTATTCAGTTGTGCGATCGCCTCGTTCGCGCCGATGCCAATCATCTCTTTTGCGGACGCTCTGGTCAGACGTTTGAGTGCTGGGTGACTCCGACTCGGTTGCGATCTACAGTGACAACCCTAGACGGTGTGCAGGACCCCCAAGATCAGGGAAAGACACCCCGCCGCGTTGTCGGCATCGGCTCGGTCGGGCGCATACCCGGACAAGCAACCTATACGCTATACAACCCAGAGAGCGATCGCCTCAACTTCAGAACAGTGAACTACGGCAAAGCAAAAGGCTTTGGAGCAACAATCGCTTGATGCTTACAGAATTTATACCAATTCGCTAAGAACCCACTACAGATCAGTTTTTGAAAGCCCCGCAGCGCGGGGCTTTCAAAAACTGATCTGGTTTTGGTTTTCGTAGAATTGATAGAAATCCTTCTATAGCGCTATGCGCGTTAGTTAAGTACGGTTGTGTGGGGCGCGCCGCGCCCCACACAACCGTTGCTGTGCTTAATGCGGTTGCACACCGCTATAGTTGAGCAAAGGCATAGGATCCAACAAAGGCGGAGTATTCATTCTGGAGACATGATTGGTGTGAAAATCTGTCACGGTTAGGGTTAAACCGATTTCGATGCGATCGCTATACGCTATGCCACTGGTAGTAACTCTAACCACTTGATAGTCTTGCGCTGAGTTGAGAAGCGGTTCGAGAGCCGAAATCTGTTGAGCAGTTGGCATTTGCGCAAAGTCATCTAATCGCTCTTGCAGTTGTCGATAGCCGCCTTGTAGGAGCTCATCAAAGGTATCCAGCGAATTCTCATCGAAGAGGTCGAGCATTAGCCCATAGCTCTCCCCGTGCAGCACAGGGTATGGATTCAGAGCATCACTCTGATCACTTTTCTGGCTTTGAATCACTTCGGGTTGAGTCAGAATGAAGAGGTTAGAGTCAGCTCCATCTGTATCAGGAGGGGTTACTTCTGCCGGATATGGAAAGGCGATCGCAATGAAAATATCGATCTCAGCGGCAGAGGAATTGGCTGTAGATTCTTGGTTTGCTGGGGAATCTACCTCATGTGTTGGGGGTGTCCCATCACTTTCGGCGGTATCACCCTCCACGCCCTGCATACCTTCTAGCTCATGATTTTCGATATTCTCTTGATGTTCGGGCTGTAGAAGAAATAAGTCGTTCTCTGCCATAGCCAAGTTATGGGTCGCATCAATGGAATTTGGTTCTGCAATTGAAGTTGGGGTTGTAGCCTCTGGGGTGGTGGTGGGCGTTGGGTGTGAGTGCTCGCTCGTTGGCTGATCTCTAAGGACAACGACTGCTGTGGAGGGGGGAAGTCGTAGGCGATCGCTCGTTGGCTGATCGTTCGGAATCACAACAGTGACATTGACCTGCTGAGGAACATCTGGGGTTTCCCTTGGTTCTGTACTAGGGAGGATTTCTGGGTGGTTTGTCTCTGCAAAGGCGTTTGTCTCTTGCTCTGGGTCGATTTTCGCCATCTCCGTAATGGAGTGGTTCATCATCTGGTGATTCATCTGTCTCAAACTCGACCAATCCAAATTCGAGTTGAGGGCGGCTACCAGTATGACGTTTGGCAACGCACCAGGGCGATCGCCCGCCTCGTCGGCCTCTGCTTCTAATCCCTCTATCGGTCGGGGCAGAGTTTCTGGGTCGATCGATAAGCGATGAGCCTCGCTGATATCTGGAGCATTGTTGAGATACTGGGAGTTGGCACTAGTATCATGGGCTCTTTTTGCGTCTTCTAGGCCGTGATTCAAATCATCTTCATCATCAGCCGGAGTGTTGATCCAACTCATTAGGGTTGTGATGAGGGTTTGGCCCAGTGGCGTATTTTGTAGCAGTAGGGTGAGGGCAAGGGGCACTAAAAGCAGTGGATCGAAGTCTGACTGCAACCCCTTACGGTGCCATTCTGTGAGGTAGGACTTGACGGCGCTCCTTTCGAAGATTTGGTTGAGGGTGTGGCGTTCTAGGAACTCGGGCACCGATACCAAGGGAACATCTGAAGAGGGTATGTCTGTGAGCGGATGAGTTGGATCGCGCTGGGCTCGTTTATCAGGGGCGATCGCCACATCCACGACATGGTGGAGCCCTGGAGAATAGACCGTCAGCACTTGCTGCACATGGCTGACGACAACAAACGCCAGCTCGACACCGCGCTCAGTCGCAATGCGGTAGTAGAGAGTGTCTAAATCATCTTGGGTAATATACCCTTGCACCGTCGATGATTGAAGCACCCTCCATAGTGCATCAAAGTCTGATTCTGATTCTTCTTGGAGGGCTTCCCAGATCAGATTACCGTTCAACAGGACACGCTTCATGGTAACGCCGCAACTTATCTATGGTTGAGATACAGGCTTTTGAGCACTAGCGTTTGACAGCTGTCCTGCTTGATACATTTGGCGCAATTCGGCGAAGGTGGGTTCTGGGGCTTCGGCGGTCGTGGCGTTCGTTCTAATCAAGTCTGTTAGTTCACAATCGAGTGCATCACACAGCTTAATCAACCGCTCAATCCACTCCAGGCCGCTGCGACCCCGCTCCCAGTTTGCGATCGTCGTTTCTGTCACACCCACTGTCAAAGCCAGCTCCCGCTGTGTCAAACCTGCGTGCTCCCGTAATGCAGCAATGTTTGAAATTGACTTCATTGCCCATGTTCCTCCAACGAAAACCTTTGAAAAGGCAAGGTAATGTCATTGTAACAGGGATTTACCTAAGAGAGTTTAGGCAAGAACTTGCGGTTTAGCGTTTTTTGCCCTAAATTGTTTTAGGTAAACATTTTAGATAAGTATGCATATAGCCGCGTGCAGATTAATGATGCAAAGCCGTTTGTGTCTGATCGCAAATACTGCGACAAAGCAGACGGTAACGGCGTATGTGCATGACCCTTATGCAATCGTTTGCGATCAGGCTCAATCCGTTTATGAAGAGCCTCAAAGTGTTCTGGTTTGGCTAACCGACTTTATAGAGTCATTGCCTGATTTGATTGACTGTTTAATTTTTGCTCTAAGGGAGTAGCAGAATGCTGATTGAACAAAGCTCGATCTTGGCGCAAGGGCAAGTTCTTATAGAATTTGCACCGACCTCGGATGATTTTCTGGTCCCTTTGACTCAGGCGGGCATCGAGGTAAATCTATCGAGATCCGATGATGGAGTCAATGTTGCTGTCACCATCGAAGATGCTGGACTTGACCTCGGTACTGGAAGCGCTCTTACCCTTCCAGCACCGGAGTTCATCATTGGCACGACTGAGGATGATCGCCTCGTTGGGACTGACGACAATGATGGAATCAGGGGGCTCACTGGCGATGATGTTCTGATCGGTGGAGGCGGAACAGATATGATGTCGGGCGATCGCGGGAACGATCGCCTGCGAGGTGGCCGCGATCTCGATCTCCTCTTCGGGGGGGCTGGCCGCGACACGCTAATCGGAAACGGTGGCAGAGATTACCTTGATGGCGAAGCTGGCAACGATCGGCTCAGGGGTGGGCGAGGAGCGGATCAGTTTCTCCTCCGTCTGAATGCAGGGCGTGATGTGATTCAAGACTTTACGGATGGAGAGGATGAGCTGGTCATGTTCCAGAACATCGCTTTTGAGGAGCTAGACATCGTCCAGCAGGGTCAGAATACGTTAATTCGGTTTGAAGACCGTGCCTTAGCTGTCCTCGCGAATGTCGATGCAAGTC
This sequence comes from Vacuolonema iberomarrocanum LEGE 07170, assembly GCA_015207365.1. Taxonomy (GTDB): domain Bacteria; phylum Cyanobacteriota; class Cyanobacteriia; order Elainellales; family Elainellaceae; genus Vacuolonema; species Vacuolonema iberomarrocanum. The sequence continues at coordinate 60,189 of JADEXA010000043.1, forward strand.
TGATCACGGCTGATGACTTTGGCGTTTCAATTCTTGCTGTGATCTAAGCCAATCTCACCCCGCACTTCCTTAAGTCAGGACGGTAAGTGGCTTCGTTACTTACCGTCTTGTTTAGACCAGGCTTTCTGGGTGGGCTTTCTTCTGAGTGAAGCAAGCCGATTGAAGACATTCGCGTTCAACTCAAAAACGCTACGGATGAAGCACACAACACTATGTAGTCAAGGAGATAACAGATGACTATTGATTCTCTTGAAGCCCAACACAATTTATCTCAAAGTGATATCCCTCACGATAAGTTACTTATGCCAGCAAGCATTGACCCTGCCCTCAATTCCGACAACCTGTCCCAAGAGATAATGCCTCCAGTATTTGGTGTTGTTGTTGTTGACGAGATGCCCACTATTGTGGACAACCTGATTGACGGCACTCCCGAAGCGGATAGATTGCAAGGCGAGGAAGGCACCAACAGCATCCTTGGATTTGCAGGCAACGATACGTTGATTGGAGGTAGCCAGTTGGATGTGCTGGCCGGAAATGAGGGCGATGATGTTTTACGAGGTGGCGATGGAGACGATCGCCTCAAAGGTGGAGAGGGCAACGATCGCTTACTCGGCGGCGGAAATCGTGACAACCTGGAGGGTGGTCAGGGTAATGATCGACTACGCGGCGGGCTTGGACGCGATATTTTGAGAGGGGACGAGGGTCGCGATATTCTCATCGGCGGACAGGCAAGCGATGTCTTTATTCTGCAATCGGGTCTGGGGAGCGATCGCATCAAAGACTTCAGAGTGGGCCAAGACAAACTTGGGCTGGCTGATACATTCGGGTTCGAGGATCTGAGTATCAGACAAGTTGGAAATAATACGGCAATTTTCGACGGAACCAATCGCCTCGCCATACTGGCAGGTGTCGATGCCGATTCGATTACGACCAATGACTTCACGCGAGTCGTTTTTGCGGTCTAACAAGTTGTGAGGTACGTTGCTGAAAAGCAAACGCACCATCACCTCGGTCGTTTCAGGTTTACCCTCCTTGGGTAATTTGAAGCGGGATAGTGTAAGCGGTGTGGTAAGTGGTTTCGCCATCTACCGCACCGTTTTCATCTAATGACATGTGCTGATCCAACGCAATCTTGGATAGCTATTACATACCCACTAAAACTTGTTTTAAGTAGTGCTTGGCTAACTCAATAAAAACACGAACGGCTGGGGATAGATCTTTATAAGAGGGGTAAAGAGCGTTGATATCGACTTGTTGAACCTGCCAACTGGCTAGAACGGGTTGGAGTTGATGATGTTCTACTGCCGTTTGGGCTACGAATTTGGGCAATACCGTAATTCCTTGATGGGCGATCGCCGTTTCTAATAGAATCGCAACATCATTACACACGAATCGTGGCGAAACCGCGACTTCTAGGTGCTCAGCCCCTTTGCGCAGAGTCCAAGTCTGACTTCGGGTATGCCCAATATCGAGCAAAACATGGTTGGCAAGCTCTGCTGGAATTTGTGGGGTGCCATAGCGTTTGAGATAAGTAGAGCTGGCAAATAGTGCAGTGCTGGCCTGCCCCAAACGGGTCATGATCAGCGAACTATCTGGTAGCGTACCCACCCGAATTGCTAGATCAAAGCCCTCCTCGATCAAGTCAATACGGCGATTTGAGAGTTCTACTTGACAGGTCACTTGGGGGTAAGCCACCAAAAACTCCGTTACGATGGGGCCTAAAAAAGCTTGCCCCAATATGTAAGGAGCCGTCACCCGCAGCAACCCTGATGGCTGAGATTGATAGCTTTCCACAATGCTGTTGGCAGCTTCCAATTCTTGAATGATTTGGCGGCAATGGTTGTAGTAGCGCTGGCCAATTTCTGTGAGGTGCATTCGGCGGGTGGAACGCTGCAGGAATCGGGTGCCGAGGCGGGTCTCCAATCGAGATACGGCTCGGCTGACCGATGATTTTGGTAACGCCAGGAGATCTGCCGCCGCAGTAAAGCTGCCCCGTTCAACCACTTTCGTGAAAATCAGGATGTCATTGAGATTGTCCATGATGCCGTTGTCGAACGCTTTGGGTAACGCTCTTTATTGTTGCTTAAATGGAACAATCTATTCCATAAAAGCCCCCTAATCTTTTTGAAACAACAATCTACTGTAGAACTATCGACAACAGAGGTCTACGGAGGACTCAGACAATGGCAAAGCTAACGGGCAAAGTTGCCGTGGTGACGGCGTCATCTCGGGGGATTGGGCGAGCCGTGGCCAAACGGCTCAGCCTGGAGGGAGCCGCCGTGACGGTGAATTATATCTCCTCGCCAGAAAAAGCTGAGGCTGTGGTACAAGAAATCATTACTCAAGGGGGACGGGCGATCGCGGTTCAAGGCAGCGTGGCAAATCAAGCAGATGTTCTGCGCTTATTTGATGAAACGGAACAGCAATTGGGGGCGATCGATATTGTGGTCAATGTGGCGGGAATATCAGTGTTTAAGCCCCATGTCGAATTGACTGATGACGACTTTGACAAAATCTTTGCCGTTAATGCTAGGGGGGCTATGTACATGCTGCAAGCCGCCGCCAAGCGTATTCAAGATGGCGGTCGCATTGTGCAATTTTCCACTGGAGGCACCGTGATGCCTGTCCCTATGGGAGGCATCTATGCAGCCAGCAAAGCCGCAGGAGAACGGTTTGCCTTTGCTTTGGCCAAGGAGTTGGGGTCGCGTCAAGTCACCGTAAACGTGATTTCCCCCGGGGTCACCGACACGGATGGGTTGATTATGCCGCAAGAGGCGGTGGATCAATTAATCCAGCAAACGCCACTGGGACGATTAGGTCAACCAGAGGACATAGCAGATGTCGTGGCTTTTTTGGTCAGTGATGATGCTCACTGGGTAACTGGGCAAAATATCCAGGCCAATGGTGGTATTTTGTAATGCTTAGATGGTGGACCGATTGCAAATGAAAAAGAATGCAATCGGTCTGCTTAGGTAAGCTCAGCAATGCAGATCATTGCATCCGCTAAAACAGCGAGTTCGGTAGAATTCAACAATCAAGAATTATGTAATTGTCTTGAATCATTTAACTCTTGCGGCGGCAACAGCATAGGTATTTTCGAAGAATTGCCCACCTTTAATCCTGCCATCTTGCATGTTGAAGAGTCCAATGAAATCGCTCTCTGCAAGTTTTTCTGTCTTGTAGTGTCTAAATTTAAAGAAACCTATTACAAAGACTTTGTTGGCAATTTCGTAAAAATCTCTGGGCTCAAATTCTAACGCTTCGAATTCACCAAAAAGCATATTTGTCAGGGCTTTATATCCTTCTATGCCCTTATGTGAAAAACCTGCCCAGGGAATAGCTGAAGTCAGTTCGTCATTATCCTGAGTTGAGACGACCCAGGAAAAGTCTTCAGTGGCGTAGGTCTGAAAGGCTTCGTCTATTCTTCCTTCATATTGAAGAGTAAGAAACGCTTTTACTACATCAATATTGGTTTTTGGTGGCTGATTATTCATGGGTTTTCCATTGTTTTATCGCTGTAGATAGGTTTAAGATTTATCTGGCTTGCTCGGTAGCGTACCTTAGATAGCGATCGCGCCAGGAGAATGTGAGAAAGGCGATTCTCTCTCTAATGTCGTCTATAGTATGCGGTTATCGTCGAAGTAAGGCAAAGGTAACTTCGCGACCTTGACCATACACAGATGCTAACTTAATCCAGAGCATTGCGAAGGGTTCTAATAAGTTAGCAGGTGCAATTAAACCTAAAACCCTAAAAACCTGTGCCGCCCGCAGCGCGGGCGGCACAGGTTTTTAGGGTCTGGTTTTTCATCATGCCGAGCTACTTAGACGGGTGATTTGAGAGGCCGCACTACCTATGAAACCCAAGAAGGAACAAACCCTACGAAGTCGTTTACTGTGTGCGAGCGACTCGCGCCCGTAGTTCATCTGCAGTGAGCACCTGGTTCCAGATCGCGCTAGGTGGATCGAGGGGGCGAGAGTCAGCTAGGGTGCCCAAATCGACAGGCTCGAATCCAGCATCCTGGATTAAGTCAGCAACGATCGATGTATCGGCTTTAGCGCCAGCCAGTGGCATGGCAATTTGGGGAGACTGGCGATGGGCATGTTGCTTCAAATAACCTGTCCATAGCGTTGTAAAGGCTTTGACAATGCGAGCATTGGGTAGCTTGTTAGCCATCACTAATCCAGCAATTTCTTGATCACCGATGACGCGTTCTGTCCCGCCCTCTTCGGCATAGCGCAAAGGGTTGGTGGCATCGATGACGATTTTATCATCGACGTGAGGAGCAATGTGGGCGATCGCTTCATCCACCGTCCAGTAGCTGACGGCGAGTAGCAAAATCTCTGCTTCAGCCGCCGCTTGGGCAACCGTAGCTCCTTTCGCAGAACTCCCTAATGGCTGAAGCACATCACTAAGGGTTTCTGGATGACGGGAACTGAGAATGATCGTATGCCCTGCCTGTATCCATAGTTCTGCCAGGGTTTGCCCGACATCTCCAGCACCAATAATGCCAATCTTCATTGCCGATCTCCTGACTATAGCGCTATGCGCGTTAGTTAAGTACGGATGTGTGTGGGCGCAACGTATTTGTTTAGCGGGAATCGTCTGGGGAGAGAGGGGGTAAGGTCATGGCCTCAGCCACCCAATCAATAAAGGAAACACCTTGCTGCTGAGCGGTGGCGGCCAAGGAGGTCAAAATCTCCC